>CAWCCP010000001.1:0-12923 GCA_963794235.1 uncultured bacterium
ACCCCAAGGAGAGTCGAACTCCTCTTGCCAGGATGAAAACCTGATGTCCTAACCGATAGACGATGGGGCCACGTTCTTCAAATCAAAAGCAATTGACAGTGCCGTATGTACAAGCCGAAGCTCGGGATATAGTACCATAACAGAGATAGTAAGAAAATCCCCCTCTTTAAACGAGGGGGATTTTCTGGGTAGTATTTTGGTCTAAGAGCGGTCAGTCATGGTCAGTCAACTATATATAGCTTAGCATATTATTTACAAACATGCTACCGGTTATCCACAGCTAATTTTACCCTACGATTAGCTCTCACGGCTTAGGCGTCGGCTAATGAACATGTAGTAGCCAGCGACACCTAAGACGGTTGCCCCTGCAAACAAACCAATCATATTTCCAGGACCAGTATTAACTAGTTGGGTTGGAGTGGTGGGTGCAGGAGGAGTAACATGGAGGGGTATTCGGTAAAGCTAACAGGTTGTTGGCAGTTTGCACTTGTAACACCTGAATCAGAACCATTAACCGTAAAGTGCGTAGTAGCAACTACAGTGAAGGGGCCGTTAGCTGTATAGGTGTGTGTTTGACCAGAACGGCAGTTGCAGTCGTTTGTGCAGTGCCGTCACCCCAGTCAATCGTAGTGTACTCATAGGTACCATTGTTAGCGGTTGACTGTACACCCGTGATTGTTACGGTTTTACTAGTATTGTCTACGTTAAGGTTAAGTTCGTCACAGGTAGGCGTTACAGTGTTGATCGTTACAGATGCTTGGCAGTTAGAGTTTGCGACACCGTTACTGAATGTAAGGGTTGCAACAACAGTGTAAGTGCCATTAGCAGCGTACGTGTGGTATGCAGTAGTCTGCAGATTGCAGGAGTTGTTACTGAGTCACCCCAGTCATAGCTAACGCCATTTAAAGTAGCACCATTACTTGTAGTATCAGTAACGATAGCCTTAACTTCAAGTGGGTTAGCAGGATTCTGAGATAACTGTAATTCAGTACACTCAGCAGCTGGTGGAGGACAAACCTTAACAGTAGTTGCACAGTTAGCAGCAGTAACAGTCTTAATTGCACCGTTTACTTTTACTAAAGCTGAAACACTGACATTGAAAGTACCTGAGTTGCTGTACGTGTGCTGTGCAGTTGTACTAGCAGCTGAAGTTGAAACAGTCTGGTTGGTGCCGTCACCATAGTTGAAGACATAACCAGTAATGACTGCGCCATTTGAAGCTTCTGCCTTTGCAGTGAACGTAAACTGGTTACGAGCATCCTGCGTATCAGTAAGGCTGGTACATTGGTAGCAAGGAGTAGGGGTAGGAACAGGAGTTACCTTAACAGTAGTTGCACAGTTAGCAGCAGTAACAGTCTTAATTGCACCGTTTACTTTTACTAAAGCTGAAACACTGACATTGAAAGTACCTGAGTTGCTGTACGTGTGCTGTGCAGTTGTACTAGCAGCTGAAGTTGAAACAGTCTGGTTGGTGCCGTCACCATAGTTGAAGACATAACCAGTAATGACTGCGCCATTTGAAGCTTCTGCCTTTGCAGTGAACGTAAACTGGTTACGAGCATCCTGCGTATCAGTAAGGCTGGTACATTGGTAGCAAGGAGTAGGGGTAGGTTTGGGTGTAGGCTTAGGTGCTGGTACTGGTGTTGCTATTACAGGGTTACCGCAACTAACAAGAATTGCGTATTTAAATTGACCGTTTTGCATAACAACGTATGCATCCAATGAATTATTTAAGAAAGAAACTTTTGGCTCACGAGTATAAAAAGTTGTACCATCGTAAGTTACAGTTTTACTTCCTGCAATATTTTCACGACCTGCAGTTACCGCATCAGTTGCAACAAGCTTGCTACCAATATATACGTCACCGCTTTTTGTTACTGTACCCATTTGAGCGGTACTTTTAATACTTTGGATATCAGAACTGCTGATGCCAAAGTGGCTGTAAATGTGGTGAATGCTTGTAGCGGTGTTGTGTCCAGACACCCCATCGTTATAGCGTTCAGTAACCTGACTGGCACTTGATGCGCCACAATAAATAACTGCGTTACTATCGCAATTGTATGTTTCAGCTGCTGCTGGAGCCATACTGGTTACAAATAAACCAGCTCCAACCATTGCTGCCGTAACAGCGCCAAGCATAATGCTTTTGCGTGTTGCGCTTTTAAGCTTTGATAAAACGTTCATGACAATAAATGCCTCCCTGATTAGTTGTTCTTTTGAACTCACCCTATGCGATCTTCGTAGGACAGTACGCAATGAGCGCAAAGCCCTTGAAAAAAACACCCCACCATGTCCTAATAGGAATGATGATCCCTGCATAATAACACAAGCTTGCATTATTGTCAATAATCTAAATAATAATTCTGAACCATAAGCAATAATCTATAACATATTTGATATGTTTTTAAAGCCATCCAAGGATACATTTAACAGAGGTAAAATGTATTAAATCATGTAAAGAATAGATGCGACTTTATATAGCTATAGCTTAGCAAAAACTGTTATTAAAACATTACATAATAAGTGCCTGATGTTCCGTATTCTAGGCACTTTAATTATAAAAATATTGCGTTATAAAATAGCCTCAGCCCTTAAAAATGAACTGAGACCATACGAAAGCTCCGTGGAGGGAATCGTTATGTAATTTCAAGCGTGTTTATAAGACAGTGGATACCGCCTCCTGCCTTACGGTATTCACTAACATCCACTTCAACAACTTTTTTACCAAGTTCTTCAAGTTTCTCTTTAAAGCCAGGTATGCCGCTCTGTACAATCACCGTATTACCCGTGACATATGAATTGGCCGCATAGGCATCTGCTTGTTCTTTCGTCAATTCGTAGAGGTTTTTAACAATCCTCTTTAGTAGGTTCGTTGAGTTCTTACTGAATGCAGCTGGATAATAAAATGCCGTTTCGCTATCGATAGACAGAAATGCCATATCCAAGTGGTAAAAACTTGCATCAACGAGACGCAAGGGGATGACATCTATACTTAAAGCATCTGATAATTCTTCACATGAGGCTACGTTTGCCCGAAAACCAGTACCGACTAGTAACATATCCCCAAAGAAGAGCGTATCACCACCCTCGAACGAAAATATATTCGTCAGTGAGCGAAGCTCATACCCATGATCTCGAAACCAATCACGGTAGTAAGGACGCTCTTTCTGTCGTTCAGCGTAGCGAAAACTAGCCAACCAAACCTCTTTGCCTCGAACTATGCCTTGGTCAGTGGCAAAGACCATATCCGGCACGCCTTCGGCTTGGTCAATAATTTCAACGGTAATACCGAGGCCTTTGAGGACTTCAACCAAGTTATTCCACTGTTCGATTGCCTTAGGAAGATCAACCGAATGCGGTTGCATATGAGGATTAATAATGTAGTCCACCGAAAAATAATTTGGCCGACAGAGAAGTACTTTTTTTACATCCATACGCTTAAACCCTCGCTTTTACTAATTTTGCTACCGCACTTTGAGCTACTGAAACGTCAGTAATAATTGGCGTGTCACTACTGATTGCCTTTTCACGAATGATCTGGCCGTCAGTTTTCTCCTTTTCGATTGTCTCTTCTCGGTCAGTCGTAGTCGGTATATTAACGACAAGATCAAATCGCTTTGCGTCAAGCAAATCGATTAAATTGGGCTTGAGTTCAGGTGTAGATATCTTATTCACAAGAATGGCCTCAATCCCATTAGACTTTAAGAATTTGTGCGTCTTGTAGGTGGCGTACAACTGATAACCAAGATTGTTAAGCTGTTTCATCTCAGGCAGCAATTTAACCTTCTTATCCCGACCGCCTATTGCTAATAATGCGGTGCGACGGCGCCGTTGCGCGAGCTTCATTTGAAGCGTGTAGTGTTCAATAAATCCAGCTGATGCGTTCTGGTTGAAATAGTCACCTTCCATGAAAGTAGCTAATTTTTCGTCGTACAACGAATTTGGAGTCTCGACAGCGACTACTTCAGCATGCCCTTTATATACTTTAACGGTCACTTTCCCGGTAATTTTATCGTTTACACGGTCAATATATGCATTAAGATCGTCCATGAGTGGCTCGAACCACAGCGCACCATAACACGTATACGCCCATTTTTCATCTATGATCGTTTTAAATTCATTTTCCAAGCGAGTTGATGTAAAGCGCTCTAAGGCCTTATGAGCTGTAATAATTGTTTCTGCGGCAGGTGCTTCATAGATTCCGCGAACCTTTAAACCGATGACTCGGTCTTCGAGTAAATGCACAATACCAATTGCGTGTTTTGCGGCGCGTTCATTGAGTTGTTCGATGATAGAAACCAGCCCCATTTGTTTGCCATCAACGGCAACTGGTAAGCCTTTTACAAATTCTATCGTAATATACTCTGGCTTATTAAGCGCTTTTTCCGGGGTACGGCAAACCTGTAGAATCGCATCGAGCGGTGGGATCAAAGCAGGATTTTCAATCTCGCCGCCTTCTCCCGTGACACCCCACATATTATCGTCATAAGAGTAGGGTTTTTCGCTGGTTTGCTTAACAGGGATACCGTGAGCCTTACAGTAAGCTAACTCCTCAATTCGACCCATACCCCATTCCCGAACTGGTGCGATCACTTTTATATCAGGATTAAGCGCAAGCGCGGACCCCTCCATACGAATTTGATCGTTACCCTTACCGGTAGCACCGTGCGCAAATGCATCTGCGCCTTCTTGGGCAGCAATTTTAACGGCCCATTTCGCGAGCAGTGGGCGGCCAAGTGGCGTGGAAAGATAGTATCTTCCCTGGTACATACCGTTTGCCTTGATACTTTTGGCAATATATTCGTTAGCAAACTCCTCTTTCGCATCAATAACGAAAGCTTTCGTAGCCCCAAGCATAAGTGCTTTTTGGCGTATCTCCTCTAAATCTTCGGTTTGTTGACCGATGTCGATAGTAAGCGCTATTACTTCAGCCTTGTATTCATCCTGTATCCATTTCAACATCGTAGACGTATCAAGTCCGCCAGAGTATAGCAATACCACCTTTTTTACTTCGCCTTTTCTACCCTCATGGCTCGCTACCTTAAGGTAGTGACTCTTGCTCGTCATTCCCATAGTTTCTCCGAATTCTATAATTAATTTAGCTAAACTTAGCCTAGTGCACGAGTCATTATACTACGAAATATAGAAAAAACAGTATTTTTCACAAAAAGTGAATTTAATAACGTCAATACTTGCTGAGCAATAATTACAGTCTTCTATGACACTAATTATGAAGATGGCAGAGGCGTATTGACTGCGATTTTAGCTTTACTAAACATAAACCCGAAAGTACTTCCCTTACCTTCTTGGCTTTCAAAAATCAGACTGCCGCCTTCAGCAAGTATGACTTTTTTTGCCATAAACAACCCTAGCCCCGTACCATCAGGTCTGGCTTTGCGGGCATTACCAGCCCGATAAAACTTTGTAAACAAGTGCGGCTGTTCACTGCGGGACACGCCAATGCCGTTATCTATAACTTTCAGCTCAATATTATTAGCATTGTTATTAAGCACAACATCAATCTTGCCACCGGCAGGTGTGTAATAAATAGCATTGTCGACAAAATTCATAATCACCTGTCTCGTTTTTGTTTCATCCAACATTACATTCGGAAAATCTTTTGGCATATCGTAGCATAAGTTTAATTTCCGAGCTGCGGCAGTTTCTTTTAGTTGGCCCAACTCTTCTTGAACAAGTAATGCCAAATTTACTTCGTGTGAGTCAATAATAAACTTACCTGTTTTTAATCTTGATACATTAAGTAAATCTGCAATTAAATAGACCATGCGTTGGGAGCTCATGAAAGCCTGCCCCAACATTTCTCTTTCCATTTTTGTTATCCTGCCTGCATCCCCCTCCAGTACCATGCTTATGTATCCCTTCACACTTGTAAGCGGAGTTCTCAGTTGATGGCTTGCCATACTAATAAAATCGTCTTTTGTTTCATCTAATTCCCTTAATCGTTCATTAGCACGCTGTAGTTGATGGGTTGCATTATTAACTCTTGCTTGAAGTGTGAGGTTAAAATGCTGAATTTCTTCAAACCGTAGAGCATTCTCAATCGCCACTACAAGTTCATTAGCGATAATTTCTAATAGTTGAATATCACTATTTGTATAGGGATCACCACTCTTCTTAGGACCCAGAATAAGTTCTCCTATACTTTCTGTTTTCTGCTTGAAATTAGGAATTAAGCGAATGACAACTGCTATATTTTTTTCTTTCAATTCATCACCTAGCCGTTGGTCAACTCCTTCAAGGTAATCTGCTACTATTACTTTTTTATATGATTGCTTTATTTTTGGTTTTATCATCACGATATCTGCGTTATTAAATTTGCTTACGGCTCCAATAATACGCTCAGGGGCATAAGCAGTTTTGTAAATGATAAATGCGGAACCGTTAGATTTAAGCTGAAAGTTCATAATTATCCCGATTTCATTGAGCAATTCTTTTAGATTGACTCTTTCAACCAAGACTTTGTTAAGTTGATCTAAAAATTGTTGGGGATCATAGGCATCCTTAAAGAAAAATCTATTTGTAATTCGATCAAAAAAACGCTTAATAGGCTGGAAAGATAACGCCAACAATATTGCGATAATGCCATACACTACCCGGACCGTCATCGTAGGCTGATCGAGATCAAAGATGAGTGATGAGATTCCAAAAACGACAAATGAATAGACTATTGCCATGAAAATTATTGTAAAAACATAGCCTAAGCCTCTTGCTGCGGCTTGGCGTATATCGAAAAGTCGATGCTTAACTATTGCGTAAGTAAATGCAAGACTGAATATGAGCGTAAATGCAGGGCCAAAAGCTACAAAAAGCGTGATATTGAAAAAAATAACTAATAAAAAATTTGTGATTAATATGCAGGAGAAAGTCCCTGCAACAGCAAATAAAATCAAACGAAGTTGATCACGCGCTTTACCGGAGGATGTCTTAAATTTAACAATAAGGGTAAATAAAGATGCTCCGATTAATATAATCGTTTGGGCTAAAAAAAGCGCAATTCCCGGGGCAGGAATCGGATTGGTTTTCCCGTTGGTAATAGTCAGTCCTTTAAATACGTAAGGTGTTAATGTAAGAAGCATTACAAAAACTGTAGAAATGGTTGCAAGTCTCACCTTCCGGCTATATTTCAACGGTAGACTTAACAAGGGGAATGCAAGGAACGTTAGTAATACCGACAGGTTAAGTAGAGCCCCAAAGCATAACACTAATCGTATCCAAATAATCTGGCCGAACCAAACAGGGTGCTCTGAGAGATAATTTACGATTGACCAGCCGACAAATACTGACGCCAATAAAAAGAAGAGCCTATTTGTAGCGCTGTTCGGATTTTTTAAATATACAATGAGACCCAGCAATAGGTTTATAACAGCAGTTAAAGCAAGTACGGCAATTTCAAGCATTGATATTCCTAGTAATATTGTACTAGGCTTATGCTTGTTTTACCCACTTTTGCTTAGTGCCCTCTGCAAAATATTTCTCGTGAGCCTTTCGCCAAAGAATAATACGTATTAATTGTTCACTTGGTCGAATTCGGGATACTTCAGCAAACTCTGAGCTCTTATCAATTAATGTTTTTGATATGACTTTAAGCGCTTGACTCTTGATGGCATCTGAAGCAATAACACCCTTTTGTAGCTCCAAGTTAATCTCTAAGAACTGATTATGATGTACGTCATTTTTTGTGGCCATCATGAAACGCTGCGTAAAATATGGTAATAGTTCTTGCTTTAGTAAACCTTCTTTAATAAATTCAGGGTAAATAATAATACCCTGCAAGCTTGCAGATAGGTCCGTTCGTTCATATACAAAAACGAAAGGGCGTTTAGAAACGAATAACTCAATATGAGCTTTATGAATTTCAGTATCAAGCTCAATGCCATGTTTTTTCAAGAGTGATTCTATACGCTTATAACTTAGAACTCCTCCATGATCTCCAATAGCATATCGAATAAACGGTATTGCACCGTCAGACGTTAATAAGAGCTCGCCGTCTTGTACCTCAAAGTCAATAAAATTAGGATTGTACTGGGCAAGTGTCGGGGTTTTTTCTATTTGTCCAAAAATATCCTTGTACAATGCTTTATCATTTAGTGCTAACCGCCTGATTAGTATGCTTAGGGGTGTTTCGTACGCCATTGCACCCATGTCAGCAGATCCATATATATTGAGCGTATCTAGTAACGGATTTCCTATCCCGGACTCATTACAGACGTAAGTACGAAAGGTCTCAGTAAATGATTCTGCGGCAAATATGAGTCGCAAACTTAAGTCTTTCAAACTTAAACCTTCATCTTCTGCTTCGTCTATAACTTCTTTAATAAATGGCGGATAGCCTACTAGGATCGTTTGATCAAAATCTGGCGATAATTGGCGAAGTGCTTTGAATACTTCCTTTTTATTATATCCCGTCGGTAAGAATGCTACTGGGGCTTTCATTTTTGATGCGGCAATTTCAAATGAACGCAAGGTAATAACACCCCCGATCCATACTCCCATTCCAAAACCCAAGATTACTAACGTACGTCCCTGCCCATACGAGCTATATTTCAAGAAGTCCTCAACAAATTGCGCACCCCTCGCGGCTATATCGTCAGTCCTGGGAAAGTAGTACGGCTCTCCGGTTGAGCCTGATGTTGAACAAAACCATAAGGGAGCAATCTGATTATTTTTCCAAATAAGCTTGTCTCTAGTCGAGTTTTGGAGGTAACTTTTTTTACCTGTAACAGGAACTGTTTTAAAATCCTTTATGCTTTTTACTGTTTTAGGATCAAAATTTTTAGATTTTAGAAATGCACCATACGCAGGAAGCTCATGTGCCGCTTTACGAAATAAATCTAAAGAGCGGCTGGATATCATTAGGCTATTCCCTGAATATGTTCAAGCGCGAGTCTATCGGCAATGCGATGAGTAGGGATTTTTTCTCGAGCTGAAGTCTCAAATACTCTTTCAAGAGTAACGGGGATTCTTTCGAGCCTTTCAAAAACACGCTTTTTCATAAACTCACCTTGCTCTAAATCTTCCGAAACAAAAATTAGGCCGCCTGCATTTACGATATAATCAGGAGCATATAAAATATTTCGCTTAAACAATAAATCACCTGCGGCGTAATCGGGTAACTGATTGTTAGCTCCTCCGGCAATAATCTGAGATTTTAATTCTTTTATAATTGCAGGTTTAAATTCGTTACCTAATGCACACGGTGCATAAACGTCCATTTCTAATGAATGAATGATGTTTGGATCAACTACACTTACATTTTTTGGGTATAGTAATCCAACTGTCTCGACACGCCTAGCATCCGAATCAGCAATATACACTCGCGCACCATCCGCATAGAGAAGTGCAAGTAATTCCTGTCCAAGTTTACCTATTCCCTTAATACCAACTACTCGATCTTTAAGAGAATCCGTTCCATAGCGATAATTTAGGCTCGTCTTTATTGCAATAAATACACCCTGAGCGGCAGTTTTAGATGTCGTCAGTTCTTCCTTCTTGTCATTTGTAAGCCCCAAGAAGAAATTAGAATACCTCGCCATATATTCCACATCGCTGTCGGTAACCCCTGCATCTGTGCCGGTTCTAAATAAACCATGTAGCTTTTCAATCTTATTCGCATATGCTCGTAGGATTTCTTCGCGATTATCATGATCTCCTCTAAGCATAATAACGCCTTTCGCACCCCCGTATGGTAAACCGGCGATGGCACTTTTGTAGCTCATAGCTCTTGATAATTTTAGAACGTCCTTGATGGCATCGGATTCATTTTTATAAACCTGCATACGAGTACCTCCGTGAGCAGGGCCTAATCTCGTACTATGAATTGCGATAAATGCCCGCAGTCCTGAAACTTCGTCATTTATCGATATTACGAATTCATGATTATCATACTCAGAATATTTTCTCAGATTACCAAGAGGAAGGAATTTTTTTGTAGTCAAAGGTTTATCCTGACCATTTATGCTATGTAATATCGGGAGATTCATAAGAACTATACGATACAATCTAATATAATAAAATAAAGCTGAGCGTTAGAAGTGGGAGCTTACTGAAAATTAAGCTTCCTAAATTCACATTATATCATTTGTTTTAAATATTTGCAAATATATCACCCCGGCATATTATTTCAGTAAATGTAGTAATGTACATATAATTAATATCATTACCGATGGATATCGAAGCTACACTCAATGCGAATTTAATTTCAATTCTAGAGCTTGCTCGTCTGGCGCCCTCAGTACATAATACACAGCCCTGGAGGGCCAGTATTATTCAAAATACGGTGGTGCTTAAAATTGACCCTGACTATGTTATCGATGACGGGGACCCCACAAAAAGACAATCAGTTATAAGCCTTGGCATATTTTGCGAATCATTTATCGTTACTGCTGAATCATATGGATTAAAAACTAGGGATGTATCTTATGGGAAATCACAGGCTATTTTACATTTTGAAAAGGTAGCGGGAAGCTTCACTGAAAGCTCTGCAAACGTAAAATTCCTGCGTAGTAGATGTACGGATCGTAGTATTTATAAGCCAGCCATAATAACTGAATCTTTTATACAGCAGATAGAAAATAAAAATCAGGACCTAAATGCAACTATTCGGGTAGTTACTGATAAAGAATCTATCGTTGAAATTGCTAAATTGACCAGTAGGGGGATTAGTCTGGCTCTTAGCAATCCGAATTTTCGAAAAGAGTTAGGCCGATTATTGTTACTCCCCTGGTCGAACAAGAAACGTGGTATCTCTGTGCGTAGTTTATACATTTCTCCAATTATCGCTATCATGGAACCAAGTTTAATGCGCTTAGGCATCGGAATAAAACGAGAGACTAGGGTTGAAAAGACTCGCTGGGAATCAGCAAGTGCCATTGTTATTATTCTGGCAGACGGTGATTTAATGACTCACTGGTTTGAAAGCGGACGAGCCTATTTGCGCGCTAGTCTAGCAATTGAAGGGTCAGGCTTAAGTCAGGCAACCTCAGCGGCTATTGTCGAAGCTTCAAACTATCATGAAGATATTGAATCTTTATTGAACACAAAACAACGAATACTGGCGATCATGCGTGTAGGAAATGGTCGTAAGAAACGATTTTACTCTCCCCGCGTTGATGCAATAGATCTCATTACATAGCACTCACGGATTTTCGTATTATCTTAGTATGCCTTTTATGTTCGCGTCGGTATTGACGCGTTTTATGGTCTGCGAGTAGTTCTTTTTCAAGGGCAATTACGTAACGACCGGATTTTAAGGGCTGGTTTAAGGCAATACTCTTTACTGCAAATGCTAGTACCCCGCCTGTCATCATGACCGTTGATCCAAGCTGTGGATGAGTAACGATTGTGGTACCAATCTTAAGTAATGACTTCTGCATTTTGATCGGCATATTTACAGGATCAATAATACCGACGGCATGCTTTGTCCACTCTCGATAATTTGCCATTGGCCTATCTAGCAGATCTTCTATATGTGGTACCAAATCATGAAACAAGGGACGATTTGGCTCCTGATCAAATCTTTCAACATCTAACATGACGGTATCACCAAGTTCAGTTGCCATAATTACTGGAATTTTACGCTTTCGGGCTTCATAGCGGATACGCACTTTCATTTCTATGTCATCAATTTCATCAACTACCGCAGAAACTTTCCATGGCTTATCTAAAATATTCTCAATATTATCTTTTGAAACCTTGTCAAAATACTTAACTTTAGAATATGGATTCATCTCATAAATTTGTTGACCAATTATAAGTGCCTTGCTTTTCCCTACGCTCGAAACTCCAGTTAAGATACGATTCAGATTTGAACCGCTAATTACTGCACCATCGATTAGCTTAATTTTTCGTGAGATCCCACTTAATGCCATGACAAGAGCGCCTGCACTTCCCACACTCATCCCAAATGAAGCCACAGAAAATTCAAATAACTGTTTTTGTTCTTCGCTCGTTATAAGATCACGGTTTCGGATAGTTCGCAGCAACTCGAAATCTCCTTGCGCCAATATATGCACGATCTGATTCTTCCAGGGGAAATAGACCCATGAACCCATTTGCCACATTTTGTGATCGCCATAATGCTCTTTGAGCATGTCAGCAATAGAAGCTACCTGGACGTCATAATTCGCTCGATATAAATGTGCATTCTTACTCAGCAATAACTCTGCATATTGCTCGGCATAATTATCAACAATCTCTAAAGAAGAATGACTAGCAATAAGATTCTGTAATTCTTCCGCCCCCGCTTTAGTGGTCATATCGATCAGGCTTGGTGTTTGTAGAGCCGACTGAACAATCGTATTAGATTTCGAAACCAATTCTTTGAGAAAATCCGGATATTCGGTTAAAGGATCTGTAAGGACTAATTTTTGATGTCCCATAATAAACTACACTATACAATAGAAAGCGTGTTTATCTAAAATACACATTTGATAATGTATTGATAAGTCTTGCGAAAAAACGCTTCATCTCGTAGGCTTAAGTATAATGGCTAAAGTTGCAATAATCGAAGATGATCAAGCTATAAGTCAAATGTACCGCTTTAAATTCGAAGCGGAAGGCTACTCGGTTGAGACGGCAGAAAATGGCAAATTTGGTCTGGAGCTAGCCGAAAAAATGAAGCCAGATATTATCCTGCTGGACCTGATGATGCCTGAAATGGCAGGTGATGAAATGCTAGAAAAGTTGCGTAAAACTTCTTGGGGCAAAGATATAAAGGTCATTATTCTTACCAATATAGGTGAGCAAGAAATCCCTGATACCATCAAGCAACTTGGTGTTGTGGATGTCATACTTAAGGCCGATATGACTCCTAGTCAAGTTACCGAACTAGTCAAAAAATATCTAGTAAACTAAAACTGATAGGCATAACCTTATAATCGTCATAGGAGGCATGATGAAAGTTG
>CAWCCP010000002.1:0-11148 GCA_963794235.1 uncultured bacterium
GATATAAGATTTTACGAGCCTAATTTTGGAAGTATGCTTCGGGCGTTAAGGCTTGAATAGTGCTTGCCTGGAAATCTTTGATATTCTGCGTAACTATGACTGCCGCATTACAGGCTATAGCTGCTTGCTCTACGACGGCATCCTCATAATCTTTAATCTTACTCTTTAGCGCATCCATGAGTAGTTTATTATCTACGGGCACGACCATAAAAGTTCCCAGCAGCCAACTCAACTGATAGATTATTTGAAAATCAGGAACTTTAGCGCTTTCGAGTAAGTACGCGAAAGTAGTGACAATATGGGCGCTAATATAGAGCCGGTAGTCATTGCTCTCACTTAGTTCAAGAACGTTTTGCGCAGAATTAAAACCTTTTCGCTCAAGCAGTACATCTAAGATGACATTGAGATCAATGAGAATATTTTTCTGCATATAGTTGATGAATGGCTGCCTTAGAGTCGTTAATGGAATACGCCTTCAGAGAACCTGTCATGGAGCTTATTTTAGGAGATGTTTGGTGAGTTAACGCAGTTCTGCGAGCTGATAAGAACTCGGAAAAAATATCCGAAATAGACTTACCGGTACTGTGGGTCGATCGTGTGCGAATTGGACAAGATCCTTATCTACGCTGAGAGTTAATTTAGTTTTCATACGTATATTATAGTAATTGATACGTGCAAGCGCAAGTAGTTTGTGATTAAATCACCTATTTGGAGTATTTCATACCTACAAATAATATTGGCTGGGGATGTGGTTCGCGGAGGGAACACGTTACTTTCTGATTTTTTGTTGATAGCTCACAAACTGGAAGAGCTTGGATTTACATATTTCAAGGGGAAAGTAATCATTTTGGCCGTGGAAGAATAGCTGCATGAATCAGTTTTGTCGCTCACCTCCTTCGCGTTATCCCGGATCGTATTACGACTCCAAAATATTTTTACTAAGACTCTTAACTAGGTGATTATTACTGAATTCGCTGTTTGTATATATACGCCCGGAGTATCATTCAGTACGTGGTCGAAATATTCAAGCGATGGTGGAAAAATCGTATCCTTAATTCTCATTAGCTCACTGAAATCTAACCATTCAGAAGTCCCTTCATCAGATTGTCTAAGTTCGCCTTGGATACTAATTGGCTTGGATAAGTACCCCCAATTTACCCACACGGTATGAGTGTCTGTGTGATGGTGAATGCCAACATATTTTAGCTTAAGTGAGTCAGGAAAAACTATGATACCTGTTTCTTCTTCAATTTCCCTGCAGGCTGCTCTCGCTGCGTCTTCTCCTTCGTCAATATGCCCTCCTGGTCCTATAAGATAGCCTGGGAAATTTTTCATGTTTTTACTACGACGGTGCATAAGCACCTTGCCCTTATATAAGACGTATGCCTCCACGCAGAGATGAACCTCGCCTAGATCTTGTAATTCTTTACCAGTTGTCATTGAACGACATTATATCACCAAGATACGACAACGACTGCGGAACACACGACCGGCCATGAGGGATTCGAACACTAAATTACAGAAGTAGGAGTATGGAGATATCAAAAAAATACATCAGGTGGAACATTTTACCTCTGTCAGAGGTACTGGCTGGGGAAACGGGATTTGTTCCAAACTTTTCCAGATGAAATACTAACAGACGAGGAACATGTCAACGATATCAATACGATCAAAAAGTTACTCGATAATGAAGGCCTGTAACTAATCTATATGAGACCGTAGCCAAGCGGTAATAGCCGGTACGTCTAATTTATCTGTTGCTATGAGGACGGCAAAGTTTTCTATCTCGCCAGACTGAGCACTGAATCTTAGATCATTTATCTCCAGTAATGTTAATCCCGTTAGCATTGCTGTGCGTTTATTGCCATCAACAAAAGGATGATCCGCAATAATTCCTCTTATGATGGCCGCTGCTTTATCAATTAGCGTTGGATAGAGTTCCTCACCGAAAACGTTCTGACTTTGTGCAGCAATAGCAGCTTCAAGACGCCCGAGATCTCGTAAGCCAATGCTACCTCCGGTTTCATTTACGATAAGTGCATGTATCTGTAAGAGTTGCTCAAGACTTATCGTTTTCATCGATCAGCAAGGTTCTGAAAGTCTTGTTTATACTCGTCTAACGTTTTCTTGGCTGTGTCTAGCACGTTCTTGTCGTCGCTACTGCTAGCACGAAGGGGCCTAACGATTACTTCGACTTCGTCGCCAAACGAGATATTCTGACGTTTGAGCTCCTTGGCTGGAATTGTAACGCCACCGCTTGTACCTATCTTGATAACTTTTTGAATGCTCTGAATCATATAAACATTATAACGTTATTATAATTTTTAAGTCAATAAGCACTACCCTCTAGATAGAGGCGATTGATTTTTATGGCTGGCCATTATGTTCCGTGTTAAACACCTACTATCGAGCTCATCGCGGTTGAGTGATTATGTGAATTAGTAAGAAGCCGCCTAACTATTGTGATAGTTTATAATGAGTATATGAGCGACGATCAATTCACGAAATTATTTAAATATATTGAAGAATTTAGAGCTGACGTTAATAAGAAATTCAGCGAAGCTTCTGCAGATCGTGCTGACATTCGAGGTGCCATAGGAGAGCTGAGCGCTCAAGTGAGAGATTATCATAATGAGATGACTGCCGTTTCTCATCAGCTAGATAAACTTCGGGATGCGATTCTTCAGATTGCCCAAGAGACTGGTGTAAAACTCAGCGTCGAATTATAAAAGGTGAATCTCCTCTATCTGTTTGTTTTGATTCATTCTAGTTTAATGAGAAGTAAAAAAGCACTTCTTTCAAATTGCTAGTGCTTGGCTGGGGAGATAGGATTAGAACTCTTGGTCTATTTAGTAGCATCAATAATTGTTAAGTCTGAAGCTACGGTAGCCAATACTTTGGAGTCGCTTGTTACAAACACGTACTTCTCATTACGTGCGACCGCCATAATGACATTATCAAAAGGATCTCGGTTATCGGGGCTAATAATCGTGTAGGTCTCTAATATATCAACATCCGGCATAACGAGGTCTATCCCCATTTTTGACAGATCTTTTGCAACCGATGAATCCCAAGTGATTTTACCGATACTAGCCTTGATAGCTAATTCAAATAACGAGAAATAGCTAATCGCAACTTTATTTGCTGTGTCTAATAGAGTTTGCCTTGCTTGTTTTCCGAGTCTTGAGTCGCCATTAACTAACCATACTAGTACCTGGGTATCTATGAGTATATTCATGTTTTATTGACCAAATAATAGATCAGAGACTGTGTTGTCGACAGAGTTGGAGAATGCATCGCCATTCTCCTTGATTTTGCCTTTGGCAATAGCAAAAGATCGAACACCTTTCAGATGAGTCTCGTGTTCGGATATTTTAGATAATACAACTTGCGCTTCACCGAAGCTACCAATATAGACCTTCTCTCCCTTTAAGGCGGCGGCTATATATTTACTTAGATTTGTCTTTGCGTCATGTATCGTAACGGTTTTCATATGTATAGCTTAGCTAACTTAGCTAAGCTTGTCAAGCTTGTGCTTAGAAGGTATATGGCTGGAGTGATGGAATTCGAATTACCTATGACGTGTGCTTAATAATCCAGTTTGCAATTTGGGGTACATCTAAGTGCTCAGTAGCTACTTTAACGGCAAAATCTTCAATCTCCTCTTTTTTGGCTGAGAAGTGTATTCCGTTAATCTCAAGTAACGTAAGACCTACAAGCATAGCCGAGCGCTTGTTCCCATCTACGAAGGGGTGGTCTGCAATAATTCCCCGTATGATTGCGGCCGCTTTGTCAGTGATTTTGGGATAAAGCTCTTCCCCAAAGATATTCTGAGTTTGAGTAGCGATTGCTGACTCCAGTCTACCGAGATCACGCAACCCCTCGCTTCCTCCTGTTGACTGAACGACAAGGGCATGTAGCTCTAGTAGCTGTTCGAGCGAGAGTAGATTCATCGCTTTGCTAAATTGTCGAAGTCTTGCTTGTAGTCATTGAGAATCTTCTTGGCTGCGGTGAGGACTTTTTGGTCGTCGGTATTTTTGCTATGTAGTGGGCGTACAATAACTTCTACCTCATCACCAAAGGCTATTTTTTGACGCTTTAACTCTTTGGCAGGAATGGTAACGCCCCCGCTAGAGCCGATCTTAATAACTTTTTGAATGCTTTGTATCATGCGTTTATTATAACAATATTACAATAAGCGTGTCTAGTAAAAAACTTATGGTTGGCCATAGGGGACGATTTACGAACGCCTATGACACCATAAAACCGGATCGTATTAGAGGTTACTCGCCCAGAATGCCCCTAAATGTAGAAATACTTACAATCTCAATGTTCTTATAATGCTCTAGTACGAGCAAGTCCTGATCCTCGGTTATTAGATATTCAACTGTGCCTTCTCTCGCGGTCGCTAGTACGTAATCGTCGAACGGATCACGACAGACTTTTTCAATAACTCTAGGATTTACGACGATAGATTGGCGTTCAAGCAATCGGGTTGCGGCTTTTGCTTTCTGTTTCGTCAGTTTCATTCTTTCTGCAAGAACTGCTTCGACTTCACTTAATATATGCCGTGATGTAATGTTTGTGATATGTCGTTCTACGGTATCTCTCTTAAAGGCCAGTATGCCTTCACGTCGTGACAGTGCTTTTACTAGCTCGTTGGTATCGTATAGGACAAGCATTCGATTACTGCTTAGTAGTTTTGATCAAGCGATCTCGACGGACTTCCTTAACGGCACGCACGAAGTCTTCTTCTGTCTTGTAGCCTTGCTTTGCAGCACTCTCGCCAATCTCTGCCGCCAATACCTCGAGCAGATCCCAATCATCTTGTCGTGTTTTATCAGCCCTCAATTTACCTACGAGAGCCTGACGAATATAGTCACTACGGCTAGCGAATTCAACGTTCGCGGCCTTGTCAATTTCTTTAACCAGCTCTTCGGGAAGTGATATGTTGATAGTTTGTGTAGACATAGTGTTGCTCCGACTAATCAATACAATTATTGTACGGAAGTTGTATGGATTAGTCAAGTGAGCAGTAGGTCAATTTTCGAACATGGTAACTGATGAGCCAAATGAAAAGACCCGATTAATTTATCGAGTCCATATCTGTTAGCGTCCTATATGGCTGGAGGAATGGGATTTATCCCAAACTTTTCCGAGTGAAGCACTAACAGATGACGAACAGATACGCGATATTAGTGAAATCATCCAGCTGCTCAATGATCAGGCTGATAGCTCGTAGCCAATCTTTTTAGCCAGTTCGTGTGTCCATTGATCAAGACGATCAAGCTGGTGGCCCATGACCAGGCGTTCATCGTCGGTAATCTCGTGTTTCTTGAGAAGGCTATCCAAATAGTCGAACACTTTTGATATTTCTTGTCGCGTTTTTTGTTGCTCTTGTTCCATTGCGGTAAACCGATCGTCAACTTGCTGCATGAAAACACGTAATAATGCAGTAACATCCTCAAAGGAGTCCTTAAGCTCAGATCGGAGGACTTTAATATCATCTGTAGTCGCTGGGCTTGCCATGATTAAATTATAGCATTTGTTAATATATGACGTTGAGAGATCTTGACTGAGGAGGCAGTCTATATTCCAAACTTCTGGAGAGCTAAGTATAAAACGATTGCAAATTGTAGCAGCGATGGAGTTGCCTCAACAATGTCTTGGTGACATAGTATGTTAGGGAATATATAAGAAACTACACGAAATGGCAGAACTTAAAGTTACATTTCAAAATCCAGAAGAAGCAAGACAAGGTAAACTAAGTGTTGGATATCGCCTGCTCTCTTTTTGTATTGTACGCCCTATAGATGTGTACGACCCAAAGATGATTGACAATGCAATAAGTAGTTTACATCCTCCACGGCTCGCGTGGGATTCAGCGGGGCTTAGTAGGCTTGCACATGATGTTGTGGTCACGCACCTGATAGAGATGCTACATACGGAACATTTGAAACTGATGAGCGCAATATAAATGGCATTAGACCGATAGGGAATATTCATGCGTTCCTAGAGGAAGGGTTCAGTGTAGCCCTGAACCCCTTGGGTCGAGTGGCAATAGAGTACGTTTTTCTTGGTGCAGAACTGTAACACCCGACTTTAGAAGTTAAAGTGCGATGATCTATTAGTACGCCTACTTAAGCTTGTTAGTTTAAGGATAATAGCAGCTACAAAAACGAGAGTTTATCTGTATCTAGACCTGAAAGGAGATAAGTGGTGAGCGATGAAAAATTTGACAAATATATAAAGATATGGCTGGGGCGGTAGGCCAGTAAGCACCATACATAGTGGGCGAAGTATCCCATGACAGAACGCGGTAGCGTACTGTCCATGCCGAGCCGGAACTTGACGACCGAAAAAACTGTCTCGACAATCTGTCGGGCCTTGAGCAGAGTATGTTGCCACCTGGTCATAAGTTTCTTCATAATCTTCTTGACGCCAGTCATGAGCCGTATACCCAAGTCGGTGGCCGTATCCTGCCAATTACTCCCCAGGTACCCGGCATCAGCTACGATCATGCCGGTCAGCTCATCCCAGATAAGCGCCAGCCCTTTGCGATCATCTACGGTCGCAGTGGTAATCCGCCAGGCTAACACCAGACCATCCTTGTCAACCACCAGATGTAATTTGAACCCGTAGTACCACCCCATCGTACCTTTGCTCTTGGCGGCCAGTCCTCTGGCTACTTTGTGCGTAAACTCTCGCTTGATCCTGCATACCGGTAACGCTGAGGCGTCAGCAAATTGGAGGCTTACTCCTTGCTTGCAGTATTTCCGTACCGTCTCCAGGAATACCAAGGCATAGCCGACCAGTTTGTGGACGCTGGCCATGAAGTTTTTGTAGGTCGGTAACAACCCAACAGTCACGCCGTGATGATGCGACTTGAGATAGCGGTAGTAGTCTTTCCAGCTTTTGTGTCCCACAAAGAACTTGAACAGGATGAGGGTGACCAGCATGACCAGCGGTAGCTTCGTTTTCTTAGTTGGCGGATGCGTCTGATCCGGTGTCGGCAGTGAGGGCGGTAGTTTCCGGAGCAAGGCCTGGTGGAAGTCGTAGGCGATGTCGTACAGCCCGACGAGAATCATGGTACTATCTTCATTGGTGAGTGATGCAAATTGCATAAAAATCTCCTTTGGTTTTTGTGTTATTGGTTTGACAACCATCACCATACCAAAAAGAGCCACTAACGTGGCTCTTTTGCTATACATCGTTATTTATCCTATCTGTTGTGGCCTAACGGAATTCAGGTTACTACGGAACAATCAAGGCTGCCGAGCAAACAGCAACAGATAATGTTCCACCGATTGCTAAAGTAGCTCGTGGTGACTTCGTCGGCTTTACCATAGAGATAGATACTATCAGTATGGTCATATACGGTCATGGTAATAACTTCACCGATGCTCTCAAGCATGCCGGCGATGCACCTACCGGTGGCGACCCCGCCTAACGGCTCAAACCACAAGACATTTATCTATAGCAAGCTACATGACCAGCTCGCAAATAGTCATAGACGACGGAATACTACTTAGGCTAATTACGTTCTTCCATAATAGCTGGACTTAGGTCGCAGTTGTATAGGAAGCTCGGTTATATACAACTTCAAAAGTAGAATCAGGCCGGCTCAGCTCTTCGATAAATGCCACGGCCTCAGCACCAGTGCCAACTACGGGCTGCCCAGCAAAGTGTTGAAGTTCCTCTGAACCACTGAAGTCGTATCGTATCGACACTTTAAGCCCCGATCCGTCTTCTGCATGCTCTGTATCGAATAGCAGAATGTCCTCTGGACCAAACTCAAGTGCGACTCTACCCACTGCCTGACCAAAGGGTGCTAGCCTACCATCACGAGCTGCTTCATGGAGGGTAGAGACCTTCCGTGGGTGAAGATCAACCGAAGGACCATATGGATTCTCAGTATTAATGAGTCTAACGGCTTGATCCGGAGGCACGTGTTTGCCATTTCTTAAAATTATGCCAAAGCATGAACCGGCCGGCCCGCAAGCACGTCGTTTATCCTCAAGACCACGCTGATTGAACTCTACGAACGACTTCATGACATGACCCTAATTATCTAATAAGTATAAATATATACCCCTGCACAGGACAACACAACTATTAAATTAATAATCAAGATAGACCTGGTTACTGGTTCTTCTGACGCCTCCGAGCAATTGGGTCAAGCTCGCGCTTACGTAGTCGCAAATGCTTGGGAGTTACTTCTAGCAGTTCGTCGTTTTCAATAAAGTCAAGACACTCTTCCAGGCTAAAGATCACTGGAGGGGTAAGCTGGACAACACCATCGCTAGATGAACTGCGCATGTTCGTCAGATGCTTGGCCTTACAGACATTGATTTCCATATCTTCCTGACGGTTGTTAAGACCAATAATCTGGCCAGCATAGACTTTTTCAGCAGGTCCCACGAATGTCGTACCACGTGCTTCGGCATTCTGTAGGGAATAAGGAGTGGTAACACCAGCCTCAAAGGAGATCAGCACACCATTGCGCAGCTGCTGCAAGCTAGGACCAATTGGTTCATAGCCGACCGGTAGGCTATTCATAACAATCGTACCCTTCGTGTTGGTCAATAAGATATTGCGCATACCGAGAGCTGCCCGAGTCGGCATTAAGTAGACAAGCTTTGTAACACCCTTGGGGCTGGGCATAAGGGACAATTATAGAACTTTGATAAGTCTCGAAGGTGTTAATGTTGTAGATAGGTCTACTGATAGTGACGAGGATGAAGACGATGAATAGTCCGCCGCTTTCAAAGTCTCTACATCCATACAAGACCACAATGCTATAGTAAGATTGAACCTAAGACCCGAAGGAAACGCATTATGGATACGATCCAAGAAATTATGGCTTTTACCACTTACGCCGAGGGTTTGAAGAGAGAGCTACGTAACTCCTGGCTATCGACGGGCGACAGGAAAGTGTCGCCGAGCATTCTTGGCGAATGGCCTTAATGGCTATGATGATTGCGCCAAAAACAAAACTCAATTTGGATATGGAAAAAGTACTAAAGATGATATTGATTCATGATCTCGTTGAAATTGAAGCTGGAGATGTGCCAACTACAAAACAAACCCCTAGCGTCCTTGCACAAAAAAGAGATGATGAGCAACAAGCTATCGAAACGATCAAGCAGAAGCTTGAGGGTGCAACCGGCGAAGAGGTATATTCGCTCTGGAATGAATTTGAAGATCTAAAAACTCCCGAGGCAATTTTTGCAAGAATTATCGATAAGGTCGAATGTATCATCCAGAAGAATCAGCAGACGGTTGATAGAAGCGAAGGTGAACCTGGTTATTTTGAAAAGTTGTCCGAGCTTTCTAAGATAGATGATTTTCTGGCATCATTAAGTGAAAGTGTAATCGAAAAAGCCCATGAAAGAGATCGTAGAAACCAGCAGTGAGCTTCTGACAAGACATAGCCACACAAAGGCACAAGCATTGTCTCATAAACTGTTGGGTATTACGGATAATGTGTTCAGTAAACAGGGTTGGTACAGCTAACCAAGTGGCAAATACGTACTCTTCGCATGAATCAGGGCTTGACCCCTCTAGAGGCCAAAAGTTTGGTCGGTTCTATATGCCTCCAAAATAACCAAACCAAAAGCACCCCACTTTACTGGGGTGCTTGAAAGGAGATCAATATGCTGTTCTATTGGCTGGGGGAAATGGGATTTGTTCCAAACTTTCCCGGACGAGCTAATTACAGACGAAAATCAAGAAAATGAGGTGAAGCCAGAATACTAAGCGATCTCCTTCAATAACGCGAAGGCTAGGTGCCCAACTTGTCTACACAAAGCGCTAGTTCATTGATATACATATAATAGTATGTATAATAATAGGTATGGAATTCGAATGGGATGACAGTAAGGACACACTGAACGTTGCCAAGCACGGACTGTCATTCTACGAAGCCCAGGATGCATTCTTTGATAGGAACAGAGTGATCTTGTTAGATACAAAACACTCATCCACTGAGAAGCGGTACTTTTGCATTGGTAAAACAAGCGACGGTGGTATCGCCACCGTAAGATTCACGATAAGAAACGGCCGTATCCGAATCATCGGTGCAGGATACTGGCGGAAAGGAAGGAAAATATATGACCAGCGGAATTAACTACACAGACGCCCCGGATGACATAGATGAAGCGATTGACGAAGCGACTATAGTGGCCGATCTATTGCCATCGCCTAGCCAACTGATCCGTAAGACGGAAAAGGAGAAGATCACTATTGCCATCGACAAGCGTAGCCTGGAACTTTTCAAACAATATGCAGAAAAGCATAACGCTAAGTATCAGACCATGATAAATGGCGTGGTCAGTTCATACGCAGACAAGTTTCTCGGTAAGAAGTAGACTAACCAAATAAAAAATGACACAAATATGTGTCATTTTTTATTGGCTGGGGAGATAGGATTAGAACTCTTGGTCTATTTAGTAGCATCAATAATTGTTAAGTCTGAAGCTACGGTAGCCAATACTTTGGAGTCGCTTGTTACAAACACGTACTTCTCATTACGTGCGACCGCCATAATGACATTATCAAAAGGATCTCGGTTATCGGGGCTAATAATCGTGTAGGTCTCTAATATATCAACATCCGGCATAACGAGGTCTATCCCCATTTTTGACAGATCTTTTGCAACCGATGAATCCCCAGTGATTTTACCGATACTAGCCTTGATAGCTAATTCAAATAACGAGAAATAGCTAATCGCAACTTTATTTGCTGTGTCTAATAGAGTTTGCCTTGCTTGTTTTCCGAGTCTTGAGTCGCCATTAACTAACCATACTAGTACCTGGGTATCTATGAGTATATTCATGTTTTATTGACCAAATAATAGATCAGAGACTGTGTTGTCGACAGAGTTGGAGAATGCATCGCCATTCTCCTTGATTTTGCCTTTAGAATAGCAAAAGATCGAACACCTTTCAGATGAGTCTCGTGTTCGGATATTTTATATAATACAACTTGCGCTTCACCGAAGCCACCAATATAGACCTTCTCTCCCTTTAAGGCGGCGGCTATATATTTACTTAGATTTGTCTTTGCGTCATGTATCGTAACGGTTTTCATATGTATAGCTTAGCTAACTTAGCTAAGCTTGTCAAGCTTGTGCTTAGAAGGTATATG
>CAWCCP010000003.1:0-120986 GCA_963794235.1 uncultured bacterium
GCTAATGCGAATGCTACCATCAACGGTGGTACAGGGAGCGCTTTACTCATTACAAGTGGTGGTACCGCTACTAACGCTATTAACTTAACTGGCACCTTCACAAATAACTTAATCAATGCTACAAACTTTAATGTAAGCAATGCAGGCGTAATTACCTTACAAGGCAACCAGACTGCGGATATAACGACTGCTGCTCAAGGTACCTTAAATACGAGCGGTAACAATTTAACCTTAGCTAGCTCTGCTGGTAACGGTACAGGTAATGGCGGTCTCTTAAGTCTGCAGGCAGCCGCTGGTGGCAATGGTGTTACTGGTAATGGTGGCAATGTTCAGATTACTGCTGGTAACGCCGCTTCTACTAATGGCAATGGGGGCGCGATCACCTTACAGGGTGGCAGTGCAACCGGTACTGGCAATGCAGGTGGTGTTCTGGTAAAAGATGCTGCTAACTCCACGACTGCCTTCCAGATACAGAATAGTTCAGGGACGAGTAGTCTATTAACTGCGGACACGTCTAATATGCGACTTGGTGTGGATGTGACATATGCCTCACTAGGCGTACCATCAGGTCTTACTGCAACAGGAACTACGGGTGGATCACTAGCCGCTAACACTTACTACTATGAGGTTACGGCTATCGATAGTCTTGGCGGTGAGACAACAGTCTCTAACCAAACATCCGCAACTGTTTCTGCTAGTGGACTTGTTGACTTGTATTGGACAGCGGTAGTAGGAGCTTCAGGCTATAATATATACCGTTCTACGTCAAGTGGTGGAGAGGTATACCTAACCACTGTTCTCTCCAACTATAGTGTAGGGAGTCCTTATCAAGATAAGGGCACCATTACTCTGGGAACTACAAGTCCGCCTGCTACAAACACTGCATACGTAAGTTCGAATGTCACAAATAACCTTGCACAGCTATCGATAGGTGGTAATGGTACACCCACCGGTCAATTATATGTATCAGGAACTGTCCCAAGTTTGGCTACTGGAACAATAGCTACCCAAAATGGCCCGCATGATATTGCCGTTGAAGGTAACTACGCGTATGTTGCAGTAGAAAATTCTAACTCATTGCAAGTTTACGACATATCCAATCCCAATGATCCTGTTTTAGAAGGTGCTGTGGCCACCGGGTCTGGCCCGCAAGATGTGTTCGTTGCGGGGAAGTACGCCTACGTAACTAACTTAAACTCTGCCACGGGTACCATACAGATTTTCAATATTGCCAATCCAAATTCACCTACGCTCATGAGCACATTGAGTGTAAGTACTGGATCAGTAGCCGCTTCCGCGCCCTACGGAATATACGCACAAGGGAACTACGCCTATGTAGTAACAAACGCCACTCAAAAATTAATTGTTATAAATATTTCCAATCCTTCAGTCCAGTTATGGTCAGTAATGTTGCAACAACTAGTGCTCCACGAGATATCTATGTACAGGGTAACTACGCGTATGTAACTGAGCACGGTGGTAATTTACTCCAAATATTTAACATATCTAATCCAGTGAGTCCTGTTAGTAATGGTACTGTAACCACCGGCAGTGGCCCTCAAGACGTAGTTGTTTCAGGACGCTATGCTTACGTTACCGACAACTCGGCCAATGAATTACAAACAATCGATGTTTCGAATCCAGCTTCACCTCTTGTAATTGGTACTATAACCACCGGCAGTGGCCCTCAAGACGTAGTTGTTTCAGGACGCTATGCTTACGTTACCGACAACTCGGCCAATGAATTACAAACAATCGATGTTTCGAATCCAGCCAGTCCATTTAGCGTAGGCACGGTTAGTACTGGTAGCGGGTCTGCACCATACGGGATTGGGATTGAAGGTGATTATGCGGTGGTTGTGAATACTTCAACAAGCACCTTACAGACCTTTAACTTAGGAGGTTCTTATGAGCAACAAATTCAGGCTGGTGCTATTCAAACTGGAACATTACAAACTAGCGGTAACGCTAATATCAATGGTGATCTGGGTCTCGGTGGTGGTCTAAGCGTTGGTAGTAACGCAGCAATAAATGGCAACCTAGGGGTGAGTGGCGGTACTACCTTACAAGGTAGTTTGACTTTAGTTGGCGGTATACAGGGAGGGGTCACCGTAAACGGTCTATCTACGCCTAATGCTCCTACAATTGTGCCGACTTGTGCTACAACTCCATGCACTGCATCTTACAGTTATGAAGTGTCTGCCGTTTCTGCCTCGGGGGGTGCTACACCGGCTTCTGTGGCCGGTAGTACCTCTGCCCAGTATGCTACGCTTAATGCGAGTAACTATAACAATATCTCTTGGACACCAGTAGCGGGCGCTGTTGGCTACAATGTTTATCGCACAGCGGGTGGGGCAAGTACTGGACTTATAACTTCGACACCCATTACTACGACATACTTTAATGATACCGGGATAAGTGCAACCACTACAGCTCCTACCCTAGATACTTCCGGGCAATTATCTGTGAATGGTTCTGTTACTTTTGAAGACGATACAAACTCTACTACTGCTTTCCAGGTACAGAATGCGAGCGGCTACAATGATCTTACAGTAAATAGCACATCAGGTGCGGTAACGCTCGGTAACGTTACTAGCACAGCAGGGCATGGTGTGGCTGGTTCTCTTATCTTCGCAGATGGCACAGCTGATAATAAGAGTGTTACTCTAACTACTGCTACCCAAGCAAATAACGTCGCTCTCACTATTCCTGCTGATACTAACACTGCTGACACTATCTGTCTTCAGATGCTTGCTAACTGTACGAGTACAGGTGGAGTCAGTAATTTCATTAATAACCAGACTACTGCACAGACCTCGGCTAACTTTGACATCGTTGGTATTAACAGTACTGTAACTGCTAAGATCCAAGGTGCCGGTGGTACGGCTTCGGACATTGAGGATCTCTATGTTAACGGCGGTAGTACTCCAATCGACTCCTTCAGCTCTACTGGTATCTACACTAACGCTGTCACTGGCGGCAATGCTGAAGCCCTCACCGGTGTTCCTGCCGCCAATGCCACGAGCTCGTTGCTCCAACTCGGTTCAGCTATCGCCAGTGGTGGTGCAGGTGGTACCTACATTGGTGTGAACGCTCCATCCAGTAATACTGCTGACCTCATTAACCTAGAAAACAACAGTGTCAGCAAGTTTGATGTTTCCAGCACTGGTGTGGTTACCCTCCAGGGCAACCAGACTGCCGATGTTACTACGGCCTCCTCAGCTAGCGGTAGTAAACTAACGATTCAACCTGGTAGTACTACTGCAAACGGTGGAACCGCCGTTAACTTGGTTCTCCAAGGGAGCAACGAGACCGGAACCGGTGCAACTGTTGGTGGTGCAGTCAGTATAACTGGCGGTAGTGCGAGTACCGGTACCGGCGGTAGCGTAACCATCCAAGGCGGCACCGGTACTACTAATGGCACCATCAGCCTCGGTACCGCAACTACCAGTGCCGTTAATGTCGGTAACACCTCCGCAACTCTAACTGAAGAGGGTACGACCCTCGACTACGGTGATGGTAACACTGCCCACACCATCAACATAGGTGCCGGTGGTAGCTTAACCGCTCAGACCGTCACCCTTGGCTCTACCTACAATGGTTCAGTGACCACCATCCAAGGCGGTACTGGTGCAGGTGCAATCAGCATTCAAGCAGGTGCAGCTGGTACTATCTTAGTTGGTACCACCAACGCCAATACGGTCACCATAGGCTCAACCACCAATACCGGCACGCTAACCCTCGGACAATCTACCGCAGGTGAGACCGTTAACATTGCCAATGGTACGGTTGCTACGGGTGACACCAACACCATAAGTATTGGTACAACCGCCACTGGCACCGGCAAAGATAACGTTACGCTTGGTAGTTTGAATGCTGCTTCTACCACCACCATCCAAGGCGGTACCACTGCAACCGCAGTCAGTATCCAGAGTGGTGCTTCAGGCACCATTGGTATTGGTACCGCTAATGCCGCTAATACCATTCAGATCGGCAACACTGCCAATGGTATCGCTCAGACTATTGGTTTAGGTAACAATGCTACCACTGGTTCTACTGATACTGTCACAGTTGGCAACTTACTGACTACCAGTACTACCACCATCCAAGGCGGTACTGGTGCAGGTGCAATCAGCATTCAAGCAGGTGCAGCTGGTACTATCTTAGTTGGTACCACCAACGCCAATACGGTCACCATAGGCTCAACCACCAATACCGGCACGCTAACCCTCGGACAATCTACCGCAGGTGAGACCGTTAACATTGCCAATGGTACGGTTGCTACGGGTGACACCAACACCATAAGTATTGGTACAACCGCCACTGGCACCGGCAAAGATAACGTTACGCTTGGTAGTTTGAATGCTGCTTCTACCACCACTATCCAAGGCGGTACTGGTGACATTAACCTTATTACCAACCAGACCGGGGCAGGGGTTAAAGTCCAGACGACTACGAATAACTCTACGACTGCCTTCCAAATACAGAATGCCAGTAACCAGGCGGTCTTTATTCAAGGTACCACCCAACCTACCTACAACAACCTCCTGACGAACTATAGCTTCACAGGTGGTACTACTGGTTGGACGAACGCAGGAGGTTCTGGTACACCGGCTCAGGTTACCACCCAAGCAGATGTCTATCCATATAACGTTGGTCTAGATAGCTTGTCGGATGTCTTGGCAGGTAGTGGGACAAGTGGTGTGGAAGTGACCGGTATTACGGGAGCACCAATTACTGGTAACTACACCTTTGGCTTCTATGCTATGGCGGGCACAGCCATAACGGGCCTTGAAGCTGTCTTTAGCGGTGGTGGTACCTGTACCTTAGGCCTTACAACCGTCAGCACTGCTGGCTTTGACTACTACAGCTGTAGTGTCACCACTACCTCAACGAGCAATATTATGATTGAATCGACTGCCAGTACCGGCCAAACCCTCTACATTAGTGATCCTCAACTGGAAACCACCGCTACTGGTCTGTCGAGCTACCAACTAAGCAGCCGCCAAGAGTATAGCGTCAATACCGCCCCAGCTGACTACCAGAACACTTACAACTCTGGCACTGCTTTCCAGGTACAGAACGCCAGTGGCGGCACTGTCTTTGATATCGATACCACTGACGGCTTCATTGGCGTTGGAACGGCGACTCCAACTGACGCAATCGACATTGCCAATAATGGCCAGATCACCGCCGGTGTCTTCCGCAACACGAGTGGCGGACTCGTGTGGAACGGTTCAGCACTAGAGGCTACCGTTGATCCATTGTCTAGCGGTACAGTTATTTCTCGTAACGAGACAACGGGAGATACCTTAACGGTTGAAAACCTATACGCAGGCTCGAGTGGTAACATACTTACTCTTCAAGATTCTGCTGGTACTGTCGATTCCTTCAATAGTACTGGTATCTACACTAACGCTGTCACTGGCGGCAATGCTGAAGCCCTCACCGGTGTTCCTGCCGCCAATGCCACGAGCTCGTTGCTCCAACTCGGTTCAGCTATCGCCAGTGGTGGTGCAGGTGGTACCTACATTGGTGTGAACGCTCCATCCAGTAATACTGCTGACCTCATTAACCTAGAAAACAACAGTGTCAGCAAGTTTGATGTTTCCAGCACTGGTGTGGTTACCCTCCAGGGCAACCAGACTGCCGATGTTACTACGGCCTCCTCAGCTAGCGGTAGTAAACTAACGATTCAACCTGGTAGTACTACTGCAAACGGTGGAACCGCCGTTAACTTGGTTCTCCAAGGGAGCAACGAGACCGGAACCGGTGCAACTGTTGGTGGTGCAGTCAGTATAACTGGCGGTAGTGCGAGTACCGGTACCGGCGGTAGCGTAACCATCCAAGGCGGCACCGGTACTACTAATGGCACCATCAGCCTCGGTACCGCAACTACCAGTGCCGTTAATGTCGGTAACACCTCCGCAACTCTAACTGAAGAGGGTACGACCCTCGACTACGGTGATGGTAACACTGCCCACACCATCAACATAGGTGCCGGTGGTAGCTTAACCGCTCAGACCGTCACCCTTGGCTCTACCTACAATGGTTCAGTGACCACCATCCAAGGCGGTACTGGTGCAGGTGCAATCAGCATTCAAGCAGGTGCAGCTGGTACTATCTTAGTTGGTACCACCAACGCCAATACGGTCACCATAGGCTCAACCACCAATACCGGCACGCTAACCCTCGGACAATCTACCGCAGGTGAGACCGTTAACATTGCCAATGGTACGGTTGCTACGGGTGACACCAACACCATAAGTATTGGTACAACCGCCACTGGCACCGGCAAAGATAACGTTACGCTTGGTAGTTTGAATGCTGCTTCTACCACCACCATCCAAGGCGGTACCACTGCAACCGCAGTCAGTATCCAGAGTGGTGCTTCAGGCACGATCAATGTTGGTACTAGTGCCGTATCTAATAGCATTCAAATTGGCCAAACCGGTGCAACTGCAGTTACTCAAACTATTGGTATTGGTAACGGTGGTTCTGGCTCAACTACGAATACTACCGTCGGTAACCTTAACAATGGTTCTACCACCACTATCCAAGGTGGTACTGGTGCAATAAACCTGAACACTGGCAATACTTCGAGCTATAGTGGTAATGTAGTCATCCAGAGCGGTAACTCATCATCAGCTGTCGCTGGCTCCATCGCTATTGATACTGGAACGAGCTTCTCCAGTACTGGCTCAAGCACAGACTACACCTTTGAATCAGGGACACAGAACTTTACTGGTTGGTACCCTGCTGGCAATCTTCCCACTGTTGCACAATCTAGCTTAGGGATAGACCACAGCGGCTCATACAGTCTTAAAGAGACTGGTAACTCCTCCGCTGGCTTTGGTATCTATGACTATGGCCAGAATGTGAGCGTTACACCTGGTCAGGTATACACTTTCACCGCTTGGGTACATGCTGCCTCAACCAGCGAGTTTATTAATGAAATTGCCATATGGAATGGCCCTAATGTTCAAACAACAGTTGGCAGCACTACCGATAACTCAACAGGCTGGACCGAGATAACTGGTCAGGTTACCGCACCAGCTGGTTCTACCTCAGTGTATCTCGCGTTCGAGGGTTATGAAGCATCTGGTGAAATCCATTACTTTGACGATGTCACGATTACGGGTGATGCTTCAGGCTCAGCAATATCCATTGGTGGCGCTTATGCTAATTCAGTCTTAATTGGTAACAACAATGCGATTGGTGGCCTCACCCTACAGAATGAAGGTATATCAGATATACTCCTGGGGAGTGCATCGGTACCGAGTGACACAATTAAGACCTCTATTAACTCTGCAAGCGCGTTCCAAATACAAGATGCCACTGGCCTTAATCTCTTGGGTGTTGATACCTCGGGTAATAACTTGAATCTAGGTGCCGTTGGTGCAACTGCTCTCAGTTCTACGGTTAATATTGCAACGTCTACAGGTGCAACGCAGGCTATCAACATTGGTAGTAGCACGTCAAGTACTTACGGTGACACCGTTACACTTCAAGGAGAAGGCATATCGGACATTCTTACCGGTGGTTCTACGCCAAGTGATATCATCAAGACAACAAATAATAGCGCAAATGCCTTTGTCGTACAAAGTTCTACCTCTGGTCAGAATATCTTCAGTGTCAATACATCAACCGATCAAGCTTTATTAGGCTCTGGTACTACTGCGGGTGCTCTTGTGTTTACTTCTACAACTAGTAATAACCCGATAACCTTAGCCGCCTCTTCTGACAGTACTAGTAGCGGTTACACCTTAGATCTTCCAACTTCTGTACCGAGCAGTACCGGTCTTTGTTTGGAGTCCGGAACGACCACAGCTGGGGTTAACCCATTAAGCTTTAGCCCTTGTTCGAACTCAAACGCTAGTATTACTGAAGTTTCTGAAGTAGATAACCACGGTAGCGCAATAACAACATTGAACAACACTGCTGGCACAATTGGCGATTTACTGGTTGTGACGACTGAAGAAGCTACTACTGGCTCAGTAACGAACGTATCAGGCGGTGGTGTAACGACATGGAGTAAAGTTGAATCTTATACTGGCACAACCAGTCATGTTGACATGTGGGAAGGGGTTATTACTGCAACTGGCTCTAAGACAGTAACGATTACGCCTAGCGGGACTATGGGAACCAATGAAATTACCGCCACAGAGTTCACGGCAGATGGCGTTACGGCGGCAACAGATTGGGGTGTTGATAGTGCATCGGCACAATCTAATGTATCGGCAGCCAATATTACATATCCATCACTTTCACCACAGGATGCTGGCGAGCTATATATCGGTTACGGTCAAAGCGCAGGTACTAGCTCGAATGGATCATCTACTGGATTTGCATATAAGACTACTGGATCTAATAACGAATTAACTTGGAATCTTGATACTGTTCCGGGCTCAAGTTACGCGCCACTTAGTCCGGTAGCGCCCAACAGTACATCAACAAGTGAAGGAGCAGAAATTGTTGCCTACGTTGCGAGTACAGCCATCAACAATTCAACATCTATTCAGCAGGCTAACTTTAATGTTCAGGCTGGGTCTGCTAACTCTGTAGCCGCTGTATTACAGGCTCCAACTACTAATACCAGTAATGCCGATATTGAAGACTTTTACGGTTCAGCTGCCTCACAATCGTCTTCAAACTTGCTTTTGCAGGTTACTAGCGCCGGCGATATTCAGTTTGATAATCAGACAACAGCAACAATAGGCGTAGCAGCTCAGACGTCTGGTACTACTGCCGGTAATGGTCTGTTGATATCTGCCGGAGAAGGTTACGGAACAGGCATAGGTGGTCAGTTATCGCTTCAGGGTGGAATTGGCGGTCATACAGGGGCAACCGGAACAGGTGGTGAGGTTTTGATTGCTGGCGGTGCTTCAGTAGCAACCGCAGGAGCTGGTGGAGAAGTAATAATCCAGGGTGGTGCAGCTACAACTTCTGCTGCTGGAGGTAAAGTTTTAATCCAAGGTGGTATTAGCCCATCTGGAGCAGGTGGATCGGTAGAAATTCAACCACAAACAGATAATACGACAGCATTCCAAATTCAAAATGCTGCGGGTACCTTGAACTTACTAACTGCAGATACAACGACAACTGATGATTATATTACTATTACAACTAATGTTACAACTGGCTCTACCCCTGGTCAGGCATTAGTAGTTAACTCAGGCATCAGTGGAAATGGCGGTATTACATTTAGCCAGTTAACTGGGTCTACTTGTACCGGTTATTGTGATTTGCTTGCAGTCAATTCAAGCGGTCAAGTCGGTCAATCAAATGCGGCTGTTTCTTTGACTTCACCTGCTCTCGCATACTGGGATGGTGTTAGTAATCCGACTGGTACTGATCAATCCTATCCGAATAATCCGATAATGCAACTGACAGGTTCTGCGACATATGTTGGTGGCGGGAATGGCGTAGAATTGAATTCGACCAGCGGTCAGAGTGGCTCGATGAACTGGCAGTTTGCTCAAGTACCGTTCGAAGAGATCCAGTTCCAGTTTAAGGCAGGTACAGGTACTACGGCAGCGGATGCTACTTGGTTCTATAGCTACGCTGATGCTGTACCTACTACGGAGTATGGTTCTGGACTCACGACTTGTACATCTAATGGCGCCGCAGGTTGTGGATATATTATTTACTTCAGCGAATATCACAAATGTATTGGTATAACATACGGTTCTTTCACTGATGGCAATCAATGTGGAAGCGGCGGCGGTACAAACCCACTTACATCTATCACAATGCCTGCTGGTTCCATTAATGACGGAAACTTCCATAATGTTGAAATACAGATCATACAAAATAGGATCAATGTATATTGGGACGGTAATGAGCTCTTGAGCTATACTGATGTGTATACGCGTGATCTTGCAGACTATCAAGACTTTGGTTTCGGCGCCCGATCAGGAGCGAACGCTGGCAGTCACTTTATTAAAGGTCTTTTAGTGACAAAGTTAACGAATACCTCTCTGTATGACACCGATACAGTTTCACCGCTTGCCAGTGATATGTGGTGGAATACCTCCTCAGGTAGTCTCGGCATTGGTACTCCTACGCCACATTCTAACCTTGAAGTTGATGGCACAGGCGCGATATCTCCACAAATATATATGCCTAGTGGTGATACAGCTACTATCTCTGGAACAACGCTGACTTCATCGGCAGCTATCTTTAATGCGAATTCACCTGGAGATATCGTATACTTCCCATCCTTAAATCTGAGTGAAGTGATTGTCAGCGAAACAAGTACAACGGTGGTTGTAGTACAAACGTCGGAAACCGTGTCTACAGGAACTGCTTTTGATATAGAAGGTACGGCCTGTGAAGGTACTAACTGTACGACAGGTTCGTCGCCAGTTGCGAGCAACGTAGTCACCGGTGTTAATACGACATTTACGGCAGCTATGGTTGGTGATGTGATTGAATGGCCCGATGGCAATGAAGCGACAATTACTGCCTATACAAGCGCAACATCGGTTACTGTGGGTGGAACTGCGGCTTTAATATATGGTAGTATATTCAATCTAATTTATCCTGGTTTACAGGTTAATAGTACGGGGAATATAACCATAGGCGCTAATTCGACAATTGGAGGAACTGTGATAAATGATACCGAAACAGCCACCGGAACCGGACCAAACACCTATACTGAAGCTAGACCAGCCTACGGGTACAATCTATATACAGACTTAGCTTCCAATGCTGCTACAACAGATGTCTATAATATAACTGGCTTGCCTTCAACGGAGGGGACCACCGCCTACATAGAAAGTGAAATAACCACTGTGACTGGTGGTGGAACGCAATCCATAACGGTTGAAGTCAATGGTACTGCGATGGGTGAGATTTCCGTACCCTCAACAGTAGCATCCGGATCTTACTATGATGACTTCATAGTAATGTACAGCGGTTCCGCCTGGAGAATTATTGGACAGGGACCAGAAAAAGCGGTTACCAATGTGACATACACACAAGGAGCCGACTATGCGGAGTGGGTTGATTACAGTGGTGATACGGCTCCGCAGCCTGGTGACGTACTATCAGTAGGTAGTAATTCGGATACAGTACAAGACTCAACTATAGCAGATGATCCCACTCTTATAGGCGTTGTTTCAACTAACCCATATGATGTGGGTGGTAATAACGATGGACATTCAGTAGTCCTAGCTCTAACTGGGCGTGTTCCAGTGAAGGTTAGTTTACAAAATGGTCCAATCCAAGCCGGTGATCCATTAACGTCATCTTCTACACCAGGTGTTGCCATGAAAGCAACTAGCGCAGGCGACATAATTGGTACCGCGCTTGAATCATATGACGGCACAGAAAGTTCTAATGAAATTGATGTACAACTTCATGTAGGGTATGACGATCCAAGTAACGGCACATCAATACAAGGTGATCAAACCGTAAACGGCAATGTTACCGTAACTGGCTCATCATCGATCCAAGGTGATCAAACCGTGAGCCAGGATCTCGCAGTAGCAGGGGATACTACGTTACAAGGTGATTTGGGCGTTGCGGGTAACTTAAATGTCACTGGTAGTAGCACATTATCCACATTGCTTGTAAGTGGTAACTTGACCACTGATGGTGATTTAAGTGTTGCGGGCTCCGCAAGTATAAATAACCTAAACGTACAGTCTGCCACTATAGCTACCAACCTTAGTATTCTCGGAACAACAACAGCAGCAAACTTGAACGTATCTGGCACTGCCAATGTCCAGAATCTAACTATCACTGGGATTACTTCAATAGGTGGTGATATCCAACTTACAGGCCAAGTGAATACTCGCCAAGCAACAGTTAAAACCTTTACCGCAAGTTCCGTAATTAATGCTGGTGAAGCTGTGGTTCTGGATAATACTCCTGGAAATGAAGGGGACGTAACGACAACAACAACGGCGGACGATCCAAGGGTTATTGGTGTTGCTGTAACTAGCGCTGCAGCAGCAGGCGATCCAATTCAAGTTGCAATTAATGGCTGGGTACAAGTGAATGTTGACACAACTCCTGATAGCAGTGGTAATCCGCCAGCATCTTTGGTTCCGGGTGAACTTGTAGTAACGAGTGCGAACGCCGGAACGATTGAAGCATCAACTGCTCCAGTTGCAGGATCGATACTGGGTAAGACTACGGATAACCAGGATACAAATAACCAGGTCTGGATTCTGATTACACTTCAATAAGCGTAGTCAAAATGCTTAATTTGTGCATACAATAGTATATAAATGAATATAAAAAGAAATAGATTTAAAAAAGGTTCAGTATATCAGCCAAATATACGTAGGCCATCAATTCCTCCACAGAATCCCTACAAACCTGCTGAAACGGTAGTACTGACGGCATCAGTTCCTTCGTCTGTACCTTCATCAAATCAGTCTTTACCACGACCAGTCGCACCCATAGCTCCAGCTCCAGTGGTGACTCCTGTAGCTCCATTACCGCCAGTTCAGTCAACGTCGCCCGCTAGGCCATCAATTCCTCCACAGAATCCCTACAAACCTGCTGAAACGGTAGTACTGACGGCATCAGTTCCTTCGTCTGTACCTTCATCAAATCAGTCTTTACCACGACCAGTCGCACCCATAGCTCCAGCTCCAGTGGTGACTCCTGTAGCTCCATTACCGCCAGTTCAGTCAACGTCGCCCGCTAGGCCATCAATTCCTCCACAGAATCCCTACAAACCTGCTGAAACGGTAGTACTGACGGCATCAGTTCCTTCGTCTGTACCTTCATCAAATCAGTCTTTACCACGACCAGTCGCACCCATTAAACCAGTGTGGGCTACAGGTAAGAAGCGGAGTATCATTTTGGACCGCGTCGAAACTCCTCAAAGATGGAATAGTAAGCAGGCGATTAATCGTAAGAGCCAAAAACTTAAGAAATCCTACACCAAATTACCAAAACTGAAGCCATTCATAAAGGTAATTGCGGGTAAAAAAGCTGTCCTGAAAGATCTCAATAAAAAGATTTTTATAGTAAGTAGTCTTGTAACCGCTACGATAATAATCATTGCTGTCGCTGCTTATGGTCTATATGGCACTAAGCATAGATCATTGATCGTACAACAATCTAAAAGTGGGGCACTCAGCGTTAGCACAGCTACTGCTTCTGCATCTCAGCTAGCCGACAGTCCTTCGGTGACTCTCTCATCTCCTTCAAAGAGCACTTCGGCCATTTCTCCTACTTTAAACTTTACGCCTGTTGTGCCTGAAGGTGAGGATCAATTAGCGGAAAAAGGTAGCCAGGATTATGATAGCACGCACGGTATTTATACCTTTGATGATCTATTTCTAGCGCAGCCATTACAAGTCAGCGAGCAAATATTACCGAGGGGTTATGGTTCAGTTGCTGCTACGGTGAGTGCTGCCGCAAAATCATTCAAAGCTACAACTCCAATCACTACTATCTCAGGAGTTACAGCTTATATGGCAACCGACTCCGCCACGCAAGACCAAACTGTCATTTATTCAACCTGTGGGCTGTTGATATTAATTAAGAGTTCTTATGAGCACTCGGCAACTGATTGGGCAATTTATCTTGAATCGCTGCAGCAACCATAAGCATAATAGTGCTTTACAAGCCTAATTAGTTAGAAGTAGTAAAATAGCTATATATCTTCAAAAACAAAAAACGGATCAAACAAAAATAACTAAAACAAAAAAATATGTACGGATAATTCTAAAATATAGTTTACTTGCACGGTGAATGCAAATATTAACGTAAAAACAAAAAACAAAATCATGAGACCAGTCAAAAAAAAACAAGATGACCGGTTGTTGAAACAATTGTCACGGGCTGAACGTCAGAGACAAGAACAGATCAGAAAACAAATATTCAGTGATCTGAGTTTCAAAACCGTTTAGATATTAATTAATGAAGTTTGAGTAGTATCTCGTTAAATGAGAGCCTGTGTAGTTATTGGCCGAGTTTAGCAGTTTCTGTGACTGTTAGACTCGGTTTTTTTGTAAATGTGTAATTCATAAAGAGCTAGTATTATATGGCTACATTCTTTGGATTAATTGTATTAAAGTAAAGCTTTTATTGAGGTGGTATACTTAAAGAACATAAAGGGAATTACATGCAACAAAAAATTGTAGCCGTTGTTAATCAAAAGGAGGGGTCGGTAAAACAACGACAACTATCAATCTTGCTGCACAACTTGCAGCCAGCATTAAAAAACCAGTATTACTTGTTGACCTTGATCCCCAGGGTAATTCCACGAGTGGTCTTGGTATAGCCAAAGATCAAAACCTTAATACAGCCTACGAATTATTAAGAGGAGAGCAACAAGTTGCCGATATTGCGATAAAAAGCCATGTCGCACAATTATATGTTCTGCCGTCGAACTCTAATCTTGCGGGGAGTGAAGTGGAGCTTGTAGACACGAGATAAAAGAGAGTTTGTCTTAGCTCATGCATTACAGTCATCTGCCTTCGAGTATATTTTTATTGACTGTCCGCCCTCACTGGGCTTACTAACTATTAATGCACTGACTGCAGCAACACAAATTTTGATACCAGTTCAGGCAGAGTATTATGCATTGGAAGGTTTGAGTCAATTTCTGAATACAATTAATGCTGTGCAGCAGAGCACTAATCCTAACTTAGAACTACTAGGTGTAGTTCTAACCATGTTTGATAAAAGGAATTCATTAAGTGATCAAGTGGCGCAAGAAGTTCGTAATTATTTTGGTGATAGAATGTTTAAAACAGTAATTCCGCGAAATGTGAGACTCGCTGAGGCGCCTAGCTTCGGCCAGACAATATATGAACATGATCGATGGAGCAAAGGAGCGCGCGCTTACAAAGCACTGGCCAAAGAAGTGCGTGATCGATTAGGTTAGCATTGCGTAGGTTAATTACGAGCACGTGTAAAAGTATAATGTTATTATAAGCTCAACAGATTATATTATGCTATAGTGAATGCAGTATGGCACAGAGACCAAAAAGGGGTTTAGGAAGAGGGTTTGAATCTCTATTATCACCTGATTTTGATAGGGCAAAATTACTTGCGTCATCAGACGATCGAATTGAGCACATTAGCCCCAGGAGATTAAAGACAAATCCTTACCAGCCTCGTAGACATTTTGAAGAAAAAGCTCTTCAAGAATTAGCCGATTCGATTAAGCATTATGGGATTGTACAACCAATAGTTGTTATGCCGGAGAAAGATGGATTCTATGTCCTAATTGCCGGAGAAAGACGTTGGCGTGCAGCTGAAATTGCGGCATTAAAAGACATCCCAGCTATTGTAAGAACAAGCAAGAAACTTGAGCAACTTGAGGTGGCCCTTATAGAAAATGTACAGCGGGTAGATCTCGATCCGATTGAGCAAGCCATTAGTATTGAAAGATTACACGATCAGTTTTCGGTTTCCTATGAGACTATTGCAAGTCGCTTGAGTAAAGCCCCGTCAACAGTGGTTAACATAGTACGTTTACTACAACTACCTGAAAAAGCTCGTGATGCCTTAAATAATCATGAAATAAGTGAAGGGCATGCGCGGGCAATTCTAGCATTAAAAGGTAATCCTCAACATCAGCAACAACTGCTCGATGCTATTATTAAAAACGGATGGAGCGTACGCCAGGCCGAACGCTATGTTATCGGTGTTAAAGAAGGTGCTAAGGATCAGGAACAGGCACACGCCCGAGTGAATACCGAAACGCCAATAACTAGGCAACTTAGTCAAAAACTGAAGACACCGGTTCACATACGACGAACAGCCCGCGGCGGCGCTTTGGAGATTAGTTTTAAATCAGACGATGATCTTGAGCGAATAATTAGTCATTTACAGTAGGCGTACACCTATCTTTATCAAAAAATGTGTTCAATAATTATAGATTCATTATAGATTTTTAGGTTTTAGCATGAGACTTTTTAAGTTTGAATACATTGTTTTTCATTACTGTACAAAAAATAAATAGTTGGTGCTATTTTTATTTAAAGCAGAAATGATACAGTGTTCGTTCTAGAAAATCTTGGCTTCATTAATAGGGAAGACTCGAAGTACAAGCTTTCCGACAATCTGGTTGGCGTTAATTGGACCAAATGCTCTCGAATCAAGTGAATCAGGTCGATTATCTCCTGAAACAAATATTTGATCTGGACCAAGTGTAACATTGATAGTACCTGAGGTTATGGGTATTTGAACTCCCTTGAAATAGGGAAGGGTTTTATCCGGATCGAAACCGTTAGGATGTTCTTTATTGTATATCGTATATACACCATTACTAACTACTACACGATCACCTGGTAAACCGATAACCCTTTTAATAAGTTGTTTTGTATTTGTTTGGCCGAACTGGCTTAACCCACTTTCCGTAAAGACAATAATATCGCCTCGGTTTGGAATATACGGATGGCCTGTAATATCAGCGAGAGTACGGGGTACTTTCCAGATGATTAGCTTATCTGAATTTTGTAATGTATTTTCCATACTAGGGCCGTCGACTTGATATGATCGAAAAACGAATGCGATCATTAGTAATGCCACTACTAGTGCTGTGGCAAGAATGCCAACAGTTGAAACGAGCTCTCGCCAAGCGGATTTAACAACTGGCGTTTTCGTAGTCTTATTATTAGTTGAATTTGATGAGGATGGGTTAGAAATTACCGTCTCAACTGATAATTGTTCGGCAGTCTTATTAGCTTGAGTGGCTTCTTCTGGCGGTGATTTTATCGCGCCATCCGCTGAATCTTCTTTATGCTGAGGAGTTATGTCGTTAATCATATCTAAGGCCTCACTATATCATATTGAAAATTTTTTATGAGAAATTTTATCGGATTTCTACAGCTAACTTTTATGTCTTTGTACTGTAGAAAATATTTAGTAGGGCTTTACTCTCGATAACTTAGCATCTATACTGTTTAAGGTAAAAGAGATGGACACGTCCCGATTTAAACGGCGTGAAATACAAACACGGCGATCACAAATAAATAGGCTTTCTGAGGTATCGGCTACTGTGCAGAGAGTGGGTTCGCCATACCCGCAAAATAGTGTGCCGACAGCAGTTAACCCGATAGTAAATGGCGAGATAGCAGTCGCTCAAGCTATACCTATTCATCCTTCAGATCGGGTATCGACTGACGTTTTTCAAGTTTTTACGCAAGCGCCGCAATCAAAAAATGATACTGACAACACCCAACAAGCCGATCTCTTAAATGCTCCAAGTGCTCAGGAAGCTACATGGCAAAATTCTATCCCCATAGATATGAATTTACCAGGTGAGCAAAGCCCTGCAAAAAAGAAACGCACGTTGGTTACGACAGGCAAACTAATGACGGGACGACGATTGGCGTTGAGGGGTTTAGTCCTATTATTAATAGTTATTTTAGGAGCGGGTGGGTTAATACTTTCACAGGGTTATCTGAAATTGCACAAGACTTTTAGGGGCGGTGCTGCAACAGCTGCCGCGCTTAAAGTGAACGTTAATCCGGATTTATTGAAGGGAGAGGGAGATGGTCGTATTAATGTGTTGTTGCTCGGGAGAGGCGGTGGCACGCATGATGGGCCTGATTTAACAGATACTATGCTGCTCGCCAGCATAGATCCTGTTAATAATACTGCCACACTTCTCAGCATACCACGAGATTTATGGGTGGATATCCCCAGCAAGGGAGCGATGAAAATTAATGCCGCTTGGGAAACAGGTGAATTTTCATACTTAGGAAGCGAAATATCCTGGAAGTACCAACCCTAAAGCGATCGAGGCAGGATTTAAACAGGTAGATCAAACCGTGGAAAGTGTTTTAGGAGTTTCGATTGATTATAATATGCTAGTTAATTTTCAGGCTTTTCAGCAAGCTGTGAATACGGTCGGTGGAGTGACGGTTAACGTACCGACTACTCTTGTTGATCCAACAATGGCCTGGGAAAATAATAATAACCCAGTCCTTGCTAACGCGGGAATTCAAGCATTTAATGGAACCCAGGCACTCAATTATGTTAGATCTCGAGAAACAACGAGTGACTTTGCGCGGGCACAACGACAAAGTGCAGTCCTGGTAGCTCTTGAGAGCAAGGTTGATACTTTGGGAATTTTGAGTAATCCTTTTAAAATATCGAGTCTTTTTAATACATTTGGTAATAATGTGGCAACTGATCTATCACTTTCGAATGCTACACGACTTTTAGCAATAGTAAAAAACATTGGCGCTAGCTCCGTAACATCCATAGGTATGGCCGATCCTCCTAATAATTATGTTACGACAGGTAATCTAGACGGACAGTCTATTGATCTTCCATCTGCTGGATTATTTAACTATAGTGGCATACAAACTTTTGTCGGGGACAACTTAAGGATCCGTACATATTGAAAGAAAATGCAAAAGTGCTCGTCCTCAATGGGACAACGGTGTCTGGATTAGCTACTGCAATGGGAGCCCAGCTGCAGTCATACGGATATAACGTTATAGGGGCTGCTAATACGCCGAGTACTGGTTGGAGCCAAACAACACTTGTCGATTTGAGCCATGGAAAAGACAAATATACTGCACATTATCTTGAGCAGCGACTTAAATGTAAAAGCCGAAACTACTCTGCCTGATAATACGATTCAGACAAATGGCGCGGACTTTGTTATTATAATAGGCAGTGATGAGACTACTCTTACGCAAAATTAAGCCTGCGAACGGCTTTTCACATTTTTTTCATCTCGGTTTATTGATAATATTACCGGCTGTAATATTCGTGCTAGTTCGTCTGAGCTTTGTTCAGCTTGCGCTCAGCATAATCGTGTTAAGTAAATGGCGTATGTTTGCAGTGCGTCCCCGGTTTTGGCTCGCCAATATTCGCGCTAATGCGGTCGATCTTATAGTTGGCTTATCTAGTTGTTCTATTTATGAGCCATAGCGGAAGTCCACTGTTGCAATTGTGCTGGGCTGCACTATATGCAATATGGTTAGTGGTTATTAAGCCAGGATCTGGACTGTTAATGACTTCAGTACAGGCTTTTGTCGGTCAACTTTTTGGACTGATGGCTCTGTATCTTGTATGGGCAGCCGGGCCGGTGTATGGGCTTACTTTAGCATCGGGAATGATATGTTTTCTTGCTGCGAGGCATTTTCTAGATAGTTTCGATGAACCATATGCACGAATGCTTGCATATTTCTGGGGTTACTTTGGAGCGGCGATGGGCTGGTTGTTAAGCCACTGGCTGTTGTTCTACCAAGTAGTGGCTCAACCAACATTACTGCTGTGTACGCTCGGTTATGGACTAGCAGTGCTTTATTATTTAGACCATAACGATCGTTTGAGTAAAGGGGTGCGCCGCCAGTTTGTATTTATTATGATTGCGATTGTGTTTGTCGTGTTGGTGTTTTCAGATTGGGGTAACAAAGTCGTATGATCTATCTCGAGTCGACAAAAATAGGCAGTGCAATCGCAAAGGATTACGGACTGCACTAGTAAGACCCGAACAAGGGTGGTGAAAAACTAAAGGGAAGGAGTAATAGCAACATGAAAATCAACGATAAAAAATCTCGCAAACCGGACGATAAAGCCTACAGCGTTTCTAGTGCATCAACTGCAAAATCACCACGTACTGTAAGCTTTAATGTTCCTACCATTCCTCGTCCTAATTTGGAAAAAATTCGATCAATTGATTATTCTCAGTGGCGCACCGGCATCATAGCTGCTCTATTTATAATTATTGCCATGCTCAGTGGCTTTATGGGCGCATGGATTGAGAATCGTAATAATCCAGGACTTATAAGTAATGGAACGGTAAGCAGTGAAAAGAAAATCGTAACAAGCGATAGTCAGTTAATAACTCAGATTGCGAATACAGTTGGTCCGAGCGTAGTGAGTGTTAATGTTAATATTTCTTCAACTGGTTCTGGATCTACCAGCGCTGATGGTGGCTTTGGCTTATTCGGATTTTCCCAACCAGAAGAAGAACAAGCGGCAGGTACAGGCATTATTATCAGTAGTAGCGGAATTATTGTCACAAACCGTCACGTAGTTCCAGTCGGTACTACGAGTGTCAGCGTGACCCTTAGTAATGGCACTGAACTTAAAAATGTGAGCGTTATAGGTCGGACAAATCCTAATGACAGTCTTGGACATCGCTTTTCTTAAAATCAATAATGCAGAAGGCCAAAAGTTAGTTCCAGCTACAATTGGCGATTCATCAACTGTGCAGGTGGGTGATGATGTAGTTGCAATTGGCAACGCACTTGGTCAATTTCAAAATACCGTAACGAGCGGCATTATTTCAGGCTATGGCAGAACCGTAGAGGCAAGTTCAAGCGATGGAGGGGGTATCGATGGGGCAGATTCTTCAGCAACGGAGAACTTAGATGACTTGTTCCAAACCGATGCTGCTATAAATGAAGGAAATTCAGGAGGACCCCTCGTGAATCTCAATGGTCAGGTTATTGGCATTAATACTGCGATTGCGGGAGATGCGCAAAACATCGGTTTTGCTATTCCGATTAATGACGTCAAAGGTCTTATTACTCAGGTACTAAAAACAGGCACATTCCAACGGCCATACTTAGGCGTTAGATATATTCCGTTAACCGCAGACGTTGCAAATGAGTATAACTTAAGCGTTCAGAATGGTGCATTTATTGCTCCAAGTTCAAATCCAGCTCACCCTCAGTAATTAGCGGGAGCCCAGCTGCTTCAGCTGGCTTGCAAACAAACGATATTATTACTCAGCTCAATGGTACAAATATCAACCAGGCCAATAGTTTAACAAGTTTGCTTGATCAGTATATGCCAGGCGATCAAATATCTCTAACAGTTTTGCGGAATGGTCAAACGCTTCATATAAACGTTACTTTAGGCACGATGCCTGCAGATGATTGATTAGATTTGTGTTTACTTAGTCGGTAAAAATATATACTAAAATAGTATTTAAGCTAACAGTTTCTAAGATAGTTAATTGTTCGATACTGAAAATCGTTAGTTTAAATTAACAAGATTTTCTTTATAGCACGGCATTTGAAGCATTATGATCGCGCTATACTTAAAACTATCAGCGATTAAGACCAAAAAACTATAAAAAACTATATCAAGCATCTGCTCAGTTCAATAATCAAAATTTTTTATGTCTGATCTATGCTAAAAACACAAATAAAATCATCAATTACATCCAAGCTATAGTTTGCCTTAGATGCAATTTTGATAAGTTTTGAATGTTGTGAGGGGAGGGATTCAGTTAAAATAAACAACGGCTTAAAACTACGCTTATTAATTTGGACAAAGAGTTTTCGGTATAGATCGAGTCCATCCTGACCACCATAAAGCGCAATTTTTGGTTCCCACTCAGCCGCTTTATTAAGTATATAATCATCTGGAACATACGGTAAATTGCAGATCAGTATTTCATAGTTTTTTTCGCTACCTTTTAATAGGTCAGATTTTATAATGCTTATGTTTAGTGTAAATTTATCTACATTGATTTTGGACATTTTTAGGGCAGACAGGTCGGATTCTAGAAGGTCAATTTCACATTCCGGGCATTCAAGCTTTAAAGAAATACCAAGTGCGCCACTACCTGAGCCCACATCGGCGATGGATATATTTTTATTTGTTTGGGAATGATGATAATACTTTTCATGATAGTCCTGTAGACGTCTAATTATGAGCTTACATTGATCAATTAGGGTCTCCGATTCAGGCCTAGGCACTAAAACAGCAGGGCTGACTACAAAATTGTAACCATAGAATTCTGAGTAGCCACGCATGTATGCAATCGGGACGTGTTTTAAACGAAGCTTGAGTAATTTTGCGAGTTGTTTCTGCTGTTTGGAGGACAACTCTTGTTCAGGCTCTGCTAATAATTTTTCGCGGCTTGTACTGAGAGTGTCCTCAAGCATAAGAAACGCATCAAGTCTGGCTGAACTGATACCCGCACTTTCTAACCTGGCTTGAGAATCGACGATCCACTGGTGTATGTTCATAACGAAATGTACTTAGTGTTTGAGGTGTATTAAGCTTCTTGACTCATGATTTCATACTCTGCAGCTTGCAGTTGCTCGATGAGATCATCGATATTACCCGAGAGTGCACCGGGAATATTTGAACGACTGTAACCAATCCGGTGATCTGTAATGCGGTCTTGTGGAAAATTGTAAGTACGAATTTTTTCTGATCTATCTCCTGATCCAATCAATTTTTTTCGTGCAACTGAATGCTGTTCTTGTTCTTCATCAATTTTTTGCTGAAGTAATCTTGCGCGCAGTACGCTCATTGCCTTGGCTTTATTCTTTATTTGTGACTTCTCGTCTTGGTTAGATACTACGAGACCGGAAGGTAAGTGAGTTATGCGAACGGCCGAATCAGTCGTATTAACGCTTTGCCCCCCGTGCCCCCCACTACGGTAGACGTCGATACGTAGATCGCTCGGTAAAATTTCAATATCAGTTTCATCTGCTTCGGGCAAAACTGTAACGGTGGCTGTTGAAGTATGAATACGTCCTTGACTCTCGGTAACTGGTACCCTTTGTACGCGGTGCACACCGGCTTCGAATTTTAAATTCTTATACGCATCCAATCCGTGTACCCCAAAAACAATCTCTTTTAAACCGCCGACTTCGTTCGGGGTTTCACTTAATAGTTCGAGCTTATAGTTATGTGTTTCCGCCCAACGTGCATACATTCTGTACAATTCTGCGGCAAACAGACTTGATTCATCACCTCCTGCTGCAGCTCTAATTTCAATGATTACGTCACGGTCATTGTTAGGATCTTGTGGGGTAAGCGCATCAATAAGTTTATCGTTGTTCGTTACAATTTTTCTACTGAGTTCAGACAGTTCACCCTGTGCCATTTCCTGGATTTCATTATCGTTGCTAGAAAGTAATTGCTGTGCTTCAATTTGGTCATGCAGAAGCTTAGTTTTTTCGTTAAACAATTCAATAATCGATTCTAGTTCGGCACGACGCTTGGCAATTTTAGGATAATTTTTATCACTAAATATGCCAGGATCGCTTAAACGTTCTTCAAGATCCTGGTATTCAGCGCGTAGTTCTTTTTCTTTGGATTCCATAATCTTTTAGTATAACTTAGATACAGATTTAAATCTGATGCCACTTTTATTGAGACGATAAATCAATTAGATGAAGCTATACCGAATATACTGCATCTCACTTGTATGTATAAGAATTGATTAGCTGCTTTTGCTAGGCTTGCCAGCCTCGGCCTTAGCCTCGGCTTTTGCAACTTTTGCTTCATGTCTCTTAGCTTCTTTCGAAGCTGCAGCGGCCCGTTTTTCTTTAGCTGCCGCACCAGCTGCCGCACGAGCCTTAAACTTGTCGACACGTCCCTCAATATCAAGAATTCGCTCTTCACCTGTGAAAAAGGGATGGGATGAGGCGCTAATATGTACTTTCACGAGAGGATATTCATTACCGTCGTCCCATTTGGTATTTTCATCGGTTTTCACGGTTGAACGAGTAAGGAAACGAAAACCATTGTTTAAGTCTTCAAACACGACAGGGCGGTAATTATCGGGGTGTAAACTCTTTTTCATAATTGAGTTATTACTATAACACATCTGTTATCGTGTGGTCAACGACTAGTTATTAAATGGGATTGTATATTAACTCTCTATCTGTTATGATACGTATTACTAACAATTAATCAGGTTGGGAACGAGTCCTCTTTTGTATAAACCGTGGAGGTGTGCAGAAGCCCCTAATCGAAGAGAAAGGATATATGCATGGCTACTGAGGTAGATATTAAACAATTATTGGAGGCTGGTGCTCATTTTGGTCATAAAACTGAGCGTTGGCATCCTAAAATGGCTCCCTATATTCACAGCAAACGCGGTGGAACTCATATTATCGATCTAACGAAGACGGTTGCAAATCTAGAGGTTGCTTTAGCATTTATTACTAAAGTTGCCAGTGAAAATAAGCAAATTCTGATGGTCGGTACTAAAAGACAGGCCCAGGACATTGTCAAAAACCTAGCAGAACAGACTGGCATGCCATATGTGACTGAGCGTTGGCTCGGCGGTATGTTGACAAATTGGAATACTATCGGCGGTCGAGTTAAACATCTTAAAGATCTTGAAAGCCGAATGTCTACCGGTGAATTATCTAATAAGTACAATAAACTCGAGGTGCAGCGATTCCAAGAAGAAATCGATCAAATGAACAGCATCTATGGTGGTATTAAGGAAATGAATTCTCGTCCTGGGGCAGTATTTATTATTGACGTTGTTAATGACATTAATGCAGTGCGTGAGGCAACCAAGCTAGGCGTACCAATAGTCGCTTTAGTTGATACTAATGCTGATCCTAGTTTAGTAACCTATCCAATCCCAGCTAACGATGATGCAATTAAGACTATTCAACTGATGGCTGATTATATGAAGTCGGCTATCGAAGAAGGTAAAGCTCGAAACAATAAGCTTGAAGATAAAAGCGATGCAGTTGCTGTAAAGGCTACTCCTAAGCCTAAAGTAGCTGCTGAGGCTGCGGCTAAATAAGTATTGAGATTGAAGAGCAAATAGTCTCAACTAAATTCAAATCAAATAATCTAGCATTTTTAAGTTAAAGGAGTGGAAATATGGCAATTGATATTGCGGAGATAAAGAGACTGAAGGATTTAACAGGCGTGGGGCTTACTGACGCAAAAGCTGCTTTGGACGAAACTGATGGAGATTTCGACAAGGCTCTTGCGGCTATGCGTAAGAAAGGGCTTACAAAAGCCGAAAAACGTGGCGAACGCGAAGCTCGCGCCGGATTAATCGGAACCTATAATCATGATGGACGTATTGGTGTCTTAGTTGAAGTTAACTGTGAGACGGATTTTGTGACACGGAATGAAATTTTTACTGATCTTGTTAAAGATTTAGCAATGCACATTGCCGCTACGAACCCTGAATACGTGAGTATTGAAGAAGTTCCTGGAGAGCAAATGGATAAAGCCAGGTCTGAATTTACTGAAAAGGCAAAAGCGGATGGCAAACCAGCTGATATGGTTGAAAAAATAGTTGAAGGCCAGTTGCATAAGCATTTCGCTGAGCGTTGTTTAATGGATCAGCCATTCGTTAAAAATCCAGACATAACAGTCGCTGATTATGTTAAAGAGCATAATGCTCGGCTTGGTGAAAATATCGTTGTGCGGCGTTTTAGTCGTTTAGCTCTCGGTGAAGTCGCATAGTCATAAGGTGGATTTGTTTCATTCTCTTCAGACATTGTAACGGCACTTCAAGAGCGTCGTGATTTTTAGGTCATGAACTAGTATACTTGGCATAGATTAACCCCAGGAGAACTATGAATCCCAATCAAGTTGTGAAAGAGACCCAGGAAAGACTCAATCAAGCAATTGAGCATTTTAGAGCAGGCTTACAGGCACTCCGAACGAGCAGAGCAAATGCTGCGATGTTAGATGGAATAATGGTTGAAGCATATGGGACTCCAATGCCGCTCAATCAAGTTGCAAATATTACTGCCCCAGAAGCTCAATTGCTTCAAATAACACCATTTGATCCTAATAATATACAAGCAATAAGTACGGCTATTCGTAATAACCAAGCACTCGGTTTTAATCCAACTGATGACGGTAGGGTAGTAAGAGTTGCAGTTCCTCCTTTAACTGAAGAAAGACGTCGAGAGCTAGCAAAACAAGTAGGTCAGAAGCAGGAAGATTGTATGGTCAGTCTTCGTGCAGTGCGGCGTGATGTTATTAGTGACATTGAGCAGTCCAAAAAAGACAAACTGCTGGGAGAAGACGAAGCAAAACGTCTGATCTCGCAAATCGAAGATGCTATGAGTAAAGCTCATAACGAAGTTGAAGCAGCTGCTCAAACAAAATCAAATGAAATTATGTCCCTGTAAGTTAGCTGTGAGCTTTTCAATTTCAGATTAGTTTAGCAAATTCCTACCTTTGAGGTTTGTGTCTGACCCATTATAATTAAATGACGATGGCGATTCTATTACTGATTGTGGGTCTTGCTCTATTTATAGGCCTAGTTGTTATACACGAATTCGGACATTTTATTATGGCTCGAAGAAATGGCGTAGACGTTGAAGAGTTTGGCATTTTCTTCCCTCCAAGACTTCTTAAGCATAAAACAAAGGCTGGCTGGCTCTTTACAATTAATCTTTTGCCTCTCGGGGGATTCGTGAAAATGAAAGGTGAGCATGACACGGATACGGAAAAGGGAAGTTTTGGTGCAGCAAGTCTGAAGGCGAAAAGTAAGATTATGGCTGCAGGAGTCGTTATGAATCTCCTCGTCGCTGTCGTTTTATTGATGATACTAGCGATTGTCGGTATCCCTGAACTCATACCCAATCAATATACGGTTAATAGAGATACTCAGCTCTTAAGTCAGAGAGTACTTATTACGTATGTCCAGCCTGGCTCACCGGCCCAAAAGGCAGGGTTGAAGGCCGAGGATGAAATAACTGCATTGAGTTTAGCTGGTTATAGTCCTGTTCATGTTACGAGCGCGAATGCTCTACCGACAATTACAAAGGATTTTGCGGGCAAAACGGCCTACGTTTATTACACGAGAGCTGGTCATGAGCAGCAGGCGCTCGTCACGCTATTGACTCAAAAGCAGGTTAATGCGAGCCTCAAAACGAATGATCCAAAGGGCTACTTGGGTGTTTCACCGACAGAATTGACAGTGCAGCGTTCAACTTGGTCTGCACCAATAGTCGCGGTTGGGTTGACTGGTCAGATTACTGCGTTAACCTTTGAAGGATTAGGGCATGCTTTAGGAGGACTTGGTAGTCTTATTGCAGGAGGTTTAACTGGCAATACTGCAGCTCGCCAAAATGGTCAGACAAGTGCATCTTCACAAGTGTCTGGGCCTGTTGGAATTTTTGTAATCCTTAAAGACGGCAGCATGTTAGGTTATCAATATATGCTTTTTATAATTGCAATAATATCTCTGACGCTCGCAATTATGAATATATTACCAATTCCCGCACTTGACGGTGGTCGATTATGGATTATGCTCGTTACGCGGGCTATAAAAAAGCCTCTAAGCCCTAAAAGAGAAGAGTTGGTTAACGCTACAGGTTTCATGGTTTTAATCGGGCTTATAATTTTGGTAACAATTGTCGATGTCCAAAGATTCTTCTAAATCAGTTTCAGTTAAAGAGCAAAACCCACCTGCGTCAGAAGCAGAGACAGTATTGCAACCTAAGCCTCTTGGTATACCTTGGAACCCGTGGGTTGGTGTCGGCTTCGTTCTGATTGTCTATTATGTTTCTCAAGTTGTCAGCGCACTGCTCGTTTCTATTTATCCGGATCTTAAACATTGGTCAACTGCAACAGCAGATAATTGGCTTAATAATTCAATTTTGGCTCAGTTTATTTACATATTGTTGGCTGAAACATTTACGTTGGTTGCAATATATCTTTTTTTGAGACTTTATAAGAAGACATTTAGAACTATCGGGCTACATAGACCACGTCTAAAAGATCCACTATATGGTCTCATGGCCGTACCGGTATACTATGTCCTTTATTTATTGACCGTAGGCGTGGTGAGCCATTTTGTGCCAAGTCTTAATGTTAATCAGCAGCAGCAAATCGGGTTTACGAATGTTCATGGTATCGCACAGCTAGTCTTGACCTTTATAAGTCTTGTTATTCTGCCTCCTTTGACTGAAGAAATTATGGTTCGCGGATTCCTCTATAGTAGTTTAAAGAAAGGGATGCCCCAAATTGCGGCGGCTTTAGTAACAAGCGTTATTTTTGCAAGCGCTCATTTACCGGAGGGTGGCTCAGCAGGGCCATTGTATATAGCGGCGCTTGACACTTTTGTCCTTAGTTTAGTTCTAATCTATTTGCGTGAAAAAACAGGGAGCTTGTGGGCAAGTATGACGCTGCACGCATGTAAAAATGGCGTAGCATTTGTTGCTCTCTTCATCCTACATACACACTAGGGTACAATATACTTGATGAAACGGTGTACAGTAGTAACAACTCACAATCCGGCCTGAGGGCTGTATTATTTCCGTATCCACAAATATTATTACCGTAGCAAGAGGTTAAATTATGAGAGTTTCAGAGTTATTTGGAAAACCATCGAAAAATGAAGGCGTTGACTATAAGATCACTTCCCATCGTCTATTGACTCAGGGAGGATTCATTCGCGAATCGACGGCAGGCAGGTATTACCTTTTACCACTTGGCCTTAAGATACATGACAAAATTATAGAGATCGTTCGGAAGCATATGAATAAGGCGGGTGCTCAGGAGTTGGTAATGCCTGTTCTTCATCCTCTCGAGCTCTGGCAAGAGACTAATCGCACGCAGACTACGGGTTTTGAGCTTATGAAAATTAAAGATCGACGAGACGCCGAGTTTGCACTTGGAGGCACAGCGGAGGAAATGGCAGTTGACCTAGTCAGGAAGTTTAATATTAGTTATAAAGATCTGCCATTCAATATTTACCAGTTTTCGATGAAGTTTCGGGATGAACTACGTGCTCGCGGGGGATTGTTGCGTTTGCGTGAATTTGTCATGAAAGACGCCTATAGTTTCAGTACAGAAGCACAATTTAAAGAGATATATGAGGGGATGGCTGATGCCTATAAAGCAATTTATGCTGAGCTTGGACTCGATGTTGATATGGTTGCAGCCGATAATGGCTATATAGGTGGTGAGTATTGTCATGAGTTTATTTTAGAAAGTGAAAACGGAGAAAGCCGCTATTTTGTTGATCGAAAAACAGGAGCAGCTGCACATGAGGATGTTGCGGTAGTTGAAGCTGATGATAAGAATAGTACTGTCGAAGCATTACCACTCGAAACCGTTGACGCTGTTCGTGGTAAAACCATGGAAGACGGAGCAAAATTTCACAATTTACCACTGTGGCAACAGATTAAAGACGTGCTATATTTTGACGAAACAAGCAAACGATACATTCTTGCAATAATTCGAGGGGATTTTGATGTCAATGAGACTAAACTCACCCATGCTGCTGACGCTTGGGGCTTAAGGCCCGCGACGAATGAAGAAATACGTGATGATTTAAATAGCGAACCCGGCTTCATTTCCCCCATTAATTTTACAAAAATAGGGAGGCTGTCAGGTTTCCCGGTTGTAATCGTTGCAGATAGGAGTTTAAGAACGATCCAGAATGCTTATGGCGGCGCAAATCAATTGAACAAAGACTTACTGCATATTGTTATTGATCGAGATTATAAGGCAGATATAGAAGCAGATATCGCATTAGCCTCACAAAATGAACAGTTCATAGAAAAGAGAGGTATCGAAGTTGGTAATATCTTTCAGCTGGGATACCACTATAGCAACCTGATGAGTAATGCGGAGTACACTGACGAAACCGGTAAACGTGAGAAGTATTATATGGGATGTTATGGTCTTGGTATTGGTCGAACAATGGCGGCTATTGTAGAGCGGTATCATGATGAAAAAGGTATCATTTGGCCTCGAAATATAGCACCTGCAGTTGTATACCTTGCACGGCTGGGAAATAACCCGCAGATTGTTAAAGCTGCTGACGCATTATACGAGCAATTAAGCGCGTTGAAGGTTGATGTTTTATATGATGATCGTGATTCTCGTCCTGGAGAAAAATTTGCTGATGCCGATTTACTTGGTATTCCATACCGCATTGTTGTCAGCGATAAAACAGTTGCAGTAGATATGTTTGAGCTAAAAGCTCGAGATTCTAGCGACATTGAACAATTAAAATTTGAAGAAGTCCTGAAAACGCTAGGCGTTGCAAGCTAGAGCTTGCTATAATATGCGTAATCCACAATCTGAAGCTTGTAAATAAGCGGAAAATACAGGGATTAAAGAAGGGAGTTGCCATGAAAAAACTATTTCGATTGACTCAGAGTGGCGTGGATGAATTAAAAGCTGAGATGGATGCTCTTATTGCAAAACGAGCTTCGCTTGCTGATGCAATAAAGACCGCACGAGAGCTTGGTGATCTTGCTGAAAACGCTGAATATCAGTCGGCCCGAGCTGATCAAGAACGAAGCGAAGGGCGTATTGCTGAGATTGAGAATATATTACAAAATGTTGAAGTAATTAAGAAACCGAGCGGTGACAACAAAGTACAGCTTGGCTCTACGGTAAAGTTGGAAAATGGTGGTAAGACAAAACAGTTCCAAGTCGTCGGTACTGTTGAGGCGGATCCTTCAAATGGTAAGATTAGCGACGAGTCACCAATTGGGAGAGCTTTGATTGGTAAAAAATTAGGTGACGATGTAGAGATTCGTACACCTGCAGATGTGACGACTTACAAGGTTATCGAAATTTCGTAAAAAAGTTTGATTTCTAAACTGTATTAAAATAATACTACTGATTTTATATCACTATCGGTATCATATAAATAGTGTTTATAGTCTATATTATCTTGCTTATTTTGGTGGTAGCCTACTTTGCCGTGTTAGGAGTAAGAATGATATGTGCGGTACGAGCGGGCAGGAAGGCAAATAAGGTAACCAGGCCGTATTCTCGATCATTGCAAGGTGCTACCAGTCATATTGCTGTACTAGGTGACAGTATGATGTACGGTGCAGGAGTAAAGGATCCTATACACACAATGGGGGGCTTACTTGCTGAGAAGTTTCCAAATGCTAGTATCGAGACAGTGGCATTTAATGGTGCCAAAGTTAAAGATTTGAGCGCTCAGATAAAGAGTACTACGGAGAATCATTATAGGGTTATGATGATTGGTATTGGAGGTAATGATATTGTTGGTCTTTCGAATTTTGGTGAACTAGAAAAAAACTTATGCACATTTTTTAACGAAGCGCAAAACTTGGCCGATATATTAATCCTATTCCACTGTGTTAACCTTGGGAATATTGGATTTTTCCCATTTCCACTAAACTATTTGTACGATTATCGAACCCGCAAGATTAGTGGCATATTTAAAAAAATCACAAAGAATTATACCAATGTACAGTATGTAAATTTTTATCGATCTCCTAGAGATGATTTCTATACCTCTAAAACGCGAAAAGAATTTATTGCAGACGATTCATTTCATCCGAGTGATTATGCCAACCAATTCTTCTTTAATCTTATTTGGAAGGCTGTACCTGAGCTAAGCGTAATGGCTAAACCAGTTAAATAGTTATGTTATATAATTTCAGTTAGTTGAGTAGAGAGTGCATAAAAGGGCTGGTCCGATATACGAGCATAGATAGTTGTTCCTGCCGATACCAAAGTTGTCTCACCGTCGAACTGTGCTTGCGTATCCTCGAGAACTTTAAACGTTAGTGATTCACGCAGGCTATCTTCGGTACCTCGTGTTCTGAATGATGCGCTAAGCATTAGGGCGGTTATCATAAATCGTTTTTGTTCAATCGTGTTAAGAAAGAAGCGTTTATCATTGAGTTCAATAGGCACTTGATATATTTTTGCTATACGCGATCCGTTAGAAAAAGTTCGTTCATAAAGTATCTTTTTGATGCCTGCGTCTTCTGCTTCGAAGGTAGGCGCTTGAATCAATGAACTCACTGCTGTTGCAGCCTCTTTGATTAGCCTACCGCCGGGGATTTTATGAAGCTTACTACGTCTAAAACGTCCATCGTTCAAGCGCAGGGCTACGTAAGCTGTTGCTCCAAAGCTTGCATTACAAACTGCGATCCTGGTTTCTGAATCACCGTTTGATTTGTGCAAATCAAAATGGAGAGGATAGACTGATATAGTCTTTGCATTTTTTAAAATATTTTTTAAATTGGCATGTGATGCAGGGCCATTCAGCATATTTGCGAGATCGTTTGCGTTACCGCCCCAGAGAGGCAGTACAGAAGTCTGTCGGGCTTTTGAAGACAACCTTTTATCACGCACAAGCGTATCAACAATTACGCTGGTCGTTCCATCGCCAGCCGCAATACCAATTAAAGTTCGTGGGCCGAGCTGTGTAGATTTAGCAATCAGTGTGTCGCTGGTCGGTGTACGCCCGGTGCCGCTTAGCTCAATTATTTCTAGTCTATTTTTTGGTATCAATGATTCAAATTCATTGATGCGTCGTTTAGATTGCGCAATACCAGTACTCGCTGGATTCAAAAAAATCAAAAATCGATCGAAGTCATCCATCATATAGTACCTATGATACATGACCAAAATTTTTGTAGAGATATATTGCCTAACTGGATTCTTGAAGCCAAAGCGAGCCCCGGCGTTCCATTTCGTACTTTAATTGCCAATCGCCGGAAAGCCGCCGGAAGAATGAAGTAGGCATGCAAGGTGCTGTAGGCTTATAGTATATCCCTTGCGCAATGTTTTGACTTCATCCCCGTTACCAGTTATTAAACAGTCAGCTACTCTACTATAAAATGCTCATCAATGAAATTTTTAAATCTTTGCGAAATCAAAAGTTTACTATCACTGTCTAGCAATAATTAGCATAAGTTACTTGCAGAATAATTATAATTCTGTTAAATTCAATGGAAGTGTGAATAAAAAGTTGCCAATTACTACTCGTAAAATCGTAAACGGGAATCGCTCCGAAGGGGGCGATTTTTTTATGTCAAAAAATTTTTATCTACACCTGAAAGACTCTACGACATTTTCAGGTGTCGGCCCAATTTGGCAGTCGGGTCCTTACGATGGAGAAGTTGTTTTTAATACAGGTATGACTGGGTATGTGGAATCTCTAACTGATCCGTCATATGCAGGACAAATTCTTATATTTACCTACCCATTAATTGGAAACTACGGCGTACAATTTAAGGCTACAGAGTCGACTAAAATTCAAGTTCGGGGCCTTATAGTCAGCGAAGCGGTTAATGCGATGAGTCATGCATCAGCAAATAGTTCGCTTTTAACCTGGCTCAAATCTCAAAACGTTCCAATTGTAAGCGGTGTTGATACAAGGGCTCTCACAAAACATTTACGGTTAAAGGGTACAATGACCGGAATGATAAGTTCAAAAAAATCAGATTCGACACAAAATATAGAGGCAACGATGAGTGAGCCTAGACCAAAAATCACGAAACATTATCAAAAGAATTACCCCAAGAAAATTATTTTGGTTGACTGTGGAACGAAAGATAACATCGTTCGATCACTTCTAAAGATGCCAATACACATAAAGAGAGTCCCTTACGACTATGATTATTCAAATGAAATGTATGACGGGGTAGTATTGTCCAATGGCCCAGGTGATCCTAGAGATTACCCGGAAACTATAAAGATTGTTGAGAGCGCACTGCAATCTCAGAAGCCAATTTTTGGCATATGCCTTGGCAATCAGATCATGGGACTTGCTGCCGGTGCTCAAACCTATAAGTTAGCGTACGGACACCGCGGGCATAACCAACCATGCATGGATAGTAAGACCAGCCATTGTTATATGACAAGTCAGAATCACGGCTACGCAATCGACGAAAAAACATTACCTAAGGATTGGTCAGTGTCCTTTCGTAACTTAAACGATGATTCGGTCGAGGGAATAAGCCACAATCAAAAACCATTTTTTTCAGTCCAATTTCATCCAGAAGCATGCCCGGGTCCAACTGACACAGAATGGTTATTTAATAAATTTTATTCATCACTGTGACGATTAAAAAATACCAAATTCGCAAAGTTATAATTCTTGGATCTGGGGGTTTGCGAATTGGTCAAGCAGGTGAGTTTGATTATTCTGGTTCGCAAGCAATTAAGGCGCTCAAGGAAGAAAATATTGAAACAATATTAATAAATCCGAATATTGCTACAGTTCAGACCGATAACGACATGGCAGATCGTGTGTATTTTGTTCCTCTGACAGTACAAACGGTTAGTAAAGTTCTAGAGAAAGAAAAACCTGATGCTATTTTATTAAGCTTTGGTGGGCAGACTGCTTTAAACCTTGGGCTTGAGCTTAACGATAGTGGCATTTTGCAACAATTAAATATCAGAGTTTTGGGTACATCCGTATCAGCAATTAAGATTACCGAGGACAGAAGTCTTTTTAAAGCTGCACTTAAGGAAATCAATGTAAAAACAGCGCGAAGTATTGCCGCGCAAAGTGTATCTGAGGCGAAAAAGGCAGCTAAAAAAATTGGCTATCCAATTATGTTGCGATCAGGGTATAGCTTGGGCGGTCTCGGGTCAGGGCGGATAGATAGTGATGATGAGCTTATACGTAAAGTCAGCGAAGTTATGAAGGTCGTTCCTCAGGTGTTGATTGAAGAATATTTAATAGGTTGGAAAGAAATTGAATATGAGGTTGTTCGAGACTGTGACGGAAATACTATAACCGTTTGCAATATGGAAAATCTTGACCCAATGGGTGTGCATACAGGTGAGAGTATTGTGGTTGCGCCGTCTCAGACCCTCACGAACGAAGAATATTATCGTCTCCGGAAAATTGCGATAGAAACCATTAACTATCTAGGTATTATTGGTGAATGCAATATTCAGTACGCTCTACACCCCGAGACAGGTGATTATCGCGTTATTGAAGTGAATGCACGCTTATCACGCTCAAGTGCGCTTGCATCAAAAGCAACAGGATATCCACTAGCCTTTGTTGCGACAAAGCTAGTTCTTGGCAAGCGTCTCCATGAGCTTAAAAATACTACAACAGGAATCACTTCAGCTTTTTTTGAGCCAGCGCTTGATTATATCGCGGTTAAAATGCCACGTTGGGATTTAACAAAACTAAAATCAAGTGAGCATAGCATTGGATCTGAAATGAAGAGCGTGGGAGAGGTAATGGCTCTTGGCAGGTCGTTCCCCGAAGCATTACAAAAAGCAGTTCGGATGCTCAATATTGGCGCAAATGGCCTAAGTTTGCACCCGTATAATTTTGTCGATCCTATGTCCGAAATACGGCATCCTACCGATCGTCGACTTTATGCAATTTATGAAGCCCTTAAAAAAGGTATATCTATTGAAACTATCCATGAAGCATCGGGTATCGATAAATGGTTTTTGGAGCCGCTTGCGGAAATATTAAAAATTGAGCAGCAGATAGCACATGATCGATTTACGAGTTCTCTTATCAGGCGCGCAAAACAATTTGGATTCGCAGATAAGACAATCGCCATATTGGCCGGCTCAACCGAAAAGAAAATAAGAGCACAACGTGTGCGTTATGGCATTCGGCCAGTTATTAAGCAAATTGATACACTAGCTGGAGAATTTGATGCCCAAACTAACTATCTTTACATGACCTATAACGGCAAGGAAAATGATGTCGAACCAATTGGAAGCAATAGTGTGGCCGTAATTGGTTCGGGCCCATATTGTATAGGGTCTTCGGTGGAATTCGACTGGTGCGCTGTAAATACGGCGCGAACATTACATGAAAATGGTCGTAAAACAATCATGATTAATTCAAACCCCGAGACTGTTTCAACTGATTTTGACCGATCCGATAGGCTTTATTTCGAAGAGTTAAGTCTAGAAAGGATCGAGGACATTGCTGAGTATGAGCATCTATCTGGTTTAGTTGTGTCAGTGGGGGGCCAAATTGCCAATAACTTAGCTTTATCACTAAGAGAGGACGGCTACCCTATAATTGGCACTGATCCATACGATATCGATCGGGCCGAGGATCGTCAAAAATTCTCGTCTATGCTTTCTGATTTAGGTATTGATCAGCCAGCCTGGGAAGAGGTGACTAATTTATCCAAAGCAAAACGGTTTGCGTCAAAAATCGGGTACCCCATCCTTATCAGGCCATCGTATGTTTTATCAGGTGGAGCGATGAACGTGGTAAGAAGTGAACAAGAGCTCAAAAGGTATCTACAAGAAGCGGCTTTATTGTCTCCGGACTATCCGGTCGTAATGTCACAATTCATTTCTAATGCCAAAGAATTTGAGATTGATGGAGTAGCGCAAAATGGCAAACTCATTATATATGCAATATCGGAGCATATAGAAAATGCTGGTATTCATTCAGGCGATGCAACAGTCGTGTTTCCAGCGCAATATTTATATATGGAAACAATCAGGCGCGCAAAACGTATAACAAAATTGGTCGTGCAGAGTCTTAACGTGACGGGCCCATTTAACATCCAGTTTATTGCAAAGGATAATGCGATTAAGGTCATTGAGTGTAACGTTCGTGCGTCACGTTCTTTTCCTTTTGTATCAAAAGTCTTGGGGTATAATTTCATAACAATTGCTACGGAAGCAATGCTAGGTATGCAAATTACTCGAACGTATCAGACTCTCGAACTCGAAAGAGTAGCCGTGAAAACACCTCTTTTTTCGTATAATCGCTTAAAAGGAGCTGATCCAGTTGCTGGGGTAGAGATGGCTTCAACGGGAGAAGTAGCGTGCTTCGGTGATACGTTAAATCAAGCGTTTTATGCATCATGGCTTGCCACTGAGCAACGCGTGGTGGGTAAACGAATTTTTGTCAGTCTTCCCGATGAACACAAGCACAAGATTATTGAAGAAACGGCTGAGTTACAGGCTAAAGGTTGGCAGATATATGCCACAAAGGGCACGCATGATTTTCTGAAACGTCATGGTGTAAATACAACAAGACTCTATAAGATACACGAAAATAAAGAACCAAGTGTAGCAACCGCGATCACAAAACAAAAAATAGATTTTATGCTCAATGTCCCATCGTTATTTGAAGCTGATACTGATGCGTTTACGATTAGGCGGCTTGGAATCGATAATCATATTCCACTCGTGACAAATGCTGAAACTGGTAAGTTATTACTGAAATGTTTAGGTGATGAAAAGCTTGAAAACATAAGCCCTAGGCCATGGGATGAATATGTGTATCTACCTGAAAGTTAGATCTCATGCCGCATTCATTTGGCTACACCTTACTTGCTCAGTTATACTAATAACTAATTATGGCAAATCTTAAGGAGCTTCGGGACGAACGACTACGCAAATTACAGGAGCTCAAAAAGCTCGGTATAGACGCATACCCAGCAAAAACAAATAGGACGCATCAATTATTTGAGATTAGTTCAAAATTTAATGAACTCGAAGGGCATGAAGTAGCTGTTGCGGGGCGTATTCAAAATATACGTAAGTTTGGCAAAATTGCGTTTATAACAATTCGTGATCAAAGTGGAACAGTACAGCTTTTTTTGAGTAAAGATAAAGTCGAAAGCATGAATGCCAGTGACGGCAAAATTGGCTTTTCAGAGCTTCCGTTGATTGATTCCGGAGATTTTATCGAAGCTCGAGGCAAGGTCATAAAAACGCAAACAGGGGAGGTATCTGTCGAAGTGCTGTCACTCAGGATCTTAACAAAATCGCTCAGACCTATGCCGCTTGAAAGAGAGGGGTTTAATAATAAAGAAGAACGGCTTCGACGACGTTACGTAGATATGAACGTCAATTTGAACGTTCGGGATCGGTTTGTTAGGAGAAGTAAATTTTGGCAGGCAACTCGAGATTATCTTAATAGTCACGGTTTTGTGGAAGTTAATATACCGGTACTTGAACATACAACTGGGGGCGCAGACGCTAACCCGTTCGTGACACACATGGATGCATTAAATCAAGATTTTTATCTACGTATTAGCCATGAACTACCGCTAAAACGGCTAGTGGGTGCCGGTTTTGAGAAAGTCTATGATATCGGGCCACGCTTTCGAAATGAAAATTATTCTGATGAACATTTGCCGGAGCATGTAGCCATGGAATGGTATTGGGCATATGCTGATTGGCGCGATGGTATGAATTTTATGACCGAAATGTACCGAGAAGTTTTACAGACCGCATTTGGAACGTTGCAGTTTAAAATCAATGGATTCGAAATTGATATGGCTAAAGAATGGGAAGAGTGGGACTATGCCGATACTATCAAAAAACGATATGGCATAGACGTTTACAATTGCACGCTTGATGATGTTAAAAAGACTTTGGCAGAAAATAAACTCGAAGTTGAACAGACAGAAAATAAAGCAAGAGGGATTGATAAACTATGGAAGAATATCCGCAAAGACGTTGCTGGTCCAGTTTGGTTAATTAACACGCCTCTCTTTATTAGCCCGCTTGCAAAAACTAATTCTACAAGTCCCAATACTGTCGAGCGCTTTCAGCCAGTTATTGCAGGCACTGAGCTTGGGAATGGTTGGAGTGAACTCAATGATCCTGTCGATCAACTTCAGCGTTTTTTGGAGCAACAGAATATGCGAGATTCTGGTGATGATGAAGCCCAAATGCTCGATATTGATTATGTTGAGATGCTCGAATACGGCATGCCTCCAGCTTGTGGGTGGGGATATAGTGAGCGAGTATTTTGGATTTTTGAAGGAGTGACAGCGCGTGAGGGTGTGCCATTTCCTCAATTACGCCAAGAGGTTGATGAAGTCTCAAAATCAATTTACCCAGAACTAAAACTTAATACACATCGCTTGAGTTCAATAACCGATAAAAAACCATAGAGTAGTCTAAAGCCTAAATAGCCTGGCGGCATTAAAGAGGATAGGCGTTACGATGTTGCTATAATTAAACAGTGCTTGAAGTATCTGATGACGAATTCCAACAACTTATAAATGAGGCGCTTGAACGTTTACCGGGCCAACATGTTCAAAACATACAGAATGTAGCAATACTCTATGCGGATATACCAACGCCAAAGCAGCGTACAGAATTACTGTTACGTGATGATCAAACTTTGCTCGGGCTATATGAAGGAACGCCCTTAACGAAAAGGCAGGGATCATCAACTATTTTCCCTGATAGAATAACCCTGTTTAAGGTTCCTCTGGTCAGCAGAGCAAACACAATAGAGGAACTGCGCGAAGATATTAGGCACACTCTTTGGCATGAAATCGGGCACTATTACGGCCTAGATCATAAACAGATTCACGATTTAGAGTAGCGATATTTAGACCTAGTAGGGTCGGCTTAATAAACTTCTGTTTCTCATGTCAATTCAACATTAAACGTGGCATAATTAAAGGAAGAAGGAGGCACACAATGAAGGCAGTTTGGAATGATCAGGTTATCGCAGAAGCAGACAAAGACGATTTAGTGTATATTGAACAAAACTGGTATTTTCCGCCAAGCAGTGTTCGGCAAGATTTTCTGCAGAAAAGTGACACCCCCTATACATGTCCCTGGAAAGGCGTATGTCAATATTTTAACGTTGGGCAGGGTGAGACTTGGAGCAAGGACGCAGCCTGGAGTTACCCGGACCCTAAACCAAGTTCATTAGATATTGTTAAAAAAGACTACAAAAATTACGTAGCGTTTTGGCGCGATGTAAAAGTTGAAGAGTCATAGATTACTTTGCCACCATTTTAGCGGCAAATTTTTGGCGTAGCTTCTGAATCTTTGGTTCGATTATGACTTGGCAGTAGCCAACGTTCGGATTGTTGTTATAGAAATTTTGGCTCGCTTCATCGGCTGGCCAAAATTTTTCAAAAGGAACTAGCTGTGTGACGATAGGGTTGCTCCATAATTTTGCTGCATATTTTTTCGTAACTGACTCGGCAATATTCTTCTGCTTGTCATCATGATAAAAAATGACAGAGCGATATTCATCTCCTACATCGTTACCTTGTCGATTTAAAGTAGTTGGGTCGTGCATGACATAAAAAATTTCCAGTATTTCTTGATAGCTAATTATCTCAGGCCTAAAAGTTAGTTGTACGACCTCAGCATGCCCTGTGTCGCCCATGTAGACACGTTCAGCGGTTGGATGATCGACATGACCACCACTATAGCCCGATACTACTGATGTGATTCCTTTGATGCGTTGATAAAAAGCCTCCAGGCACCAATAGCAACCACCGCCCAGCGTAGCAATTTCTTCCATGGTCTAATTATAGACTATATTCTCGATTGACGAAGAGAATAGAGACGTGGTTAAGTAAGCATTAGTAATGAGCGCAATCATTTTTGATTTCGATGGCACTATCGCAGATAGCTTTGATCTAGTGCTGGATTTGTTCTATGAACTAACCGGTAAACCGCGATTTAGCGAACAGCAAATCCAAGATTTTAAGAAGACAACATTACGGCATGCTGTTAAACTTGTGCATCTTTCTCCTCGTCAAATTCCATTTCTTCTCATAAAAGGGAGGGCACAAATGGGGAAACGGCTTAATGAAGTTAAACCGTTTCCGGATATCCAAAAAACTCTGCAGCTTTTGCATGACGAGGGACATGAGCTATTCATTATTAGCTCAAATAGTCACCATAATGTTGAAACGTTTCTCAATCAACATAATTTGAGTGAGTATTTTGATGGCATATATGGAGGTGTAGGATTACTCAGTAAGGCGAGTGCACTACGGAAGGTTCTCAGGCAAAAACGGATTGATCACCGAGATGCGTATTATGTTGGCGATGAATCACGCGATATTATTGCAGCAAAAAAAGCTCACGTGCGCGCCATTTCGGTTGCCTGGGGATACAACGATAGTTCAATCCTAAAGGATGAAAAGCCATATAAAATCATTTCAAAGCCCTCTGAGCTACTTACTGCGCTCTAATTGTTGAATATTTATGACTATTAATTGAGATGTTAGAATAAGAGCAAGTGAATTATACTCGACAGCATTCCACACCATATAAGCCAGGTCAACAGACACCCTATAAAGTTAGTCGTAGCAAGATTGAACTTTTCATGCAATGTCCACGTTGTTTTTGGCTTGATGCTCGTAAAAAAATAATCCGACCCAACGGCCCACCCTTTAATATCAACAAAGCAATCGATGAACTTTTTAAAAAAGAGTTTGACAGTTACAGGGAGGTTGGTCAGCCTCATCCCATGATGGTTGATAACGGAATTGAGGCGGTGCCTTTTGCGCACCAGGAACTTGATACATGGCGAGCCAATTTTACCGGCGTTACGACTATACATAAGCCCACGAATTTACATGTATTTGGGGCTATTGATGATGTCTGGATTAATACGGACGGGGAACTAATTGTTGTCGATTATAAAGCTACCGCCAAAACATCCGAAGTGAGTATTGACTCATCTTGGCAAGATAGCTATAAGAGGCAAATAGAAGTCTATCAATGGCTGCTTCGACAGAATGGATTTAAGGTTAATAATACAGGCTATTTTGTTTACACAAACGCCAGGCTAGATATGGAGGGCTTTGGTGACCAGCTAGAATTTTTCACTAAGGTTATTCCATATCAAGGCAGTGATAAATGGGTGGACTCTACGCTAGTTAAAATGAAAGCATGTATTGAAGCTGACATAATGCCTCCGGTAGGCAATTCCGCTATGGGTGGTGAATGTGAGTTTTGTAGTTATGCTCGTTCTCGAACTGAACTCACTCTGGAGGCTATAAAATCAATGTCAAAGGCAAAACCTGCTAAGTAAATCCATGCTCCTTGATTGATAGGGTATAATGATCGAATGTTAGATATTCAATTCATCCGGGAAAATCCTGATTTAGTTCAGGTGAAATCTAAACAAAAAGGATATGACAGCGATATTGCTGCGTTACTTGAAGTAGATAAACAGCGTGTTGCTTTAAACCAAGAAATTGAACAAATCAATCAGCAGCGCAATCAGCTCGCGCAGCAATCTAAAAGCTCAAAACCAAGTGAAGAACAACTTCAGTTGGGTAAAAAGTTACGAGAGCAACTACAGTTACTGAGTCGAGAGTTGGATGATATCGAGTTGGATTACGAGGCACGCTTAAAAGCTGTACCCAATATGCCACTTGATGATGTTCCTGTGGGGTTGACAGAAGATGAAAATGTTATTGCTAAGCAGGTGGGCACTAAGCCTACGTTTGATTTTGAGCCTAAGCAGCATTACGAGATTGCCGAGCCAAGAGATTGGATCGATAAAGAACGTGCAGCGAAAATAGCAGGCAGTCGATTCGCCTATTTAAAAGGTGACTTAGTGCGTTTGCAGTTTGCAATCATTCAGTTTGTTATGAAAACACTTAGCGATAAAGCTGTTATTGAGCGTCTAATAATTGAAAATAAGCTTGATATTGCACCGAAACCCTTTACACCAGTTCTACCGCCCGCCATGCTTCGCACAGAGCCATACATTGCAAGTGCACGGCTTAATGCAGAAGAAGTAACATATAAAATCGAGCAAGATGATTTATGGCTCAACGCAAGCGCTGAGCATACATTATGCACAATGTACTGGAATGAAGTGCTTCCAGAGTCTTCGTTACCAATACGCTATTTAGGTTACAGCACATCTTTCAGAAGAGAGGCCGGCACGTACGGGAAGGATACAGAAGGAATTCTACGTATGCATCAATTCGATAAATTAGAGATGGAGGTTTTTAGTACTGCGGAAACTGGTTTGCAGGAGCACTTATTACTTGTCGCAATCCAGGAGTACCTAATGCGGCAGTTGCAGATACCGTATCAAGTTCTCCAGAAGTGCACAATTGATATTGGTAAACCTAACGCACGAGGAATAGATATTGAGGCCTGGCTACCTGGCCAAAATAAATACCGTGAAACGCATACCGCAGATTTCATGACTGATTATCAAGCGAGAGATTTAAAGATACGAGTTAAACGTAATGATGGTCACACGCAACTTGTTCACACCAATGACGCAACTGCGTTCGCACTTGGACGAGCAATGATTGCAATAATTGAAAATTACCAAAATGTCGATGGCGGGGTTGGAGTTCCTGCTGTCTTACAGCCGTTTTTAGGTGGGCAGACAGTACTTTAGCTCGTTCTTATAACGTCATAAAGTTTTTCTAAAAATCAATTCAGAGCGTTTGGTGTCATTATCTTACCAAGTCTTTTGTACAAAGCACGAGCTCATTATTTCGGAGTATAATGTATCCTAGGATACTCGCAAGTCGTACTTTCATTAAAATTAAAAATACGAGGAGAGCTTATGCTGGGAAAATTCGAAGTTCAAGGTGTTCATACGACTGTTGATGATAGTTTACGGAGATATGCAACAAAAAAAATCGGTGGGTTAGATCGCTATATTTCCAGACATAATCGACAATCTGCCCATGGCGAAGTCTACCTCAAGGAAGGGAAATTTAAAAATAACACGCACAGTACTTGCGAAGTTAACATGTATCTGCCTCATGAAACGATTAATTTAAAAGAGAGCGCATATAATATGTATGCGGCAATCGACATAGTAGAGGCTAAGCTCAAACAGCAGCTCAAAAAATATAAAGATCTCCATCAAAATGGTAAGATGCATCGACATCTTTTTGCACGTTTACGACGTAGCTTAGTCTAACAGTAAACTAGTACATCACTTCTCATTATTCGCAAAATTATAGTCGCTTTTCTCTCGAGAAATCGCTATACTATGTTTCAGAACTAATCTTGGGATAAGTTTCTGGCAAAATCCAGGACTTTTTAGTCAAAAAAACAGTATTGTTCGTTTATCCGCTCGTATTGGATATCACCTACGATCATTTTTCTGACAGAAATTACTAGGTTTTGACCAAAAAAATTATCACGAGGCATTGAGTTACTATTGTCTAGTGAGACAGGGAGGTACTTTTTCCGATTATGAATATTATAATTAAAAAAATTCTTGGTGACCCGCAAGCTAAAACAGTAAAACGGCTCCGCAAGCGGGTTAAGTTAGTTAATGATCTAGCGCCAAAATACGAAAAGATGTCTGATCAAGATCTAAAAGAGCAGACTAGTATTTTAAAAAAACGTCTCAAGAAAGAATCGTTGGATGCAATACTACCTGATGCATTCGCAATTGTGCGCGAAGCGGCAAGCAGATCGCTGGGGCAGAGACACTTCGACGTGCAGTTAATAGGTGGGATGGTTTTGCACGAAGGTAATGTCAGTGAAATGAAAACAGGTGAGGGTAAAACCCTGGTCGCCACTGCACCTGTCTACTTGAACGCTCTTACTGAAAAAGGTGTCCATGTGGTGACCGTTAATGACTACTTGGCGCAACGTGATGCCGGGTGGATGGGTAAAGTATATGATTTCCTCGGTCTTACGACAGGTGTAATTATCGGTGATCATAGTTATGTATATGATGGTGATTTTAATAATGAAGATCACGAAGATCCTCGATTTCGTCACTTAAAGCCTTCAACTCGGCAGGAGGCTTACGCTGCAGATGTAACATATGGAACTAATAATGAGTACGGATTCGATTATTTACGAGATAATATGGTTCGTGAAGAAGATCAGCTTCGTCAAAGAGATTTGCACTATGCGATTGTTGATGAAGTGGACTCAATATTAGTGGATGAAGCACGAACGCCCCTAATTATTAGTGCACCGAGCGTAACAAGTGGAACTGCATATGCGCAGTTTTCGAAGGTCGTAAGACAACTCAGTAAAGACAAGCATTTTGAGACAGATGAAAAACGAAAAACAGTTATCCTAACGGATGAGGGTGTTGAAAAAATCCAAAAAATCCTTGGAATTGATAATTTATACGGCAGCGAAAACATCAGGACTATTTATCATTTGCAGCAGGCTTTACGAGCACACGCTCTCTTTACGCGTGATAAAGATTATGTGGTCACAAAAGAAGGTGAAGTTGTGATCGTGGATGAGTTTACTGGACGCTTATTGGCAGGGCGTCGATACAATGAAGGTTTACATCAGGCAATCGAAGCCAAAGAGGGTGTTGAAGTTCAGCAAGAGAGTATGACGCTTGCAACGATTTCCTTTCAGAATTACTTCCGTTTGTATGAGAAGTTGGGAGGTATGACTGGAACCGCAATGACCGAAGCAGAGGAATTCCATCAAATTTATAAACTTGAAGTCGTGGAAATACCTTCGAATCGCATTATTGCTCGTCAAGATCGAACGGATCGTATTTATCGTAGCGAAAAAGCAAAGTTTAAGGCCATCGCTCGAGAAGTTAAGACTCTACATACAAAGGGTCAGCCGGTTCTTATCGGAACTGTTTCGATTGAGAAAAATGAAGCACTCGGTGCAATGCTCGATAAAGAGGCAGTACCGCATCAAGTATTAAACGCTAAAAATAATGAGCGCGAAGCAAAGATCGTGTCACAGGCTGGTGAAAAAGGGGCAGTAACGCTTGCGACCAATATTGCTGGTCGTGGAACTGATATTGTTCTCGGCGAAGGAGTAAAAGAATTAGGCGGTCTTTTTGTACTAGGGAGTGAGCGACACGAATCACGTCGTATAGATAACCAACTTAGAGGTCGAGCTGGTCGTCAAGGTGATCCTGGTGTAACACAATTTTTTGTGAGTACTGAGGATGACTTAATGCGTATTTTTGGTGGTGATCGTATAGGCAATATTATGAATCGCTTAAATGCAGATGACGATACACCTATAGAGAATCGCATTATTTCAAAAAGTCTCGAGGGAGCCCAGAAAAAAGTCGAAGGCTATCACTTTGATCAACGTAAAAGCGTTGTTCAGTATGATGACGTCATGAATCGTCACCGCAAGGCCACCTATGCAATGAGGCGAGAAATTTTACGTTCGAAAGATATTAGCAAGAGAATTCATATTTTTATTGAGGATGAGGTTAAAAGCTTATCCACGTCATCACTTGTAACGAGTGATCAATTCGAGGATGTTGTTCGTGAAATCTTTCCCTTCGATGAAGCTACACTTGACCGTCTGTTTGATAGTGATGCAACGAAATTTGCAGCAGTGCTCAATACAGAAGCCAACGAGCTATATAGTGCTCGTGAAGTAGCATTCACTAAAGAAATAATGCGAAAAGTTGAAAGGGATATATATCTTCAAGTACTGGATAATTTGTGGATGCAACATCTTGAAAACATGGATCACTTGCGTGAGGGAATACACTGGATGAGTGTTGGGCAACAAGATCCACTCGTTGAATATCGGCGTAGGGGACAGCTACTCTTTGAAGATATGCAGTTAACATTGCGTCATGATGTCTTGCGAGCAATTTTCCATGCGCAACCAATTTCACAAGAAGATCTTGAGCGTGCAACTGAGACGGATTTAACGAGAGCGGCACGTGGCTCAATTGAAAATGCATCACAGATAACTACCGCAGAAACGGAATTTGAAGCAACAGATTTCAGTGATAAAAAAGAAGTCATCGAGACGAAAAAGAAACAGTTAAATGATCGTAAAAAAGCTCGAAAAGTAGAGCGTAAACGAAAAACAGCAGCAAAAAGGAGAAAGAAGTAAGGAAATGCTCAGCATTTCTTCTTGCTTCAATAAAAAATAAAGCTTTATGCGACATACAGTTGACGAAATTATTTTAAAAAACGGTGCGCAGGGCTTACTTGTACACGTTCCCGATGCATCGGTCATGACCTTTGATGTTAATTTTAGAGCAGGTGAATATATGGTTGCTCCTGAAAAATGGGAAGTACCGCATTTGATGGAGCACGTTTTGCTTGGGGCTAATGAACTCATACCTCGTTCTCGTGATTTTCAGGCAGAATTAGAAAAAAACGGAGCTTACAGTAACGCAGCAACTGGTGTATATGATATTACCTATGAAGCCGAGTGCGCAGATTTTGAGTGGGACAGGGTGCTTGGTTTGCTGCTAATCGCAATGTCGAAACCGCTTTTTCTAGAGGAAGAATTTGCAGCAGAATTTGGCAATGTTCAAGAGGAGATGGTAGCACGAAGTAATAATCACTTTCGCCGGCTCAGCTTAGAGATGCGTAGAGCATTAGGATTAATTGCCAAAACTGATGGTGAACGTCTTGAGCTGATGCGAAACGTTAAAGTTGATGATGTGCGAGAGCACTACGCGCGAACTCATCACGCACCAAATATGCGATTTGTTATTGCAGGCAATATTACGGCAAGCCGCCGAAAGACAATTTCTATGCTATTAGAAAGCATAGAACTGCCTACAACAGGTAAGAGATTCGCATTACCGCGTGAACGGCCAAGAAAGTTACCAGAAGCAATTTATGTTCCAAATGATACTGTCGAAAATCTATATTTTTATATCGATACGTTTATTCGTTCGCGTTTAACCGATCCTGAAACCGATGCGCTCAATTTAGTCAATACAATGCTAACTGAGACACTTTATTCTAAAATTTTAGGAACTGCTCGAGAGCGAGGTTTAGTGTATGGAATGAATTCAGGCCTGTCACAAACTCGTGATGCAAGCAACTGGTGGTTTGGCGCACAGGTATCAGATAAAAATGCCGCCGCTTTACTACATATTATTGTTGAAGAGTTAGCAAAAGTTCTTGAAGGCCATATAGAAGAAGATGAAATAGAGGCAACCAAACAGTATGCGCTAGGAAGATTTCAGAGAAGCGCTCAAACAGTCGGTGGAACGGCTTCAGGGTATGCAGGTCGATACTTCTTCGATGAAGTAATTGATAATTATTATCAGGTTCCATTGCGCATTCAGGCAATTACAAAAAACCAAATTATCGATATCGCACGGGGTATGTTTGCAGAGAATGTATGGGGATTTGGTGTGCTTGGAAATTGTGGCGAACCCTTTGCCAATGAATTACGAGCCCGATTAAGCCCGCTATGGGATAAAAGAGTGAACACAGAACTTGCAAGCGAGGTGGCATTACGTGGAAGAGCAAGTTAATCAGCTTGAGCAGCAAGTTAATGACGCCTGGCAGCACCTTGAGCTTGATAAGGTCTTAGCGGAGCTTACAAAACTCAAAGCAACAAGTAGCCAAAGCGATTTTTGGACCGATTCAGAGAAGGCTCAAGACGTCATGAAGAATATTTCAAAGCTAGAGTCAAGAGTAGAGCCTTGGCGTAAGCTGCGTGAGGGCATTCATGAACTCCATGAGCTAACTATGCTCCATGATCAATCATTAGAACCTGAAATTGAGCAACAGCTTACATCATCACTCAAGGTTTTTAGTACTCTTAAGGACGAACTAAAGTTTAACGGACCATACGATAATCACGATGCAATCGTTAGCATTCATGCTGGGGCTGGTGGTACTGATGCCCAAGATTGGGCACAAATGTTATTTAGAATGTACATTAGATATTTTGAAAAAAATAAATGGAAGGTGGTCATTGCGGATGAATCCGCCGGGGATGAAGCTGGCTTAAAAAGCGCTACCTTGGAGGTAGACGGCAATTTTGCATACGGCAAACTTAGCGGGGAACATGGTGTCCATCGTCTCGTTCGACTTAGTCCATTTAACGCGGATCACTTGAGACAAACTAGTTTTGCAAAGGTTGAAGTCATGCCTAAAATTGAACGGCCAGAAGAGCTTAACATTGATCCTCAGGATTTAAAAATAGATGTGTATAGAAGTGGCGGACATGGTGGCCAAAGTGTTAATACTACTGATTCCGCGGTTCGTGTTACGCATCTTCCAACCGGTATCACGGTTGCAATACAGAATGAGAGAAGTCAGCTTCAGAATAAAGAGATGGCTATGACTATCTTAAGATCTCGATTAGCGCAATTACAGATTGAACAGCATAAAGAGCGTCTTGATGATTTGAAGGGCCCAAATCAATCTGCGGAATGGGGTAATCAAATCCGTAGTTACGTGTTACATCCATACAAACAAGTCAAAGACTTACGCACGCGCTATGAGACATCTGATCCTGATAGTGTGCTTGACGGTGACCTCGATCCCTTGATCAATGCGTATCTTGAAGATTCATACGGCAACCAATAAGTTGTGGATTATTTATTAGATTAAATTTGTTCTTGTAATGCTGAGATACCCATTATGTTAAAATGGGAGCAATGATTCTTCTCGACAGGGTGACAAAAACGTATAGTCGTAATTTAGGCTCGGCTCTAAATCGTATAAGCTTGCATGTTGAGCCTAAGGAATTTGTGATTGTTGTTGGGCAAAGCGGGGCAGGTAAGACAACACTTTTAAGGTTATTGACTCGCGAAGAACGACCTTCAAGCGGCAAAATCATTATCGGTGGTATTGATTACGATAAATTAAAGGATAGAGATATTCCGCTTTTAAGACGAAAGATCGGTGTTGTCTTCCAAGACTTTAAATTATTGCCAAATAAAACTGTCTTTGAAAATGTTGCGTTCGCACTTGAAATTGTTGGAGTCAGTAATAAAGAGATACGCCATACGGTCCCAAAAGTTTTAGAAATTGTTAACCTAAAAGGCAAAGAAAAGCGTATGCCTCTTGAGCTCAGTGGTGGCGAACGTCAGAGAGTTGCGATTGCTCGCGCGATCGTTCGGCAGCCTCGTATTCTTATTGCTGACGAACCTACTGGTAACCTTGATCCAAAACATGCCTGGGACGTAATTAAAGTATTGGAAAAAATTAACCGATACGGAACGACTGTGCTACTTACAACCCACAATCAGGAAATTGTTAATAAGTTAAAAAGGCGGGTCGTTACTCTTGAGGCAGGGAAGATCTCGAGCGATCGTGCTAATTCGGGCTATAAGGCATAAACCATATGCAGCGTAGAATTATAGCCCTCGAGCGTATTATTCATACTGGTATTTTGAATTTTATGCGCAACCTAAGTCTTGCGATTGCAGCTATGGCTGTCATGGTGGTTACCTTGACTATTGTTTTATTTTCAATTGTTACTAATGCTACTTTTACGAATACAATTGCACAAATTACGAGTAAGATTGATATCTCAGTCTATTTACAAGATAGCGATACTCCCTTACAGACTGATGTCTTGCTCAAGCAGCTCAGGGCTTTGCCAAATGTTCAAAGCGTGCAGTACCTTACAAAAGCTGATGCGCTGGCTGAGTATGAGTCAGAAAATGCGGGCAATCAGCAATTATTACAGGCAATTGATGAGACATCGAATCCTCTGCCAGCCACTATTTTAATTCGACCTATTAATTTGAATAACATCCAAGATATTAAAAATTTTCTAGTCGAACCTAAAATAGCAGCTTTGCAATCGGATCAGCCCAGTTATAGTGGTGAACGTGAGGTTGCCATTAATAAAATTACGCACGCGACCGATATTCTCCGTGAGATAGGGGTTATTACGGTAGTAGTCTTTACTATTATATGCGCGCTTATTATCTTTAATACGATTCAGATGGCAATTTTCAATCGTCGTGATGAAATTACTATTATGAGGCTGCTCGGTGCTAGTACTAATTTTATTCGAGGACCATTCGTTGTGGAAAGCATTATCTATGGGATATTATCTGCAGTTATCTCGGTTCTTATTATTAATTCCGCATTCGTGGCTGCAAGTAATGCGTTGCAGGCTAGTAGTCTAGGCTTGCTTGATATTAGTTATGCTAATGCTTACTTTGATCAACACTTTTTCTTACTTTTGACTACACAAGTTATGGTTGGTATAGTTATTGGAGCGGCTTCTGCCATTATTGCCACACACCGCTATCTGCGATTTAAGACAAAATAGAACCTATCCTTACGATTTACCAGCTTTTAGACTAACTTTCTCTCTTGGTTCTATACAAAGCATTGATAATAATCTCTCAAACTTATTTTTAAACGATGCCTAACCATAGAGCAAGGAATACAGAAGAAAATGTCTAAGATCAATACAGGAATGTACAAGCCATATGCATAGTTGTATAATAAGCACGAGCATAAACAAGACAAAAACTATGCGTCTGAAATATAGAAAACATCATGTAGTTAGGTCATTTTTGAGTCTTCGTAATCTTCGTGGATTAGGAATAACACTGGCAGCATGCGCATGCTTAGTAACAATACCGTTTGTAAGTGCTGATAATTACCAGCAGCAGATTGATACTTTAGACAATCAAACGAGTCAAGCACAAACTGTTCTAGATAGTCTTCAAACTCAGGCTAGTTCATTACAAGGTGAAATTAGTTTATTGCAAGCACAGATTAATTCTATTCAAACCTCAATTGATGCCAACGAGGCTACACAAACAACATTACAAAATGAAATTCAGGCTGATCAAGCAAAAATATCGCAAAATAAAAGCTTTTTAGCTGATGATTTAAAGACAATGTATATCGATGGGCAGATGACAACGATAGAAGAGCTTGCAACAAGTCAGAATTTGAGTGATTACGTTGATAAGGAAGAGTATCGTACCGTAGTCCAAGATAAAATTACCGATCTTCTAAATCAGATCCAAACTCTTGAAGCTCAATCCCAAGACCAAAAAGAGCAAGTGAGTGCTCTTTTGCAGACAGAGCAAAACCAAGAAGCGACCGTAGCTAATGATCAAGCTGCAGAGAACCAGTTGCTATCAGCAAATCAGGGACAGCAAAATCAGTACGATCAGCTCATTAGTTCCAATAACTCTGAAGTCGCAGCTCTCCGTCAAGCTCAAGCTGCAGCCAATGCATCAGTCGCAGGATCTCTTGATATTAAGGCAAGTGGTGGAACGGGGGGAGCATGTGATATTGGGCAGGGCAACGGTGGATATCCGTTTAACTGGTGTAACGCTGCCCAGGATTCAATCAATGATGCCTATGGTTTCCCAGTACGTGAATGTACTTCATTTGCAAACTGGTATTTTATCAACGAGGAAGGACAATCTAATTTTAAAGTTAGTGGTAATGCCGGATGGTGGTATCAGACAAGTAATTATGCTGCCACGACCTATCCTGATGTTAAGGTTGGGGCATTAGGGGTAGAACCTTCAAGTTCTCTCAATGCGCCTGTGCCTAGTTTACATGGGGGATATTATGGCCATGTGATGGTTGTGCTTGCATTGCCCGGGACAACCTATGAGGGATCTTTACCGAATACGAGCGCTGCTCGAGGAACCTATGTGCCTTCAGGAGATGTACTCGTAATGAGCATGAATGAAGATGAAGAGGGACATTTTATGTACAACTTATGGCCGGATGATTATCTGATGTACATTAATCCTGAGTAGAGCCTTAATCATTTAACTAAATAAACCAGCCATTGGGCATAAATCATTGCTGAGTATAACTGAGAGGTCTATAATATTTGGTAATGAAATTAAAACGAAAATTGGGGGATGTTAGCCGCTGGCTTCACAAACATCCTCGAGAGAGAGTAGCGCTACAATTTATAGTAGTTGTAATTATATTTTTAGTCGGGCTAGGTATCGGAGACGGACGTATTGTAATAAACAGTAACTCAGTAGCTGGTAATTTGCCATCAACCTTGAATTATAGTTCTGTTAATCAAGTCTATCAGGCATTGAAAGCTAACTATGATGGTAAATTAACGGAAACTGAACTACTGAATGGTATCAAGCATGGACTTGCGAGCGCACCAAATGATCCATATACAGAATATTTTACTCCGGCTGAAGCAGGGGAATTTAATGATGAGCTTAATAATGCGTTCAGTGGTATTGGTGCAGAATTGAGTGCTAATAGTAGTGGCGCAATTGAGATTATCGCACCTGTTAGCGGTACTCCCGCAGCTAAAGCCGGGCTGAAAGCGGGTGACTTGATTACTAGTATTAATGGTGCAAGCACAAGCGGGATGAGCGTTGATGATGCGGTAGATAAAATACGCGGGCAATCTGGCACAAAAGTTACACTTGGTATCCTTCGAGGGAGTACGCAAACATTATCCTTTACTATTACTCGAGAAAATATAACCGTTCCGAGCGTGAATTATAAAATTTTGCCTGGAAATATCGGTTATATGCAGATTAGTACATTTGGCAACGACACGGTGGCACTCGCGCAAAAAGCTGCTGATGATTTTAAGAGTCAGAATGTTAAGGGTATAGTACTCGACTTACGAGATGATCCAGGAGGTCTACTTGATGCGGCTGTTCATGTGTCAAGTTTGTGGTTAAAGCCTGGTCAATTAGTTCTGCAGGAAAAGCGTGGTAATGTTGTTGAGCAAAACTACTACGCGCTGGGAGGGGATGAACTTCATGGTATTCCTACGGTTGTACTCATTAATGGTGGCAGTGCGTCAGCATCGGAGATTACTACTGGAGCGCTTCATGATCAAGGCGATGCCTATGTAATCGGTCAAAAAAGTTTCGGTAAGGGAGTAGTGCAGCAACTTATTAACTTCAGTGATGGCTCAGAACTTAAAGTGACTATTGCAAGCTGGTATCGTCCTGATGGCAAGAATATAAACCATCTCGGTATTACTCCTGACCAAACTGTTGTATTAACAAATCAGGATGCTTCCACGGGCAATGATGTTCAGTTGCAGGCTGCTGAGAACTACTTAGCAAGCCACTAAGCTTCAAATCAAACAGCCGCTGAATGGTAACTTTAGAGATCTTTTTTGGTTTACTTGCCAAACAGTGGTCAAATGAGGTAGCATTAGTACGATAAAAGGAGGCGGAGCAAGTAGGCGTGGCAAAACGTCCAACCAAGTTTATATTTGTAACAGGTGGCGTGCTTTCCGGTTTGGGCAAAGGAATTACGGCAGCCTCTATTGGTAACCTCTTAAAAGCTCGTGGTCTCAAAGTTAATTTACAAAAATGTGACCCGTATCTTAATGTCGATGCAGGTCTGCTTAATCCTCGCGAACACGGTGAATGCTTCGTTACGAAGGATGGTGCAGAGACAGATTTAGACCTCGGCCATTACGAACGATTTATCGATGAAGAATTGACTAGCTCCTCAAGTCTTATGAGCGGGCGAGTACTCTTAAAGCTAATTCAAGATGAGCGAGCGGGCAAATTCGAAGGTGATGATGTACAAATAATCCCACATCTAACTGGCGCCATACAGGAATATATTGTTGATGCTGGTAAAGGTTACGATGTCCATATTGTTGAAATTGGCGGTACGGTCGGTGACTATGAGTCTTTATCTTTTATCGAGGCTATACGCGAGTTAGGAGTCCGAGTTGGCTTAGAGAATTGTGCCTATGTACACGTCGTATACCTTCCATATTTAAGTGCCAGTAATGAAATTAAAACAAAACCTGCACAAAATTCTGTACGTGAATTGCGAGCATTAGGGATAGCTCCGGATATCTTAGTGGGGCGCAGCGAGGTAGCCGCCCAAAACGAGAGCGTTAAACGTAAGTTAAGTTTATTTAGCGGTGTCGCAGAAGAGGCCATTGCGTTACTACCAAATGCACCTAGCATTTATCAGGTCCCTCTGACACTTGAAGATACAGGGATAGCTGACGTTATAGCCAAGCGACTTGATCTTAAAGTATCTAAACCTGATTTAAAGGATTGGCGTGCAGTTGTTGCAAGGGCAACCGCGAAGCATAATCGGAGTATTGAAGTAGGATTTGTCGCAAAGTACATGGATAATACTGATACATATATGTCTGTATTTGAGGCACTGAAAGCTGCTGCTTGGAACAACGACTGTGTCGTTAATATAACTTGGGTTGATGCTTCAACATATGATGAGTCGGTACTATCTATCGATAAAGCGCTTAAACCATATGATGGAATTTTAGTACCTGGTGGCTTTGGTCAAAGAGGCTTAGAAGGAAAGATAAAAGCTGCACAGTACGCAATGAAATATAAAGTACCATATCTCGGTCTTTGTCTTGGTCTACAGATGGCGGTAATTGCTGCTGCTCGCAATGCTGGTATTTCGGATGCAACAACATTTGAACTTAATCCTGATAGCCCTCATGTCGTAATAGAAACGATGGCTGACCAGATTGATAAACATATGACTGGTGGAACAATGCGTCTCGGCGATTATGATTGTGTACTAGAAAAGGAGAGTTTGGCAGCCAAAGTTTATGGAGCTACAAAAACAGTTGAGCGTCATCGGCACCGAGGCGAATGCAACAATGCTTACCGTGATCAATACGAGGCTTGGGGAATTAAAGCAAGTGGAGTTAATCCCGAAAACAATCTTGTAGAGATTATAGAGTGTATTGATCATCCATTTTTGTTAGCAAGTCAATTTCACCCAGAGTTTAAATCTAGGCCGAATCGACCTCATCCTATGTTCAATGGCTTTATTCAAGCAATTCTAGCTGAGAAAAATTCATAGATATATTCCGCGACTTTTACCAATTGAACATTACTCCATGATAGGGTACCATGAACAGTATGGACTCAGTTCATGCAGCGCAAAATCCGAGCGACCCACAATCTAGCAGTCATTTGAAGCGTATTTTACTTGTTGAGGATGATGATGCTCTTGCAAGTGTCTATGTTACGCGTTTGCAAGCAGAAGGTTTTGACGTGCGTCGTGTAGCAAATGGAGAAGATGCACTTGCTTCGGCGTTAAGTTATAAACCTAATCTCGTTTTACTAGATGTTATGATGCCTAAGGTTAGTGGCTTTGATGTACTTGATATTTTACGTAATACCCCAGAAACGGCTAATTTAAAAATTATTATGCTCACCGCACTCAGCCAAGACAGTGATAAAGAACGTGCTGAGACTCTCGGAGTTGATGACTACCTTGTAAAATCACAGGTAGTAATAGCGGACGTTATTGACAGGGTCAGGCATCACCTTGCTATGCCTTAGACACTCAGCTGGCATTAACAAAAGATATAAATTTATTGAACCGTAACTGTCGTGCGACGTACAGTTTTCCCAGTAAATCGCCTAACTTTTCGTGTTTCGAAGGCTACAATACCGTCTTTCTCGGCGTGGATTGTGTAATTACGGCTTAATTTAGTGCCTACACCTGGGCGTTTGCTCATTCCAACTTGTCGGACAATAACTTGACCTGTTTTTACTTTTTGGCCACCAAATAACTTAACTCCTAGCCGTTGTCCTGGACTATCTCGGGTATTTTTTGCTGTACCGCCAGCTTTAACGTGTGACATATTTCTCCTTACGAGTGATTGTTATTGTTTATCGATCGATGACAGCAATAATGCTATAGTCTGCTTATTGAAAATCATTACTTATTGAGTTGTTAATACAATGAGTTCACGAGCAACGATTTGGTCAGATCGATAATAGAGCAATGGTTCATCTTTTATATGCTCAAAACTGACCTGATTATAGCCCAAATCGCTCATCTGGTCAATAAGAGGTAATCGTTTGAACTGATTTGGCCTGATTTGCCAAGCAGGCACTGCAATACAAAAACGTGTTTTTGGCGGTACCTGATTGTGGATATTCTTTAAAAAACGTTTGAGTATTTGATTGCAATCAGTAATCGTTTGAGCTAGTACTTCAGCCTGTGGAAATTCCGTAAAAGGGCATCCTAAATACGTTTCTGACGCTACGAAATCAATAGGGAGTTGCCAGTTGGTATTAGTTGCATCTCCAACGGAGAGGCGAATGGATTTTTCGTTAAGTGTGTCTTCGCTTGTAAGCCATTTCATATTTGTTTCACTGTACTGTATCATGCGCGGTTCAAGATCGGTGCCGTATACGCGGTATCCATTGAGTAGTCCTTCTTGCAAAATCACTCCTGTTCCACAAAATGGGTCTAGTATGGTCTGCTCTAAATGTGGAATCGGAAGAGTCGCCTCCGCAGGGATATCACAGATTGATGAAAGTTGTTCAGTGGGGATTTTACCTACCGCAAGATTAATAATAATTTGAGCAAGTTTTGGGGGAAGCATTCCCACCCGACTATCGCGCTTGGGGCGTTCGCGGTCACGTCTTGTATATGAAACGATATCTTGAACTTTAACTGTTTGGGCGACAATTGTTTTATTTCCGGAACGGATTAATACTAATTCCCATCCTGTTGGTCCGGTTAGTTGATTATGTAAAATTTGAGCCGTTGAAAGTTCAGGAGTTTTATTGGGTACGAGACGAACAGAGCGGCCTGTTTTTTGAATTGATTTTTTAATACTGAGTCCACTTGCTTCTAGCTGTCCGAGACTTACGTTCTTAATGCCAATTATACTCAAGCCTAAACGCATTTTACCGTCGGGCATATTCACGGAATGTTTTGGTGCAGTGCTTTTTAAAAAATCTTCAATATCACGCCAGGTTGATGTATCTAATGTCGTTAAAACTTTACAGAATTTTACCGAACCCCCTAGACGATTGTAAGCGAGTAAGCAAGGATCAATATCAACAATGATCGCTTGATCATGGATTATTTGAACTACTTCAGGTCCATAAAGACTCTCAACTTCAGCAATTCCTAAACTTGGTTGCCGTCCAAGGACGAGTAAACTCTGCATTACTTCCAGTATAGCGCTTTTTATCTGTTAAACCTTGGGAGTAAATATATAGCATCAAGAATGATCTTTCTAATCTATGGTCGGGTATAATAAAGGTCAATGAGTCAAAACAAATCCACCGCAAGCCGTTGGAAAATGATACTAAATATCGTTACTCTCGTGGCTTTACTGATTTTGATCTACGCCATAAGACATCAATTGGGTGATACGATTAAAAACCTAGCTAAGGTTAATGCTTGGGCGGTTCTTTTGATGATCCCAGTTGAAATTATCAATTATCATGCTCAGACAAAGCTGTATCAGCGCCTCTTTGGTATGGTAGGGAACAAGTTATCCTACTGGTATCTTTACAAAATGTCTCTCGAGCTTAATTTTGTTAATCATGTTTTCCCGAGTGGGGGTGTAACAGGCATTTCGTATTTTGGGGTTAGACTGCGTGATGGTGAGAAAATAACTGGCGGCAAGGCTACTCTTATGCAAGTCATGAAACTTGCACTCACATTTTTATCATTTGAAGTTCTCATTGTTTTTGGTCTCATAAGTCTTGCGGTAATGGGTCGCGTTAGTAATTTGACCATATTGGTTGCCGGGATATTGTCCACATTATTAGTTGTAGGAACAGCACTTTTTGCTTACATAGTGGGGAGTAAACAACGCATTAATACGTTTTTCACGACTGCAACACTTACGATTAACCGCATGATACATATTGTACGGCCAAGATATCCTGAAACAATCAATATCACAAAGGCGCGACAGGTATTTGATGATTTTCATGATAATTATGATCAACTTCGAAAAAGGCGTAAAGACCTGACGATACCGTTTTGGTATGCGCTTCTGGCTAATGTCACTGAAGTCATGGCTTTATATGTTGTCTACATTGCATTTGGGCATCTTGTTAACATCGGTGCTGTAATTATTGCGTATGGCGTGGCAAATTTTGCTGGTTTAGTGTCTGTGCTGCCAGGTGGAGTAGGCATTTATGAAGCACTAATGACGGCAGTGCTAGCGAGCGCGGGTATACCAGCAGCGATAAGCTTACCAGTGACTGTCATGTATCGTGTGGTCAATACGCTGATTCAACTTCCACCAGGGTATTATCTCTATCATAGAAATCTGGTTCGTGAAAATACTGGTCAGGAATAAGGATTGGTATGATTGATACCGCGCCAATCGAAGTTAGTGTGAGTGAATTCGTGGCATTAGTGAATCAAACACTAGACTATGCTTATTCCTCAATCGTTATTACAGGTGAATTGGCTAATTTTAGAGTCAGCAGAAATCGCTGGGTGTATTTTGATTTAAAAGATGCTACGTCAGTTGTGAAGTTTTTTGGCACAGTCTATCAGCTCAGTGGTCCGCTCGAAGAAGGAATGGTCCTTAAAGTTCGCGGGCAACCAAGGCTGCATCCGCTATATGGTTTTAGTGTCAATGTACAGTCACTACAACTATCGGGCACTGGAACTATAAAACGTGCGGCCGAACTCTTAGCTGCAAAATTATCTGCCGAGGGCTTATTCGAAACGAGTCGCAAACGTATTGTTCCGCATCCTCCTCGCCGGATTGGTTTAATTACCTCTCGCCAATCAGCTGCTTACGCGGATTTCAATAAAATTCTCAATGCTCGTTGGCGAGGCATTACTATTGAGCTGATCGATGTTCAGGTTCAAGGAGAGATTGCACCTACACAAATCCAAAGGGCAATTGAGCAATTCAACGCCCAAGCACAGCCGCCTGATGTTCTAGTGGTAATTCGCGGCGGGGGCAGTGCTGAAGATTTATCGGCATTTAGTACGGAGCAAGTCACCCGAGCGATAGCAGGTAGTAGAGTCCCTACGCTCGTTGCGATTGGCCATGAGGTAGATATTTCTCTTGCTGAAATGGCCGCAGACCAACAAGCAAGTACTCCAAGTAATGCTGCCGAACTGCTAACACCTGATCGCTATGAGGTTATATCACAGCTTGCGATTGCACAAGAACAGCTTGAGAGGAATTGTCGGATAAAGTTAACAGCTGTAGACGAACGCATAAAAAGTGATCGGCAAATTTTGGAGCAGGCAATTATGGCTGTAATGAATTATGCTCAAACTCAACGCATGAGTGGCACGAAACTATTGGCAGCTCTAAACCCGGAATCAATTCTGCGAAGAGGGTATGCACTGATTCGTGTTAATAATATACTCGCTCGGAATGTTTCTGACCTTCACGCGAATGATATAGTAGAATTACAATTTCATGATGGGAAAAGCTCTGCGATTGTTAAAAAGAATTACAAGGATGAAACGCTATGAAGGAATCAAAAACCACTTTAAATTATCAATCGTTACACGAAGAGTTACAGTTCATATTGCAGGAAATGCAACGGGAAGACCTTGATGTGGATGAAGCTTTAAAAAATTATGAAAAAGGGCTTATTATCTTAAAGAAGCTTGAAGATTATTTGCGAACGGCTGAAAATAAAGTCACCGAATTAAAAGCTAAATTTGGTGATGCATGATTTGGATCGTGCTTTCCGTAGCTTTTATTTTACTTTGTTTTGGGGGCGTCCTTTTGGTAGGTGCTCCTTATCTACCAACTCTAAGCCCTCAAGTAAAAATTGCACTTACGCTGGCTGATTTAGAGCCCGGCCAAACGTTACTCGAACTTGGTTGTGGTGACGGCAAAGTGCTAATTGCAGCTGCCCAACTTGGTATTCACTGTGTAGGCTATGAACTCAATCCTTTACTTGCGTTTGTCGCATGGGTTCGTACACGTCGCTACGGTAATCTCGTACGAGTGGTGTGGGGAGATTTTTGGCAGAAACCATGGCCGAAATCCGAAGCAATTTTTGTTTTTTTATTAGCTCGTTACATGCAAAAGTTGGATACAAAAATTATGCAACTTAGCAACAAACCTGTCAAATTGATTAGCTTTGCTTTTCAAATACCAGGCAAGCAATTCATAAAAGAAAAGCAGGGTGTTTATTTATATTTATATGAATGATACTTGCTAGTCTTGTAAAACTTCGGTAACATGGGCCATATGGTCAAGCGTAACCAATACGGCATGATTAATAGCCTTTTACTTCCTCTTATCACTGCGCTTGTATTGCTAGTCGGAGCTATTGCGTTCGGTGGTTGGGCATATAACGGTAGACAAGCGTATAAAACAAATGTTGATGCTCGTGTCGATGCAGCTGTGGCTATCGCTAAACAGCAACAAATGGCTGCTGATGATGCTACATTTGCCACTCAAGAGAAGTCTCCATTACAGACCTATACAGGGCCTGAAGCTTATGGCAGTGTCGTAATAAATTATCCAAAAACTTGGAGTGCTTATGTTGACTCTACGGGTAACGGAGCGGCGCTCCTTGATGCATACTTTTCGCCAGGCACAGTACCCTCGATAAGCTCCAGTACGTCTATCTTTGCTTTACGTGTTCAAGTGCAGAATCAGCAGTATAGTGCAGTTGCTCAAAATATAGTCAGCGAAGAACAAAGCGGTGTGCTTACCGCCAAACCCTATGCCCTACCAAAAGTCCCAAAGGACGTAGGTCTTGAGGTTGTTGGGCAATTGCCGGATGGTAATCAGGGTACAGAAGTTGTTATTCCTTTGAGAAGTGAAACGCTCGTTATCTGGACTGAGGGAACCAGCTTCTTAAGTGATTTCAATACATACATACTGCCCAATTTTAGTTTTTCACCTTAAGTAACCGATTTAGATATATCTCTTTTTCTGCTATTAGGACAGTCTATATAGTGATGTTGCCTGGTTGAGCTATACTAGATGTGTAAGCGGGGTAAGCTGAGTCTATGGTTAATCAGGCTGGGTCATCAATATTGTCACAGCAGCTGTTGCTGAGTGTGGTTGAGCAACTCAAGTTGCCTCTTTTACAGATTGCTCGACACGCTGAACATGCGCAAATTGGTGGTCATGTTGATTCAGATGATATTCTTACCACTGCCGAAAATGCACTCTATCTTCTTGAAAGCTATTCGCTTGGTGTCAGGCTTAGTCTGTACCCACAACAACTAGACTTTGAGCCCGTGTCGATTTCTTCTGTTCTTTATGATACGGCACAACAGCTTGATGGTTATGCTAAAAGCTACGGTGTGGCTCTTGAGCTCAACATTACTGGACGATTCGCACCAGTTTTAGTTCACCGAAAAGGCTTGCAAGCAGCTTTAGTGAGTTTAGGGGCAGCACTTATCGAAGCGTTGCCTGCACTTGAGAGTCGCCAGCTTACCTTGCAGTTGGCCACTCACAACTGTCGCTATGGCGTCGTTGCTGGACTCTACACTGATACAGAACAGTTGTCTAGTGATACTCTCAAAAGAGGCAGACAGTTACAGGGTAGGGCAAGACAACCCTTAGCTGGCTTTAGCCATAATAATGGTGCGGGCATATTTGTGGCAGACGCCATCTTGCAAGCAATGCAGCTTGAGCTAAAGGTTTCAAGGCATCATAGTTTATATGGTCTTGGGACTGTTCTTCAATCAAGTAATCAGCTGCAGTTTGTTTAGTAAAAGATAGTGAAAACATGAGGCAAAATGTCCCGAATTCTACTTATCGAACCTGATCGTATCCTGGCGGAAATATACAATCGTGCTCTTGATGCGCAGGGTTATGATGTAGTCATGTGTGCATCTGCACAGTCAGCTATAACTGCTGCCGATGTCATGTGCCCTGATTTAGTTGTTCTAGAAATTCAACTTATTGAACATTCCGGAATTGAGTTTCTGTATGAATTTCGATCATATCCGGAATGGCGATCAATACCGGTTCTTATTTTGACAAATGTGCCACCCACCGAATTTAACGGCAGCCGTTTACTACTTAAAGAAGAGCTTGGTGTGTGTGCATATTATTATAAACCCTTCACTTCATTACGTGGATTTATAGCATCCGTGGCTCAATTTAGTAGTGCGCAGACATGAAGCAATTACTCACAACTGGCATTGTACTAACTCGAACTGATTATGCAGAAGCGGATAGGATTCTAACTTTACTTACTCCAGATCAGGGTAAACTTCGGCTGATGGCGCGCGGTGTACGTAAAATTAAAAGTCGAGCTGCTGGTGGTATTGAACTCTTCAGTGTGAGCGAAATTGGATTTATGCAGGGAAGGGGAGAGCTTGGTACCTTGATCTCGGCACGCTTATTGAAACACTACGGACGTATCGTTCAAGATATTGATCGTGTTCAGCTTGGGTATGAGCTTATAAGAATGCTGCACAGAGCTACTGAGGATCGATTGGAGGAAGAATATTTTGAATTATTGCAGCAAGGATTCGAGGCTTTAAATGACCACTCAATTTCGACAATACTTATTAACGCTTGGTTTCAAGCACAATTGCTGAGCAGAAGTGGGCACACGCCGAATTTAGTAACTGATGTTACGGGTATCGAACTCGTCCAGGCAGATCATTACGCTTTTGATTTTGATAGCGTTGCCTTCATAAAAAGCGAAATGGGTCAATATGATGCATCACATATAAAGGTTTTACGGATTTTATTTGGAAACCACCAACCGTATGTAATTGCGCAAATAGAAGGAGTTGAGCCGCTTCTTGATGCTATTATTCAACTCGTAACTGTTATGAGAAAAACTTATGTGCGGTCCTAATAAGACATTCGCCTGGTCCAGAGTCGCTATCTGTTACAATAGGTAGCATGAGTGAAACTCCAAGTCTTGATGAGATCGTTAGTCTATGTAAACGAAGGGGATTTATATATCCTGGATCTGATGTCTACGGTGGTTTGAGCGGTACATGGGATTATGGTCCGCTTGGTGCGGCATTAAAGCGTAATATTATGAATCTTTGGTGGAACATGATAGTTGAAGACCGTGATGAAATGTTTGGAGTTGATGCTGCAATTCTTATGAATCAAAAAGTCTGGCAAGCGAGTGGACATACCGAAACATTTACAGATCCACTAGTGGAATGCTCGCAATGTCACGGACGTTTTCGCGCGGATAAAATTGATACCAGTAAGTGTCCGACGTGTGGGCAAGAAGGAACATTTGGTGAAGCGCGTCAGTTCAACATGATGTTTAAAACTGAGGTTGGTCCCACGTGGGGATCTTTTGAAGCCGAAGATGGTAATCGTTTAACTGGAGAGTTCCAGGTAAAAAATAAAGACAATCAAACCGTCGGAGCCTTTTCGATCAAAGAACAGGAGACTTATACTGGTGTGACTGTCTACGATAAAAATGCTAAAAGTTATCTTCGACCGGAAACGGCACAGGGCATATTTACGAATTATAAGAATATTGTCGATAGCTTTTATCCGGATATCCCATTTGGCGTGGCTCAACAGGGAAAAGCATTTCGTAATGAAATTAGCCCCCGGGATTTTGTATTTAGAAGTCGTGAATTTGAACAAATGGAAGTTGAATATTTCGTACATCCGGATAATTGGGAAGAAGCTTTTGAATTGTGGCGCACTATTGTATGGAAGTGGACACAAGCTCTTGGATTGCCTGACTCAAGTGTCCATGAACTTGAAGTCGACGACGCTGATAGGGCGCATTACAGTAAACGTACAATAGATTTTGAATATGATTTTCCGATAGGTCGTGAAGAGTTACTCGGTTTAGCTTATCGAACCAGTTTTGACCTAGATAATATTCAGCGAGCGAGTGGTAAAAACATGGAGTATCGACCCAAAGATGGCAGTGCTCCATTTGTACCCCATGTTATTGAGCCAAGTTTTGGACTAGAAAGAGCCATTATGGCAACTTTGAGTGCTGCCTATACTGAGGATGAAGTTAATGGTGAAAAAAGATTATACTTGAAACTGCCGTACTATTTGGCCCCAGTTAAGGTGGCTGTCTCTCCGTTACTTAGGAATAAGTCCGAGCTCGTAGGTAAGGCTCGGGAAGTTTACGACATGCTTAAAAAAGAATTTAAAAGCGTAATGTGGGATGACAATGGCAATATTGGTAAAAGGTATCGTCGCCAGGATGAAATCGGTACTCCATATTGCGTGGTCATAGATTTTGATTCTATAGAAGGCGATAAGAAAGAGACGGTGACTGTACGAAACCGCGACACAACAAAACAAGAACGAGTATTAATTAGTGAGCTGAGCTCACATTTAAAAATTTAGTATTGTGCTGACTTACTATACAGACGGAAGCTGTGAGCCTAACCCCGGGAAGGGTGGTTTTGCAGTCATTAAAGATATGAAACCGGTCATCCTCGGCTCAGAACCCTCTGGAGGTGAAACGACGAATATTAGAATGGAGGGTTTTGCGATTATTGCAGCGCTCCAGGATGCTGGAAAGCAGCCATGCGAAATCTATACGGATAGTGAATTTTGGATTAATGTTATTACAAAATGGTCAATTGCATGGGAAAAGAATGATTGGAAGAAAAAAGGTGGACCAATTAAGAATATAGACATTGTTCAAATAGTTTGTCCGCTATACCGTTCGAGTAACGCTAAGTTAATTTGGGTGCGTGGTCACAACGATGATCCTGGTAATGAACTAGCAGACACATGGGCAAACAAAGCGCGCCAAAAATATAATTAGCTGTAAGAGCAAAATTTATGAACAGTACTCATGTGTTGTTAGGCGATAGCGTTGCTGACCTATCGATGTTACAATCGTGGAACTATGAGGCAACAACAAGCATTAGCAGTTATGATGAGTGGGAGCAATGTTTTTTTGACCGGTTCACCTGGGTCAGGGAAGACGTATGTTTTAAATCAATTTATACGTCGAGCAATCGATGATGGCAAACAAGTTGCAGTTACTGCAAGCACAGGTATTGCGGGTAGTCTTATAGCGGGAGTGACTATACATTCTTGGACGGGGCTTGGAATTCTTGAACAGTTAACTATTGATGACCTAAAACGTCTTTCGAGTTTAGACCGGCTTATTAAACGGTACAATAGCACGGATATTCTCGTGATAGACGAAATATCCATGCTACATGGTAAGCGTCTCAATATGATTAATGAACTTGCCAAAAAACTTCGGGGTAATGATGCACCATTTGGAGGTATGCAGGTCGTTTTAGTGGGTGATCTATTTCAACTTCCACCGATCACGAGAGGTTCAGAAGTACATGATTTCATTCACCTATCTACGGCATGGGCAGAACTTAACCTAAACATTTGTTATTTAACAGAGCAGCATCGACAGAATGTTGGCGATGAATTACTGATGTTTCTGGAGGCAATGCGCCGAGGTTCTATAACTGAAGCTGACGAACAGTTGCTTAAAGATAGGATTAACCGTGTACCGGAAAAGAGTGTTGGTGTTACCCGTTTATTTTCCCACAATCTAGATGTTGATGCGATTAATCAACGTCATCTTGATGCACTTCCTTCTCGCAGTATGTCGTATCAAATGCAATCAAAAGGACGTCAGGCAAAATTCGAACAACTCACAAAAACTTTACTTGCACCTGAAATACTTGAGCTCAAAGTTGGTGCTGAAGTTATGTTTGTCGCAAATAATTATGCCGGAGGTTTTGTTAATGGAAGTCGCGGTAAAGTCGTTGATTTTGACGATGACACGCCGGTCGTGCAGTTAGTAACTGGACGAAAGATTTATGTTGAACCGTATACCTGGACTATGTCCGAGGATGGTCGTGTAAGTGCCGAGGCATCACAGCTACCGCTTCGTCTCGCATGGGCCATAACAATTCATAAAAGCCAGGGAATGAGCTTGGACGCGGCTGTAATTGATTTATCTAGAGCGTTTACGCCTGGCATGGGTTACGTGGCGCTCTCAAGAGTTAGAAGCCTTGATGGTTTATATTTGCAAGGAGTTAACAAGGTGGCGTTTACCATGCATCAGGAGATATATAATTTTGATAATGAATTGAGACAGGCATCTGTTCAATTAAGTTCCACGACAGCTGATATAGTCGAGGTGCAAACAATAGACGCGGCAAAACCAGCCCAGACAACAATTGTTGATGAAGTGCTTTTCGAGAAATTAAAACAGTGGCGCTTCCAACGTTCTAAAACGGACAACTTACCACCGTATATTATTGCTCATAATACTTCACTCAGTGCTGTCGCAACCGCTTTACCTAAAAATGAGCAGCAGTTACGTGCGCTTTCAGGTTTTGGTGCACGCAAAGTCGAAATCTATGGGCCTGAGATACTAGCGATCGTGCAATCTCATCTTGCATAAAGTGACCACGACTGTTTTCTTAAATGATGTCATTTCACTAACTATCGTATGGATCATCGACTATAGTGCTAGACTATAGGTATGAGACAAGACTCTAAAGGGCCTAATGTCTACGCATTCATTGACAGTCAGAATTTGAATCTTGGCGTTCAGAGAATGGGATGGAAGCTCGATTGGCGTAAATTCCGTCAATTTTTAAATGATAAATTTAATGTCACCAAGGCCTATATGTTCATTGGCTATATGAGTGAGAACGAGTCAATGTACGAATATATGCATGAACTAGGCTATCTTGTGGTTCTTAAGCCAACAGTAGACGTAAAGGCAATACATCAGCTCACTGGTGAGATCCCTGAAGTCACGCCCGCAAAAGAAAATGACGAGCAAAAACCAATAGTTAAAGGCAACGTTGATGCCGAGCTCGTACTCTATGCAATGAAGGAATTTATGCATTATGATAAAGCGGTCATAGTTTCTGGAGACGGTGATTTTTTTAGTCTTGCAGAATACCTCAATGAACAAGGTAAATTGTCGAATATTTTAACTCCAAATTGGCAGTACTCGAGTTTATTAAAAGTTTTTGAGCCTCAAATTGTTCGACTTGATCAGCTACGACGCAAACTGGCATACCACGATCATCGCACTAAAAAAACTAATGCGTAACTGTAGAAGGAAAACCTGAGCGGCCAAGCCTTAGTTATTTATCTTACTGCTTTATTCATATTGGATTTGATATATATAACCAATAACTGGGAGGGTGACCGTTAATGAAAATTACAAAATTTATACACTCTTGTTTACTCGTTGAAACAAACGAGAAAACCGTGCTTTTTGATCCAGGTTCTATGAGTGTTGCCGCGTTGGACCTGAGTACTATCAATAAACTTGATAACGTTATTATTACACATGAGCATTTTGATCATTTTAATATTGAATTTGTTAAACAGATTGTTGATAAGTTTCCAAATGTCCAGATAACAAGTACTCAATCAGTTGTTACTCAACTAGCCGAAGAACACATAGTCGGGGAAAGTACCCCCTCCAAGGGACTTTCGTTTTTTAATTCTCCTCACGAAGGTTCTCCACCACTTATCAATCCTCCCGACCAGATTGGAGTTCATCTCTTAGATACCTTGACGCATCCAGGTGACAGTCTTAGCTTTTCTGAAACAAAATCGATTCTAGCTCTTCCGGTTACTGCTCCGTGGGGTTCGTCTGTGGACGCAGTAAACCTTGCTTTAAAATTACGACCTGCTTTTGTTCTACCTATACATGATTGGCATTGGAAGGATGAAGCGAGAGCCGGTATGTACGAACGGTTTGATAAAATTTTCAAGGAGAATGACATCCGGTTTTTTGCATTAGAAACAGGAATTTCTGTTGAAATAGGGCCTCCGTAATGAAAAATTATGTACTGCGCTCAACTCGCAAAATTCCCAGTATTGGTTGCGGTACTTGGGAAATAATCCCGGATGAAAAAGCAGAAAAAATCGTTACAGTAGCATTAGATATTGGCTATAGAATTATAGATACGGCCCGAATTTATGGTAACGAATTCGGAGTTGGTAATGCGCTAGAGCGTTCTAAGGTTCCGCGTAATGAGCTATTTATAACCACAAAACTCTGGAATGATGATCAAGGTTACGATCGTACGTTACAGGCTTGTCAAAAATCTTTGCAGCGACTTAGACTAAATTATCTTGACCTATACCTTATACACTGGCCCGCAACACGTAAAAGATTTGATAGCTGGAGGGCAATTGAAAAATTACAGCAGGATGGGCTTATTAAATCCGCAGGAGTGAGTAACTTTACAATTAGACACTTAATCGAATTATTTAATGAAAGTAGTCTTAAGCCTGATATTGATCAAGTGGAATTCCATCCATTTATTTATGAGCAGCAAAAAGAATTACTAACGTTTTGCAAGAAATATCGTATTCTTGTCGAAGCATACAGCCCATTACAACGCGTATCAAAAGAACAAAGTAAACCAATTAGCGAAATAGCAAGGAGCCATGACAAGACACCTCAGCAAATAGTGCTGCGTTGGTGTATCCAGCACGATACCCTTCCACTGGTCAGGTCGATGAGAGAGTCTCATCTAAAAAGTAACTTTGACATCTATAACTTTGAGCTGAACGAGAGCGAAATGAGTCTACTTGATTCCTTGAGTGATGGTCGTAGGGTTACTTGGGATCCTGGAGATATGTGTTAAGCCGAGCCAGTGCATATTCATTGAAGAGCAGAGTATCAATTACATCTAATTGACAAAATGATAAATTATTGATACTATAATGTTAGTGTTTAAAACAAAAATATATGATAACTGATAGAATTCAAAAAATATCCGAACAAGCTGGTATGGTTCTAATGACTATGGCGGCCATTACAGGAATGCTCGATTTACAAACTCATACCGATACAAGAGTTGTATTGCCTGGGCAACCTTCTTTTGCACTTTCTAACGACTATAATGAACTTAACGATCCGATCCGACGCGAAAGGGAAGACCCGGCACCTCACTACGCAAGTTACAGCGTTACACAGCGCACACATAGTCGATCAGCAAATAAATAAAACTTATGCACAAGGCGTCATTCAAATAGCGTTTGTGGATAGCAGCGTTACGCTACATAGCATATTGAAGAATTATCATCGGAAAAACTGTGGATAAGTGGTGTTAGAAACACCACTTTTTACTGATTAATAGCTTGTAGTGGGTGAGTGTGGGTAGTACACTCATGTCAGTGGGTAATCGTGGGTCAGCTAGCAACTCTCCCATGAAAATAAAAACCACTAGAAAATATACAGGGATGGCGACAGTAGATTATTTCGAACGAAAACTCGACGACAAACGGCGGTTAACCATACCGCCGAATTGCGAGCTGAGTTCGCAAGCGGAGTAGTAATCACTCGCGGCTTTCAAGAAGTACCTTCATCTCTATCCAAAATCGGTATGGGATGAAGAAGTCGAGCCGCTGCTGAAAGGCAATATCCTGGACGAGCAGACGGCTGATCTAAACGTCCAGTTCCGGATGGGTAAGATCGAAGGCGTGATCGATGGCAAGCAGGGACGCTTCAGTCTCGAGCAACACTTACTTGATTATGCCGGAATCGACGTGATGTTAGTCGCCGTGCGTGTCGGCAAGTATTGGCGGCTTATGGCTAAAGTAGTCCACCCATATAGTTCAAGGCACCTTAACAATTTAAGTCCGAATAGCAACCTTAGACATGTAAACATTAGACTTTCGCAAAATGTTACATAGGATAGGCAATCGACAGATACTCGAAACTCGAGGTCAGCTATTCGGCAGTCAACAAGTGGAACTAGATAGGCTAAACCACTTAAAAAACCTCGACCTTTCTCTAAAACACCTCCCAAAACTCCACCTCACACATAAGTCTCTCAAACTCGACTTAGCCAGAAGTTGTAGATTTTAAATCTTACAATACTTTACATGCCTCGTCAACACAAAAACAAAAACTACTAAAAAAACAAAAAGTTGACTGCTGATTAGGTGACCTTGCAAACAAAAACAAAAACAAGCAAAGATGCACCAAAACAAACACCAAAATAAATACAAACAACACGTTCCGGTATTGCTTAAACGAAGTCCTTCACTATCTAGGACCCAAAAAGGGGAAACATACCTCGATCTGACGGCCGGATACGGCGGACATGCGAAGGCAATACTTGGACGAACGGAAACAATCACAAGAGTAGCGTACTCGTTGATCGTGACGAGAATGCGATCAGAGAACTGAAAACAGCAGTTTTCAAGATACCGGCGTTGCGATACTATGGCAAGATTTCTTGACAGCCAGCCAGGAACTTATCATGAAAGGTCGACAGTTTGATCTTATTTTGGCTGATTTGGGCGTATCGTCACCGCACCTTAACGAGGGCAAACGTGGCTTTGCCATTAAAGAATCAGGACCGCTGGATATGCGAATGGATCAGCGTCAAGCACTTGATGCAGAAACTGATTGTTAATACGTATAGCGAAGCGACATTGACAGATATCTTAACGCGCATACGGCGAAGAGCCGAAGGCGAAACAGATTGCGCATGCAATCGTGCGAGCTCGTCCACTAACGACAACGGATGAGCTGGCAGCAATTGCTGCAAGAGCATGGCCAGGACAGAAGTCGAGTTCATCCGGCAACACGAACATTTCAAGCACTACGTATCGCCGTCAATGATGAGCTTGAACTTACTGGAGCAGGCTTGCCACTATGGTTACGAACTGCTCAATCCAGGTGGACGATTAGCTGTCATTAGCTTCCATAGTCTGGAAGATCGTATTGTTAAGCAGGCATTTCAAGAGGCAGCGGAGATCGCTATGATGCCGATTTGAGACTTCTGACCAAACATCCGGTCACCGCCGACCCCACCGAAATAGTTTATAATCCGCGTGCACGAAGCGCAAAACTTCGTGCCGCAGTGAAAATAAAAACAAGAAAGGGAACGCTTATGCCAATTCAGGTAAAAAGCAGCTCCCGTTCCTACAAAATCCACGTTAAAGTGGTCTAAGTACGAGTCAAAGCGGTCCGATCTCGGCAATAAAGTCGAGGTCGGACAAAAAAATAAAAAAGAAAAATAAAAAATATATGACATATTCAAGTAGCTTGGCTATGAACGGTCGCGCTTCAATGGGCGAAACCAAAACTCGGTCAGCTTTAGGGCTGAAACACGTACACTTGGGCCCGTCAGCAATACTATTATTCTGATAGTATTGGCATGCTTACTTGGCTTTGCTGTACTTAACACAGGTAACGAAGACCAATGCATATGGTTATCAGATTAATGGTCTTCAACAACAGCAGACGCAACTGAAAAGTGAGAATCAAAATCTTGAAGTCGCTGCTGCGCGTCTGCAGTCGCTCTCACGTATTCAAGGGAGCACAGTCGCCAAGAGTCTTGTTTCTGTAACGCCCTCAACTACCCTCAATAATTAGAAGTGCGTCAGCACTCTCGCTTATTTATGTATGTATTGAACAGCTTAATTTCTGTATGGAATCTGTTCGTTTTTGAGATAGTTCAGAGGTATAATAAATGTAATGGCTTCGCCAAACAAAAATACCACAACAGAAGCAGTTCAGCGTGTGCGAATATGGTACGCAGTACTTGTATTAATTGTGGTTGTATTTTGCATCCGCTTATTTTACGTCCAGATTATTCATTATAATTATTACAAAGATGCTGCATTAAGCGACCAGCTAAAACAATATCAAATTCCGGCTACTCGTGGGCTTATTGAAGCCCACGACGGTAACACTATTGTCCCAATCGTTTTAAACCAAGAACTTTATACTTTATATGCCGATCCAACACTTGTTAAAAATGCTGCTTCAGTGGCAAAAAAGATAACTCCTATAATAGGTGGACAAACATCAACGTATACGAGTCTTAATGAAGACTCCTGATACTCGCTATGTTATTCTCGCGAAAAAGTTAAGCGCAGCTCAAAGCAACCAGATACTTAAGCTTACAATTTCCCGGACTTGGAACACAATCTCAGGACTATCGGGTTTATCCCCAGGGCAGTCTGGCTTCTCAGGTGCTCGGTTTTGTTAATAATAATGGTGTAGGTGAGTACGGTATCGAGCAGGCACTTAATCCGCAACTGGCTGGAAACCCGGCGAGGTCAAAGCAGTTACTGATGTTAATGGTGTGCCTCTTGCGGCGACAAAAGGGAATATTGAAATAGCTCCCGTCAATGGAGATAACGTTGTAACGACACTCAACTTATCAATGCAAGCGCAAATGGAGCAGATTTTAGCCCAAGAGTATCAAAAAGACTAATTCACAGGGGCTAAGTGCTATTATTATGGATCCCATACACGGGCCAGATTAAAGCAATGGCTAACTATCCTACATATAATCCTGGTGATTATCAGAGTGTAACAAACGCTAATTTATTTGAAAATGCAGCTGTTACGAATGCTATTGAACCCGGTTCAACAATGAAAACATTAACAACCTCGGCTGCTCTTGACCAGGGGGTTATACAGCCGAATACTACTTTTTATGATCCAGCTCACTGGGTTGTCGACGGCTTTAATATTACTGACATTGAACAAGACGGTGGAGCTCGTGAACAGAGCATCGCAAGCATTCTGGCTCTATCACTTAATACTGGTGCTACTTGGATGCTAATGCAAATGGGTGGTGGTCAGATCGATTCAAAGGCTATAGATGCTTGGCACAATTATATGGTTAATCATTTTCGTCTCGGCCAACCCACTGATGTTGAGCAGGGATATGAATCGGCAGGTTATGTTCCACCTGCTAATTTGAATGATCCAAGTATTGATCTAACTTACGCAAATACCTCATTTGGACAAGGTGTTCAGGTGACGGCATTACAGCTTGGTGCGGCGGTTTCCAGTGTCATTAACGGCGGTACTTATTATCAGCCAACCCTTGATAAGCCAGATTATACAAAGCAACGGACGATGTATATTAATAATCCACCAAAAGTGGTAGAAAATCATACGGTGTCGCCCAAAGTCGGACACCGAGATGATCCGCTTACTCGAAAATGTAGTAACCACTTATTATCATGAAGGATTTAGTTATATGTCATTCCCGTCTCAGTACATGGTTGGCGGTAAAACAGGGACTGCTCAGATCGCTCAACCAGGTGGAGGATATTATTCCAATATATATAACGGAACGTATATGGGATTTGTAGGTGGAGATAAACCTCAATATGTAATCGTTGTCTTTAATATCAAACCAAATGTTCCTGGCTATGCTGGCTCTGAAGGCGGGCAGCCAGTATTTGCTGACTTAGCTCATATGTTAATCAACGATTCGTTTGTAACTCCAAAATCCCCGTAAGAGTCCATAGATGCTATAATTCATATAAAAAGAATCAGGAAAACTTCCAATGCATACATTGCACATTGATATAAGTATTCACAATCTCATCCGCATTTTGTTGCTTGGGTTTTTTAGTTTTGCATTCAGTATGTTAATTACGCCTATCTATACAACGGTAGCATATCGCAAACACTGGTGGAAGAAACAGCGAACTGATGCATGGTCAGGTGGCAAAGCAAAAGTCTACCAAAAACTACACGCAGCAAAACATAAACGCGATATTCCCACGATGGCAGGACTTATTTTTGTGGTTGCTTCTACTGTAACCACACTTTTCTTCAACCTTAGTAGGGGACAGACCTGGCTTCCACTTGCTGGAATGCTTGGCGCAGGGGTTATTGGGCTTATCGATGATGTTATGAATGTCAGAAGTAACGGGGGCGGTGTTGCTGGCATGAAGGCTCGGTATAAATTTTTCCTCTATAGTCTCGTTGCAGTTATTGGTGGCTGCTGGTTCTATAGCAAGCTAGGGGTTCATTCTATATACTTGCCAATCGTCCATCAATGGGATATCGGTATCTTTGTAATTGTGCTCTTCTGGTTTGTAGTGATTGCCACAGCCAATGCTGTGAATATCAGTGATGGGCTAGATGGTCTAGCAGGGGGGTTGCTTGCATCATCATTTATGGCGTATACGATTATTTGTATAGTTGAGCATAAGTTTGCGTTAGCAGGTTTTTGTTTGACACTCATCGGTGCACTACTAAGCTATACATGGTTTAATATCTTCCCGGCGCGCTTTTTTATGGGCGACGTTGGAGCATTTGCGCTCGGTACGGCATTAGGTATTATTGCTATGCAAACAAATACGATCTATGTTTTACCAATTATAGGAGCTGTATATGTCATGGAAACGGGGTCGGTGATTATTAATCGTTTATCTCGAAAATTACGGCACGGTAAAAAAATATTCCTTTCTTCTCCGATACATCATCATTTTGAAGCAATAGGTTGGCCAGAAACAAAGGTCACCATGCGTTTCTGGATCCTTGGACAGGTAGCGAGTGTACTCGGTTTGATCACATTCTTACTAGGTGGTAAAGGCTAGCTAACGCGGTATGTTCACTCACATACCTTCGCAATAATTTTTGCTTCGGCTCTCATGATGAAACATTTAAAAACAAATACAGTAACTCAAGCTATAAATCTAACCGGAGGGTTAGAATAATGCAGCCTCGCCGAGCTCTAGGTCGTCGTGTGCAAGCGCAACCTTCTAATATGGAGCTTAATCTTTCGCGTAAGCATCGTCCAGATTATTGGCTTTTAATGTTATGTGCAGCCTTATTGGCTATTGGTGTCGTTGTCGTGTACGCAATAAGTCCTGCGCTTGCTATCTCCAATAATGTAAGCAGCAGTTACTATATATCGAAGCAATTACTTGCGATTGGTCTGAGTATTGTTGCATTTGTTGCGACTGTAAAAATTCCACTACAGTGGTGGCGCCAAGCATACAAGCCGTTGCTTGGAATTGCTACGCTTGCAACACTATTAGCGATGGTTTTGCCAGTTAATCCTTCGTATCCTGCTCACCGTTGGGTGCGCCTTGGAAGTTTTTCATTTCAATCTGTAGAACTAGTTAAATTTGCATTGGTAATATGGTTAGCAGGTTTTCTGACAAATCGTATCAAAACCGGTGAAATCACAAGTACACAAAAAACTTTGTGGCCGATTGTTATTGCAGTGATTGTAGTGGGGCTACTCATTGCTGGAGTTCAAAGTGACTTAGGGTCTACAGGAGTTATCGTTGCTATGGTGGCCACCATGGCTTTCGTTGCGGGGCTACCTTTCAAGCGCATTTTGCTTATTGGTGGAATAATTTTGATTGGTCTAGTACTTGCTATTTCAGCAATACCGTATCGTCGTGCGCGACTCGAGGCTTATCTGCATCCCCAATCAAACTGTCAGTCAAGTGGTTATCAGGCATGCCAGGCTCTTATTGCAGTCGGTTCTGGCGGCATAATTGGACTTGGCCTTGGGAGTAGTGTTCAAGCATATGGCTATTTGCCTGAGGCTGCGAACGATTCAATATTTGCTATATACGCTGAAAAATTTGGATTTATTGGGAGTATTGTTCTACTCGTGATTTTCAGTGCTTTCTTTGCTCGACTTAAGATTATAGCCGAAAGAAGTACAGATGATTTTAGTCGTTTGCTTGTTATAGGAATTTTAGCTTGGTTAAGTGTGCAGGCTTTTATTAATATAGGGGCAATGATTGGAGTTCTCCCACTGAAGGGAATTACGCTCCCTTTCATTAGTTATGGTGGCACAAGTGTTGTATTCGCGGCTGCTGCAATAGGATTAGCGTTTCAAGCGTCAATGTATACCGCACTCGGAGTGCCACGAGTCAGTTCAGAGTCTTTAAGACAAACAAGTGGGGATAGGCTTAGGATACATTATGACGGGTAGACCCGTAATTATTTTGACGGGCGGTGGGTCAGGAGGGCATATAACGCCTATCTTAGCTGTTGCTGCAGAACTTAAAAAAATTGAACCTGAATCAAAAATTATTTACATTGGTCAGACAGGAGATGGTTTGGGAGATATACCGGCTAAAAACCCATTTATCGATAGTACATATACTGTCAGAGCAGGGAAGTTGCGTCGATATCACGGTGAAGGGCTCAAGCAATTACTTGATATATCAACTGGTTTGAAAAACGCGCGAGATGCTCTCTATGTAGTGATAGGATTAATGCAGAGTCGTAGACTACTTAAAAAATTACAACCAGACATACTATTCATTAAAGGTGGATTCGTTGGGGTGCCAGTAGGGTTAGCTGCGGCTAATCTTCATATCCCATATATAACACATGATTCAGATGCGATACCTGGCTTAGCGAATCGGATTATTGCGCGCTGGGCAAAAGTACATGCGGTTGCTCTATCAAAAGAAATATATAGCTATCCACAAGCTCAAACTGTAACAACTGGAATTCCATTGCAGAAGGACTTTAAGCCTGTTGATGAGACTTTAAAACAAAAATATCGAAGCGAAATAGGCATTAATAATCGTGATAAAGTCCTGTTTATTATTGGTGGAGGGCTTGGTTCACAACGTATCAATAATGCTGTAGTTCAAATTATGCCTCATCTGCTCAGCCAATTTAAAGATTTACATGTTGTGCATGTGGTTGGTAGATTGCACGAGAAGTCAGTTGGCGAAGCATTTGAGAAAACTCTGGATGAGAATGACATGAGTAGAGTTAAGGTCTTTGGCTATATGGCTGATGTGTATCGCTATAGTGGAGCTGCAGATATAATTATTACGAGAGCGGGCGCAACTAACTTAGCGGAATTTGCCTTACAAGGTAAAGCTTGTATTGTTATCCCAAGCCCTTTCTTAGCAGGGGGTCATCAGCTTAAGAACGCGCAGTATCTTATGAACCGACAGGCTGCGATAATGATTGATGAGTCTGAAGTACAAGACGACCCAAACCGTCTCGCAAAACAAGTCAGCGATCTGCTTAAAAATGAAAAATTACAGCAGGAACTAGGACAAAAACTTGCTGGTTTTGCAAAGCCTGACGCGACTCATGAGCTTGCCGACTTGATATTACAGGAAATAAAAGTGGCTACAAAAAATAACAAATGAGACTGATAAGAAAAAAAGAAGAATCCTCACGCCATCGACGTCAATCATTTATCGGCGGTGATCGTCCTAAATCTAGCCTAACTTACTATTCACGTCGAAGCGATGAAGATTTAAACATTGGTCGCAAACTCCAGAGAAAGGTTCAGGAGCGTGCATCGAGATCAAAGCGAGTTATTCGTATTCATCGTAGTTTGCTTCTTTTTGCGGGAATAGTAGTAGTTATTTTGATGATTGATTTTTTAAGACTTTCAACTGATGCGATTGTTATGCCCGAGAGCACTGATTTAAGTGGCATATTCGACAGTAGTACTTCTTCTTATCAGCAATCTGCCCAGAAATTACTTTCAGAATCGATTTGGAACCATAATAAACTAACCGTTGATACTAATCGGGTCGAGCAGCAACTCATGGCAGAATATCCAGAAATGACCAACGTCAGTATTGCTTTACCGATACTCGGTCATCAGCCTGTTGTGTATATTCAGATAGCTCAGCCAACTCTAATTCTCAATGATAGCCGTGGTTCATATGTGCTCGATAATTTAGGTAAAGTTTTAACCAGTAATCCCTCTGCAACAACATTTAGCGCGCTACATCTTCCTACAGTTACTGATCAGAGTGGGCTTGTTTTAACTCGTAATATTCAGGCATTGCCATCAGACGATATAACTTTCATACAAACGATAATTGCACAGTTGTCAGCTCGAGGATTCAGCGTAGCTACCATGTCGTTACCCGCTGCTACGAGCGAACTCGATGTCCAACTTAAATCGGAAAGCTATTATATAAAATTTAATCTTGAGAGCGATGATGCTCGTCAACAAGTCGGTACGTTTTTAGCCACGCAAGCGTATTTGCAAACACAGAACATAACTCCTACAAAATATATTGATGTCAGACTCGACGGTAGGGCATACTATCTATAACTCAACCCTTCGCTTGACAGGGGACAGAAAGGGTCTCGTCGTCTTTGGCATATTTTTAGCTTAAGAATTTCGTATAGTATCCAGTACTTTAAAATCAGTACGGTTTACGTGAGGCAACAAAGTACATCCCCTGTACTACTACTCCATTAGTTCGCTTTTTGTTCATATTAGATTTTAAACGAATACACAAAAAACTATATTATCATGTCGAAAAGGGGATAAGTCAAATTATTAACACTATTTAGAGGTGAGTAGGGGAAGTATATAATTGTGAAACGAAACTCTAAAAAAGCAATACTTTCACGATGAAACTGTGGATAAGTCAAATAGCGGTTTATACAACACGCAAACGCTATTATCTAGGTAGATTAGCCAAGTCTGAGTGACGGTTTATGCTAGGTTACGTATAGCGCATAACGATGATTTGAATGCAATACGAACGTACTCATGAACGTATTTGAGATACTTACCCATAACTTCCCTACAAGAAGTAGTATCATTCATCATCCTACGTAACGATATTAGAGTCGCAAAATATACATTGTGCGACGTTGTATATATGTTGATTTCTAATGCACTGTTCACTTGAATGGTTTTGTTATCTAGATTTATTTATTTTTAGTTTTTTACTAATTGCCTGCTAATTAATTGCCAGGACTACTTTATTCGCATAAATCTTATTATTGTTTTATCATTTCCCTTTGTTCGCAAAATGTATATAAAAGCTGCATTTACAGATTGAACCTTGGATATTTATTAATGCCACTTTTGCTTAATTAAAATAATCACCTCTGTTAAACAGGGGTGATTTTTGCTATATTTTGATCTAATAACAGGAAGATTAATCTTCAACAAGCGTATAGGTTGCTTTGGCGACGCGTTTGAATTGAGATTTGCCTTGTAGGTTAAGCAGAATGGTTGTTTCTTTGACGAAACGGCTTTTCAGTACACGTTTTACGATTTCATCACGATGAAGCGGTTGACCAGCTTCACGCAAAACTTCACTGATGATGTCAGATACGGTACCTTTTTCATATCCCCACTCTTTAAGAGCGTAGATACCTCGTCCAATAAGAACAAAGCGCTTATCTTTGATTAAGCTCATTGTGAATGGCTTGGGTTGTAACATCTTTGCGCTTAAAGTCACTGTCCTTAATTGCCTTGGCGATTTCGTTGAAGTGCATGTGCTTGCCGTTTTCTTTGAGAATAACGTAGATTTTGTCGCGGATGTTCTTAGGGTTAACCATCGGCCATTTAACGAGGCCCCAACGGCCATTAAGAGTGGCTAGTAGCTTGGAGGTACTTGCTAAAGCGGCTGCTTGTTGGGGTTCTGTGATACCTGCGGCTTTTGCGATTTCCTCAATGGGTTTTGGTTCGCCTAGTTGTTTGATAACGTCTATAAGCTTAGCTACTTGGGCTTTAAGTGCCTTTTCATCCCTAACTTCTTTAACACCGACGCTATAATAAAAATTATCGTCTTCATGGACGACAATTAACTTTGGACAAAGTTGACTCAGAAAGGCAACTCGTGCTTGTTCTTCCCGACTTGGATTTTTAGTAAGCTGTCCGGCAAGTTCACTAACTCTCGCAACTTGCCCCATGCTTGTTAAAAGATCCAATAGTTTAGTTTGAAACTCATCAATATGAGGGATGCTTCCCTGCTCCGCGGATGTTTTAAGACGTGTAATAACAGATTTTTCAAGCTGTCGGACACGTTCTCGAGTAATGCCCAGCATTTCACCAATCTGTTCTAGTGTTTCTTTGCGGTCGAAAAGACCAAAACGTCGAGAGATGATTTCACGCTCACGCTCACGCTCAATACTAGAAAGTACTTCTGTAACGAGTTGTTCGGTAGATAATTCAGTCTGCTGCGCGGTGGGCTTTGCCATGACTCTTCCCTGTAAATTTGTTAGATGTTTAGTATTATATAACTTTAAAATATAAAAGTCAAACAAATGTAAGTGCTGGATAAATTGTAGCACATAACTGACATATCTGCGTAGTCTATGTTGTAAAAATGTTATATTGCCACAGCCTTTACGATGTAGCAAGTTAACAGTTTATTTTTTACTTTTGGATGCTGATCTGCGGCGAAAGCTTCGTTTTTTGGCCGGAGCAGCCTTAAGAAGTGCTCGGCATTCTGCCTCTGTTAATTTGGCCGGGTCGGTATCTTTAGCAATCCGTACGTTTTTCTTTCCATCAGTGATATAAGCGCCATATGGGCCATTAAGAACTTTTATGCCACTAGCAAACTCGTTTATATTTTTTGCGGCATCTTTGGCTAGCTTTTGATTATATAGCTCCTGAGCTTCGTCTAATGTAATACTATGAGGATCGAGAGGTTTTATAGATACGAATGTATTTCCGACTTGAACGTAAGGTCCGAAACGGCCTATATTGGCTTTCATATCTTGTCCGTCACTTGATTTACCAACATATCGAGGTAGTTTTAGCATTTCGAGTGCTTGTTCGAGCGTGACGGTATCAATAGTAGTGTCTGCAGGCATTGGCGCGAAAGAAGGTTTTTTTGACTCGTCCGTTGTATCGCCACGCTGTAACATAGGTCCATATCGTCCAAAACGAGCAAAGATTGGTTCACCGGTTTTGGGGTCGGACCCTAGCTCGCGAGCTTGAGAGACTTCTTGACGCGAAATATCTGCTGATTGCTCAATTAATGGATGAAAAGTCTTTATAGAAACTACCAATCATAGATTCCCACTTTTGCTTACCTTCGGCGATATTGTCGAAATCTTCCTCAACGTGCGCTGTAAAATCAAAATCAACAATCGTCGGGAAGTATTTAACAAGAAAATCAGTCGTGACTTCCGCGATAGCAGTCGGAACTAATTTAGAACGGTCGGCGCCGACTGTAACGCTGCTCGTATTCTCATCAACTTTGCCGCTCTCAAGTACCAATTCGATAATACTGCGTTCAGTACCCTCTAGATCAATCTTCTCAACGTACCCACGGGTTTGGATAGTGGAAATGGTTGGGGCATACGTACTTGGTCGTCCGATTCCGAGCTCTTCGAGCTTACGGACGAGGGATGCCTCTGAATATCGAGCCGGTGGTCGAGTGTAAACCTGCGTGGCCTTCATTTCTTTTGAGTCAAGATCGTCACCAATTTTTACATCGGGTAATAGGTATCGTCCTTTGAACCACCGTAGACTTTCATGAAGCCATCAAATCGCAAAATTTCACCTTTTGCAACAAATAGTTCTTTCTGGTTACTCACACTTACAGCTACTTCTGTTCGCTCTAATTGCGCTGGACTCATTTGAGAGGCTACTGCTCGTTGCCAAATAAGATTGTACAATTTACGCTGAGCCTCGTCTTCGCCTGCATTTAGCTTATGTATTTCCGTAGGCCGTATGGCTTCGTGAGCTTCTTGTGCGCTCTGATCCTTTGTCTTAAATTGTCGAAATTTATGATATGACGCTCCATATTTATCCGTAACGTAGCGCTCAATAGCATTCAGCGCCAACGAAGATAAAATCGTACTATCGGTACGCATGTAAGTTATATGTCCAGCTTCATAAAGTCGTTGAGCGATCGTCATGGTCTGACGAACGCCAAAGCCTAGCCTACGACTTGCTTCTTGCTGTAAGGTGCTAGTCGTAAACGGAGCGCCTGGATTTCTAGCTCCTGGTTTTTTCGTGATATCGCTTACCCTAAAGGTTGCGCTTGCTGCTTTCTCAAGCCATGCTTTTGCTATATCTTTCGTGTCAATCTTGGTTTGTAACTCTGCTGGCAATTCTTCGTTTCCGGTCAAGAACAGGGCTGTTACCTTAAATGAACTCTGAGCGTCAAAGGTCCGGATCTCTCTTTCTCGTTCGACAATCAAACGGACTGCAACAGACTGTACGCGTCCGGCACTGAGACCAGTACGGACTTTTTTCCAAAGGACTGGAGATAACTCATATCCAACTAATCGGTCGAGTACCCTGCGAGCTTGTTGAGCATCAACAAGTTTTATGTCTACGGTGCGCGGGTTTTTAATTGCGGCTTCTATGGCAGATTTAGTAATTTCATGAAAGACAATTCGCTTTGTTTTTGTAGGATCAAGTTTTAAGGCGTGGGCTAGATGCCAGGCAATTGCTTCGCCTTCACGGTCTTCATCGCTTGCGAGCCACACTTCACTTCCGGTGGCAGCCTTTTTAAGTTCACTAACAACCTTTTTTTATCACCACTCACTTCATAATGTGGCGTAAAGCCATTTTCAATATCAATGTTAAGACCTTTTTTCGGAAGATCGCGAATATGTCCAAAGCTACTCTTAACAACGTAGTCTTTACCGAGAAACTTCTCGATAGTTTTGGCTTTTGCCGGACTTTCCACAATCACTAAGTTTTTTGCCATAAGTTTGCTTTAGTATACGACCTTTATGAATAAAGCGTAAGCTTACACCTGATGTTCATATAAAGCAAGACACCAGTATTTAAACTTACTAAATAGTAAAATCTCTAAAATCTTTTAATTAAGTAAAGCCATACCGTAGATTTAATTGAAATAACGATAAACTTTGTAGCCTGCCCATATCCCGACAAAGGAGCCTACACAGCTAAAGGCCAAACTCCATCCCCCAAACCAATTGCCATGGTCCATCAGTGCTCCGATCCAGCCTCCTATGGTGCTAACGATAATAATGCCAAGGGAAATCGATAATTTCATGCTTTAAAGGGTATATCACGCATATGATCTGTTACGATCACACTCGTAATTGTAACACGTTTAGAAGACGACCACAGCGCCCTAGAGGGGTAATTTCGTTACCATTAGCATGTTGAATTTTATCAAAATGTTTTATAGTATTGACATAAAGTCATACATTTGCTAAAATAGCAACTCGTGATTCTTCATTAATGGAATTCTTGTACCTTTTACCCCCATTCTAACACCTTTGTCATGTATAGCCAGAGGAGATCGTTAGATTGTTTTAGAGCGTGCCATTGATATAAGTTGTTACCCTCCACTTATCTCTTATGCTGTTCGGCATTTACCGGAACACGCTCTAAAACATACTAACCCCTTTAACTAGATTCCTCTAGCCTTGCTTACAGTCTTTCGGGGTCCCCAATTCAAAGTGAGCCTAAATGGTAGTCTCTTTCGAGAGCTGACACGAGTCAATATTTGATTATAGACATCGATGTTTCGCTGGGGTGGGTTGAAGGGTACGGCGAGAATCTTCGGTTCTCGCCTGAAATAGGCCGGCGAGCGGTGCCCACCCCCTCTCGTCGGTCTATTTTTTTATATTTTTGAGTTCCTACTGCTGACCTTAGACCAGGAACATTCTTGTGTCTGTCGGTAACTGGTCACCGTAAATATACTCACTTAGAATTGCAGACATCTCTTTATATAGATTAGGTAATTGCGTAATCTCATCAGCTGAAACTTCTGTAGAACAAAGTCAGCGCTATCAATTTGAGCGGGTTTTTTCGGACCTATGCCGATTCTTATTCGACCAAAATTTTCACCATACTGTTGAATAATTGACTTAAGCCCATTATGTCCCGCACTTGAACCTCCACTTCTCAGTCTAATCTGTCCGAAGTCAATATCTAGTTCATCATGTACGACGACGGTATGTTCTGGGTTAAGCTTATAGAATGCGGAAACCGCATGCACTGCTTCTCCACTCAAATTCATGAATGTAGTAGGCTTTACGGCGAAGATCTGTGAGTCGCCCAACCTGCCAGTACTTATGAGGCATTTGAGATCTTTTTTAAGTATCCACGGAGCCATTTCATTGTTTTGGGCGACAAATGCATCAAGGCATGCAAAACCGATATTGTGCCGAGTTTGGTTATACTCATTTCCTGTATTTCCAAGTCCAACGATAAGCTTACTTTTATTTAATCCCGTACTATAAAACTGTATGCTATCACCAATTTGAGGTCTTTTCTGAAGCCAAGCCATATTATTACCGCTCCTTGTTTTTTAAGAATGTAGGTGATTCTCCGTGTCGGTGAGTGACATGTTTTTCAATAAACCAAAGCTGAAGTGAAGTTCCTTCGAAGCCAAATTTTTCACGGAGGCTGCGTTCTAGGTATCGTCGATAACTCCAGTGAATGAATTTTGTGTGACTTCCAAAGATTTTAAATGCTGGCGTTGGGTTGTCGTCTTCTTGTACGATGTAGTTTAGTTTAGGACTGCGATTTTTAAGACCTGCCGGTGGATGTGTTGTGATCGCTTCCACGAGCCATTTGTTGAGTTCTCGTGTCGTAATTTTTTTGTGACGTTGTTGATTCACATCGAGTATGAGGTCAAAAATTTTCGTCACATTTTTACCGGTAATGGCACTTGTAAAGATGAGAGGAACCCATGGGACAAATTGAAATTCATTAGCAATCCGTGGTGCAAGTTCATCACGTGTAAAAGCATCTTTCTCTTCGGCGATATCCCACTTACTGACGACAAGGATGAGTCCTTTCCCCGCATCGTTGACCATGCCTGCAATTTTTTGATCAAGCTGTACTTGCGGTTCGTTTACATCAATGAGCAACAGATTAACATCTGATTGTTCAATCGCACTCAAAGTACGTATGATGCTAAAATGCTCAACTCCACGACCAATTTTACCAGGTCGCCGTATACCTGCAGTGTCCATGATCTCGATGTCTTGTCCTTCGTATCGGACGTGAGCTCTATTGATGTCACGGGTTGTGCCAGCTCGATCAGCAACTATAGCCTGCTGTTTCTTTGCCAATGTGTTAAAAAGCTGGGACTTGCCTACGTTGGGTCGACCTACCAGCGCGATTTTTAGCCGACTGTTGTTATCTGCTTCACTTGTCTTTGGAATTATTTCAATTAGGGTGTCAAGCAATTGTTCGATGCCCTTGCCTTGAGTGACTGATGTTCGTATTACCGGTTTAATACCGAGTCTATCAAAGCGCATAAGATCTTCGCCCTTGGCTTTATCGAGCTTGTTGATGATTAGAAAGACTGGTTTACGGCTCCGCAGGGCTAATTTAGCAACTCTACGGTCATCTTCAGTAATAGGCACATCAGCCTCAACTACAACCCATATAACATCAGCACTATCAGCGGCCTGAATAATTTGTTCTTGAATTGTAAATTCAAAATCGTCTTCAGGATTTTTCATGCCGGCTGTATCAACAAGCCAGAAATTCTGATCACGATATTCAGCTTTTGCCATAATACTGTCACGAGTCGTGCCTGGTTCCTGAGCGACTATAGCTTCACGACGATCTAAGATCGCGTTAAATAAGCTGGATTTACCAACGTTAGCTCGACCGACGATTGCAATTATGGGTAATTTTTTAGGCATTAGTAACTATTATAACAGATATAGAGTATTGACAAAATACTTAATAGATTTTGGTATTTTATTTCGATGGTTTTGTTCCAGGCAGGTTCAAAACAATACAGGTTCCAAGAGGCAGTCCATCCAGACTGAATTCGCCGAAAGCAATACGATGTAAACGGGTAATCTGGTAGTGTAGTGCTTCAAAAGTTCGCCGAATCTGTCTATTTCGTCCTTGACTCATAGTTATAATCATATGATTGTCATGTACTTGTGATAACGCGAGCTGACTCGTATAGTCTCCAATTTTTATGCCATGCGAAAGTTTAACTTTTGATTTTTCATCGAGAGGTCTGTCGAGTGACACTTCATATTTTTTCTCTTTAATAAAACGAGGGTGCGCAAGCATATTAGCAAGATCGCCATCATCGGTCATAAGTAGGAGACCCGAAGAATTTTTATCCAGTCGGCCAATAGACTTAAGATTATGGTAATAATCCGGTAATAGATTGTAAATGGTTCGACTCCCTTGGCCATTACGTGAGCACACATACCCTACCGGTTTATTGAGTATTATAAGTGTCCGTTCATCTGGTAATCTAATAGGATTGTCATCAAGAAGAATTTGGTCCAAGTCGTTCACTTCTTGACCAAGAGTACTGACCGTACCGTTGACTTTTACTCGTCCGGAAGAAATTGCCTGATCTGCCGCTCGACGACTCAAGCCGCTTGCTTGAGCTAACCATTTATTAATCCGCATCTTTCAAGCTTAACTCGTGAGTAGATGATTGTCATTTAATTAGATGAATAACAATCATCGTATGAGGGCTACTGTTTAAATTCTATAGTGCAATACTATTTGGATCGACGCGCTCTTCACCATTGCTTGGATCGGTATTCGCATTCGCAGACGGTGGCGTGGGTGTGGGTGTGGGGTTGACTAAGGGCGGTGGAACACTTGGAGGAGGCGCAATAACGGAGCCGCTTTGATGATTTGCCTCAGGTTCAGTTTGAGTGTCTTCACTAACAATAACCTGCGGAGGTTGAGCTGGTCCACTTTCTTTTGCCGTCTCTAGTGCGAGTAATGTATCGAGATCCTGTTTTGGCTCGGCCCCCACTGGTGTAATAATTTTTTTGTGTGCAATTGTAACGTTTTCATGCTGTTGATTTGAGGTCGGTTGCGGGACAGTATCTATAGAAGTGGATGTATTCTCTGGTGGAGGTGCAGTCTCGAAGGTTGAGCTAGCGGCGGCGGTAATGGTAACCGGAGGTGAAGACGGCTTAGGTTCTGATTCGGTGATGAGTGTATTAACTGCATTTTGCATAAGCTTGTCATCATTCTTAATATCTTCCGCATTATCCGATGGCTTATCTGTATTTTCACTCTCAGAACTTGTTGTCGCCTCGTCGGCACCTTTAGGTGCATCGACGACAGGCTTATCTGGATTACTACTCGCTCCAGTAACAAAGTCTTCGATTTTTGCTTCAACTGATGCTTCTTCCTCGGCTGTAGATTGAGCAACGCTTTCTCCCTCGGCTTTCGTCTCATTTTCAATATGTTCTGGATCGCTCTTAATTGGTTCTGGAGTATTTTCAGTCGGTTTAGCGTCAAGGTTCATATCACTCGCATTTGCAAAAATTGAGGCTACTGAGATAGATGGATTTGATTCATTTTCAGGATTTGCTTCTGGTAGAGTGCCATTTGTTTCTACTGGCTGAGGTACTGGAGTTGCTACTGGTGCTGGTGCAACTGGTGGTGCGGGCTGAGGGCTAGGCGCCGTTACAGCTGGAGCTGCAGTGGCTGGTGAGCTTACGCTTATTGCAGGAGCTGGCTGCGGGACTACTGATTGCGTCGGTGCTATTGGCGGCGTGGGTTGTGGAGGCGCTGGAGCTACTGGCTGAGGTACTGGAGTTGCTACTGGTGCTGGTGCAACTGGTGGTGCGGGCTGAGGGCTAGGCTCGTCTTGTAAGAGTTCGTGTGCAACTTTAACGATATCTTCGAGCGTGACCTGAGACTTTACAAGGTAATGATCGGCTCCAAGGCGATTAGCACGTTGTTGATCATCACTTTGGCCGAGGGCGGTCAGCATAATAACCTTAACTTGTTTGAGACCTTCAGTATTGCGTAGAATATCAAGCATCTCAAAACCACTAATTTTAGGCATCATGACGTCTGATATTACTAAATCGGGCTTTTCGTTTTTCGCGAACACTAAGGCCTCTTCGCCATCTCGCGCTGAGATAATAGTGTAGCCTTCAGCTTGTAGGCGCGCTTCATATATCTCTCTAAGGTTATTATCATCTTCAACGAGCAGGATCTTGGACATCTAATTTCCCTTTGATGTTTTATTGCTTATGGTTCGGATTAGTTTCATTGTATCACGATGATGCTAAAGAATTAATTGGTTTCAAGTCGGACGTTCCCTGATCGGATGCTTGTAGTTCGGTCACACGTTCGGTACTGATCCTAGGTAGATTAATATAGAAGCTACTTCCTTTGCCAAATTCACTCTCTACCCAGATTCTGCCATTGTAGAGCTCGATAATCTTACGGCAAATAAAGAGGCCTAAACCAGTTCCACCAATTGTGCGGGTTGCTGAATTATCTACTCGGTAGAACTTTTGGAAAAGATGTGGCACATCCTCAACCGGTATCCCCGGACCAGTATCCCGGACATAACATTGCACAACCTGATTGTCCCCTGTTAGCCCAAGTGTGATCTTCCCTTCGGGGGTATACTTAACGGCATTATCAAATAAGTTTGTTATAACTTCTCGCAGCCGGTCAGGATCAACAAAGACGTAATAAAGGGGCCTAATAACTCTTTCACCCGCCTGTTCTGTACTCGCGTTAATCGTACTATTAGAGCCAACTATAAAATCCATGTATAAACCTTTTTTTCGGCTGCGAAGCGAAGGTCACTCGTAAGTTGCTCTAGATATGCACCGAGCTCAACTACGCCTGGGTGACTGGTAAGTCGTCCGTCCTCAGCTTTAGCGCTTGTAAGCAGGTCTTGAAATAGCTGACCTAAATGTTGGGTCGAACTATGAGCCTTTTCAAGATAATCTCGTGCCCTGTTGTCTATCGTTGCAACTTTTTCATTGAGTGCCAAGGCCAGATAACCTTCAATGGCCGCGACCGGAGTACGCATTTCATGACTCGCCGTACTTATAAAGTCTGCACGTTGTTTTTCTTCGGCACGTTCTTCACTGACATTACGAATTACGGCTATTGCGGCGGTGACTTCTTTTGCTTCATTGATCAGTGGAGTTACGCTTAAACTTATGGCTATTTGATTCCTCTCTCTATTTAGAAGGATGGCCTTATTATCTCGAATTGTTTGCTTTGTTTTAAAAACCTGGTTCAGGGGGCTGTCTTCAGGTGATATTGGCTCACCTTTGGCATCAATGAGCGGTAAGACGTTCTGGACGTTAATACCAGTAGCTTCATCCACGGGCCAACCACATATTGCGCTTGCACCTGGGTTATAGAGTTGAATAGTTTGATCGCTATCTATTAGAATCACACCATCTTCAATATTATTGATAATAACTTCGAATCTTAATTTTGTATCACCCAAATCCTTTGAGAGTGAACCGGTTGAATTCGATTGACTACGTGATTTCCAGAACATCTTTAGTACCGTTTTAGTCGTGACGAAATTACTCGCTCACCCACCCCAAAGTTACTTTTCTGATTTCTTTTCATATTATCCTTATCTTTATTATCGTTGGCGAAGCGGATTATTGCAACGCCCTTATCCTTATCGCATGACACATGGACGCTCATTAACAGATGTGATAATATTACCGGGCTATGGCAACGTGGCAGTAAAATAGTGTATTAAGGCCCCTTCGTCTAGTGGTCCAGGACATCAGGTTCTCATCCTGAAGATCGCGGGTTCGAATCCCGCAGGGGTCACCATTATAATTTCTAATCAAGACATATATAACATACTAATCCGAAATTCTACTCTTGTTTTAAACGTAACTTAATTATTGTGTAGCAGTGGTTCGAAGGTTATGCTTAACAGTATGAAAGATGAACCTAAAATATCCCTGGACCCCACCGATACGGCACGCACTCCTTCTCTATCCCCTATTTCTCAGCCGAACGATTCTCAACCTCCATCAGTTCCAACTATTTCGTCTTCAGAATATGCCGATAATGAGGTGTCAGACGAGCGTGCCAAAAAGGCTATGCGCAATATCTTCATTATAGTCGCAGCTATTGTCATTATCGGCATAGCGTTTTTTATTAGTCTCATAATGGCCACTTCAGAAGCTTATAATACTAAAGCCGCTGCAAGTAAATCCTCGGGAGGGTCGAGCAGTACAGGATCTTATAGTGAAGTTCCATCTGGGAATGGCAGCGCTTCAAAGACATCGCCAAATCCTGCGACGGGTAGTGCGAGTATAGGCACCGAAGGAAAGTATTGTTCTAACCCAGTTAACGCTGCATTATCTTGTTAGCATATCTCTCATTTCGGTCTTATAAGTAAGCGTTTTTTTGAGACCCCTCATTGTATCGTGATGTCTTTACCGCTGTAGAGAAAGTTTAATTTGATCGGTTGATCGTTCATTACTTCATTGATAAGTAGAGGGTTTATCGTACCGTAGCCTTCTGCCGTTTGCATGTAAGATTTAGCCTGGTCACTACGTCCAAACTTTTGCATAAGAAACGCAAAGTCTTCCCATAACTCTGGGTCTTTCGGAAAACGATTAATACCGTTTTCACATAATTTTGTTCCTTGGGCCAACGTGCCTGTTAGTAATGAGGTTATACACATATTTTCGACTATTTTCTGGTAATTTGCATAACTTGGATTGAGTTGTAAGGCTTTTTGATATGATTTTTCTGCTGCTGCGTATTGACTGTTGATTGATTGATCAACGCCGAGATTGTAATAGACATAATAACTTGGCTCGACTTTCAGGGCTCGTTGGAAATAATAGATTGCAGTATTGTATTGATCTTTCCTACTATAGTACACCCCTACTGTGTCTAGATCTGCGTAGTCAGCGGGAGAATGTTTTACGCTATTAAAAGCCAATGAATAACCGTTTTTCCAGACAAAACCACGATCGTATGTACTTACCCCGAGGATTAGTATAAGGGGTATACCAATCGCTAAAATATACTTGGTTTTTATCCGGAAGGCCACTAACGCCGTTCCTATCATACCAATGAGACCGGCCATTGAAATATAAAACCATGCAGTATTAACGGTTCCATCGATTGGTATTATTTGAAGGTACGGGATAATCCCAATTACTGTCCAAAGCGCAAAAAACATAAATGTTTTGTACTCTTCCTTTCCGACCTTCTGACGAATTTCTCGGCCTTGGTCAATAATGAATGCTACTACGAGGCCGTCGATACAGAGAGGGATCAAAAAATGACTTACGCTAAACTTGGTTTGGGTCCAAAAATATACAGAGGCAAGATCCCAGGGATAGATAATTTTCGAGACGTAAAATAATATAATTGCTGGTACGGTCATGAATCGTTCCAATAATCCAACACTCTGAATGGGAGCAATATGGTTATTCCCGACGAGCCCGACGGCATGGATCCTCAAAAAAAGGTAAGCTGCAAGAGGGATCAAAAGCATTCCGGTAAAAGGCAGTAATCTTTTACGGTCCCACCATACCAAATACAGTGTACATACCACGATGAAACAAGCAGCCGTCTCTTTCGATAACAAACACAAGAATAATGCCAGAACGACGGGTATTAAGGATTTCACTGAAGAAAATGTGAAAAGTATATAGAAAGCTAAGATACCAAAGAAAAATACCAAAGTATCCTGAAGATTAGGAATCGAATAGACTACCTGTGAGTTGAGCGGGTGTACTAAGAAGAGTATGGACAGGACCAGAGCCAAAGTCAGCTTGAAGGGTTTTTTAAGAATTAAGAATAATAGTATGGCGCTTGCTATATATATAAGTAACTGGAAAAGATGGTAGTAAAAAGAATGCAATCCGAATAGCGTATCAATCAGTGAATAAATAGTTACCATCAAGGGGTGGTAATAGATACCTGATAGTGGGGCATTTTGCGATGTAATCCCCTGCGGGGTATAACCATAAAAAGTGCTTCCTTCAAAAAAGAGCTTCAAGTTCGAAAGTGAGCGAATAGTCGGGTTATTAACAATTTGCGAGAGATCGTCACCTTCAAATGCATTTTTCAGCCCGCTCGAAAACACACCTAGACCTACGATCAATATGATGAGTGATCCTTTGAGTGGAGTAAGCCAGGATTCGAGGCGGTTTGGTTGTGGTATTGGGATCTCAATTGTTTCCGGGTTTGAGCCGCTCGTGATCACTGTTTCAGATTCTGAAATATGTCGAATTTTTCGAGATTTTTGTTTCCGCTTATGCCCCATATTGCATTCATAATATCATTTTTAAATTGTGCATAATAAATCTCCTAGTTTGCGTGGAAAGCTAGCTGTTTCAGAGATATTGTAATTTTTGATTTTAATATTGTAAGTATAGATCTAATTGGCTATGCTTAATCCGGTATGGACGACGAATCTGAGGGTACTAAATCAGGGCTTACTTTTACATCGATCGCGCTTAATGTACTAGGCGTTGTTGTTTTAGCTGGCTTAGTTGTCGGAGCCATTGCATACGTTCATTGGTATAAATCTCTCGATCACTCTTCTTACAATGAATTGACGCGGACTACCTATACGAAGAACGGTCTAGATTATAGCTATAGTTACCCAAGGCTTATGTCTAGCAATCCTACGATTGCGAGCAAGTTGGAAGGAGTACCAATTGCGTATACCTATAGCAATAAACAGGGATTGCAGGCTGTGGTGGCAGTGTCTCACGAAAATATTGTCAATGTCCTTAAAGTTTTAAATTTGACGCCTGCCGAGTATATGTCACAACTACTTACAGGTAAAGGAACATATATAACTGCCCTTGATAGCGAACAAGGAAGTCCAAATAGTTACGCTAAAGATTTTCCAGGATGCAGTAAGCAGTTTATGACCACTGATAGTGGTCAGAAGGTACTGCTGTGTGTCAATCATCCGCCACGCTACATCAATGCGCGCGTTATCGGAGCAACAAAAACAAATCAGTACATGCTGGAGCTCATTATGCTACCTTCAGTTTGGCAGGCTCATCAAAAGGTTTGGCAGTCGATTGAAAAAAGCTTTGAGTTCAAATAGCAATGTTTCTCGTTCGCTTATTTATGGTACGGGTGTTGAGCACTAATGGCGCTAGCTCTATAGAGTGCTTCTAGTAGGACAACCATAGCAAGGTCGTGAGGGAATGTGAGCTTACCAAAACTCCACTCTAAATTTGCTTCCGTAATAACTGCCTCTGGGAGTCCCATTGGTCCCCCGATTATGAAGCTTACTTCCCTTGCTTCGAGCGCTTGTTTATATAGTAAGCTAGCAAGTTCAGGACTTGAGAATTGCCTGCCTTCGATCGTTAGGGCAATTTTATAGCTATTTCCAGCTGCGCTCAGTATGTGTGCGGCATCATTTTGTTTATCGGCAATGTGAGTGGCTCTAACTTGATGATAATGCCCAAGCCGTGACCAGTACTCTTCCCAACCATACTGAGCATAGCGAAGTTTTGGTTGGCCAATAGTAATAATGTGTAGCTTCATGACTTCTTAATTATCGCTATGTTATGAGCATAATGAATGTTTATAGGTTGAGAACCAAAAAAATGATAAACGGCTTTGGTGACTCCTGGTAATGCTGCTCGTTGATAATCGTCGATCGTAATAATACCTCCTGTAGACAATCTCTGCCATACATGTTCTAAGGAATCCAGGATTGATTCATAAAAATCACCATCTAAAAAGGCAAACGATAATTGGGCCGGTATCTGCTTTTCATTCAGATCTTTGAACCATGACTTATGAATAATAGGCGGTTGTAAATGCGCTTTTTGAAACGTTCGGAGGAGTTCTTTTTTACTGGTTCGTAATTCTCCTGCCTGAAATTCCATACCTGCTCCACTAGCATCTGGAGGTGTTTTTTCCGGTAAACCTTCAAATGAATCATACACGTAAAACTGACGCTTCTCCGACTGTTGCATAACATCAAGGAGACGACGTATAAATAAGCTTGTCGTTCCAACGTAACAGCCAAATTCTGCGATTTCTCCGGGAACCTGCCGATCAATTACGGCTTCGAGTTCAGCAAGTACAACACCGAGTGCGGGTGCACTGATCTGATTGGAAATAATAGGATAGTGATGGAGTAGTTCTGAGTATTTCATGCATGTTTAACGGTTAGTGCGCCGGATATCTTTAAAGTAATCGGCTGTTAGTGTGTAGTTTTGCGCTGTAGGCCAAACTTTTTGTATGAGCTTATAGGTAGTGAGAACGTCATTATTCATTTAGGCCAACGCTCTCATATTAACAAGTGTCCAGCGATTTTGAGCGTCTAGACGTAGTCTGTAAAGTGTATTCTCATCACGTACATCAAATAATTTAATAAGCTCCTGCCCTTTGCGTACAAGATAATGCATGCCCGATTCCACAAAAGTATACTCCCTGCCCTCATATACCATTCGTTTTGGATAACTTTCGAATCGCTGCTTTGTTGGATTGTTCCGGAAGTAAACTGATGTGATTTCAATTTCTTTGTTCGTAATAATAGGTGTACCCATAGTGTAAGCTCCTGATTAGAGATAAATAAAAGAGATACTGACAAGATATTTGCAAGTCAGCGAACGGATATTTGAGTTGAAGCTGTGGCTGCTTGGGGAAACAAACTACCGTTCAAAAGTTGTTTCTCATGCTGCCAAAGCTGATATAACACTATGGTGTAGAAAGCAGTGACCGGAGTATGCTTACTAAAATATAAGTCTGTATGGAGGAAGGCAAAAACCATCCCATACATGGCTAATTTTTATTATACGCTGCCGTCAATCGTTCGTCAGTATTGTTTTATTTGAAAAATAGTTCTAATTAACTGTATCGAGAAAGTCGACAAGCTCGTGAGGAGTTAATTCAGCCTTTACTAAATAACCATCGGCCTGATGTTCTATGTCATTCTTGACGTCTTCCGGTTGCTCGAGATTTGTTGTGATTATAATTTTTGCATGTATCTGATGGGTTTTCATCGGGCTACGTAATTTACGAAGAATCTCAATCCCACTCAACGAAGGAATCATCAAGTCTAGTAGAATGATATCGAATTCATCGGTCTCGGCCGCCTTAAGTGCTTCTTCACCGTCAGCGATAAGTATGACTTCATATCCTGCTTTGCTCAATGCTCGATTGTATAATTCGCCAATAAAATGCTCGTCTTCAATGCAGAGTACCTTACGTCTGGCAATAGGTGTGGCGGTGTTTGTCGGATCGGTCATAACTATACTTTATCAGATAATTGCACGCGTACACGTGTTTGCTAAAGGTTATAGGTTACTTTCTGTAGAGGGAGTGGTTTTTAATCCATCCATGAGCATTACGGGTAAGCTCTTGATTATTATTTTGTTTTAACTCATCTGTTAACTGAGCATATGGGAGTAAGGTGAATCCGAAAATACTGCCTTCATTTTCTTTGCTTCTGACCCACATATTGCCGCCATGAGCGGTTACGATCGCTTTACTCAGATACAGTCCAAGGCCGGTCCCCCCAATGCTTGATCGATTACGATGATCACGGTAAAACTTCGTAAAAAGATTAGCAATGATACTCGATGATATTCCGACACCAAAATCCTGCACAGTCGTTTCGATGAGTCCAGATGATGTCAGGTGGGCGTCAATTTTTATGAGATTTGCACCAGCACTGTATTTAATAGCGTTATCGATCAAGTTATTTATTACTTCCCCAATACTGAGACTATCGACAGCCACCGGTGGTAAACTGGGATCTAAATGGCATTCAAGTGTAATACCCCGAACTTTTGCGCGTAGTTGGAGGGCCTCAATAGAATTATTGAGAATAGTTGGCCAGTTTTCCTCCTGCAGCTGTAACTCCAGCTGATCATTATCGATTCTCGCTACGTTAAGTATATTATTAACGAATGCGGTTAACTGCTGAGTGGTGCTTTGCATTTTAAGCATGAAACTCTGAAGCTCTGGGTCAAGCTTGTTCTCCAGTTCTTCTTCGAATACTTCAATATAGCCTCTTAGTAATGTGAGCGGGGTCCGTAATTCGTGAACAGTTAATGCAATAAAGCTTATCGCTTGATCGTCTTGAGTGTACTCTTTCGTATGGTCAAACAAGACTAACATTGTCTCATTCATTTCGGTATTGTCACGGTTATAGTAACTGGCAAGATCGAACATCAGTAGCGGTCGTGAATCGTGTACATTCAAACGAACACGTTCCCAGCTGTTGACGGCGGTGGCGTTTTTTAATCTAACGCTCTTAAGCCAAGTATCAAGTGTATTTTCCGTTTGAAACGACATATCAAGAACCATGTATACGTTTTTGCCAATGATATCGTCGATCAAGATGCCGAGATATTTCGCTGCGGCTTCGTTTGCGTATTTAATTGTTTCTGTATTATCAAGAACAAAGAGTGGAAGTGGTAGGTTTTGTGCCACGAAGCTATGCTTTAGACTGTTGTTATTTTCTTTATCGTTATGCCCTGATTTCTGAGCAATGTCTATGAGTTGGTAGAGCTGGCTCGTCAATGAGTTAACAAGATCCCTGCCAAGTCTCAGATTTTTAATAGTAGGTGGTGCTATACCATGCTGCGAAGGACTTAGATGGAAGATTGCTTGCCATAGTGCACGAAGTGGCTGTAGAAAAAAATTACTCGTTATTAGTACGATTGCCACTGAAAGTGCTATACCGACAACAGCGCCGCCACAAAAAATAACTCCAAGACTAAAGTTTAGATAGGTATAGCCATACCAAATGGTACCTGCTACTAAAATATTTTCTAAGATTATGAATAAGAATAAGTATTGACGAATTCTCAGACGAAGATGTTCGAGGTGATCCATAGAATTTATGGGGTATAACTTATATCGTCAGTACCCGCGACTGCAGTTATCCATGTTTGCCCGGGGATAAGCTTAATTGTTTTACCACTAGCAGTCTTGAAACTAATCTGGCTTGTATTACTCGTCTTGGTCCAGATTCCCTGTGTAACAGTGCCATCTTGGAAAATATTGACCGGTCCACTACCGATTACTGCATAATCAGAATGATAACCATCAGCTTCAAGGCTATATGGAACAACCATCGCAACAACTACTTTGGGGCTAATTTGGGTATTCGTATTTGCATCGATTTGTGGTGCGCCTGCCTCGCTACGATTGTAACTATTAGTTGTAGCATCGTAACTATAACTTACATCATATGTTGAGCTTGATAATGTCAGGTTAATTGTTCCTGCAGTCGGTGTTTTAGCTGGATCAGCCGCTTGACGAGGAAAGCTCGTGAAAGTGCTGGTTGTATAACCCTTGGATGCCTCGAGTTGATTAAGTGTCGCGATGGCGGTATACACGTTATGTGGAGCTTCACGAGTTGTTATGCGGTGATAGTAGCTTCCGTTGTAGAACTGGTCGAGATCTCTGACGTTCCATGTTTTTATATCAGCGAGAGCCTCTGGGCTGCCCCCAACATGCGCAAGAGCAGCATCAAACCCAAGGGCCCACTCTTCGTAATATGGTCGTACGCTACGGATTGGTCCGACATTATTTGGCGCAGTGTCTTGATATAAGGCCATAAAGCGCGTAATACCGCCTTCTGCGATTGCTTCAAAAACAACGCTTGCTTGACTCAGACCAGATTGTGGACGGGCAAAGGTGCTATTTTCGACCATGACTGCGGTCACAGGTCCGTTATTAACGCTCGGATTGACTGGTAACCCACTGAGTGCCGACGGTACAGTTGTCGGAACAAACGCAGTAGGTTTTGGTTTCGCAATGCTCACTGATTTGGATGCTGCTACGACTTTTTTTGGATGCTGCATAAACGCGAACGCACTGCCTGCTGCGCCTAAAAGAATTATTACGAGAACTGCGCTAATGGTTATTTTTTTACTAAGAGGCCAATGGAAATGTGCCCTATTGTGGCTAGAGGTTTGTTGCGCAGTTAGTGCCGCTTTCTCTGTCGGATGATCATTGGAGCGCTCTGGCTCTGCAGTTGTGTTAGTTGTGTCTTGGGCGCTTACACTATTTCCAATAAGCTCTTCTGACGTAGGAATACTTTCCGCTAAGTCAGTCACATCTGATGTAGTCTTTTGGTTTTGGTCACTTGTTTGTGAAACATTAAGCGCCGGACTTTTGCGCCGGATGTCATCAATCATACTGATATTGTAACAATGCTTACGCTAATCTGCCTAGACATTCCCAAGATTATAGATTCGGCTAAAAAGTACCAAGCTGTACGTCTATTCGCTGCATACTTCGTTCTTTACCCAATAATGCGAGGGTATCTACTAAACCAGGGCTAGCAGCCGCTTGAGTAGTAGCGATACGAATTAGACTAAAGAGAACAACCGGTTTTTGAGCAGTTGTTACCAAAAGATCATTGAGGCGCTTCGTTAAATCTTGAGTTGTAAAATCACTCTGCGAAAGACTTTCTCGGGCTTGCATCAGAAGATTTTTCAGCTCTTCGGCGGTCATTTTACTAAGTTGTTTATGATTGCTGATAAGGCCTTCGTTAACGGGTAAATCAACGAAGAATAGACGAGTCAAGTCAGGCAACTCAGCAAGATATTTAAGTCGTTCCTGGACCAGCCTTAAAACATTTTTTTTATAATTTTCATCATAATTTGCTGCTTCTTCAGGCCAGAATCCCTCACTTTTTTGATAGAGGGTATCGATTGTAAGTTCGCGTATATGCGCGCCATTCATCCAGAGTAAACGTTGTTCATCGAAACGAGCGCCGCTGCTTTGGACTCTATCTAGGCTGAAACGGTCTATTAAATTTGCCGTCGAATACAGTTCTTGCTCTGTTCCATCATTCCATCCAAGGGATGCAATAAAGTTAATCATTGCTTCAGGCAAAAACCCTTCACGGATATAATCCAAGACATCCTTCGCGCCATCTCGTTTACTAAGTTTCTTTTTCCCATCTGGTCCTAGTATATGTGGCATGGTTGCCATAATGGGAGGAGTGAGGCCGAATGCGTCATACATATTTAAATAGTTCGGGATACTGGCTAAAAATTCTTGGCCCCGTATAACATGCGTGATTTTCATTTCACTATCGTCAACAATATGAGCAAAGTTATAGGTTGGATAGCCGTCCGATTTGATCATGATAAAATCATCAATCATCTCTGGCCCTGTATGGAGATCGCCCATGACTGCATCATGCCTATCATATGCCTGCGGTACACTTTTAAAACGTAAAGCGGTCGTACCATCCCAAATTGGTGGGCTCTCCGGGCGGTGGTCGCGATATAAAAATGCCCTTTTCTCTCTGTTTGCCTGGTCACGAAATTCTTGGATTTCCTCTTTGGAATACGGATCGGCGTAAGCACGCCCCGTCGTGATAAGCCGTTCAGCCCACTCTTTATAGCTTTCAAGCCGTAAACTTTGTTTGTATGGTGCATAGGGGCCTCCTATATCAGGCCCTTCATCATAATCAAGCCCAAGCGCTCGAAGACTTTCGATAATATGTTGCTCGGCACCGCTTACCTCACGGACCTTATCAGTATCTTCGATACGCAAAATAAAACTTCCACCTGACTGTCTTGCAACAAGCCATGCAAATAATGCAGTTCGGATACCACCAACGTGCAAATAACCAGTAGGACTTGGTGCAAAGCGAGTTCGAGCAGGTTCCATAGTGTTATCAGTATAAGAGAAAACAGCTGGGGATCAAATTTTTATAGAGAGGATGCGATACTAATTAACTGTTGATTGCTCAACGAACCGTGACTCTGAATTTGATACCAAACATTGCCGCTGACCCAAGTGGCATTCTGCTGTCCGTAGATGTATATTGTATTACCTGCCGCTTCAATTATTTGAAAATGTTTAGCAACTTGATTTAGGTACATTGCACGAAGAGTATCACTATCCCAGGTGGATGCTTGTTCGGTAAGAACGTAGTTACTCGGAGCTGCACCGCTACCTGTAAATTTAAGTGTTACTATGCCAATCGATGAAGAAAGACTTCCAAGGTGAGTATCTGCTGGTTGGTTAGCGGGAACGGCTGCCACAAAGCCCGCCTTAGATGAGGCGAGTTGAAGTTTAATATTGGACATATTCATGTGCACAACAAAGCCAATTAATAAAGCGCATACTAGGCTAGCTCCGCCAACCCCTATAGCTCTTCTGATATGTCGTTGATGTTGAGAATGGAAAGTACGCACTGGCTTATAGGGTGGCTGTTCATGACTTGTTGCTCTTTCAAGAGCGCGTTGGAGTAATTGCTCGGTTGTCAATGGTGCTTGAGGGCGCAATGGTACTCTTCTGTAAAATCTTGGCGGCTGAGCGGCAATAGGGACATGCGAACGAAGTTGAGGTGTAGACGGCACAGAAGGATCAATGGTTGTGTAATGGCTGATCAACTGACTTTTTGCAATGACTCGGGCGTGGTTCAAGCGTTTATTGTTAACACTTTCAACGGATAATTTTGGAGGTACTACAACTGGAGGCTGTTTGAAAAAGACATCAGTTGGGCTCTGAGCCTTAAGCCGCTGATGAAACATTGAAGTCGGTTTCTGAACGCCTTTTCGCATCAGTGTCTTAGGAGCCTGTGGTGTGTGGCCGATAATAGGTGCCACCGGTCGAGGTTTGACAGCCTGAATATCTGGCTTGATTTGGAGCGTGTGTTTAAGTTCTGCTTTGCTTTGTGGGGCACCGGCAACAGATTTTGTTTTTTTAGAGCTGCTCGGAGATTTTTTAGGCGTATGTTTTACCCTCGTAGTAATTGTTGCGTTAGCTTTTTTAGCAGAAATCGAAGAACTGCCGCTTGAATTAGCAACTATCTCCCCTGTTTCAACATTGTAGTGCTTACCGTTTATTTCGATAGTGTTATTGTTTTTGACCACAAATGTGCCTTAATGCTCATGCTGACAATTTATAAACATCTTAAACCCTCACGTGAATCACCGCAAGTCGATCCGTATGAAGTTTTTTAAAGCTATTTCTAATGAACATGCTGCTATTTCTCAGAATAGTATGCAACTATTTTTGGACGTGCTTGCGCACACTTTGTATACTATGTGTGGCTGGAGTCATTATTTGTAATGATATCAAGCACGGACCTTAGTAACGTTATGGACTATCTAAACCCTCACAAACAATTTCAACATCGTATTATATTGATGGTTGGCTACGTGTTAATCGCAATAGGTATCATTATTGCAACCACTATTCTTTTGTACGAGGCATATGGATTTGGGTTAGGTAAAAACGGAACGGTTATTCAAAATGGACTTATATTTCTTTCAAGTCAGCCAAATCCCGCTAATATCTCACTCAATGGTAAGCCGTATAATAACGAAACAACGAATACGCGTTTGTTATTGCCGTCTGGCATTTATAAAGTTACATTAAGTCGCCAAGGATATGATTCCTGGTACCGTACAATTAGCGTGGACGGCGGAACGGTTATGCATTATGATTATCCGCTATTGTTCCCTTCTAAACTTATAACAACTAAATTACAGGGGTATAGCGGTAGTCCTGGTTTAATAACGCAGAGCCCCAATAGGCAATGGCTAATCGTGCAGCAACCAGGCTCTGAAACTAATTTTGATCTTTATAACCTTAAAAATCCAGATTCCAAACCAACTACTTTTTCTATTCCCTCTTCCATACTAAGTAAAGCTACCACTACTGAGAGTTGGCAGCTTGATGAATGGGCTGATGATAATCAGCACGTCGTATTGCAACATAACTATGATAGTAAGACAGAGTACATTTTGCTTGATCGATCAAATCCTGACCAGTCGATTAATCTGAACACGGCTTTAAACGCAAATCCAACAAAGCTAACGCTCAATAATGTGAAATATAATCAGTACTATCTATATGACGCAACTAGCCAAACACTGGAAACGGCTTCATTGAGTTCGCCGACACCGGTGCCTTATCTCGACCATGTTCTGGCTTATCAATCGTACGGCAATAATTCGATGTTATATGCCACTGATACGAATGCTCCCGCAGGAACGGTACTCGTCAAGTTAGCGATCGGTTCGCAAACATATATCATTCATAGTTTCCCGGCGAATTCTAATTACCTTCTTAATTTAACTCAGTATTCGGGAACGCTCTATCTTGCGGCAGGAGCGAGCAGTGAAAACAAAATCTATATATTTAAAGATCCAGTTGGCCAGCTTTCGGCGGAGCCATCTCATGCAGTTGTTCCGATCCAGGTTCTACATGTCACTGATCCGAATTACGTAAGTTTTTCTAATAACGCCCAGTTTATTATGGCCGAGGACGGCAACCAGTTCGGGGTGTACGATATTGAAAATAAAGTTGGCTACAACTACACCACAAAACAGATAATTGATAACCCTCAAATGCACGCTACATGGATGGACGGTGATAGATTAACCTACGTATCAAACGGTAAATTGCTTGTCTTTGATTATGACGATACGAATCAGCATATTCTTAACTCTATGAGCGCAAGTTATCTTCCCTATTTCTCTTCTAACTATCGCTATCTCTATGGCATAAGTCAAAACACTAAGGATAATCAATTCGACATAACGCAGACTTCTCTGCTCACTCCTGCTGACCAGTAATCTAAGATTCACGTTCCATAACTGAAAGGACGAGCACTGATTAAGCAATTTCGGAGCGAGGCTTATTAATCCAGCGAAGAACGACAATGAAGCCAGCGATTAAGACGAGAATAATAATTGCTTTTCCAGCTACTGTATTAGAAAATCTGGTCCACAAAGTCGGCCCATTACCTGGTAATTGAGCAGGTACGGTGGTTGTGGTGCTTGCTACAGTAGTAGTGGGCTGTGTATTGGTCGTAATACTTGGACTAATCTGTTGGCCGACTACAATCAGTCGGTTAAGGCTTGTCCCAGGAGGATCGCACGTAATCAAAGTCGCGGTTGCTGTTTGCCCAGCGACGGAGTTAAGAACTCCTACATCAGTAGGGCTTACAACCGTTTGACTAATGACTTTGTAAACATACACTTTGTCATTATAGGTCAGATAAAAGGTATCACCAATCAACAAGAGTATGCAGCAGAACAAATGCAAATTTGTATTTACCTTTATTGAAAATATTATTACTGCTATGACCAAAAAACGCGGCATTTCCATCTTGTCCCGGGTAATACAGTCGTCGGATAATGGACGACACCTTGTTCAAGGTCATTCTCGATATCGTTTTCGTTGGTCGATGTTTCAGTGTAATCGACGGGAATTTCGACATTGATCTTTGGAATGATAACTTCCGGAGTGGTGGTTGGCGCAACGCTAGTCGCTGCTTACAATAATCGGTGTGGCCGCTGCAACCCGACTTGGTTGAATAAAAGGTGCAATAAAGACTTCGTTAAAAAAGCCGAACAAAAAAATAATGATAACGACCATTCCCATGCCTAGTCCAAACAGAAGAGACTGCAAATGATGTTTGGCCTGTAAGTTTGCCGCCCGCAGTTACTTTATCACGTATCACGGCTTGAATTTCCGTGTTGTTCTGGCCTCTCGTATTTTAGATACGGTTGGTTGACTTGGAAGCGGATGTTCACTGTGTTTTACTTGATGTTTATGTTGGGCAAGTGTCTGTTGAGCTTGAGCGGGCTTAACAGAGGATGCATGCTGTATGGTGTTAGGTTGGCTCGCATAAAACTCTTGCCAGACTTGATGTTTTTCAATTGCAGGCAGACTTTGGTAATACTCGTGCCATTCCGTCTGGATAGTTGCAAGATCTTTACCAGAAGTTGTTCAGTTCAAACATGAATTGTTGGTGCTTACTGCGCTGTGGTATGCTTCTGCCTCAGCAATCTCCGAATCAGCCAGGGTTCTTCTGCGTAAATTCGGGCAACTTTATCTCGTATCAGATCTGCAGCCGCTTTCGACATCGTAAGGCTTTGGATTGTCTGTTAGCGGGGTTATCTTGTAATGGTGAATCTGTGAGGAATAATAGTCATAATAAACTGAAGAGCTTGGCTAGCTCTGTCATTCCAAGTATAGTACAATTACCTCTTGTAACCTATGCAATAGCTACTAGGGCGAGTGGCGGAATTGGTATACGCGCACGACTCAAAATCGTGTTCCTTACGGATTGAGGGTTCGATTCCCTCCTCGCCCACCATTTTAATTATTTGACTTCAAATATGGCTGTATGACTGCAGTTGACAAGGCTTCAAAGCTTTTTGTAGGGTTTTGCAGCCACCAGACACTTGACCGAGCGGCAGTTGACACTCTCCATTTTTTTTTATCTGATGGTACGCGAGTGGTGCTAACTTGGCCTCCAGCAGCAATAACAATAGTATCGAGATGTTTCACAATGATGTTTAGACTGTGATGGATAACAAAATCATGGAGCGTATCGATTAGTCGTAGTAAATCCATTTCAAAAGTGAAAGGCTTGATAGAGTGTGCGCTTATCGCTATTTTTTGAAGCTGAGCAAAACTTACTACGAGTAACGTCTGTTTGCGTCCGAGTAAGCTTTTTGGGGTTGAGGTGAAGTAGTCAACTGCGTCTTTTGTAAGTGTTAGTTGGCCTTTATAGGTTTCTAAGAATTTCTCCAAGGCAATTGCAGTTTCACTATTATGCGCCAGGTCTCCAGCGACAATAATCGCATCGGACCAGTCAGCAATTTCATTAAAGTTCATAAGAGCTTGTTGAGAAAAACTACCACTTGGAGTGCTCGGCGCATATTCTCCAACTTCAAAAAACTTTCCAATTGTTTTTTGCAAGCTATCGGGCAGTAAAACTCGAATACTACCTGCTCCCGCGGCTTGAGCGGATGCGTAGGCTTCTGCCGCTGCGGCAAAACCTTGAACGTTACCGCCAATAACACCTAACTTTCCTGCTTGGCTCTTATTCTCCGGTTTGCTCCATAACATATTGGGAAATAAGGGATGATCGGGGGTTTGTCTGTGCCAGTATTCGTTTTGCATAGTAATTCTAGGAGTCTATCGGTTGAACTTGAAAATTAGATGATAGGTAATTCATTCCGTAAAGTATAATTTTGTGAACCTGGTCCAAGCTGATAGATTACATTTTTACGTTCTACGACTATGTTCCAGTGATTTTCCTTTGCATGATTAAACAGCTGTTTTGTTGGGTTAAAGGCTATTGGATTTTTGACACTACTCAAGAGTGGTATATCGCTTTCACTATCTCCAACGGCGATACTCTTATCCCACGAGGCTTGATGCAATTCGACGAGTTTATGTAGATAGCGTTGTTTTTCGGTACTCCATAATAATTTTTTCTTGCCTGTAAAACGATTAGCCACAGTTTCATAGGTTGAACCGCCAAAATCGTCAAAACCGTAATACATTGCGAAAGCACTAACGATCTCTATCTGTGATGCTGAAATTGCAAACAGCAGGTAATCTTTATTTTTTAGCTGGTAGATAAGATTACGTGTATAGGTGTAAACCTGCTCTCTATATTTACTTAAAACTGTTTGGCAGGCTTCTTCCAACTCTTGAGGGGTGATTTTCGTTATTGTCCCGTCTATTAAATTTACGAGTTGATTTTCGTATTCTTGAAAAGAGTTTTCTTGGCGACGATTTTTCCAGTTTGCGCGCGCTGATTTTACAACCTTGTAAGCGAGAGCATCAATTAGTCCACGTTTTGCCAGCTCATCAGCAATCGCATGGTACAGTTGCCAGCGTATTATCGTGCCATCAATATCAAATGCGGCAAATGGTCGACCTGTTTTTCTGTTCCCTGTCATATATCCAGTGTAACAGACACTGGACAGTGGTCAGAGCCGAATACATTTGGATGAATTTCAGCATCCTTAACCTTTGATTTCAGTGAATTTGAAACTAAGAAATAATCGATGCGCCAGCCAACGTTTCTTTCACGAGCATGCGCGAAATGGCTCCACCAGCTGTAGTATCCGTTACCCCGTTTGAACATACGAAGTGTGTCGATAAACCCTGCATCCAAAAATGCCTGAAAACCTGACCTTTCTTCGTCGGTAAAACCTTTTTTGCCTCGATTGGGTTTTGGGTTTGCGAGATCATCTTCAGTGTGTGCCACGTTAAGATCGCCGCAAAATATAACTGGCTTTGATTTTTCGAGCTGCTTACAGTATGCGAGAAATGCGGGATCCCAGTGATTGTGTCTAAGTGGAATTCTACTCAAGTCATCCTTTGCGTTCGGTGTGTACACAGTTACAAACCAAAACCTCTCATACTCAGCAGCCATCACTCTTCCCTCGAGATTCGGATTTCCGTAAGTATCTCCCGTAACTTTGAATTTTGTGATAATTTCTTCTGGAAAGCCATTAATAACTTGGAGGGGTGCAACTTTACTAAGAATGGCCGTTCCGCTATAGCCGGGTTTATCGGCTGAATACCAGCTGGTGGTATATCCTTTAGGAACTATATCAATCTGTTCGGGCTTGGCCTTTATTTCCTGTAGTCCGAGGATATCGGGCTTTTCAGAATCAAGGAATGGCTGGAAAAGCTCTTTTTTAATAACCGCACGTATACCATTGACGTTCCAGGAATATATTTTAATCATATTGTCATTATACCTCTGGTTAGGGGGCTTTACTATTGATTTAACAGAGGTATTATAGGCCACTAAATGGTGAGTGTATAGTCTATTAATATTCTTTCTGCTACACTGAAATATTAGATGGATAAAAAGCCCTACAAAAGAATTCTTCTCAAGCTTTCGGGTGAGCAGCTAGCTGGAAAATATGAATTCGGTGTTGATCCTACGATCGCATCTTTTCTCGCAGAAGAAATTAAAGAAGTTTTAGCTCTCGGTACACAAGTGGTGTTAATTGTGGGCGGCGGTAATATGGTGCGTGGCGCTGAAATCGCTGGGCATGGGATTAAGCGTGTTACGGGTGACCAGATGGGCATGTTAAGCGGTTTGATTAACTCAATGGCTATGACTGATATTTTTGAAGCCCATGATGTTCAAACAAGGTGCATGAGTAATATTTTTGCCCAACAAGTCGCCGAGTCATATTCGTATCGCTTGGCTGAGAAACATTTGCAGAGAGGACGCGTAGTTATTGTCGCTGGAGGTACCGCACGCCCGTATGTTACGCATGATACGGCAGCAGTAAGTTTCGCACTTGAACTGGATTGTGAAATTGTTCTAAAGGCTACTAAATTCGATGGTGTCTACGAAAAAGATCCGGCTGTTTTCCCTGAAGCAAGAAAGATTAGTAATTTAACCTTTCAAGAAGCGGTTTCAAATGAAGATATTAAAGTAATGGACAAAGCTGCTATGGGACTTGCCATGGAACATCAGAGGCCCATTATTGTCTTTGACGCTATGGAACCCGGTAATACTGCAAGGGTTGTTGCTCGTGAACAAGTCGGCACCCTTATAAGTTAGTTAGATCGTTGATTCTGTAACCTTTACATATATCGATATCAATTATATTGGTAATTGCCTTTTATACGGAATCAGATTATTCTGATAGTAATTCAGGCGAAACATAAACATGAAGAAAAATATTTTAGAACGAACTATAGAGGCACCTGCGGAAGCACTTGAATACGGGGTTGAGGGTGGTCAGCGTCTCGCAAAGACTATGCCGCTAGCAGGCCATCAGCCACTACAAAAGGCCAAAAAATTTTGGTATTTATTAGGACCAGGGCTTACGACAGGTGCATCGGATGATGATCCGTCTGGCATCGCTACTTATTCGCAAACTGGAGCTCAGTACGGTTTTCAATTATTATGGCTAGCCGCGTTTACCTTCCCGCTCATGGCTGTTATACAGGAGATGTGTGCTCGTATTGGTCTGGTAACCGGGCGTGGTCTAGCTGGAAACATTAGAGTTCACTTTGGTCGCAAAATTCTCTATATGAGTACTCTGTTCTTGTTTGCCGCTAATACATTCAATATTGGTGCTGATATTGGAGCTATGGCTAGTGCAGTCCAGCTAATAGCACCAAAGATTGATTTTGCACTACTGGTGATTGGATTTACGGTTTTCATATTATTGCTACAGATATTCACACCTTATGTCACCTATGCTCGTTATCTTAAATGGCTGGCGCTTGTACTCTTTGCATATATTTTATCTTCCGTTCTTGCACATCCAGACTGGAACACAGTTCTAAAATATTCCGCCTTACCGCACATCACATTTTCTAAGCAGCAAATTCTTCTAATTTGTGCCATTATGGGGACCACAATTACGCCTTATTTATTTTTCTGGCAAACGTCACAAGAAGTTGAAGAAGAAATTGCAGCTGGTCAGACGACTCTGAAATCAAGGATGGGTTCAGAGCCTGCACAAATTAAGAAAATGCGTATAGATGTTTGGTCAGGTATGTTTCTATCCAATATTGTCATGTTCTTTATAATCGCTGCCTGCGCCAGCGTTCTTTTTAAACATGGCATTACTAACATTACGAGCGCAGCACAAGCTGCCCAGGCGTTGCGACCGTTTGCTGGCAACGCCACTTTCTGGTTATTTGCGATTGGAATTGTTGGTATGTCACTTTTGGCTATTCCAGTAATGGCAGGAGCAAGTGCCTATGCGATTAGTGAGAGTATTGGCAAACGACAAGGTCTCAATTCGAGCTTGAAACAAGCCAGTGCTTTTTACGGAGTAATTATTATATCGATGTTGCTTGGACTATGCATGAACTTCGTAGGCATCAATCCAATAAAAGCGCTTATTTATTCGGCCGTTTTAAACGGAGTAGTCGCACCTGTTATATTGATTCTAATCATACTCATAGCTCGTGATTCACATATTATGGGTGACTGGAAAAACGGCAAATTATCTACAGGATTTGGATGGTTGCTCACGGCGATTATGGCTGTAACCGGTTTGGCGGCAATTTATACTTTGATTCCCTAGGTGATAGCACATTGATTATCTGGCGGAGGGAGAGGGATTTGAACCCTCGATAGAGTTGCCCCTATACCGCCTTTCCAAGACGGCGCACTAGACCACTATGCGATCCCTCCAATGGTAATCCGCCAAATAATTATACAAAACTTTCACTATATCCCTGCATGTCGTTTCTTCATGTCGCTTTTGCTTATCATTACGGTAGTGTTTATTTATTGTAATTTTCGTGCAAATTACTACAAAAACACCTTGCGGACAATGCAAATAAGGGTTTAGACTAGGATGAGAAATGGCCGTAATTGAACTTGAAGACGTCAGTAAACTGTATGGCTTCGGCGATGCCACAACCCTGGCGCTCGACGAAGTCAATTTGTCTATTGAAAAAGGTGAGTTCGTTGCTGTGATGGGTCCGAGTGGTTGCGGAAAAAGTACCCTCATGAATATGATTGGGCTACTTGATCGGCCAAGCCACGGGACTTATATGCTTGATGGCAAGAGAGTTTCTCGACTTCGCCCCAATCAATCAGCAAAGATTCGTCGTGATACTATAGGTTTTATTTTCCAGTCTTACAATTTATTACCTCGTTTAACGGTGCTGGAAAATGTAGCCTTGCCGCTAACCTATAAGGGTATACCCCTTGTTCGTAGACTTAAAATGGCTAGTCAAATGCTAGAACGAGTCGGCATACAAAATCGTGAATATTTTGTGCCGAGTCAATTAAGCGGTGGTCAAACACAAGCTGCTGCGATTGCGCGTGCGCTTGTTAATGATCCTAAGATAATTATTGCTGATGAACCGACTGGTAACCTTGATAGTGAGGCGAGCAGACTGGTCATGGAATTGTTATCGGACATTCATAAAACTGGTAACACAATACTTTTCGTGACCCATAACCCAGAACTTACCCGATATGCTACACGAGTCGTATATATGCATGACGGTTCTATCGTGCATGACGAAAAGACGGCACTAGGTCAAGTAGCTCGAACAGCCCGAAGGGTTCTTTATACGTTGCCGATTACAACCGAGGAAGATGATTTAGCCGGGGTGTCGGCTCTAATGAAGGCCCTTCCCGCAAAACCATCAACGAGTAGGCGACGAACAAATCGAAAAGCGGTTAGCAAGGCCGGTGTTAGAGGAAAAACAACCAGTAAACGAAGGGGTAAAACTTGAAGTCTCTTACTCGAGGGCACTTAAAGACTGGCTTGGACTCTGTGAGGGGTGCAAAACTACGTAATTTTTGGACAATACTAGGTATTATTATTGGTGTAACTTCAGTAATAACTGTTGTTGGTATTGGCGAAGGAATCAAGGCACAAATTAGTCTGCAAATTCATCAATTTGGTAAAGACTTAATTACCATACAACCACAGCAATTACGCGCCGGCTCTGGCATACAGACAGACAGTATAAGCTTATTGTCAGGCAGTAACGTTGTCGGATCGCTGAATACGCAAGATGTCTCTGCTGTTGCGAAATCACGAGGCGTTACTGAGTTTGCGCCTTTGAGTGTGGTATCTGGTGGGGTTAAAGGAAATTACGGTTACTACACAAAGGGATTAGTAATTGGTACGACGAGCGATTTGCCAAACATATTGAATCAGTCACTTGCCTATGGAAGTTTTCTTGCGCCCGGAGATCAATCTAATGATGCAGTTCTTGGTCAAACTGCCGCGGAGAACTTATTTAATGAAGATGTACCGCTCGGTCGATCATTTACATTTCGTGGTCAGCAATTTATAGTGAGCGGAATTTTCAATCAGTTCAATGATACCCCATTGACCCAGGAAGCTGATTTTAATAACGCTATTTTTATTCCTTATGACGTTGCGGCAAATATTTCTAATAACTCAGCACTTACCTACGAAATTTTAGCTAAGCCTGGCAATCTTTCTCAAACTGAGACTACGGTACACTCTATTAGGAGGTCATTATCAAACGTCAATGGTGGGGCGAATGATTTTAGTGTGCTTGAACAAAGCCAGGATTTATCGAGCAGTAGTGCGGTTCTGGATTTGCTTACGCGTTTAATAGCGGGCGTTGCTGCTATTTCATTGCTTGTTGGTGGAATTGGAATTATGAACGTGATGCTTGTTTCGGTTGCTGAGCGTATGCATGAAATTGGGATTCGCAAAGCAGTGGGAGCAACTAATCGACAAATTCTCAGTCAATTTATGATAGAAGCGAGTGTTCTAAGTTTGTCCGGAGGCATCTTAGGCATTTTACTATCTTTCTTTATTGATATTTGCTTGCGTTTATTCACAAACCTTACACCCATTATTAGCTGGCAGGTCGTTGTCTTAGCAACTGCTGTTTCTCTATTGATCGGTATCATTTTTGGCACAGTTCCGGCTTTTAAAGCTGCCCGGCGAGATCCAATCGAAGCATTACGATCCGAGTAGGATCGTTTCTTTGAAAAGTGTAACCTGCTGCAGCCCTAGAAGATTGTAACAATAGCTGCGATGCCCGCAGCCGTCATACCGGCTATAACAAGCCAGCCGATAGCCGTAGTAAGAGGTTTATTGGTCCAGCGGCCCATAATCCGATGATTACTGCTAATAATGACAATACAAAGGAGAATAATTGGTGCGACCAAGCCATTTCCTACTGCTGCATAGATTAAGGCCTTAATTGGATCAATGCCGATAAAGTTAAGTGCGAGGCCGACAACCATCGAGAGAATAATGATGCCGTAGAACGCGTAGGCTTCACTAAACTTATGATGAAGACCTTGTCGCCAATGAAAGCTTTCGGCCAAGGCGTATGAGCTGGACCCTGCCATTACTGGAATTGCCAATAAACCGGTACCAATAATGCCAATAGCGAAAAGAAAATAGGTGGAGTTGCCCGCAAATGGTCGTAGGGCTTCTGCTGCTTGAGAGGCACTTGTTACATTAGTAATACCACGGCTAAACAGCACGCTCGCGCAAGCAGAAATAATGAAAAACATAACGACATTGGATAAAATCATACCCGACCATACATCTACACGCATACTTTTAATTTCTCCAGGAGCTGTTGCGACTTTTCGTTCAGCTAACGTGGTTTTGCCTTTAGAGATTTGGACTTCAACTTCTTGAGAGGTTTGCCAGAAAAAGAGATATGGTGAAATTGTTGTACCGAGAATAGCACACACCAGTAAAATTTGGTTTTTTGAAAAAGTAATGCGAGGAAGTACTGAGTTATCGAGTACGACGTGCCATTTCAGATGGGCTAAAAGAGCCGAAAAGACGTAACTAAAAAGGACGAGCGCCAGCCACTTTAGATAGCGGACATACTGAGCATACGGAGTAAATATCTGCATTAATAGACTCACAATAGTGAAGCTAACAACGAGCGTACTGAAATTGAGTTGCTGATTCAGTAATTGAGCGGCCTTTGCCATTGCACCAATGTCAGCACCGATATTTAAGGCGTTAGCCACAAATAATAACAAGGTGCAAATATACAACATTCGTTTTGGAAAATAAACGCGTATGTTCCCGGCAAGTCCTCTTCCCGTGACGAGTCCAATACGAGCGCACATTTCTTGGATGACGGCCATGAGGGGGAATGTCCACGCGGCAAGCCATAATAATTGAAAACCGTACTGAGCTCCAGTTTGCGAATAGGTGGCGATGCCGGACGGATCATCATCCGATGCACCTGTCGTAAGTCCAGGACCGAGCATATTCCAGTAGTCGCCAGTCTTTTGAATGACTTTCCCCGTAGGGACTACCGCCGAGATTTTTTTTGCAACAACAACTCTCCGAGCTAAAATCTCAGCCGGAGTCTCAGCGTTAATACGGTTGTTGCGTTTTTTGCTGGACATACTAAAAAATTAAGGCAAATCAGCCCATGGCCAGAGGCAAGTATCCCTAGACTGCAAGTTAACGTCGTATTCTTGAGCTACTTGTTATGAAGGGGTATTTGCCATGGCCTGTTGCATTGTATCACGCATCGGATGATAAAGTGTAATACTTATGTTTGAAGATATATCCAATGTAAACGCTTTAGAGGTAATGACCGTAGTAGTACCAAAAATGCTTTAGAATGAGCCCAGCAATGATAATGAACCACACAAAGAGTATGTCTAAATGATGACGTCTGATCCAACCATATGCCTTAAGCGCGTTTCCTTTGGGTAAACGTATATATTTTTGATCGATATTGTAAAGAGTTGTGTACCAAAACGTCGTAATGGTAACGATCCATACGACTATGCACCAGGGACAAAGCGCATGTATACGGTCGACACTTTCAAAGAAGAGCCAGTGAACAAATAATAGCCCAAAAATTGTTCCCGCTTCCAATCCTAGCCAAAACCATCTTTTAAATTTAGCCCCTGCTTTTATGGCCATACCAACAGTGAGCAGAATAGGAAAAGCCCCAAGACCTATAAACGGATTCGGAAAGCCAAACGCTGAACCTTGTTGACTTGACATCACGTTACCACAGCTAATAATTGGATTTAGGTTACATGAAGGAACATAGTTTGGATTTTTCAGCAGTTGAACTTTATCGAACATTATAATAAAGGCACAAATATACCCAATAGCTCCGCCAATTATTAGGATATATGGAAGTGCACTCTGTACAGTAATTTTTCTCTTCAACATCTTTAGCTTAATTATATCAATACTGTCTGTAATTCAGAGTTTAATTTTGTTAGGAGGCGCAACGGCCCGTACTGACAGTTTGATTATTTAACGTCGCTTGTTTTAGTTCAGTAATTACTTGCGGAGTGGTCAGTGCATAGCCAACATGTTGATATTCGGTCGATTCTGCAAATACGATTCCGATGACACTTCCGTTTTTTGCGACTAATGGGCCACCAGAATTACCGGGGATGATCGTTGCTTGTACCTCGAAGACATCTCGATTGGTATTACCGGTTCCATATATATTACGCCCGCTTGCCGTAAACTCATCAAGCACGGCTGCGGTACCCGCGGAAAACGGTCCGCCTCCAGGATAACCAAGTACGGCGGCAGGTGTACCAGATGCGACATGGGCAGATGAGATATCTAGGCTTGAGCCGGCTAGATGTGGTACCCGTAAAACGGCAAAATCGAGATTCGGATCAAACCATATCACACGCGACGAGTGGGTGCCGTTTGAATCTTCGACAAATGGATGCCGGATACCAGCGACTACATGGGCATTCGTCGCAATTAATCCAGGACCCACGACAAAACCTGAGCCTTCAACAATTCCTCCACAGCCCTGCCCCTCAACCTTAACGACTGATCCTCTATCATGATTGACTGCATACTCCATAGCTCCAAGGCTTGGTAGACTAACATTTGTGCGAGGGCTTGGTTCACTTCCAACGAATACTTGGGGAAATCCATTCGGATCGATAAGATTACCAAGTTCTGCGATTAATGTTGGTGCATTCGGTAGAACACGATTTAAGGCTGCTACGATTCTAGAACTATGAATTTCATTTTGAAGCGACTCGAATGGCAGGGCGCTGATCACTGATGCAGCTAGCCAAACGCTAAACAGTAGAGACGCAACACTAACAAGCGATCCGAATCCATTGTCGAATAGATTAATTGGTTTGAGTAAAACTTTACTTTTGAGTCGCACACCAACGTATTCACCAAGCGTTAATAAAACTAATGCACATCCTAGAGTCGTCAATAGCGTAACGAGAACTCTAGCAATTTGTGTATGGGCGTAAATAACAGTGTGGGGCTCTAAATCTGCTCCAATGAAAAGACCGCTAAAGAAACCGATTGTCGAACAAAGCTGTCGGACGAAGCCAATTTCTCGGCCGCGAAAAACAGCTCCAATCGCAAATAGTATAATGAGTGTATCGATTAACATCGTTCGTCTTAGAAATGACCTCTGAATATCCCAAAAATAATAAGCAGTACCCCGACACTTACACAATAAATTCCAAACGGACGAAGGCTTTTATTTTGAAAATATTTATCGAGAAATCTTACGGATAAATATGCTCCTATTGCTGCAGCGACACCTCCGGCAAGGATTTGCATTCGCACTCCGGCATCAAGGCTTCCAAAAAAATCTGGTAACTTTAGTAGCCCTGCTGCAAAAATAAGTGGGGTGGCCAGCAAGAATGAAAAGCGTGCGGCATCTTCATTATTCAGACCGCTATAGAGACCGCTTACCATAGTTATTCCCGAACGACTAATGCCTGCACAATACGCAAAGAGCTGAGCAAAACCAATAATTACTGCTCTTTTAAAGTCTAACTTGTTACTAACCTGTTCGCTTGTTGAAGAAATTGATGAAGTGCTTTTATGTCGCTGGCGTGGACGATTTTTCTGGTAATGATCGCCCGCTAGAAGAATACAGCCGTTTAGTATTAAGAAAATCATAGCAGCGAGCGGTTTTGCAAATTGCACTCTGAGTATATTCTCGAATAGAAGGCCTACAATACCTGCGGGTATTGATGCAACAATAATGAGCCATGCGAGACGTGAATCAGGATTTTTTATTTCACGCTGTTTGACGGATAGTATGAAACCTTTGATGAGACGTACCCAGGTTTTACGGTAAAAAACGAAAAGAGCAATCGCGGTTGCAACATGGAGGATTACTAAAAAAGAAAGAAAGAAAGACTCACTCTTACTTTCGTCGGCCAAAATATTATTCCAGTTAAATAGCCATGCAATAAGAACGGAATGCCCAAGACTTGATATGGGGAAAAGTTCACTAACGCCCTGCAAGAAACCTAAGATTAATGCTTGCAAATATGTAATCATGCCTGCTCCAGTTTAACAGATTAGCTCACAATTGGCTTGACTAAGTCATACCCCACGGTCCCAACAGCGTATTCAGACAGACCAGCACTGTTCTTTGCCCATTCACTGATGACCGGCTGGACTATTCTCCAAGCTGCGAGTACTTCCTGGCTTGTTGAGAATAATGTATGGTCTCCCCTGACGGCATCAACTAAAACCCTTTCATATGCGTTTGGATGATCATTGTTGTTGAAATTCTGTTGGTACGAAAAATCCATCGCCACGCTTTGCAGTGAGTTTTCAAAACCAGGTTTCTTTGTTAGTAAATCAAGTTCGATACCTTCATTTGGTTGAATGCGAAAACGGAGCCGGTTTGGTTGCTCTCCATTACCTTTGAAGTACACACATATCTCTGTTCTTTTCTCATTCAAAGCCTTCCCTGTCCATATAATAATCGGCACATCTCTCCAGCGTTCACTGTCAATTCTGACGCGAATGCCAGCAAATGTTTCAGTGGTAGAATCAGGGTTGCTCACCTCTTCTTTATAACCCATATATTGAGCGCGCACACTATGAGTATTAACCATGTTAGCAGGTACGGGCTCAACTTGATCAAGGACATTTTGCTTACTAATGTGGATATGTTCACTATCCATAGTCTCAGGTTTATTCATTGTGACGATCGCAAGTACCTGGAGTAAGTGACTTTGAATAAAGTCTCTCAGCGCACCGACTGGTTCGTAAAATTGAGCTCTACCTTCAATGGTAATTTGTTCACTTGCACTGATTTCAATACGTTCAATATGTTCTTGATTCCAAAGGGCTTCAAAAATTGGGTTAGCAAAACGGAACGTTAGAATATTTTGAACTGTTTCTTTTGCCATATAGTGATCAATACGGAAAATTTGCTCTTCACCAAAAACCAAGGCGGTGTCAGTTATCAATGACTGTGCAGAAACAAGATCGTAGCCAAAAGGCTTTTCGACTAATAGCCGAGTCATGGCTTTCCCGTGTTCACAACTTGCATTGAGGCCTGCCTTACCCATTTGAGTGATAATCGGATCATATACTTGCGGTGGGATGGAAAGATAGTAGAGACGGTTCATGCAAATGCCATGCTTTTTTTCTATATCGTCAAGAAGAGCTCGGAGTTTTACATAATCATCTGGATTAACTGGATCCATTTCGAACATCTGAGAACGGGAGTACATTTTATTTAAGGTGTCCGGATCACATGTTTTGTCTGATTCGTTAACGCAAAGTTCAACTTGATCAAGCAACTCTCGAGCGGTCATCTTTTTTCGACTGATGCCTACAATTTCAGTTTGTTCATGAAGGAGACCGTCTTTAAAGAGATGGTAAAGCGCAGGAAGTAAATACCGGTGCGATAGATCACCTGTAATACCGAATATTACAATAATTGTTGGGCTCAAGCTTGGTTGCTCAGACATATAATCTCATGCTGTTTTGTCTCTCTCCTAGGAAATTAAACTTCTCATTCATAGATCTCATTTATTTAAATTATGTCCGCCGAATTTATTGCGCATTGCAGCGACTAATTTAGTGGCAAAATTAGTTTCACCATTCTGTGAGGCTATTCGTACGTCGAAAGCAGCCTGGATACTTGAGAGTGGAATATTCAGATCTTTTGCGGTTTCTAAAGTCCAACGAGCCTCACCACTTTCAGCGACGTAGCCTTCAATACCCTCCAGCTCCGGGTTTTCTTTGAGTGCTGCTTCGCACAGCTCATTTAACCAAGAAGTAATAACGCTATGATGTTGCCATACTTCGCCAGCTGCAGCAAGATTGAGTTCCTTATATGGTCCCTCTTTTAAAACATGATACCCTTCTGCGAGGCTTTCCATTATGCCGTATTCAATGGCGTTATGAGTCATTTTAACAAAATGGCCACTTCCACTTGGCCCAAAATGATAGTATGCGCCGCTAGGCAAAGACAGTGATTTGAGTGTAGGCTCTACTATTTTGAATGTTTCAGCACTATCACCTCCAACCATCATTGAAAACCCATTTTGATAACCCCAGACTCCTCCGCTTGTTCCAACATCGAGTAGCTGAGATCCTTTATCAAGAATCTTTTGATTTAGTTTTTTAGTTAAACGATAATCAGAATTTCCGCCATCTATAAATATGCTCCCGGTTGGTAAAAGCTCGAGCCACTCGTCAACTTGATCATCCACAATATCGGCTGGAAGCATAATCCAAAGGACAACTTGGTCGTCTCCAAATGACTTTAAAACTTCAGCTTTTGTCGGAGCACCAATTGCACCATAGCTGACTGCCTCATCAATGGGCCCTTGACTGCGATTATGAGCGATAACTGTATGCCCGTCTTCAGAAAGCTTATGGCTAATTTGTATTCCCATTCGACCGAGACCCTGGATGGCTATTTTCATAATTATGCATCTCCTCTTTGATCATTATATACGTATGATTCATGCATATGCTTTAAAATTTGCGCTGGCTGTTGTTCGAGTGGAACAATTTTTGTTTCTAGTATTTTGAGTGCGTTAGCTTTAGCCTCTCCGAATGCGAAGGTATACGCTGCGGTTATTTGTTTGATTGCTGAAAAAGTTAACGTAAGTCGATCATATATCGGCGTATGGTAACCTACTACCATTTCTTCTCTAGCACGTGTTGCTTCACTATTAGGTAGAATTCCTGCGATATGTCCATCGTCGCCAATTCCAAGCTGGCCTAGTATGCTGTCTGAGGATGTAAAGGCTTTACTCGCAAGATGCTGAAACCGAATAATAGTAGCTTGAAAAGAAAGTTCACCCTCAAGCACGGGTAGAGTTTTTGCGTGTCGTGTCTTGAAGCCCGCTTTTAAAAGTGACGCCCAGTTTGAATTATCATGCCCTTCAGGACCGTACCGTTCGTCTACCGGCATGATAGTCAACGTCTCGCTGAGATCCGCTGTTATGTGGTTCATAATCTGAATGCTTGCATGGATGTTGGAGCCACCGCTGACTAACCAAAGAACTTTTTTCCCACTTGAAAGTTCATGGACGAGACGCTGGGTTAAATCCGCAATCCCATCTTCCCACCCCGTACTAAGGATAAACTGCATACTTACACTATACCAAAAAGCAGCCAGATTATCTGTGCGGTTAGGTTTTATCTTAGTGAAATCTTTATGAATCCCTCAGCGCGTTTAAAGCCTGCTTTTTCGCCAGTTTTCGCTGCCAGTTCTTCCATCCACCCCCGCATTTGTTTCATGTTTCCAACTTGACTTGTGTGTGCCTTAATAGCATTGACCTTTTGTTCGAATGTATCGCTTATGTCGACATAATAATTACTTTTTTCAAAATTTGTGAGTAAAACCGTTGGAGTAATATGAGGCTTGTAACCTTCCGCAAATAGTTCTGGAAATGTGAGATGATCTCGAGCAAGTGGGAAGACCGCATCGAGGGCTGTTTGTCCAGCAGCTCGGTGGTCTGGATGGTTGATAAAACCTCGCTCTGCTGAATAGAGCATTGACGGGTCCGTGGTCACTACAATGTCCGGTTTAACTGTGCGGATGACTTTAACTACATCTCGCTTAAGCTGTATTGTAATTTCCAGCTCGCCATCAGGATAACCCAGAAAGTAAACATCTTTTCCGCCGATAACTTTAACTGCATCTTTCTGTTCAGCTTCACGAATTTTCACTAGTTCTTCTGCAGAGACACTAGGATCTGAAGAGCCTTTGCTTCCATCAGTGATAATAAGGTAATGAACACTTGCACCTTGCTGAGCAAATTTCGCCATAGTTCCGGCAGCGCCAAAATCCAGATCATCTGGATGGGCTGCAATTCCAAGTACTGTGCGAGCTTGTAAGAATGGATAGCCTTTTTCTGCCATATTGTTAGTGTACATAAGGAATCCTCTTATATGAGTGTGATATTTTACGAGTCACGTATTTCGTTGATGTTACTATACATTGTATATGAATATATACGACACACGGCGAAAAAAATGCCAACCTTTTAAAGTAGGTAATACTGTCAGTATTTACGTGTGTGGTATCACCCCATATGATGCAGCTCACTTAGGACACATATTTACTTTTATGACATATGATCTCCTGCAAAGACGCTTAGAAGATATGGGTCATGAAGTACACCTAGTGCGCAACATAACTGACGTTGATGAGCCAATCTATATTCGGGCAAAAGAGATAGGAATACCATATACCGAATTAGCCGATAGGGAAATTAAGGCTTTTGACCACACACTCACCGAGCTCCATTTTAGGTCGCTCTATGCAGAACCACGAGCGAGCCAATATATAGATGAAATGATAGATGCAATCAGTACCCTGCTGGAGGCTGAGTTCGCGTATAGTGTAGAGAATGATATTTATTTTGATATTTCAAAAGATAAATCATTTGGTTCATTTTCCGGTTTTAGCAAAAAATTACAGTTGGCATTTATGGCTATTCGGGGTGGTGATCCAGAGCGTCCTGGTAAACGCAATGCTTTAGATTTTTTACTTTGGAAGGGTGTAAACGATTCAAACGATCCTGCCAGATGGGATTCGCCTTTCGGTTTTGGCCGACCGGGCTGGCATATAGAGTGCAGCGTTATGTCTAAAAAGTTACTTGGCACACCGTTTGATTTACATGGTGGTGGAACGGATCTGATTTTTCCCCATCATGAATGCGAAATTGCACAAAGTTATGGAATGAGCGATATGCTGCCGGTTCGCCATTGGATGCACGTTTCACCTATGTTGCTGGACGGGGAAAAAATGAGCAAGTCACTTGGAAATCTCATTTTCGCAACAGATCTTCTAAAAGACTATGATTTTGCCACAATACGCCTCGCACTCATGCATTACCATCATCGTATTGCTGGAGAATGGCAGCCTGAATTTCTCAAACGTTCGAAAGAAATTCTCAGTACGTTTCATAAACGGGCAACTCAATGTAGTAAATCGCAAGCCGAAGTGCTCATTAGAGGAGTCAGAGCAGCTCTTGATGAAGATCTCAATACTGAAGAAGTGATCAATATTTTAAATCATTTTAATAGCAGTAAAAATTATGGCCAACCTACTAACTCCGATGCGGCAGCGCTTATTCAAAAAACACTTTTTCTACTAGGACTTACTGTCTAAGTCCTCATCGTTGCATCATGAATGTTTTGTTCTGATGGTATTCAGCAGCATGTCGCATTAAAAGTCCACCAATGGCTCTTGAGTATGGTGCTTCAAGCTGGAATTCTGGATGGCCTTGAACTCCAAGAACGTTTCCGTCTTTACTCGTAAGAAACTTGACGATACGTGTTTTACCAATGCTTCTTCCAGCTACGATGAGTCCTTCACCTGGTCTTGCAATTGCCATATGATGGGCTGATGCCATCTCAATAATGTGACTGCTGCTTGCGCGAATAATCTCGTCACTCAATTCAGTTCCTGAAAATAGTTCAACTTCATTTGTATGATTAGCGGGAGCACTAACGTCTAAATGAGAGACATCGTCAGGATCATCATTAATATGGTCGATGTAATAAAGTGTACCGTCATTCATTGTTACGTTTATCAATTGCATGCCTCGGCAAATGCCAAGTATGGGCATGCCTAAGTCGAGTCCTCGCTCCAAAATACGTTTTTCATCATGGTCGCGTTCCGGTAAGATTGGCATAAGACTTTCTGCTTGAGGGTTATCAGGTGTATTTGCTGATTTGCTTAATGCTAAATCCAAATCCCCTCCCCCTGAAAATAACAAACCATCCGCATGTTCAAGAAGGGCGAGCTGAACATCTATCGGCGTTCCAGGCAAAATCGCGAGTGGTGCACCACCGTTAAGTGTTACGAAATTGCCGATGGCTCTAGTAGTACCGAGGACCTGCGTTAAACGATCATCAGGGTTAGTTACCCCTTTAGGGGGTTCGGTTTCAAATCTTCTACCAGGGATTGCAATAACAGGGCTTGACATTCGTTTAAGGTCCTCTATGACGGTTTTTAAAGCAAGTTAACTAAATCATTCAAATGAGGTCGAGAACAATAAATACCGTAACGATACTCATGACTCTTGAAACTTGAGCATAATATTATATAACACGAATCGATATATTGTCAATACGTAATCATAAGCGATATCCAAAGTCAGTCTGGTCGCACTTGCTCTGAGAGGATACTCGTGTATTTTTCCATATGTTCATATCCATTGGAATATGTCGTAATCTTTCGAACTTTCAACTAAAGTAGCTGAAGGAACTTTAAAAGAATGGCTCTTCATCTGAACCATTTCCATATATCAAATTAAGCATTATACTTCTATTTCAATCAGAACAAATATTGATTTTATTGCTTTTTTGAGTCCAGCTATATCCGAGTTTCGAATTTTAACTGTGGCTAATCTTTATACGTCAGGTTGTGTTATGTATGCTCGTATTTAAATTATCAGTCACAGTTATGGAGAGAGTAAATTAATTGACTATCGTGTTTTTTATGATAACTTGATTTCGCTCTGGGCCAACTCCAATTTTTGTAACCGGTACGTTGAGTTCTTTTTCAAGGAATTCAACAAAGTGTTTTGCAGTGTGAGGTAAATTTTGATAATCACGAACAGCATCTATTTCGCCCCAAGTATCCAGAGTACTGTAGACTGGAACGCATTTTGCAAGAAGTAGGGCTGAGGCTGGTGCCGTTTGACGTAGCTTGCCTTCTTCATGATAAGCTGTCGCCACTTTAAACGTTTCACCAAAACGACTAACATGATCCATTTTAGAAAGTACAAGTTCATCGACGCCGTTTACTACAATTGCACTGCGTAGTTCAGGGAGATCAGGATATCCCACTCGCCGCGGACGTTTAGTGGTTGCACCAAATTCACTGTCGATTGCACCCTTCTCTCCCCGAATG
>CAWCCP010000004.1:0-148416 GCA_963794235.1 uncultured bacterium
CCCTTTTTAGATCCTCGAAATCCACAGGCACCGGCGCTAGAGGTAGTGAGCACATTACCTTTCGGATCCGTAAAGGTTACGATTGTATTATTAAAAGTAGCGAGCACATGCACCTGTCCAGTTGCAACAGTTCGTTTTGCTTTTTTTCGCTTCGGTGCGGTCTTTGCCGTTGAAGCAGTTGTTGAAGATGATTTATCTGCCATAATAATCCTTAAGTCTTAGATGCGACTTTCTTAGCTGTTCCGCCAACTGTAACCTTCTTACCTCGACGTGTTCGGGCATTTGTCTTGGTTCGTTGTCCACGAGTTGGTAAGTTTGCCTTATGTCGTATACCTCTATATGAATTAATATCCTTGAGACGCTTAATATTGCCACTAACGATTCGCTGCAATTCACCCTCAACTAAGTAATCGGCGTTAATAACTTCTTGAATTCGGGATATCTCAGCATCGGTCAAATTTTTAACTCTAACTGTTGGTTCAACTTTAGCCTTGACTAAAATATCATAGGAACTTTTTGGCCCAATGCCATAATACATAGGTTAATGCAACCCAAACTTGCTTTTCGATGCTCGGAATCGAGTTATGCACTCCCTGGAAATTACAATGCTGCCATCTATGATAACTTTAGCCTTGCCTCTGCTTATGCTTAGGCTTAAGCTTATTGATAACGTAGATCCGTACCTTTGCGGCGGACAATCTTATCATCAGGACTAATTTTCTTGACACTGGCACGCACTTTCATGCGGATCATGCTCCTTCTTACAGCGATGACTCACTGCTCTAAATATATGAGTTCTAACCCTTGCGATACGTAATCCGGCCCTTCGTAAGATCGTAAGGCGTCAACTCTACAGTAACGCTGTCGCCGGGTACAATGCGGATAAAATGCTTCCTCATCTTACCGGCAACGTGAGCTATAATTTGATGGCCGTTCTCGAGTTCGACTCGAAATTGAGTCCCCGGTAGGGTCTCGACGATTGTTCCCGTTAGCTCGATTACTTCCTTATTGCTGCCATAAATATAACAAGAGGTAATTATAGCAGCTACCACATATAGTTTGTAAAGAGTTTTATTCTATTATAGATAGTCTGTGCGTAATAGAGTAATTAACGACCTGCTTCAATAATACCATGTGGCATTAATCTGCTGTGACAGCTTTTTTGTGGTTAATCCGCGGGAGCATACGTCAAACGCCGGCCACCTGTGGCAGCATCTGCAGCCGTGTTCAGGCTCATAGAAGAAGTCCGGCTGTGAATACTGGTCATAGGTAACCATTAATGCCCGTGATTCGACAGCGCGTAACGTCTGAAGTGCCACGGAAACCAAGATCAGAACACTGGTGCCGCCGATAGTAATACTTAGCATTAATAAATACTTGCGCGATGATCGGAAATAATGCCAGAATACCCAAGCTAATTGCCCCAAAAAGTGTCAGGCGATTAACGATTTTGCTTAAATACTTCTCGGTTTGTCAGCCGCCGATCGTACGCCTTCAATAAATCCGCCTTGTTTATGCAGATTCTCGGCAATTTCCTTCGAGTTGAAAGTAATACTGGTATAGAAAAAGGTAAAGACAACAACAAGAGTAAAGTACGTAACTGGATAAATATAGGCCTTAATGCCTTCTGTCGAAAATGTAGTGGCCGATGGCGTTTGGAACCATGTCACCAGATCTGATGCCAATATGTGCTAAATTGGTATCATGACTACCAGTTAATAGCTGGCCCACAAAACTCGGCACACTCAAAAATGCCACAGCAAAGATAATCGGCACAACTCCGGCCGTTATAAGTTTAACGGGGAGAAGAGTCGTAATACCCCCGTACGTACGATTGCCTTGTACGCGTTTGGCATAGTTAACCGTGAGATTTCTTGCCGCTTCATTGAGCATCACCACGAGCCAGGTTACTAGGAGCACGGCAAAAATAGTGACGACCGCATATATGGCCTCACTTTTATTAAATGGCATGTTATGACCGAACAATTTGAGATGATGGGTTTTTGTCGCGACAGATGTGATAATGCTCGAAATATTAGACGGTAACCGGCTGACAATACCAACAGTAATAATCAGCGATATACCGTTGCCAATACTTTGTTCGGTAATAAGTTCGCCCAGCCACATCAGCAGCATTGAGCCGCCCGTGAGTGCTGCTACCATAAGCACCCATTGCATAAATGAGGAGCTGGCAGTAATATCACCAACACCACCTATGCTTTCGGCGGCTTGACGGATTAAATAAATTGATCCAATTGACTGGACAATTGCCAAGAGGAAATGTCAAGATTCTGGTGTATTGGTTGATTTTTTTCTGACCGAATTCACCTTCTTTATGTAGTGCTTCCAATTGGGGAATTGCTTTGGTCAATAAGCTGCATAATAATAGACGCATTAATATATGGGCCCATACCGGCAATCATGATTGAGAAGTTCGCTAATGCACCTCCGGAAAGAACATTAATGAAGCTAAGTAGTTGAGGGGTATTACTGGAGTTAAAAAGATTTTGTAGTACCTGATGCAATGTTTGGGGATTAGATAACGGCACAGGAATGTGCGCAAGGATTCGAAAAACCAATAAAATACCAAGGACGGCGAGAATACGACCCCGCATATCCTTATGGTTCAGGGAACGTAAAATAATTTTCCAGTTCATTTAGTTTTAGTCAAACTCCCCATTGCTCACTATAAAAAACTTATTCTAGTATATAACATGACGCAGTTTTTTTTAGAGCTGGCGTTGTGTTATTTATTTTTCTTTTCGCTTGTCTTAGGCCGTAACACACGTGGAACTTTCTCAAAAGTACCCCCTGCTTCTTGTATCGCGGCAATTGCATTTTGGCTTGCTCGTTGTAACTGTACAGTTACTTTTTTCGTAATCTCTCCTTTTAAGAGAAGCTTGACTTCAACGAAAGTATTGCTGATAACACCCGCATTGGCAAGCATTTCATTATTTACCGTTTTACCAGCGAATTGATCGAGTTGCCCAGTATACACAAGTTCTGGCTTAATCCTATGGCTTCGGAAACCTGGTAGCTTTGGTAGCTGCTGCATAAGCGGATTTTGTCCACCGGCAAAGCCGGGTTTCTTACGTGCTCCCGTTCGAGCCATTTGGCCCTTTGTACCACGTCCAGCCGTTTTACCTTGACCGGCGGCAATACCACGACCAACGCGCTTAACGTCTTTAACGCGCCTGGTCTTTAGTTCGTTATACTTCATACCTTTACCTCGCTCTTCGAAGGCTTTGATGAAACTGTTTCCTCAACATCTTTTTTTGCCTTAGAATTTCTCGGTTTAGCAGTAACCCATCGCTTGGCTGGAACTAAACTTTGTAGCGCAGCAATAGTTGCGTAGGCGGTATTTGTCTTATTCGTTGACCCTAAGCGACTTACTAAGTGCATTATTAACGCCAGCAACTTCAAGGATAGTGCGAACCGCCCCACCTGCAATCAGTCCCGTTCCAGCGCTAGCTGGCATTAGAAGTATTCGCGCTCCACTGACTTTTGCTTCAACATCATGAGGGAGCGTACCTTTATAAAGAGAAACTTCTACGAAATGCTTCTTTGCAACTTCAGTAGCCTTGTAACGGCGGCTGTAACATCAGCACCTTTCGCCGTACCGATACCAACCTTATGTTTCCGATCGCCGACCACTACAAGCGCACGAAAACGAAAACGCCTTCCGCCCTTAACCACGCGAGCCACACGGTCAATGTGTAGTGTTCGTCTCGTCAAATTGCTTTTCTTCCGGCATAATTTCCGGCCGTCGATTCCGCCGTTCCTGCGGTTTATTATCCGCCATGATTAAAACTCCAGTCCTGCTTTACGTGCTGCATCAGCTAATGCTGCGACACGGCCATGATAAATTTTACCGCCACGGTCAAATACAACTGTCTTAATTTTTGCCGTCTTAGCTTGCTTTGCAATCTCTGTACCAACCCAAGTGGCTTTGTTCAGTCATCGTACCTTTAGCAGATTTTTGCCCTATAGTAGTCGCATAACTAAGTGTTTGATGGGATACGTCGTCAATAAGTTGTGCAGTAATATGCATATTACTGATAAAAACACTCAGACGTGGACGCTCAGCAGTGCCAGATACTTGTGAGCGGATACGATGCTTGCGCAAGCGACGATTATGTAGCTTATGGGCTAGATTATTCATATCTATTTATCCTTCCCGCTCTTGCCGCTCTTACGAATAATACGCTCGCCTTCATATTTAATGCCTTTGCCCTTATAAGGTTCAGGTTTCTTTAGTGCTCGGATTTCTGCTGCGACTTGTCCGACTTGTTGCTTGCTGATGCCGCTAATTGTAATAGTGTTCTGCTCAGTTACGGCGGTTACTGCCGGCTGGAATCTTATAAATAACATCGTGTGAAAAGCCAAGATTCAGCTTAAGATCGGCTCCCTGCATTGCTACGCGATAGCCGACGCCATTAATTTCTAGTTTCTTACTAAAGCCTTCAGCTGACTCCGACGACCATATTATTAACAAGTGCTCGCATCAGACCATGCTTGGCCCGTATTTTTGGTTCGTCGTTTGCTCGCGTTACTAATAACTGATCACCTTCTTGCGTGACGTGAATATCTGGCATCGTGAACTGCTTGAGTGTCCTTTGCTACCGGCTACGGTAATTTCGGAGTCGTCGACAGTGATTGTCACACCGCTCGGGATGGCGATCGGCAGTTTTCCTACTCGACTCATAATTATATATCCTCTTGTCCTTAATAAACTTTACAAATTAATTCGCCACCAACGCGTTCAGTCTTCGCACGCTCACCGGTCATCAGACCTTTGCTCGTTGAGATGATGACGATTCCACGTCCACGCTTAACAACCGGTATCTCCTGTGGCATTGACATACGAACGACGACCAGGTTTACTCAAACGGACAATTTCGGTAATACGAGCATTGCTATTCTCGTTATTAATTTTGATATTTAATGTCTTACCGACAGTTGCGTCACTTACGGAAACATCATCAATAAAGTTGCTTTCTTTCAGCAAACGAGCTACGGATTCTTTAATACTGGAGTGTGGCAAGCTAACCTCGTTTTTATGTACCGCATGGCGTTACGAATTCGGGTAAACATATCTGCTATTGGATCGGTTGATGTATTACTCATATCTATATCTCCTACCAGCTCGATTTCGTTACACCAGGTATCTCACCTTTACTGGCATGCTCACGAAAACTGAGACGGCTTAGTCCAAACTGACGCATATATGCGCGTGGTCTACCGGTCTCGACACAGCGGTTAGTGCGACGCGTTGGGCTGATTACGTGGCAACTTTGCCAGACCTTCTTGGTCACCAAGCTTCTTGAGTTCAGCGCGCTTAGCGGCATATTGCTCAATCATTCTGATTCTTTTTTCGTCCCTGGCAATGATAGATTTCTTAGCCATATTACTTATTCTCCTTCTCAAACGGCATACCGAATTTTTCCAGTAAAGCACGGGCCTGCTGCTTTTCGTTGCATTTAATTACGAATATTACCTGCAGACCATGAGGCGTGGTGGTTTCTTCAAAGCTCAGTTCCGGGAAGACAGATTGATCGATAAAGCCGAGCGAGTAGTTGCCTTGTTTATCGAACGCTTTTACACTTACACCATGAAAGTCACGCAGTCTAGGTAAAACAATAGTAATAAGTCGGTCAACAAACTCGTACATTCGCTCGCCGCGGAGTGTAACTTTCAGACCAATCTTATTACCTTCACGAAGTTTAAATCCCGCAATAGAATTCTTGGCAACCGTCTGAACTGGTTGTTGGCCGGTTATTTTACGCAGGGTGTTGGTCGCGGCTTCCATAATTTTCTTATCATCTTTGGCTCGACCGAGCCCGACGTTAACGACTACTTTTTCAAGTTTGGGAAGTTCATGCGGATTCTTAAGCTCAAGCTCTTTCAGAGTTCAGGAGCAAGTTTTGTCAGATAGACGAGCAATAGAGCCGAGCAGATGTGTCACTGGCTTTAGGTGTAGATGCTGATTTAGCGACTGCCATTACTTGATCTCCTTTCCTGTCTTCTTATATATACGCGATTTTGCTACCGTCATCATTCAACTTAAAGCCAATTCGAGATGGCTTTCTTTGCTGGTAGGTTCGACGATACTAACTTTGCTGACCCAGATCGGCTTAGTAATCTCGACGATTGCGCCTTGAGGGTGTGCTTGGTTCGGTTTTACGTGCTTTTTAACGATATTAATACCTTGACGGTCACCTTATTCTCACGAGGATGTGCGGCAGTTATTTTACCGGTCTTACCCTTGTATTTGCCGGCTCGAACGACAACCGTGTCGCCCTTTTTCAGGCGGATCTTAAATACTTTGGTTTCGGTAATCTTATTCATCATTAAAGTACCTCCGGAGCTAGAGAAACAATTTTTGCATAGCCCATGATCGCGTAGTTCTCGTGGTACTGGCCCAAAAATACGTGTTCCGCTTGGCTGCTTGTCATCGCCAATAATAACGGCAGCATTATCGTCAAATCGAATCGTCGAACCGTCTTTGCGGCGAATTTGATTACGTGTTCGAACAACGACAGCCTTAACGACGGTTTTCTTCTTAACGGCACCGCTTGGGTTAGCTTGCTTGACGGTCGCAACAATAACGTCACCGACACTCGCATAGCGCCGACGGGTACCACCAAGCACACGGATGCAAAGGATTTCCTTGCACCGCTGTTATCGCAGACGAGTAGTCGGGTTTCCTGCTGAATCATGATATTTCCTCGTCAGACTTATCCTGCTTTGCTTTAGCTGATGGTTTGTCAGCAATCATCCGTAGCTTTTGTAAGAGCAAGGCTATCTTCTCGAAGCAGGTTTCTCAATAATTCTATTTAACGATGGTGCTTGCGTGCGCTAATTGGGCGAGTTTCAACAATCTCAACCTTATCGCCGACTTGAGCTTCGTTCTTCTCATCATGGGCCATAAATTTCTTACTAACAGTGTACTGCTTATGGTACAGAGGATGGGTTTTACGCGTCTTGTACGGTCACGACAATCGTCTTGTCTGCTTTAGCGGATGACACAACACCGATAATTGTTTTAGCCATTATTTGGTCTCCTTTGTTAGAGCTTCGCCTAGAACGGTCAGCATACGAGCCAGATCTTTACGCTTAACACGAATATGCTGGTGTTCTGAATCTCGCCCATTAATAATCTGGCGTTTAAGTTCAGTAATTTCTTCGCGCAATTTAGTGGTCTCAGTCGTAACTCAGAAGTTGAAAGTTTACGGATATCAGCAACTTTCATATTATGCCTCCTCCCTGACTAAGAACTTAGTCTTTACCGGCAGCTTGTGGGCAGCTAGACGCATAGCTTCGCGAGCAACTTCTTCGGAAACACCCTGCATTTCAAACAAGATGGTGCCAGGTCTAACTTTAGCAACAAAAAATTCGGGACTGCCTTTACCGCTGCCCATCTTAACGTCATGTGGCTTGCGGGTAACTGGGGTGTGCGGGAAAATACGGATCCAAATCTTACCACCACGCTTAATGTAGCGGGTCATAGCCTGACGAGCGGCTTCAATTTGACGGAAGTAATGCGCTCGTGACCTTGAGCCTGCAAGCGCAAAGTCACCAAAAGCAATGTAATTGCCACTGGTAGCAACACCGCGAATCCGGCCCTTGCGGACCTTGCGGAATTTAGTTCGCTTAGGAAGTAACATTACTGCACCTCTCCCTTATAAATCCAACTTTAACACCGATGATGCCGGCAACAGTTTGAGCGTTAACTTGGGCATAATCAATATCGGCACGAAGAGTATGAAGTGGTACGCTACCGGCAACTTCTTTTTCGCGGCGGGACATTTCAGCACCGTTAAATCGGCCAGACAACTTCGATACGAATACCTTTGGCACCAGCACGCATAGTAGCGGCAGCAGTCGATTTAATAGCGCGGCGGAAGCTCATACGGCGCTCCAACTGGTGGGCAATATTCTCAGCAACTAGTTTAGCGTAAAATCAGGCTTCTTAACTTCTTCAATGTTGACCCGAGTAGGTGTACGCATAGATCTTTTCAATTGCGTCTTTAAGCTCTGAGCGCCAGCACCACCTCGGCCAATAACACACCAGCTTTAGCAGTAGCAATAGTGACGGTAACAAGATTTGGTGTACGGGTAATGTCAACTTTATTAATAGCGCTCGGCTACCAAGCTTATGTTGAATAAGACGGCGAACCGCAAGATCATCCTTAAGAATTTAGCATAATCGCGCTTGTCGACAAACCATTTGCTGCGCCAGTCCTTATTGACCTGGAGACGCATGGTAATAGGGTTAACTTTTTGTCCCATTATTTTGTCTCCTTCTTCTTGTCAGCTTTCTTTACAACTGGCTTCTTTAACTTCGCGACGCTTTCACCATCGACAACAACGCGATATGTGACTAGTTCTGCGTCTGAAATGGCAAAGCACGGCCATGAGCAGCTGGACGATAGCGCTTTAAGCGTGGACCGTGATTAACGGTAATTTCAGTAATCCGAAGCGTACTGGCTTTAGTCATGGTTATGATCAGCATTAGCTTGAGCGCTCTCAATCGTTTTCATAACGGCAATGCAGCTGCGGCGAGGCGTGTGCTCAAGGATAACAAGTGCATCTTCAACAGTGCGACCACGAACTAGAGCAGCCACCACACCGACTTTGCGTGGGCTCATACGAACACCTTTAGCTATTGCTTTAACTGCCATATTAATCCTACTTACCTTTCGCTAACTTACCACCGTGGCTTCGGAACTTACGGGTTGGGCTGAATTCACCAAGCTTGTGACCAACCATATTCTCAGTAACAAACACTGGACGTGAACTTTGCCGTTGTGAACAGCAATAGTCGTCCGACAAAATCTGGTGCAATAGTACTGGCACGAGCCCATGTCTTAATGATGGTACGGTCATCAGTTACCAGAGCATCCACTTTCTTGGCAAGCTTGAAATCTATAAATGGACCTTTTTTTAGTGAACGACTCATACGTTATTTCCTCTTAGCCGCATGACGGCTTCTTACAATAAACTTAGCTAGTGCTCTTGCGGCGGCGTGTCTTATAGCCAAGTGTCTTCTGACCCCAAGGAGTCTTTGGTGCGACCGTGGTTCTTACCACCACCGATACCATGACGACCACCATCACCACCACCGTGCGGGTGATCGACAGCGTTCATAACAACACCACGGACACTTGGACGTTTACCTATGTGGCGGTTACGACCGGCTTTACCAATCTTGACATTCTGGTGCTGTTCGTTGCCGATGACACCCATACTAGCGGTACAGTTTTCATTAATAAGACGAACTTCACCACTAGGCAAGCGAACTTGAGCGTAGCCGTTATCTCTACCCATAAGCTGGGCGCTATTGCCGGCACTGCGAACCATCTGCGCGCCACGACCAGGCTGAATTTCGATAGCGTGGATAGTGCTACCGATTGGGATATTTTTTAGTGGTAAGCGGTTGCCGATTTCAATAGCTGCTTCGTCGCTGCTATGAATTATCTGGCCAACTTCCATGCCTTGAGCAGCCAAAATGTAGTGATACGTACCGTTTGACTCTTTAATACGGGCAATACGAGCACTACGGTTTGGGTCATATTCAATCTGTTCAATGGTAGCAGTAATTCCGTCAGCAAGTTTAAAGTTGACTATTCGATAAAACTTACGCGCACCACCACCTTTGTGCCGGGTAGTAATACGGCCTTGGTTATTGCGGCCATTACCGCGTCGCTTAGGTAGAAGTAATGAGCGAAGTGGTTTTTTAGTTGTAATGCCATCAAAGTCTTGGCTCGTCATACCCCGACGTCCAGGAGTAGTTGGATTGTATAATTTAATAGCCATTACTTCGCATCCTTTTCACCATCAGTTTCGGTTTTATCTTTCTTACCACGAATGTGAAGGCCTCGGCGTGCAGGCGCCGCTGCCTTATCTGCTGCTTTATCAAACTTCTCTTGAAGTGCCTGTTCTTTTTGCTCAGACTCCTCAACAGCATTAAAGAAGGGCAAACTGTCGCCTTTTACCAAAGTGACATATGCTTTTTTGATATCATTGCGTTTGCCCTCTGCGTTCTTTGTACGCTTGCCGTTAATACTTACGATGCGCTTTGCTTTACCAGTAACATTTGTTGTATTAACTGTTAACACTTTGACGTCAAATTGTGCCTCTACAGCACGTGCGATTGCATGCTTGTTTATGTTTTTATCAACGTCGAAGACATATACGCGTTCATTGCTTAACGCATATGTTTTTTCATTTAGCCTGGGATATAACATAGTTGTCTTAGATATAGACATTACTTTGTCTCCTTTATGACAGGAGCATTTCCTGGGGTTTTAACCGGCACTGTTAACCATGCCTCAATCTCACTAAGAGCTTTTTTACTGATAATAATGCTATCTGAATTTAAGGTATCGAACACATTGACATATCGTGCGGCCACTACCTTCGTTGTCGAAAGGTTAGATGATGCTCGACTCAGCTCGGCAGTTTTGTGTTCCACTACAATCAGAACATTACGAGTTGCTGATAATTTATTTAGCAACTTAAATAAGTCAGAGGTTTTTCCTGAATTTATCTTTAGGTCTTCTATAACGCTGATCTTGCCTGCTTCCGCAGCAAGACTAAGCGCTTGACGTATAGCCAGACGTTTCGCCTTTGTATTCATCTGCTTTGAGTAATTTTCTTCTCCCGTCGGACCGAAAGTTATACCACCACCACGCCAAATCGGCACACGGCTTGATCCAAAACGTGCACGGCCGGTACCCTTTTGCTTCCAGGGCTTTTTTCCGCCACCACTTACTTCACCACGAGTCTTTGTAACCGCCAGATTAATCCGGGAGTTAGCAAGGTGCATGACATATGCTGCTTTTAACAGCTCGTGGCTTGATGGAGTAATACCGAATACGTCTTTATTAAGCTTTACACTGGTAGTTGCTTTAGTACCGTTTGCGGTATAGGTATTGATACTCATTATTCAACGCCTTTCACAATTACAACGCTCTTTTTTGGACCTGGCACTGCACCAGTCACACCAATTACTTTCTTATCTAAATCAATGAGTGCTACTTTCAAATTACGAGTTGTAACCGTGTCATGACCTAGATGTCCGGCCATACGGGTTCCTTTAAAAATATGCTGAGGATACATCGAGCCGATTGATCCAGGTCGACGATAACTTCTACCTCCGTGTGTTTTTCGTCCACGGTGAAAATTGTGACGGCGAATTGTTCCTGCCCAACCTTTTCCTTTTGTTGTACCGGTAACGTTAACAATATCTCCGATACTAAAAACATCGGCGTTTATTTTTGCGCCGATGTTTAGTTCTTCTGGGATTTCTGTGATACGGAATTCGCGAATGAGCTTTGGCATGACATTCGCGAGCTTGACATGTCCTGCAACACTTTTACTAAGCTTCTTAGCTGTTTCTGCACCTATTTGCACTGCAGTATAACCGTCTTTTTCACTGGTTTTATGATGCAATACCGTTTGTTCATCAACAGATAGTAAAGTGACAGCATGGACTACACCATCTTCGTCGATAGTGGTAGTCATTCCTAATTTTCGGGTAATAAGTGATTTCATATATTTTTTCTATATCTGACATTACATAAAAATGCTTGGGATTAACGGTTTCTACCCCTGTTATTGGCAGACCTGCTTAATTCACCAAGTACTTGTCTTTCAAAGATACCGTACTAGAGTAACACGTCCTTCTTACTTCTGTCAATGTGTTGCGAATTCTACAAAGCTTTATGTAAACCGAGCTATGAGCCACACAATTTATTTTTAGGTAACTACTTAAATACTGATTACATCTTGATTTCAACATCACAACCTGCTGGCAAGCTGAGGTTCATGAGTGAATCAATGGTTTTGGGTGTAGGTTCAAAGACATCAATTAAGCGTTTATGCACCCTCATTTCAAATTGCTCTCGTCCTTTCTTATATACGTGAGGACTTTTAACAACCGTAAACGTGCTCCTACGAGTTGGGAGCGGGATCGGACCGGCAAGACTGGCGCCCGTGCGTAATGCTGTATCAATAATTTGCTTCGCTGCCTGATCGATTACTCGATGATCGTATGCTTTTAATCGAATACGAATCCGTTGTTTTGTATCTGGTTTTACTTCAGCCACTGTAATCATTCTCCTTGCCGACGTAATTCGGCTTGATGCTGTAACATCTAGATATCCTTAGTAGGAGATATCTCGACTTTTAGTCAGCATAATTTAAATTATAGGTTACATTTTACAATAAATCGTATAATAATAAAAGAGCCCTCCGAAGGGACTCTTTTATTTATAAGATACGGAAGCTATTTAATAACTTTCGTGACAACGCCAGCTCCAACCGTACGACCGCCTTCACGGATCGCAAAGCGAAGACCTTGTTCCATCGCAATAGGCGCAAGCAACTTAACTTTAAAAGTAACAGTATCCCCAGGCATGACCATTTCCTTGTCCGCTGGTAACTCAACTTCTCCCGTTACATCAGTTGTACGGAAATAGAATTGAGGCTTGTAACCTTTGAAAAATGGGGTGTGTCGACCGCCCTCTTCTTTGTTAAGAATATATACTTCAGACTCAAACTCGGTGTGAGGGGTGATAGTACCAGGCTTAGCAAGAACCTGACCTCGCTCGATGTCATCTCGCTCAATACCGCGAAGTAAAATACCAACATTGTCACCAGCTTGACCTTGATCAAGGTTTTTCTTGAACATTTCAACACCTGTCACGACAGTTTTGCGGCTGTCTCGAATACCAACTATCTCTACTTCTTCGTTAACCTTAACGACCCCTTGTTCTACGCGACCGGTTGCAACAGTGCCACGACCCTTAATTGAGAAAACATCTTCAATAGGCATCAAAAATGGCTTATCAAGTTCACGCTTAGGTTCAGGAATAAACTCATCCATTGCACGGACGAGTTCCATAATTGCATCTTCGTTTTCTGCGTCACCAGCTAATGCTTTCGTTGCGGAACCTTTAATAATTGGTGCATTGCGATCAAACCCGTTTTTTTCAAGTAGTTCGCGAATTTCTTCTTCAACAAGCTCGACCAATTCAGGATCAGCAAGATCCATCTTGTTCATAAAAACAAGAATAGAAGGTACTCCAACTTGGCGTGCTAGCAGAACGTGCTCACGTGTTTGAGGCAACGGACCGTCATTAGCGCCCACAACAAGAATTGCCCCATCAATTTGAGCAGCCCCAGTGATCATGTTTTTAACATAGTCTGCGTGACCTGGCATATCGACATGCGCATAGTGACGCTTCTCACTTTCATACTCTTGGTGAGATGTAGCGATGGTAATGCCACGTGCTCGCTCTTCAGGCGCATTATCAATTTGATCATAAGCAACTGGCTTATTGATATCACTTGGCAATTTCTTGGCAAGTACTGCGGTAATAGCAGCAGTTAATGTCGTTTTACCGTGGTCGACGTGACCCATAGTACCGACGTTTACGTGAGGTTTGCTTCGATCAAAATTTACTGCCATGAAATCTCCTTAGGTTAGTTATCTGATAGTCGTTGTTTGCATGAGAATAATAGGACCCACACAAGTTACCGAAGATAGTATAGAGAAAGTTAAATATTTTGTAAAGACTGCCGACATCGCTCACATTAATTGTTACCTAAAAGTACATCGATAGTTCGTATTTAAGGTTACCTTAAAAGGCCATACTAGTTTCTGGGAGGAAACGAGGTATGGCCATGAGTAGTATAAGCCGGAAAGAGTACTTGAGAGAAGTCAGAAGACTATATAAGAAAACTAAGACTAAAAAGGATAGAAGCGAGTTAATTAGTAATGTAGTAGACATAACTGGTATGCACCGTAAGGCCGTATTGCGGGTACTGCATAACGAGCCGGTGAGGCACAAAAAGTCCAGTGGGCCTAAAGTTATCTATGATGAGGCTTTCCATAAGGCTCTATTAATCTGTTGGCGTACTGAGAACTACATATGTGCCGAGAGATTACAGCCATTCCTGCCGGAGTTGGTCACTAAACTTGAAAATCTAGGGGAACTAAAGATTACGCCTGCAACAAGGCAACTTTTACTTTCTGCTAGCATTACTACCGTTAAAAGGCATCTAAAGCGAGCCAAGCAAGTATCTAGAGTGCCGCTGGGCACTACGAAACCCGGTAACATGCTAAAGAGCCAAATAGCCATTAGGCATGGTACCTGGAATGAGAGCAGTCCAGGTTGGGTTGAAACCGACACTGTAGCTCATGGTGGGGATAGTGCTGCCGGACAGTTTATCTACTCCTACAACTTTGTAGATATTTACAGCAGCTGGACTGAATTAGTGGCTACCATGGGAAAAGGTGAAAAGGCTACCGTCACGGGGCTGCATAAAGTTAGGGCTAGATTCCCATTCTTAATACTTGGTATTGATTCTGACAATGGCGGTGAATATATTAACGACCACTTGTACCGTTACTGTGTGAGTGAGCATATCTACTTTACAAGAAGCAGGCCATACAAGAAGAACGACAATGCTCATGTAGAACAAAAGAATTGGGAGGCTGTTAGGAAGATAGTCGGATACTCTCGGCTAGACACAGAAGAACAGCGAACTATCTTAAATGAGCTGTATGAGGGACCACTCAGCTTGTACCTTAATTACTTTCAGTCAACTAGAAAGCGTAAGATTAAGATAGTAGATACAGTTAGTGGCAAGGCTAGAAAGAGCTACTTTGAAGCTAGAACACCTTACCAGAGACTCATGGATAGTCCTGATGTAAGGCCTGACATTAAAGACCTGCTACAATCTGAATACAGCAAACTAAACCCAGTTAAACTACTGGCTAAGATACGCTCCTTAATTCAGCAACTCAACAAGACTCTACGGTAACATTTTCCTATGAGCTATTACGGAGTGCTACTAGCGTTAGTTTTAATCTCTACCTTAAAAGTAATTACCAGGCTATTTACTATTTTTTGCGATAATAGCTTCAGCTACATTATTTGGAACATCAGCGTAATGATCAAGCTCCATGCTAGAACTGGCTCGTCCTTGTGTCGAACTGCGTAAATTAGTCGTATAGCCGAACATTTCCCCTAAAGGAACGAACGCAGTTATTTCTTTTATTCCTGCCGCCAAATCTTCCATGCTTTCAATACGCCCACGCTTACTATTTAAATCTCCGATAACTTCACCCATGAATTGTTCTGGAGTAACGACCACAACTTTCATAATCGGCTCGAGTAATACTGGTCCAGCTCTTTTAACTCCTTCTTGCAATGCCATTGATCCTGCGATCTTGAATGCCATTTCACTCGAGTCAACATCGTGATAGCTCCCGTCGTATAGTTCAGCTTTCAAATCAACAACCGGGTAGCCAGCAATTACACCGTTGGCCATGGCTTCAACAATACCCTGTTCGACCGGCTTAATGTATTCACTTGGTACAACACCACCTTTAATGGAGTTAATAAACTCAAATCCCGTGCCAGATTCATTTTGACTGATTCTTAGCCAAACATCTCCATATTGTCCGCGTCCACCACTTTGGCGAATAAACTTACCCTGTACTTCAACGCCACTCTTTCGAATTGATTCGCGGTATGCGACCTGTGGCTGTCCGACATTGGCTTCAACACTGAACTCTCGCTTCATACGATCAACAATAATTTCAAGATGAAGTTCACCCATTCCACTAATGATTGTCTGACCAGTTTCTTCGTCAACGTGAATTCTGAACGTAGGATCTTCTTCTGCAAGACGCTGCATAGCTAGACTCATCTTTTCTTGATCGGCTTTCGTCTTTGGTTCAATTGCAATAGAAACAGGTGGTTCTGGGAATGTAATACTTTCAAGCACAATTGGATTATTTTGATCGCAGAGGGTATTGCCTGTTGTTGTGCCTTTTAGTCCTACAATAGCGGCAATATCACCGGCTCCAACTTCAGTTACATCTTCACGTTTATCTGCCTGCATACGAACGATACGGCCAACCCGTTCTTTCTCACCGGTAGAGCTATTTAAAATATAACTGCCAGATTGAAGTTTCCCGGAATAGACTCGGAAATATGCTAGCTTACCGACAAATGGATCGGTGGCAATTTTAAATGCTAATCCCGCGAAAGGCTGTTCTTCAGCTGGCTTGCGCTCAATTTCATCACCTGTTTTAGGATGAACACCCCATGTGCTACCTCGATCAAGTGGGCTTGGTAAAAGCTCATTAACGGCATCGAGTAACTTTTCAACAATCACCCCTCGGCCATCACCGCCAGTAACTGCGAAAAACTTACCAGTTAATACTGCCGTACTAATTGCTTGCTTAATTTCTTCAGTGCTTAGACCTTCTTCTCCAACTTCAAAATATTTTTCAAGCATTGTTTCGTCTTCAGCCACTGCATTTTCAACCAGTAAACTGCGGTATTTTTTAGCTTGATCCATCATGTCAGCTGGAATCTCACCTTCAACAAGCTCGTGATCGGTGAACTCTTTATAGGTATATGCCTTCATATCGACAAGATCGACTATGCCGTTAACTGATTGTTCAAAACCAATTGGCAGGTGAATTGGGAAAGCGCGCTTGCTTAAACGTGCATGGATACTCTCAAGCGACTTATAAAAATCACCGCCTGTTTGATTGATCTTATTAATAAAGCAGATCCTTGGAACGCCATATTTATCTGCCTGGCGCCATACCGTCTCAGACTGACTTTCCACTCCCATTTTGCCGTCAAAGACAACGCAGCTCCATCAAGTACACGCAATGAGCGCTCAACTTCAACCGTAAAGTCAATGTGACCCGGGGTATCGATAATATTGATCTGGTGGTTTTTCCAGTAACAGGTAACAGCAGCGGAAACAATAGTAATACCACGCTCTCGCTCTTGCGCCATCCAGTCAGTGGTAGTCTCGCCTTCATGAACGGCACCAATTTTATGCTTTAAACCAGTACGATACAAAATACCTTCTGTAGTAGTCGTTTTTCCAGCATCAATATGAGCAATAATGCCAATATTACGAATTTTATCAATTGGTGTTTTCTTTTCTGCCATATTATTCCTTAATTAAATGAGTTCATTGATTGAGTGCAGCCTACAAATTACAGCCTATGCTTCAGTGAAAAATTGTAAAGAATTAGCTGTAAAAACTAGGTGCGGGCAAAGTGAGCAAAGGCACGGTTAGCTTCTGCCATTTTGTGAATATCTTCTCGTTTTTTAACTGCTGCACCTTGACCGTTATATGCATCCATTAGCTCAGCTGCGATACGGTCTTCCATACTGATTCCCTTGCGTGCTCGGCAGCCGCAACAAACCACATAGTCGTAAGGTGATTTTGTCGTTGACCACGAACTTCAAAAGGAATTTGATAGTTAGCGCCACCGACCCGACGTGAGCGAGTTTCAAGGTGTGGTTGAATGTTTTTAAAAGCTTGCTCAAAAACTTCAAGTGGATTTTCAACTTTAAGTTTATCGGCTGCTTTTTGCATACCACCGTAAACAAGACGTTCAGCAATTTGCTTCTTACCATCAAGCATTACTCGATTAATGAGACGCTGCACCTGTACACTGTTATAGATTCGATCGGCGGGAATATCACGAACTAATGCTTTAGTTTTCTTCCGTGGCATATTACTTGCTCTCCTTCTTCGTTCCGTATTTTGAACGGCCTTGTTTGCGATTTTGAACACCTTGAAGATCAAGTGACCACGAACAATGTGGTAACGAACACCTGGAAGGTCTTTCACTCGGCCACCCCGCACGAGAACAACAGCGTGTTCCTGGAGGTTGTGGCCTTCTCCACCAATATAGGCCCAAACTTCATAGCCATTAGTTAATCGGACACGAGCAACTTTACGAAGAGCTGAGTTTGGCTTTTTAGGCGTTTTAGTAGTCACCTTCACACAAACCCCACGTTTAAACGGCGCCGGCTTTTCATAGTTTTTGGTCTTTAGATTGTTAGTGACACGCTGCATTGCCGGCGACTTAGTCTTAGTAGCCACCTTCACGCGTGGTTTACGAACAAATTGATTGATTGTTGGCATGTATACTCCTTAACTTGCAGTCTACTGCAACTGAGAGCATGCCTACTCTCTGGCTCGGACTGCTTATGTAATGAATCTATTTTAACAGATATGAATTAACTTGACAAATTCCTAAACTTCAACATCAACTTCGTTAATAGTCGCAGCCGTCATTTCTTCTTCAATTGGCTCACTTACAAACTCATCGATTTCATCTTCAGCCTTTTTTAGCCAGTTCCAACTGGTATCTTGCGACCAAGGATTACGTTTTCTTTAAGACCATAAAGCTGGTCAACCTTACCACTGGTAGCTGCGGCAATCAGCACACGGGTAGTATCTTGGAAGGAGGCTGCACTTAGGAATGAATCGGTACAAAGTGAAGCTTTAGTAATGCCAAGCAGTAACTGGTTGAATTTAGCAGGCTGTTTTGCTTCAGCGACTAGGGCTTCGTTGGCTTCAACCACGGCTAGCTTACTTACTATATCACCGGTCACGAATTCACTGTCGCCGGCTTCTTCAATCTGGACACGGCTAAACATCTGTCGAACAATAATCTCAAGGTGCTTATCAGCAATGTTCTGACCCTGACCAGCAAAGATCCTTAGGATTTCGTTCATGATGTAGCGCTGAGTTGACTCAACACCTTGCAGACGCATTAGATCATGCAGGTTAATTGAACCATTGGTAAGTCGTTGACCAGCAACAACTGTGTCGACCATCAGTTACAAGCAATTGTTTAAAGCCAGGGATTTCGTACCGAACAACACTTTGACTTGTCGGAGTAATGATAACTGCCTTGTTCGTGATCTCAACTTTACCGGCCATTGGAGCAATCAAAGGCTCAGAGCCATCTTCAAGAGCAGCAACAACATCGCCAACAGCCACATCAGAACCATTTGCAATATGCGGTTTGCGCTCGCCTAAGCTTTAAGGTAACCTTCTCTTTGTCATCGGCAGTCACTTGGACTACGTAGTGATCACCCTCTTCCCAAGTGTTCGCTACACCAGAATTTCGGTAAGGTAAGCTTGACCCTTTGGTGTATCGAACTTCGAAAAGCTCTTCAACACGGGTTAAACCTTGGGCGGTATCATCAGCCAGTACGGCACCGGAACGGTGCTTAGAGTCTAAGACTCAGCTGAGTGCCAGGTTCACCAATACTCTGAGCGGCAATAACGCCAACAGGGTGGTGATCTGCAACTAGCTTGCCGGTTGCTGGGTCAACACCGTAAGATTTCTGCGAAACACCACGAACACTCGTACAACTCAGAGCACTCATGATCTTAACACCATCAATACTCGCATCGGCATCGATTGCTTCAGCGATTTCAGGTGTAATGAGCTCACCATTTTTAACATAATTATGAACATTTTCAGCCGCAAAGCGACCAATCAGACGCGAAGCGTAAGTAACACCGATTTCTTCGGCATCAGCGCGAAGCATTGCAAAGCCTGGATCAGTAGTATCATCTGTCAAGAGTAAAGACATCCTGAGACACATCGACTAGACGACGAGTCAGGTAACCAGCATCAGCAGTCTTAAGAGCAATATCAATCAGGGCTTTACGAGTACCACGAGTACCAGTAAAGTATTCAAGTGGAGTTAAGCCTTGGATATAGCCAGATTTAATTGGTAGCTCGATGGCATTACCAGCAGCATCAGATGAAGACCCCAAGCATACCGACGGACATTTTCATCTGAGAGATGTTACCACGAGCACCAGAGGTAATGGCGATAGCCATTGAAGAGTCTTGGTCTTCCATCTGCTCGACTAAGCATTTCCTGAACTTGAGTGTCGATCTTAGTCCAGTTTTCAACGGTTAAACGGTAGCGCTCATCTTCGGTAATGAAGCCTTGTTCATACTGTCGCTGAAATTGCAGCAGCTCGTTCTTCACCTTCGTCGATAGCTTCATCCATGCCAACAATTGGCGCGAAGTCACCCATACCCATACGATAGACCAGACAGTGTAGCGTAGTAGAAACCAATGTCTTTAAGATCGTCAGCAATTTCAGCAGTCATTTCTTGGCCATAGGCTGCGTAAACCTGAGCCATGACTTTTTGCAGACGCTTCTTAGTCATTGTTTCATCTTGGAATGGAAAGTCTTCGGGAAAGATTTCGTTGAATAGAAGACGCCCGAGAGTAGTTTCACGTATTTCACCGCGGAACGGTACTCGCACATAGCTCTGAAGATTAATCACACCCGCGTCAAGGCCATAAGTGCTTCTTCAAGACTGAGAATATGCATGACTTCTTTGACGTCATTCTGGGTCGCTCATATGTCAGGTAGTAACAACCAAGCACGATATCTTGTTCAATATGCAGAATTGGTGAACCATCAGCTGGCTTTAGCAGGTTACGGTTAGCGGCCATAATGTCTCTGGCTTCAGCTTGAGCTGCGTCACTGAGTGGCAAGTGAACGGCCATTTGGTCACCATCGAAGTCAGCGTTAAAGCCTTTACAAACAAGTGGGTGCAGCTGGATAGCACGGCCTTCGATAAGTACCGGCTGGAAAGCCTGAATACTTAAGCGGTGAAGACTTGGAGCACGGTTAAGTAGCACGTACTTGCCCTTAATGACTTCGTCAAGAGCATCCCAGACAGCGTTTCGCCCATTTCGATCATGCGAGAGGCGCTGCGAATGTTGTGGGCTTGTTCACGAGCAATAAGCTCACCAATAACAAATGGCTTGAATAGCTCAGGGCCATCATCTTCGGCAGACCACACTGGTAAATCTTAAGTTCTGGTCCAGCCACAATAACTGAACGGCCGGAGTAGTCAACACGCTTACCAAGTAGGTTCTGGCGGAAACGACCTTGCTTACCCTTTAAGCATGTCGCTTAAAGATCTTTAGTCGGCGGCGTTGGCCAGTAGCGGCTACAGCACGGCCACTGCGGGCACTGTTATTGTCAATCAGAGCATCAACAGCTTCTTGAAGCATACGTTGTTCGTTGCGGCGAATAACTTCAGGGGCATTCAAGTCAATCAGTTTCTTTAAGACGGTTATTACGGTTAATAACCCGGCGATAAAGGTCGTTTAAGATCGGAGGTGGCAAAACGGCCACCGGTCAACTGCACCATTGGTCGTAGATCGGGAGGAATAACTGGCAAGAACACTAATACACATGCTAGCTCGGTTTAATGCCAGCGCGCTCCATGCTCTCAAGCAAGCGCAGTCGCTTCATGATCTTCTTCTTGCGCTGACCCTTAGCTTCTTCAGCTTCTTCGGTTAAGTCAGCAATAAGCTGCTTAAGGTCAATTTCGTCTGAGCAAGATCTTTAAGCGCAGACGCCACCCATACCAACAGTAATAAGGCCGCTTAAGTTCATCAGGCAGGTTACGATAGTCAGTTTCACTTATTAAGTTGAGTTTCTCTAGAGCAGTCAGCTGATCTCTAAAGATTTCGAAATCTTTGGTAACTTCTTCAATTTCTTTAGTTTGCATTTCGGCCAGTGCTTTAACGTTAGCGCTCTTCGGCTTTAGCTTCTTTTTCATAGCGGAGTTTAATAGCTTCTTTGGCTGCTGCAAATTCAGCTTCTTTATCGGTCAATAACTGGTCGCGCTTTTCAATGTCAACGTTTTAATAATATAGCTAGCAAAGTAAGCAACTCGCTCCAGGTTCTTAACGGTCATGCCAAGCAGTAAACCCATGGCAGATGGTGTACCACGCAGGAACCAGATGTGAGCAACCGGTACGGCTAAGTTAATGTGGCCCATGCGCTCACGGCGTACAATACTACGCGTAACAAGTTCGCCGTTCTTATCACGGCGGCTTCGCGGCTTCTTACGCCCTTATATTTAGCGTCATGCGGGTTAATGTCTTTAACTGGTCCGAAGATGCGTTCACAGAAAAGACCATCACGTTCAGGTTTTTGGGTACGGTAGTTAATAGTTTCTGGCTTGGTGACTTCACCATAACTCCAGTCAAGAATATCTTCAGGGCTGGCAACAGCTAGACGAACAGCATCAAAGTCGGCTAATGTCAGTGTCACTGTTCGTGTATCGTTGTGGTATCATTACGCTACCTCCTCCTTCATTGTTCATCATCGTCTGTAATTGGCTGATCATCACTCATCATCAGTCGTGCTATTAATGCAGCTCCAGATCATCGTTGTCCATCATCCACGACTAGCAAACTCGTCAGCAACGGCTTCTTCAGTAACGTCAATGTCAGAGATAGCTGGTTGTGGTACATCAACTTCGATCGGGTGCGTAGCTTCTTCATGAATATTGCTAGCCAGAACTGCTTCGGCATCAACTACTTGATCTGAATGTACTAGGTCAACTTTAAGGCCAAGCCTTGAAGTTCTTTAACAAGCACGTTAAAGCTTTCCGGAACCTTTGGTCCAACAATTTCGGTCTTCTTAATGATTGATTCGTAGGCCTTGCTTCGACCGTAGACATCATCAGACTTAATGGTAAGCATTTCCTGAAGGGTGTTAGCGGCACCATAAGCTTCAAGGCCCAGACTTCCATTTCTCCAAAGCGCTGGCCACCGTTTTGAGCTTTACCGCCGAGTGGCTGCTGGGTAACCATAGTGTATGGTCCAGTTGAGCGGGCGTGGATCTTATCGGCAACCATGTGGTTGAGCTTGATCATGTACATGCTGCCGACAGTGGTGCGTTCTTTGAAGGCTCACCGTTACGGCCATCGTAGAGCTGTTGCTTACCGTCTTCGGGCAATCCGGCTTCTTTAAGAGTTCTTGAATTTTGCTAACTGGTACACCGTTAAATGATGGGCTGGCAACTTTCATACCAAGGGCTCGAGCAGCCATACCCAAGGTGAGTTTCAAATAGCTGACCAACGTTCATACGAGATGGCACACCAAGCGGGTTCAAAACAATGTCAACTGGCGTACCGTCTTCCATGAATGGCATGTCTTCAACTGGCAGAATGCGGGCAATAACACCCTTGTTACCATGACGACCACCGAGTTTATCGCCAACTGCGATTTTGCGCATTTGGGCCACAAAGACCTGGATTTGCATAATGACACCGGCTTTCAGTTCGTGACCGTTTTCACGGCTAAAGACTTTAACACCGACAACTTTACCGTGTTTGCCGTTACTCATTCGCTGAGAAGTGTCACGGACTTCTTTGGCTTTTTCGCCAAAGATAGCTCGAAGCAGACGCTCTTCAGAACTTAGTTCCTGCTCACCTTTAGGCGTAATCTTACCGACTAGGATATCGCCAGGGTGAACTTCGGCACCAATGCGCACAATACCGTCCTCATCTAGATGACGCAGGGTTTCTTCTGAAACATTAGGAATATCGCGAGTGACAATTTCAGGTCCAAGCTTTGTCTCACGGACTTCAATCATGAAGTCGACAATGTGAACACTGGTAAGCGTATCGTCTTCAACTAGTTTGCGGCTAATAATGATGGCATCTTCGAAGTTGTAGCCAGCCCAAGGCATGAAGGCGACGATTAAATCTTTACCGAGAGCAAGTTCGCCATCTGCGATGGACATACCTTCGATAAGCACATCGCCTGCTTTAACCTTGTCGCCAGTATTAACAACGACTTTCTGGTTGATTGAGGTACCTTCGTTGCTGCGAACAAAACGCTGCGGCTCATAGGTCACGTTACCGTCCTTATATTTAACAACAACTTCTTCGGCAGTGGCCTTGAATGACTTCACCGTTACCTTCGGCAGCGATTAGCTGGCCGGTATTGCGAGCTGCAGCTGCTTCTAGGCCAGTTCCGACAATTGGGCTTGCAGGCTGAATTAGCGGCACGGCCTGTCGTTGCTGGTTACTACCCATAAGTGAGCGGTAGACATAGTTCTTTTCAATAAATGGAATTAATCCAGCGCTGAACCAATAATTTGGTTGCGGGCAGCATCCATGTGCGTAACATCATTGGCATCAACTTCACCGGATTTAAGGTGAAGACGGGCACTGACACGCTCATTGACAAAGTAGCCGTCATCGTCAATTTCACTACCGCCACCGGCAATAACGGCAGACTCTTCTTCAAAAGCATCAAGATAGACGATATCGTTCGTAACTTTAGCCTTAACTGGCCAGGTAACTTTTGAGGCATCTTTAGCCAGCTCAGCAGCTTGCAGCTGCCAGTAATTTTGTCACCAGCTTTAACAATTACTTTACCTTTAGCATCAGTTAGATCGCCAGCAGCAATATGGCCAGCTGCATCTTTAGCCGTAACGGCATTAATGACTTTTCGATAAGGAGTTTCAATAAAGCCGTAATCATTAACACGGGCAAAATTAGCAAGGTTTAACACTAGTCCAATGTTGGCGCCTTCAGGTGTTTCAACGGCACAAATACGACCATAGTGAGTAGCGTGAGCATCACGAACTTCAAAGCCAGCACGTTCACGGCTAAGACCACCAGGGCCCATAGAGCTCAGACGACGTTTGTGAGCAAGCTCGACTAATGGATTAATCTGATCCATGAATTGACTTAGCTGAGAACTGGCAAAGAATTCCCGTACAGCAGCAACGACTGGACGAGCATTGATAAGTTGGCCAGGGGCTAACTGTTTCAATTTCGCTCATGCTCATGCGGTCTTTAGTATTGCGCTCCATTCGCAGTAGACCAATGCTGAATTGTCTCTGCACTAGTTCACCGACCAATTTGACTCGTCGGTTAGCAAGGGAATCGATATCGTCAGCTGGTTCTTGGGTGTTATTAAGTCGAATGATTTCAGCAACAATGGCCTCAATGTCTTCAAGACGCATAACGCGGTTTTCGATAGTGTTAGGTACATCTAGATCAAGTCGCTTATTGATCTTGTAGCGACCAACTCGGCTAAAATCAAATCGCTTGTAGTTATAGAACATGTTCTCAATAAGACCACGCGCGTTGTCGACAGTGGCAAGATCACCAGGTCGCAAACGGCGATAAACTTCAATGAGAGCATCATTCTGGCCATGGGTCGGATCTTTTTCAAGGGTCGCGTCAAGGTAGCTTAACTTACCGGTATCAACATGTTTAAACGCTTCATGCATGCGAGCTTCGGTCACACCGAGTGCACGCAGCAAGCGTAGTAACTGCAATTTTTCGCTTACGGTCGATCTTTACATACATCGCACCGTTAGCTGCGGTTTCAAACTCTAGCCAAGCACCACGGCCAGGAATAACCTTTGCGCCATAGAGATTAGTTGTACCGTGCGGATCAGCGGTAAAGAAAACACCAGCTGATCGAATCAGCTGGCTGACAACTACACGCTCGGCACCATTAATAACAAAAGTACCTCGTGCAGTCATCCATGGATAGTCACCAAGATAGATTTCTTGTTCTTTAACTTCACCGGTTACTTTATTGGTCAGCTCAACGTTAGCCATTAGTGGTGCTTCATAGCTGACATTGTTTTCACGGGCTCCGACTTCAGCTAATTTTGGATCCCCAAAATGATAATCTTTAAAACTTAATGATAATTTTCCGCCAGTATAATCGTCAATAGGACTGATTTCGGCAAGTAATTCGCCTAAGTCCTTCTTCCACAAACCATTGAAATGATTTATTTTGATGATTTACTAAACTTGGTAATTCTAGTGCATCATCAGGACGCGTGAAATATACACGAGACCCCGATGCCTTTGTAGTAGTTTTAGCCATACGCCTAAAGCAATGCCCCCTTATAATTAGAGCAAGCCATTAACAAATTACGCAAAAGTGTGCCAATGCATACTCGATGGAGCGGTATGCAACAAGTTAATGAACTTACTGTTCTAATATTTACTTATTGTTAGTGTGTATTTAGTTTTATAATTCGGCCGAAGATCCTAAGCTAAGGTGTTTTTCGTTTTGATAAATGACCAAAACTCCTAAGCTCACACTACTTCTTATTCTATAGTTTGAGGGATTAGCTAGCAAATGTCAAGTAACTTACTTATGTAGGATACTTGGGTTTGAAATAACGGCGTCCACGACCCCGTATTTTTTAGCTTCATCGGCGGATAGCCACTTATCTCGTTCCATATCCTCGTGGATTCTCTCAACTTTTTGACCAGTATTTTTAGCCATTATAGTTTCTAGTAATTTTTTTATGCGAAGCGATTCTTTAAGATCAATCTCTTGGTCAGTTACTTTGCCGCGTGTACCACTTGACGGTTGATGAATCATGACTGATGAGGTCGGTAATACGAATCGCTTGCCTTTAGTGCCGCTACTTAAGGAAATGCAGCCGCAGACGCCTGGATACCAATTCCAACTGTTTGTATATCATTGGCGACGAACTGCATGGTGTCATAAATTGCAAGGGCGTCATAAACACTCCCGCCAGGACTATTAATATATAAGTAGATGTCCTTTTTAGGATCATCAGCCTGTAAAAATAAAAGTTGCGCAACGATTATATTTGCCGAAGCTTCATTAACGTCACTACCAAGAAATATAATGCGTTCTTTTAGTAAACGACTATAAATATCATAAGCTCGCTCATACCGGCCTTCGCTTTCAATCACTGTAGGAACTAATACGCTCATATAACACCTCCACGAATCTATCAGAATTGATCTTGTTGTTACCTATGTATTGAGTATAAAAAATTAGCACTCTCATGTCAAGAGTGCTAATTTAAGTCATTTGTAACTGATCTAGGCTTTTTTTATCGAGTAAGTACGAAGCTTGTCTAACGTTTTCTCGGTTAACATTCGGCTCATAATATCTCGTCGGTTTTCAGGTTTATCGAGTTCAGCTCGCATGCTTGGCTCAGGATACTGTCCTTTCAATAGTTGCATACGAATTTCGAGTTCCTCTGGTGAAACGGAAATCTTCTCTTGATTTGCAATTTCCGACAATACAAGTCCCGCCTTTACACGTATTTCTGCACCGTCTCTCTGTTTTTCGCGATGTTCTTCGGCCGTAAGCCCTTCATCGCCCAATGTTCCTGCCAAGTTTGTCCGCGGTACGCAATATTTCGCTTTTCTTCTTCCTCCATTCGATCGATTTCTTCATTGATCAATTCTTTTGGAATTACAACAATGCTCTTATCAGCGATTTTTTCAATCAACTGGTTATCGTAAAGTCGTCTGTCTTCACGCTCTCTTTCAGCAGTGATTTGTTTCTTAACATCTGCTTTGAGCTCTTCAAGCGTTTTAAAAGGACCCACTGTCGCAGCAAAATTGTCATCAAGTTTAGGTTTAACAACCTCTGAGACCGTATGAATCTTTACGTCAAATGTAACTTTTCGTTTTTGTAGGGCCTTGACGCTGTAGTCTGCCGGAAACGTCAAGTCTAACTGGATGTCAGTGCCTGGTTTTGCGCCAACCAGTTTGTCCTCAAATCCAGGTATGAAAGTTCCGCTTCCGAGAATTAGAGTATAATCTTTTCCGTCGGAACCGCTAATTGGTTCTTTTGTCTTTGAATCGTTACCCTTAAAATCTATCAAAACTTCATCACCAAGCTTTGCTGCTCTTTTGACCTCTTTTTTCGTCGCTGCTCTTCCCAGCAAATTATCAATTACTTGATCAACATCCTTCGTTGTAATCGGATTTTTCTTTTGATCGATTTTTATTTGCTTATAATCAGGTAATTTTATTTCTCCAACCGCCTCAACTTTTGCAGTAAATTCAAGCGACGTAAATGGTACAAACTTCGTTAGATTTATTTCAGGCTGAGCGACAGGTCTTAGGGACACTTTTTGAATTGAATTCACGTATAACTGATTAATCGCCTCATCTAGGAATTCTGATTGAAGTAGAGATGATGATATATTCTTTTCAACTAAACTACTTGGCGCCTTACCGGGCCTAAAACCAGGTACTTTGACATCTTTACTCAATCGTTTAATAACTATTTCTTTAATCTTCGCTAATTATCCGGGACAGCGACGATTGTGAGTTTAACACTCGTCTCACCTAATTTCTCACGTTTTACTTGCATAGGGAGCTAGTTTAACAGATTAGAGAGGCCTTGACTAGAGACTAATGAAAATTCTTGCAAATAGCCGTGCTATTACTACTTAAAAAGAGCGCTAATCTCACCTACAGAATAAGAATTTTCGACGCCTGTCACCAAATTCTTGAGAGTATATCGCGCGCTATCCAGTTCTTTAGAACCAATAATAAGTACGTTCTCGATTCCTTTTTTTTGAGCTACTTTTATTTGATCGCCAATTTTACGACCAGTTAGGTCTACCGCTAATTTAACGTCGTTCTTTCGAAGCTCTGCAAATAGTTTGCTTGCTTTAGCGAGCACATCTCCGGTTAATACTACATAAAGATCTGTTTCCGGTTTTAGAGCTGGTATAAGATCGTGTATTTTTAAGAAAATTCGCTAGGGTGACATCGCCCCACCCAAAACCGACTGTCGCAACCGGTTCAACGCCGAACAAACCAACAAGCCCATCATAGCGACCGCCCCCAAGCATTGATCGATTATTTTCGGGATCTGTATCAAACACTTCAAAAATAATATCTGTGTAATAGTCAAAGCCGCGCATAAGCGTGATATCAAAGCTTACGTTACGTATGCCTGAATCAAGTAAGCTCTTAATCATTGCTTCAAGCTCTAAAGCATTTTCCTGGTGACGAACTTCATTTGGCAAATCTTTTATAGCATCAATCGCTAGAATACTCATCAGTTTCTCGGTAACTCCGACCTTTCGCTCTTCATCGCTCAGGGCTTTATCTATAGAGGATATAAAATCTGTTTTGCTCAGCTTATGGATACGATCTATGAGCTTTGTGACTTTATGTGAGGTTTGTTCACTGAGCTTTAAATAATCGAGGAATATATAATTCATAAGCTTACGGCTATTCAGTCGGATATCATACATATTTGGAGTTGCGCCGAATGCTTTGAACACATCATCAACTAAAGTTATGATTTCCTCTTCGGCGGCTCTACCGTTCACGCCAAAAATATCTACATTGAGCTGCCAGTGTTCACGTAAACGGCCTCGCTGTGGGCGCTCGTATCTCCATAAATTAGGAATACTGTACCAGCGAACGGGGTACGCCAATTCTTGCCGTTTTCCGGCGACCATTCGGCTAACAGTAGGGGTCATTTCGGGACGAATGACAACCTTACGTCCACCACGATCCTCAAAAACATATGTTTGTTCATTTACTATTTCTTCACCGGTTTTAGCAAGATACAGCTCGAGAGGCTCAAGTATAGGTGCGTTATATTCTTCGTAACCATAGAACTCAATGACCTGCCGGAGAGTAGAAAACATGTATTTTTGTAAACGCTCGTCTTCAGGATAAAAATCACGAGCACCTTTGTATGGTTGAGTGGATAATGCCATTGTAAAATACTAAGTCTATGTAAAAGATGATGAAATTTGATTATACCATGTTACGTTACCGCATTCATCATGGTTAAATCTTCGCAGAAATTTTATCGGCTACCGTCAAACCAAGTTATGAGAAGCACGCGATTAAACGAAAATGATTGTTTAAAGCAACTAATTGAACAATTCGAACCCTATGACACTTTACTCATTAACTAATAGGACAATTTCTGTGCCTAATCAGAAACTATGTTGATGTCGCTAGGCCCATTAGAACTATAACCCAATTATTTTTATTTTAATTACTCCTTAACTAGACATGTCCCAAATATGCTCGCATCGTCTTAAACAAAGCTAGGTTACTTTATATAACTAATGATTTTTATGCCGCTACACGTTGCTGAGAGTAGTCAAGTGCGTTATGCACAACTTCGGAGGCAAGTCTAACCGCATGTGACACTTTAGTAGGTACAGCCGTTTGCCAACCCGGAACAACAATATTGACTTCTTTCTGTTTTCTATCTGCCCATGCGGTACTATATGCAACCGCAACGCCGGGGACAAGCCTTACAGGCTGTAACTTGCTAGCATCAGTTAAGAAATGATCTCCGGCAAAATCTAAAATCTCTTTCTGAAGCACAGCTGCTCTTGGCACAGTTCTACTTCGCAACACTTCTTCCCATTCACTCGGCAATGTGGCATTATCCGCATCATAGACCCTATGATCTAGGCGAGATGCAGAACCGGCAGCATTCAGTACACTCACACCATCTTGTCCAGGCCGCGGATAATGAGTAATGAAATCACCGCGTACCACAGCAAATGGCGGCATTGTTGTTTCTCCACATTTTTCTTGCACTAAATTCCATGTTTTGAGCATTAAACTATACTGCGTTCGGTCTCCTAGTTTATGATCGAGAGGACGAGCACCATAGCCGGCCGCATTAACGACTTGATCAAATGCAAATATCGCAGTATCCTCACCGTTTTCAACTACAAGATTAAAACGATCATCTGCCGACAATTCAACATCAATGACTTTTGTGCTAGTCATTAGTCTGCCCCCGAATCTCCCCAAATCCCGTAGGACCATCTCACGTGTACGAGCCATATTAAATGTGACTTCTCTTCCTAAAATACCCCCCGCAATATGCTTGGCAAATGCATATTCATCCGGTTGCAGTATCTCAAAGAAGTCTTCGGGTAGCCCAAATACATGATCTTCTTCGGGTAGATCCGCATAGCGCCCCGCTAAATCTTCATGAAAGTCTATAAGGTCACCGACGGATATATCAGATTTCTCAGCAACTAAAAATTGTACTCTTTTTTCAGTAAGACTCTCGGGGTAACACCTTTTCATCTCAATGGCAGATAAAAGACATTCATAAGCAGTATCCGGATTACCAGAATATAATCCTCCTAAATGAATCTGAGCAGCATAAGCGCTCGATCCACTAAAAGGTTCAGGGAGCTGTTCAATAAGGGTTACACCATAACCTTCGTTTGCCAGTCTACTAGCAGCTAAACTACCCGCAACACCACTGCCAATTACGGCAATGGTCTCATTATGGTTCGTAGGTAATGGTTCGTAGGACATATTCCGCTACAAAAATAATAATTTCATTAATAAGCTTGCATTATAACATAAATATATAAATTATGCAACTAACTATCCCCACCGTGAGGACTCAATAAAATTAGGACATATCCATGACTCACATAACCAATCAATTATTACATATTCGTTTTTATTTGTAATATTACCTTACAAATTTCCTGATTGATCGATATTAAATAAAAGTAGCTTTATTATCGAGTGGTTCTCCGTACGAAACTAATTGCTGACTTGGGAATTCTTTTCGGATGCGTTCAATGTCAGCGATTTTCATTGACCAGCCAAGACCACCAATATTTTCTTTAAGATGAGTAATACTGCTTGTTCTCGAGATGGTTACGATATTGTGCTGAGATGTTAGCCAGTTTATTGCCACCTGAATAGGCGATTTATTATATTTATACGCCAGTTCTATAAGTAGCGGGGCATCGGCAAGTGCGCCTCTCTCGATAGGGCGCCAGGCTACAAGCATGACGTCATTTTGCTGACAGAAGTCCAAAACACCACGATGCTCGCATTCTCGCACCTGAACGTTGTAGTGCACTTGATCACAAACCAACTTGTACTTGGTGTAGCTTTGAGCTTCTTGAAAGTACTCTGGAGAAAAATTACATACGCCAATATTTTTAATGACTCCTTGATCTAAAAGTTCATCAAGTGTTTGCATAGCCTCCCTGATTGAAAGACCGGGATCGGGATAACGATGGAGTAGATAGAGATCAATATAGTTAGTCCCGATTCGCTTTAGACTTCCTTCCAAGGCACGGTATATGCCATCACGAGTATGGTTATTGGAAGCAACTTTTGTAGCAATAAAAAGCTTGCCCCTATCATAACCTCTTATAGCGTTGCCAAGTAATTCTTCGGAGTGCCCATCAGCATATTTTTCTGCGGTATCAATATGAGTAATACCGAGGTCCAGGGTAGCCTGTATGGCTTTGATATCCTTTACGTCTTGAGCAATCGAGCTCTCTCGCTTACCCCCCATACCCAAGCCATATATTGGTAATTCAAACCCATTTTTAAGTTTTTTTATGGGTATACGCATGCTAGTTATATTGGCATAAGAAATTGTGTTTTGTCCATACGTTAGACTCTTAAATCTCATTTTTATACCATAAATGACTCTAGGAGATTGAGGCCATAGTCATTGTATCTTAAGGTCGTTGGGCTACCTATCTATACTAGAAGAGGAGGGATAAGCCTGTGCTTTGAACCATAACCTCCCATCTGCCAAAAGTTTCGATTCCCATAATGGCTCTACCAGCTATTCGAACATCCAAACTAGCCACTCTACCGAGGTTTCTTGGACTTACAGGGCTCGCAAGTCCGGATTGGTGCACCAGATTGACTCTAGATGGCACCATATCCTACACAGTATAGCTATCATATATGAAAAGCTAGTACAATTGGGCTTTGTCAACTATAACGGGGTGGTGCAAGTAATTGAGCCGTACGACAAGCAAAGGAATGTCTAAATAGTATGCTAGTGCAGGATCGATACCCGGACGTCACTGATGAGCAAATACGCTCTGAATTGTATGCCGTCGGTAGAGGAGATGAAGAACTACTGCGAGTTGTCTTTGCCCCTGGCATATTGGCTTTAGCAACGCGCATAGGTGACTTTGTAACCAAAAGTGCACATAACGAGACTCTACAGGATGTCGCCCATTTTCATCCGGTGAATCATAATATCCCATTTACATCTCTCCCGCCGTATGAATATTTCCGTCCGCCTAATGACGAAGACGATACTAAAGCGCAAGTGGAGGGTTACCTTGAAGAGCATGGTAAAACCGTTGCTGAGGGTAACGGCTTAGATGATCGCGCAATAATGTCTGGTGAGAAGTTTAGCCGGAATATTGCTTCCGAAATATTCGCTAACGGCAGGTCTACCGGTGTTCCCAACGAGCAGTGGTTAACATACACGCAAAGCCATGGTCAGGAACATGATCAAAACTTCTGTTCCTTAGTCGCTATTGCTGCAGATGTGGCGAGAAGAAAGTCGGTGCAAGGGGGCAAATTCATAGATATTGAACGACATCTTATAGACAAACACCTCACCTACCAATATCCAGCGAGCCTGACACAAACAACAAGCTGCCCTCAGCGAACCTTGTCATACATTCGCATGCCTAAGTCGAAAGAGATCGATGACACTTATGCCGAGCAACTCATCCGTGCCGCAGGCTTCATTATGGATTGGGCCGGCGTAGACAAAGTCTTCGAACAAACCATGATGGACGCCGCCCAAAACAACGCAAAGCTTGTACATGAACGAATGCTGCGAGTATTGGATCGGCCAACGGATGAATCACGGGCACCCATACGGAGCATCCAAGAAGGCGTTGGTAGGGCTATTTTGCCCGTTGTTGCCGAGGTACTACGAAGCTCGGGGGTCCCAACGGGCAAGACCATATCACAGATTACACGATTGTCCCCTTTGGGATACGCAGGCCCCGTGATGCTCCAAGGGGCCGGCTTGGATAGTCCTTTGGTCGGCATAGATGCTCAGGGTACGCAACGTGTTTCTGTTGAAGCCCAATCTGCCTTAGATAGCATGCAGACGTATTGGCGAAGACATTATCATTACCCATTACTTAGGAAGTCAGAACAGGCAGATGAGGCTGATAAGCGAACCGGCATTGGATGCCCATTTGCGGTCTCGATGAGAAATATGCCTGATGTGGTAAGCGCATTTACAGATTTGCTGCTACTTACAGCTACAAAGATCGACGATCGACCTTCACCAGCGTATGACGAAACACCTTATAGACCGCAAAATGTTAGAGGGCTTTTGGTGGATAGCCAGCAGTTAGCTGCTTGAGAGGACTTGGAACCATGATAACAGGGGTAAATATACAACAAAGGTTCCATGGAAATAAATTATGGAACCTTTCTCATCTGTTACAGATCATGGTGCGGATGAGAGGACTTGAACCTCCACGCCTTACGGCACTAGCTCCTAAAACTAGCGTGTCTACCATTCCACCACATCCGCGTACCTTAGACTAAACTATCTTCACGAGTTATTTTACGCAATTCGTTTATAAAAAACCAGCTCGGCATCACCGTAGTTTTTTCGGAGTAGTTCCTCAAGACCATCAATAGTTAGCTTGTCATTTTTTTTAAACTGTATTTTTGGTGGCAATGAAGCAACAAATAAACCACCTATTTTAGTGTGTTTTTTCAACTTAAAGATTTGCTCTGGATTGACATTCATATTGTAAAAAGGTGGATCGACAATTACTACATCAAATTGGATATCTGAGTTATTAAGACTCCATGAGTAACAGTTCGCCTGAATTACTTTTAGACGATCTTTTTCAATGGCTAGAAATTGTCTACTCTTAACTATTGCACTGAAAGCAGCCCTATCGGAATCAATAGCTACAACGGCATGGGCGCCTCTGCTAATTGCTTCAAAACTTATTGCACCTGTACCTGAAAAAGCATCAAGTATTCGTAGGCCTGAAATGTCACCTATGCTGTTAAAAAGTGCGCCACGAATTTTATCACTCATTGGATGAGTACGATTAGAGTGAGGACTTGAGAAGGAATGACCCTTAAGTTGGCCCGCAATAATTCGCATTTATTTACTCTTTTTTATTTTTTTTGGATTTGCGGCTAGGGCTGCTCCATACCAAACAAGTTCGACTGCTTGAACTAATACCGGTGCTAACTGCCGCCGAACTCTTCTCGCAAGTGGTAGGGTCCAGCCTGTTTCATAAAACGAATCATATAATTCTAATCCAGCAACATGTTGTCCAATCCGCCTAAACCATGCTTCTAGGGATAATGCCTCGAACTCAGAAATCTTATCGGAGGTGAGCATAGCTCTTTGTAACTTCATAGGGGCCATTAATACACTAACCCCCCACTCAAAAGCAGTGTGCGTTGTAAATAAACCTTTTGGTCCCCACATTTTCCAATTATTTGTAAGTTGAAGTGTGCGAGTGTTTCCTGGCATGATAATTTTACCCTTTAAGGAATCCCGGGATTTAATTCCTTTGCCATTCATAAGTTCAACTAGTTTTTCTTCATAAGGATACTGGTGCGCCGGAGTCAAACCATCGACTACTGCATGCGACAACCACGCAGCTTCAAAAGCCGCCCGGATAGAATCACCAACCTTAAGCATATCTATAAGTTTTTTGTAGTGTTCGTCTATCAGCTCAAGTATTTGTGTATCTGACTTATCAAATGGCTGAAAAAAATGCCAGGGTTCATCTTTAGCAGGGCTTTTTCTTTTAATACCATCAGGGCCATTACTACCTTCAAACTGCAAGATTGAACGTATATCTGGAAAATTATTTTGTGGCAGCAAACGATCAAGATGTCTTCGCGCAACCCTGTCAATTTTTTGGTGTGTTCCCAGAATACGCCCAGAGTACGATGTTAGGGTAGATCCTGAATACATGATCTAATTCAAATTCGTTACGGCGCGAAGCCGAGTTACATGTCTCATAATTTCCTTGTATTGTAACAAATCTTCTTTGCGTTCAATAAACTCAGTAGCAGATTTCCGTGCTTTTTTAATTAAATTGATATCTGTTAGGGTAGCAATGCGTAAATCAAGGTCGCCGTGTTGCGAGTTTCCATATATGGCTCCCGGTCCACGCATTTGCAGATCAAGTTCAGCAAGTTTAAAGCCGTCACTTGAGCTCTCTAAGGCCCTCAAACGCCGACTTGGAGCTGTAGAATCAGACATAATTAAATAACAGTACCCTTGCTGATCGCTTCTCCCTACTCGTCCACGCAATTGATGTATCTGTGCTAAGCCGAATCTTTCGGGACTTTCAATCATCATTATTGCTGCGTTTGGAACATCAACGCCAACTTCAATTACTGTAGTCGAAACAAGGATATCGATCGAGTGATCCAAAAATTGAGCCATTATGTCGTTTTTTTCTTTACTTTTTAGTTTTCCGTGTAACAATGCAACGCGCCATTTCTTAAAATCTTTCTCGCTTAATTGCTTATACACCGATTCTGCTGATTGTGCATCAAGCATACTTGAATCACTAATTAATGGACAGACGACGAACATCTGCCTGCCATTTTTAAGTTCAGCTTCAATATCTGTTCGAACGCTTTCAAATGAATTCGGCGATACGATTTTTGTAAGAATTTTTTGACGACCTGGTGGTTTCTCGTCGAGCACTGAAACGTCCATTTCACCGTAGAGAGTTAACGCCAGACTTCTTGGTATAGGTGTCGCAGTGAGGCTAAGGACATGGGGCATATGGCCAGCTTTTGCCATAAGTGTCTTACGCTGCTGGACTCCAAAGCGATGCTGCTCGTCAACAATAACAAGGGCTAATTTGTGCATATCAACTTTATCTTGTATCAGTGCCTGCGTACCAACAATGAAGTTAATTTTACCGCTCGCGATTCCTTGACGTATGCTTTCCTTTTCTGTTTGCTTGAGACTCCCAACGAGTAGCCCAACCATGGATTGCTGATTTAAAGGTTCTAGTAGTTTATAGATAGTTTCAGCATGTTGACGGGCTAAAAGTTCAGTCGGGGCCATAAGAGCAACCTGCATCTTTTTCTTCAATATCATTAGTGAAGCCATAGTCGCGACAACAGTTTTACCAGAGCCTACATCACCCTCCACAAGACGATTCATTGGTTGTTTTTTTTGTAAATCTAAATATATCTGCCAAATTACTTTACGCTGTGCATCTGTTAACGTGAACGGGAGATGTCCGACAAATGTCTTTGCTAATATTTGACTAAACGGAATTGATAAGGCTGATTCATGTCTATTTTCATCCTTATTAAGCAGACTGGCTAAACTTAACTGGAAAACTTCTTCAAAACCAAGTCGTTCCTTTGCTCTATTTAAGATCTCACTTGAATCTGGAAAATGTATACCAAATATAGCTTGGCTTCGACTCATAAGATTATGCTCTTTGATCAGCCAGCCGGGTAAACTTTCAGGTAGCACTTGAATCACGGGGACAACTTGCTTAAGAACAAGCCTTATTTGCCGTGATGTTAGTCCTTTAGTTTCACGGTAGACAGGTATAACGCGCGCTGTGTTTATAGGAAAATCGCTTGAGAGTTCAATACTGGGATTCATAATTGTAAACCGCTGATGACTTAATTGGTATAGGCCGGAAATATAATACTTTTGATTCGCTTGTAAATATTTGGAGCGATACGGTTGATTAAACCAAACTATCTTTATACTGCCACTACTATCGCTAGCTACCGCTTCCGTAATATGCATTCCGCGCCTTACATACCGTCCAGTTGCCTGTTTAATTACTGCCTCGATCGTAACAGGTCCTGGTTGTAGCGCGCTGATTGATTGAATCACCGAATAGTCCTCATATCTTCGAGGATAATAATCTATGAGATCGGCTATAGAAGTAACACCCAGCAGGGAAAATTTCTTAGCTACAGCGGGGCCAACTCCCTTTAATGTGTCTATACTCGTAGAAAGAAGCATTCCCACAGTATACGAGATTTATGGATCATAAAAACCTATGAAGGCCCAAACCACTGTCACATAAACCACAATTTTTAGCTGGTTTTAAACTCGACGAGTGCCGTATCTTTAAATGCCTTGCCACGTCGAAATAAAGCAACGTTACCCTTTATTTCATCAAGCCTTGTGTCTTCTGTAATTTGCTGGTTATTAATATATACCGCATGACCGCTAATTAGCCTTCGTGCCTCGCCATTAGAACTCGCAAGTCCGGTTGAGACAAGTATTGACGTAATGGTCGTGTCCTGATGAGGGTCTACCGAAATACTGGGTAATTCTCCTTCCAGTATATCGATCTCACTAGCATCTAGTTCACTGACATGAGATTCGCCTGTAAGGGCCTCCGCAATTTTTTGTTGCTTCTGAGCTTGTTCTTCACCATGAATTAATTTTGTCACTTCAAACGCTAATCTCTTCTGTGCAACACGGGTTTTACGATTTTTCTCAAATTCAGCAATAATCTGTTCGATTTCCTCTTTACTCAAAAGTGTGTAAACATTGAGGTAATCTTTTACCCCAAGGTCGTCAACATTAAGCCAAAATTGATAAAATTTGAATACGCTCGTTTTAGATGAATCGAGCCAAACAGCGCCTTCTTCACTTTTCCCAAACTTCACACCAGTTGATTTATTAACAATTAATGGTGCCGACCAAACATTAACTTCATCGCCGGTTACCCGACGAATAAGGTCGACACCTGCGATACAGTTACCCCATTGATCAGCACCGCATACCTGCATATTTACATTCTCAGTTCGGTGAAGATGCAAAAAATCATAGGCTTGAATTAATGAATAGCTGAACTCTGCATAGCTTATCCCAGCACCTTTTTCACCAAGTCTGCTTTGGACAAAGTCTCTTCCTACCATTTGACGGAGCGGAACATGCTTACCAGTATCACGCAAAAACTGAAGATACCCTATATCCTTAAACCAATCATAATTATCAACGATTTTAAAATCTTGACCTGAAAAAACTCGTTCATATTGCTCTGCAATTTTTTGCTTGTTTGCATCAACCGTTTCAATTGATTTGAGATCTCTTTCTGTGGCCTTACCATCAGGGTCGCCAATTAAACCAGTCGCTCCGCCCACCAAAAGCACTGCTTTATGACCATAATCAATAAAATGACGTATCATCATTGCTATAGCCAAGTTTCCAATTGTCATTGAATCCGCGCTTGGGTCAACACCCCAGTAAAATGCGATAGGTAACGTATCCAATTCTTTTATATCTTTAAGAGTAGTCTGATTTACGAATCCCCGCCAGGTTAATTCTTCTGAAAGCGTCATTATAATGTCCTTGAATCTAAGATGGTATTAGTATAGCATTGGCTTCATCTTATTGAAGCAGAGTAGCTTATAAATTTCTGTACGCTTGCTGAAAATATTGAGAAAATTATAGACTTTTTTTAGGCATGTGTTTGCTATAATGTGCTTAAGCATTGTGGAGAGGGAACAAATATAACCTATGAACGCATCACGTGGGTCAGGTCGGGGTCGTCAGTCAAAAAATACTATCTACACTAAAAGCGGTAAATCGTTAAAGATTAACCGCTCTCTGAGTGATAGAAGGAAATCTAATAAGCTTGCTCGGCAAGCCGAGAAAGCAGCATATCTTAGTACGCTGCCGAAAAATCGATTTAAACGTATTCTATATAGAATGCACCCAAAACGGGTTGCGCATTATTGGTTTAGCCGCGAAGGCGGCATTATGGCCCTTAAAATTATAGGTATATGTATTGTTCTCTGTTTCTTCCTGACTGTTGGACTATTTTCTTTTTATAGAAGAGATCTGCCGCAAATTAAAGACATTGCCGGGGATAACCTTGGCGGTAGCGTAACTTATTATGATAGTACCGGTAAGGTTGTTTTATGGCAGGACTATGACGCCGTAAAACGTGTTCCTGTTCAAAGTAATCAAATATCTCCTTATATGAAGGAAGCAACAGTAGCCATTGAAGATAAAGAATTCTATCATGAAGGAGCTTTTGATGTTCGCGGTATTATGCGTGCAGCAGTGCATGACGCAGTAGGCGGGGGCGGCTCCTTGCAAGGTGGTTCAACAATTACTCAGCAGCTCGTTAAGCTAAATGAAGGCTGGACAAACGATCGAACTATTACTCGTAAAATTAAAGAGCTCATTTTAGCAGTTGAAATTGAGCGCGAATACACTAAGGACCAAATACTAACTGGATACCTTAACATTGCCCCCTATGGTGGAATCGAATACGGCGCCGAAGCAGCCGCGGAAGACTATTTCAATACTAGTGCTAAGGACTTAACTCTTGCACAGGCGAGTATGCTCGCAGCAATCCCGCAAGCACCAAGCTATTACTCCCCTTATGGAAGTACACAGTTTAACTCAGCAGCCGGCAATACCTTTAGTGCATCAGCGCTTCTTGCTCGGCAGCATTACATCTTGCAACAGATGGCAGAACAAGGCTATATATCCAAATCTCAAGCATCAACTGCTGCAGCAGTTAACATTTTGGCACAGGTGCATCCTCTCGAATCAAAATATCAAGATATTCAAGATCCATATTTTGTACTTGCAGCAAAACAACAACTAGAGAACCAGTTTGGTAGTTCATTCGTGAATAGAGGTGGGCTAAAAGTTACTACTTCTCTCAATCTCCAACTACAAAACTACGCAAATCAAGATGTAGCTAGTAATGCAGCGAATGTTGCTGCGGTAGGCGGTGACGAAGAAGCTATGGTTGCCGAAGATGTTAAAACGGGGCAAGTTGTTGCAATGGTCGGGGGTGAAAATTTTAATAATCCTAAGTACGGACAGATTAATTACGCTGATACGAATATTTCTCCCGGGTCTAGCTTTAAGCCCTTCTTGTATGCTGCTCTTATTCAAAATAATACTGATGTAGGTGCCGGCTCCGTGCTTTATGATACCCAACAACCATTGCCTGGTTATCCATGTACAAATAAAGCCGAGCCAACAACTACCTCAGCCGGTGGAAATTGTCTCTTCGACGACAATTTTATCTACCCTGGGCCAGAGACTGTACGATATGCCCTTGCTGGCTCGCGAAATGTCCCCGCAGTAAAAGCTTCATATGAAGTAGATCCAACCGATAACGGCTCAGACTACTACGTAAAGTCAATTAATGAATGGATTAAAATGGCTAACGAAGCGATCGGGACAAAAAGTGCATACGCCTGCTACCAGCAAAACGTTAACGTTGAGACCGCAACGGCCGCACAGCAAGCACAATGTTATGGTTCTGCTGCCTTGGGAAGCGGAGACGTTCAGCTAGACAAAGAAGTTAATGGTGACGTAACACTGGCTCGGCTTGGTTCGGAAATTCCGCAAACTTACATTCTAAACATCACAGATGCTTCTGGGAATACGGTCTATCAATGGCAACAACCAAAATCAACACAGGTATACAATCCTGATACCGCTTACATCATTAACAGCATCCTTGATGATCCTAGAGCAACCTACTTACAGCCCTACCAGAAATTCCAGAACTACGACGGGTGGGATATAGCAGTTAAGACAGGTACCGAAAACCAAGAATATAATGGCGTTATGACCGCCTGGACAACCCAATACGCGGTTATTGGATTTGCGGGCTACCATACACTCGATCAAGCCCTCGAAGAAGGTCATTTCGAGGATATAACCGAGCCTATTACGAGAACCTGGATGGAGCAGGCACTCAACGCCCTGCACACAAAGCCAGTTAACTGGACTCAGCCTTCAAACATTAAAACTATTGCCGGATATGTGCAGCGTGTTTCGACCGGCTATGGAGCCGAGGTTCCTGGACCAACTGATGATCTATACCCTTCTTGGTACACTGGTAAGAATAGTGGTGCTGGAACCGAAACTTTGGATAAAGTTTCCGGATTACTTGCTACGAGTTGTACACCAGCCTTAGCCCGTGAGACCGTTGGTGGAGCAGATGATGCCTCATTCTCGATTGACACCTTTTATCCTAAATCTGTTGCCGACGAACAAGCGCTTGAAGGCGGCAGCGTAGGAACCTCGTCAACACAAACCGATGATGTTCATAATTGTAATGATAGTCCCCCGACGATTTCGCTGACAGTTCCGGCAACGTGTAATAATAGTTGTACAGTGACCGTAACGGCTACTCAGGGTACACACCCCTTATCAGGTGGCCCCTACTATGATTCTCCAGCTGGGACGATCAATGTGACTGCAAACGGACATTCAATAAGTAGCGTTAGCATTCCTTCTGGCTCAAGCAATGTATATTCCTATTCATTTACCTATAGTCCGACAAGTTCAGGATCAGTTAATTTGGTCGCGACTGCCATCGACAGTGTTCTTTATTCGGGTACTAGCAGTCAGACCACGACAACCACAGCGGCAAGCGCCATAAGCCTTTCGATTAATCCAGGCACAATTAATCAAGGCGGAAAAATTGAGGCAAGTTGGACTGGTGGAAGTGGAACTTACACGGTTTCAATAAGTGGCGGAAATAGTTGTACAACAACCTCGAATAGCTGTTCAATTGTAGTTACAAATAACAATGGCACATACCCAGTTACCATCACAGACACTGATGGTGATACAGCAAGTTCAAGCGTTACAGTTAGCGGACCTTGATCCTATTTCAATCTACTCTTTTTGTAGAAATTGGTTTAGGGCAGTACGCACATCGGAAACACCGTATAGTCCTGTAAGTTTTTTGCCGGTCTTTTGTTCTGGACCAATCGCGCCAGTAAAGCCTAGCTTTTTTGCTTCAGCTAAGCGTCTATCAGCATGCGGCACGTGTCTGATTTCGCCACTCAAACCGACTTCACCAAAAACCACTGCGTTTTGCTTTAATTGTAAACTTTTGCTAGCAGATCCTATGGCAAGACAAATTGCCAAATCCGCCGCTGGCTCACGTATTTGCATGCCACCGACAATATTAATGTAGACGTCTTTGTCGGCCAACTTAAGTTTAGTGCGGCGCTCAAGCATAGCGATCAATAAGTTTAAACGATTTAAATCAAAGCCACTAGCAGCCCTTTTCGGATAGCCATAACTTGTGGGATTGACTAATGCCTGTACCTCGACGAGTAGTGGTCGTGTACCCTCGAGTGTAGCAAGAACGATCGACCCGTCGCTGACCTGTCGTTCAGCTAATAATGCAGCGGAGGGATTCTCGACTGGTTTTAGACCTTGCTCGACCATTTCAAATATTCCAGCCTCATTCGTAGATCCAAATCGGTTTTTAACTGCTCGGAGTACTTTAAAGCCACCATAACGATCACCTTCTAGCTGCAGTACCACATCTACCACATGTTCAAGAATCTTTGGTCCAGCAATCGATCCTTCCTTTGTAACATGACCGACTAGCACCACTGCAGTTTCACTTGATTTAGCAGCAACCATAATAAGCTGCGTACTATTTGTTATCTGTGTCACTGTCCCAGCAGAAGAGCCAACAGAATTACAGGTAACTGTTTGAATTGAATCAACGATTACTAATTTGTACATACCTGTAGCAATTGTTGCCGCGATATCATCTGCGACCGTGCTAGTCGCAAGCTGTAGCTCGGGTCTTAGAGCTCCTAATCGATCAGCCCTCAGCCCTATTTGATGTATAGACTCTTCACCGCTGACGTATAAAACTGGTACGTGAGCGGCAACCGCATATGCAAGCTGTAATAATAACGTACTCTTTCCTATGCCTGGTTGGCCGGCTATTAGATTAACACTTCCTGTAACAATTCCTCCACCAAAAACATCATCAATCTCATTAATATTCGTCTGCAGTCGGGCTTGATCGTGCATCATCGATAATGCGACCGTTTGACTCTTAAGAATACTACCGTTGTCTAGAGATGTTTTAAGCACCGAAGAGCTTAACTGCTCCTCGAGCGTATTCCATTCTCCACATTGTGGACACTTACCGCTCCAGCTTGTAGTCACATATCCGCAATTGCTGCATATATAACTTGATACTGTTCTTTTAGCCAAATTATTTCCTTCTTAAGAATTATTATACGGTCTATCTATAAAAAATGATGAGATGATTGTTTTACTGTGTTTGCTGAGTCGACAAACGGGTATCCAATGCTTTATCAAGCGTAGTTAACTGTCCTGCTATAAGATTTCGTGCCGTTACAAGTTGATTATAATTAGCAATTTCTGCCTGTAACGTCGCTATTGCATGATTATACGTTTCTACTTCACTATTGTATCCATCAACCCGGGCATTATAACTGCTTGTTTCATCTGCGTTCAACAACGCATTCAATTGCTGATGATCAGACGTAATTTGATTGTATTCTGCTTGTAGTGTGCTTTCTTGAGATGTGATCGACTGCTGTAAACTTGTGAGCATAGAATCATCAGAAGCTATGGTGTTATACCGAGTTGTTAGCGCCCCTTCGTACTGCTGTTCATAGTGAACAATTGCAGCACGATCGGTGAAAAACTGATCGTAGTACTTATCGAGAGGAGCAGGTAGATCTAAAATTTCTGTACCAAATGTAGAATTCATTTCGTCCATTACATCATGAGGTTCGGTTTGTTGATACAGTTTTACTTCTGCGAGTACAGTCTGATTGCGCAAATCGTGCTGATAGTAGTTTTCGAGTAGACCATCTACATACGATCGCTCGCTATTACTCAAACGGGCATATACAGAGTGTAGTACCTCATGCGCCGCAGTAACCTCTGTTACGCCAGCCAATGTGGGATCAGGAACATTGTAAATAAATATACCATTCTGACCCGAGTGATAGCAGCCAAGTACTATCGTATTTTCATTTTCCGGGCAGTATTTTCTAAAACCTGCCACTGTATTTAAAATTTCTGGTCGATTGAGATAAAACAAGTGTCGAGTATAGGCGTTCATTGTGTCTTGGGTTGCTAGTTCTGTCACAAAACCAGGCGGCCTATAGCCTCTAAGCTTCCACCAATCCGAGAGTCGTTGCTGGTTTAGAATGAGAACAATAACACCACTAACAATGATCAGGGATAAAACTAATACAAATACAATACCAGCAAGTCCTCGTTTTTCTTTCTTCTTTGGATCTTCGGGATTGATTTGGGCAGAATTTAAAACCGTAGAATACGGTCCTGTATCGGCATTCGATACAGGACCTTCTAAGTTTTGTCCTATTTGCTCAGATTGCGTTGAGTCTTTGTTATTCGTTTGCGGTAACATAGTCAAGTGTGCCGTTTTTGGCTGCTACTTGAATGATATCACCTTTGGTGTATTTTTCATCGAGCAATTCTAAAGCCAAATGATCTTCGATTGTTTCTTGAATGAGTCTTCGAAGAGGTCTCACGCCATTGTGTGCATCATATCCGTTATCAATTAGATATTGTTTAGCGGCAACATTTAACTGTAGGCTCAAACCTTTACGTTGTAAGCGAGATTTAAGTTCATCGATCTGTAGATCTATTATGCGGAAAATATCTTTTTGCGTTAATGCCCGAAAAACGATTACTTTGTCTATTCGATTCAACAACTCCGGCCTAAGCATCTTTTTGAGCTCATCCTGGACACGCGACTTATTAGTTTCGTGCAAAGCGTTAAGGTCTTTCAGTTCATTAGCTCCAGTCGCGTGAAAACCAAAGTTCGCCTCTTTCTGTAATTTATCTGCGCCAATATTGCTTGTCATGATGACAATCGTATTCGTGAAATCAATTCTTCGGCCCTTCGCATCAGTTAAATACCCATCTTCAAGCATTTGCAGTAACATGTTATACACATCAGGATGAGCTTTTTCGATCTCATCGAATAGGACTAAACTGTAGGGTTGTCTCCTGATTTTGTCAGTCAACTGACCACCTTCATCGTACCCCACATAGCCAGCGGGCGCGCCAACTAGTCGAGAAACATTATGATGTTCTCCGAACTCACTCATATCTATTTTAACCAATGCGTTTTCGCTTCCAAAGAATTCTCGAGCTAGTACTCGAGCGAGTTCGGTTTTACCAACACCCGTGGGACCTAAAAATATAAAGGATCCTATCGGGCGTTTATCGCTTCCAATACCGCTTCTATTTCGACGAACTGCCTTTGCGACGGCCTCTACTGCTTCTGACTGTCCAATTACATATTTACCCAATGTTTTCTCAAGTGTAAGCAAGTACTTTGCTTCGCTACGAATTACTTTTTTAACGGGCACGCCGGTGATTCGGGCAACTACATCCGCTAAATCTTCACTGGTAACTATTAGACGCTTAGCTTGCTTTGTATTGGCTTGCATCTTCGTCAATTCCTCAGTTATTTGACTTGCACGAGTTTTATACTGTGCTGCTAGTTCGTAGTCTTCTACGTCAACCGCCTCTTCGATCCGGGTATTTACAAGTTTCAACTCGTTTTGTAGTTTCCGTGCCTCTGGAGATGTTTTACCTTTATCGACACGTAGATGGGCAGATGTTTCGTCAATTAAATCGATTGCCTTATCAGGCATGAATCGATCATTAATATAGCGCTTAGAGAATGTAACAGCATCTTCTAGGACTTCATCGCTCAATTTGACTCCATGGAATGATTCATAACTGCTTCGCAGACCTTTTAGGATCGCCAAGGTCTCGCTTGGTGTTGTTTCTGGAACTTGAATTGGCTGGAAACGACGTTCTAGAGCGGCATCTTTCTCAATATGCTTTGTGTACTCTGCGGTCGTTGTTGCTCCAACTACTTGGATTTTTCCTCGCGCTAATGCAGGTTTCAATATGTTACCCGCGTCCATTGCGCCTTCAGCGGCGCCGGCACCGACTATCAAGTGTAACTCATCAATAAACACAATTGTTTTTGTGTCTTTCTCGAGTTCTGACATGACTTTTTTTAATCTTTCCTCAAACTCTCCACGGTATTTTGTTCCGGCGATCATTCCGGCAAGATCAAGCATGACAATACGTTTATCAATCAAACTATCTGGTACGTCTTCACTGATAATTCGCTGAGCTAATCCTTCAACAATCGCAGTTTTACCAACGCCAGGTTCTCCGATTAATACGGGATTATTTTTCGTTCGACGATTCAGAATCGTTATTACACGACGAATTTGATTATCTCTACCCACGACTGGATCAAGCTTTCCGTTCCGTGCCTGTAACGTTAGATCAGTACCAAAGAAATCTAGAGCAGTTTTTTTTGCTTTTTTACCACCTCTGCGATGAGTATCAGCACCACTGCCCTCACCTTCCTCGTACTGTTGCCGACTTAGAAATTGCTCAAGTTCATTAACAAGGTTATCAACATTAACATTCATATCACGTAGTAAAATCGTTGCGCGGGCATTCTTTTGCGAAAGAATACTGCATAATATATGCTCAGTTCCGCAATATTCTTGATTATAATCTTGCGCGACATCATACGCCATCTTTAGGGTTAGTTTTGCTGTTTCACTTAGGCCTTTAGCGCCTACATTAATTACGAGTGTTTTCGGCGTTAAGTTCAATGCCAAGCGCGCACGATCAAGCGTCACGCCGGCGCCTTCAAGTATTTTTGCTCCCATACTCGAATCTTGAGCTAGTAAACCAAGCAGTAAATGTTCAGTGCCGACATAGGCACTTCCAAAACTGCGCGCTATCGCGTCGGCATGCTTTAGACTCTGTAACGCGTTATTGGTTAGATGATTTAAAAATTCTTGAAAATCTGGACTGTTTGGCATCATACTTTTTTTGCCCTCCTTACATTATCGGGATAATTCCCTCCGATGAACTTCTGATTCTATATAGTTCACCTTATGTGAGTCTATAGCAGCTCCACATGTTAAGGCTGTCTATTCGATAAACTATGTGCTTTGTTCTACTACAAACAATAGTTATATATCTATAATAGCACTTAGCACTCTCAGGTCAAGAGTGCTAATATTTTTAAATTAACCTCTACTTTAAAATTATTCGCCGTGCTCTTCAATCGCTTCGAGTAACGAGTTCTCGAGTTCACTTTTCTTTTTAAGTTTTGGCACTTTTGGAAGCTCGGTGGTCTCAATAACGGCTTCTTGTATGGGAACTTCGGCTTTATTAGCTTCTATGTCGAGCTCATAGCCTGTAAGTTTACTTGCAAGCCGTACATTTTGACCGCTTTTCCCGATAGCGATACTAAGTTGATCTTCGGGTACGATAACGCGTGCTTTTTTATTCGTGTCATCAATAATCACTTTTGTAACTTTTGTTGGGCTTAACGCCTCAGCAATAAATTCCGCAGGATCTTCTTTCCAGACAATAATATCAATTTTTTCTTGTTCTCCAACTTCACTCATGACTGCGTTCACACGCGTACCATGGCCACCTACAAATGTTCCAACCGGATCAACACCGGGAACATTACTAGCGACAGCAATCTTGCTTCTGACTCCCGCTTCGCGGGCTATACCTTTTATTTCAACCGCTCCGTTCTCCATTTCAGGCACTTCGCCGCGGAAAAGCCATTCCATAAATTCTTTATTACCACGGCTTACGACTAGCTGGGGACCACGGAATCCTCTTTCTACGTCTTTTAGAAATACTTTGACTCGTTGTCCAGGATAATATCGTTCACTCTGTATTTGCTCGCTTCTTGGCATAATGCCCTGCGCTTTTCCAAGGTCAATACGCACGATATTTCCCTCTACCCTAGCAACCGTTGCATTGATAACCGTTCCGATCTTATCCTCATATTCATTCATAATAATTTCACGTTCTGCTTCGCGAAGCCGTTGCAAAATAACCTGCTTTGCGGTCTGTGCGGCAACGCGACCGAATGCTTGAGCTTTTTCATGTACCTCTATCATTTCACCGACTTTCGCATTCTTACGCATAACACTGGCGTCAGTTAGACTAATCTCATACGCTTCATTCTCTACTTTATCTACATCTACAATTTCCTTCGTTACGTATGCGTCAATATCGCCTGTATTCAAATTCATTGTTACGCGAATTTCTTGTTCACGATCACCATAATCACGACGATATGCTGCTGCTAATGCTTGCTCAACAACTTCTTTAACAGAATCCTCGGGTAAGTTTTTTTCCTCGGCTATCGTGCGTATCGCTACAGCCAGTTGCTTCATATCTAAATCCATGTTGTCGCTCTCCGTTCATTATCTTAGAAATTTTTTATGAAGTTGTAATTCAATGACAGACACTATACATGGGCCTTCATGAAAAAAGCCGACCATTGTGAGGCCGGACTGCATCGGTAATTATAGTTTGGCAATTCGTATAAGTCAACCTGAACGCCATATCAAGTTCATGTTACACTGTATATCGATATGGGAAAAAATGTTACGCGGCTATACACACAGTTTCAACCCGAAACCTACGAACTGAATTTAAAACCGGATCGTAATAATTTAACATTTACGGGTAACGTGGTTATTACAGGCAAAAAAGTTGGAAGACCATCACAACGTCTAACGTTTCATCAAAAAGGTTTAAAAATTACGCGTGCTACAGTTACAAAGCATGATCGAAAAGGAACAATAGAAATACCAGTTCAACGCATTAACGAACAAAACAGCTTTGACGAAGTACGCATTCATACTGCATCGATGGTTTATACAGGAAACTACACAATCACGCTGCAGTTTAGCGGTAAAATTACCCGACAGATGAATGGTATTTACCCCTGTTATTTTAAGCATGATGGTAAGGAGAGAATGTTAATCGCTACTCAGTTCGAAAGTCACCATGCCCGTGAAGCGTTTCCATGCATCGACGAGCCAGAAGCAAAGGCGACTTTTCTACTCACTCTTACGACCCCTATTAATGAAACAGTCATAGCAAATACTCCTATTAAGAAGCAAGTTCCGCGTGATAATTTACAGGAAACAGAATTTGAAACCACGCCGAAAATGTCTACTTACCTGCTCGCATTTATATACGGCGATCTCAAATTTACAGAATCAAAAACTAAGGATGGAACCGTAGTACGCGTCTACGCTACGCCGGATAATGTACCGCATACTAAATTCGCACTTGAATGCGCGGTCAAAACTCTCGAATTTTATAATGAATACTTTGATATTCCTTATCCGCTCGCAAAATGTGATTTTGTTGCATTACCAGATTTTGCAAGTGGAGCGATGGAAAATTGGGGATGTATAACATTTCGAGAGCAAGCACTTCTCGTTGACGAGAAAAATACAAGCCTTCATCTAAAACAGTACGTCGCTAACGTTGTGGCCCATGAACTCACGCATCAATGGTTTGGTAATCTCGTTACAATGCGCTGGTGGACGGATCTATGGCTTAATGAAAGTTTTGCCAGTTGGATGAGCTACTTAGCAGTCGATCATATATTTCCTGACTGGAAAGTCTGGATCCAGTTTATTGTCGAAGAGCAAGGATACGCCTTAAAACAAGACGCCCTTGAAAACACTCACCCAATTGAGGTTAAAATTAGACATCCTGATGAAATAAGAACAATTTTTGATGCAATAAGTTACGAAAAAGGTGCAAGCGTACTCTTAATGTTACATCGTTATCTTGGTGATATTCCTTTTAGAGATGGTTTACGCCTTTATCTTAAAAGTCACGCCTACGGAAATACCGATACGGTTGATTTGTGGAATGCTCTCGAGACTGTTTCTAAGCGTCCCGTCAAAGAATTTATGGGAAAGTGGACATCTCTCAGCGGATACCCGATTATAATGGCTACGATTGCAAACAAAACAGTTTCTCTAGAACAAGAACGGTTTTATCTGAATACTTCTGCCCACAAAAAAGCTTCTATATGGCCGATTCCACTGCTCGCATCAGAAGAGATGAGCGACGACAGCTTGAGAAAGAAAAATCATACATTAACGGCTAAAAAAGATATATCTAAATTATTTACGTTAAACCATAATCGCTCAGGTTTTTTCAGAACAGTATATGACACCCAACATTTGCTCAACTTGGCTGAAGCAATTAAATCAAATGCTCTCAATGAACTCGACCGATTAGGCGTTTTAAATGATAGCTTTGAGGCTGCGAAGGCAGGATATGCGAGCACGGTTGATACGCTTCGATTACTTGAGGCCTTTGAAGCCGAAGACAGTGCAGTTGTTTGGGATGTTATCGTTTCGGGCCTCGGCAGTATCCGCTCAGTCATGGATGACGAAAAAGTTCGAGATAGTCTAAAACCGCTAGCCAAGAAACTTTCAGCACGACAAGTCACTCGTCTTGGGTGGAGAGAAATGAAAAGCGATAGTCACTTTGATAGATTGTTACGACCAACAATTCTTGCGATCGCTTCTTTTGGAGAAGAACCATCGGTCGTAAAAGAAGCACACCGTCTATTTGATTCCATGCAAAAGCCTGAGGACATACATCCTGATATTCGAGGTGTCGTCTATGGAACAGCATCAAGAGATGGTGATAAGAAAGAATTTGAAAAAATGTTGGCGATGCATAATACAAGCACAAATAGCGAAGAGCGAGTAACGCTTGCAAGTGCCTTAACAAATTTCTCGCAACCAGAGTTAATTAATCGATCTCTAGAATTAATAACAAGCACCGACGTTCGATTACAAGATGTCGCGTACTGGATTGCAGGCAGCTTCATGAACCGCCACGCAAAACGAACAACCTGGGAATGGATGACCTCACATTGGAAATGGCTGAATGATAATTTAGGAACTGATTTGAGTTTCTTTAGGATGCCGATTTACTCGTCGCGTGCTTTTAGCGATGATTCATTCATCCCTGAATTCAAAGAATTCTTTTCTTCACACATGAACCCTTCTTTCGAACGTCCCGTTAATCAAGGTATTGAAACGATACAGTGGCAATCAAACTGGAAAAGACGAGATATGAAAGCTATTAAAAAGTATCTCGATATTCTTTAATACTCAAGCGAGGTTGTTCATGAAAGCCATAACAACATAATCGGGACCTGAAATTTCAATTACCGAAAGATCGCAGTTGTCGACCCATTTATTTTCATCTGACCATATTTCACGAGCTTCGTACATTTGTTTCAGGAGCGTGGAAATTGGAATCTCCGAATTATTTCCAAAGTCATCAATAGCAGAGAATCTGACCCAAATTAGGTATACTTTGTTTTTATGTTTTGCAACTATATCGATTTTGCTCCGAGATCTATGCCAATTAAGTTCCGTAATTTCATATCCTCTCATTTCAAGGTACACCTTAGCGGCAGTAATTGCATGGCGATGATTAGAGTATGAGCTCATGTAGCGTATCGTAATATAGCTTGTATTGGTTTAAACGATTTGCGGTGAAGCGGGCTAATTCCATAAAGGCGTAACTTTTCTATATGTAATTCTGTCCCATAGCCAACGTGCTTTTCAAATCCATAGTTTCGATATTGCGCAGCCGCCTTAATCATGAAATTATCACGTGCAACTTTCGCAACAATGCTTGCCGCGCTTACTGACGGTATGCTATCATCGGCTTTTATAACGGTTCGAGTCTTATGATTAGCTGCTAAAAAATTATAATTTCCATCAATAATGACTTCATCATAGTCAACAGTAATTTGTTCTAATGCTCGATACATCGCTTGTCTGACTGCCTCAGTCAGCCCAATTTGGTCAAGTTCGACTGCATCTACCCACCCGATACCATACGCAGTCGCCTCTTTTATTATGATGTCAGCAAGCAATGCACGCGAATTTCTTATCAATTTTTTAGAATCTCTTACACCGTTCAACGGACTTTTTAACGCTACAGCTGCGGCAACCAATGGTCCTGCCCAACAGCCGCGACCGACTTCATCTATTCCAACCGTAATCATTACGCCTATAATAGCAGCGTTTGCGTATATAAAACAAAAACGATCCAGGTTCACCTAGATCGCTCTAATTAATTCATTAAAGTTACTTTTCAGATTTTGCGGCTTGTTCGTGGGCTGCAAGTGCTGCAGCGGCCTTAGCCTCTTCGGCAGCTTCCTCGGCCGCCTTTTCAGCAGCTTTAGCAGCAGCCTCCGCGACAGCTAGTTCGTGCAGTTTCGCTTCTTCGGCTTCTGCAGCCTCATCGTGAACTGAGTTAACAGCTTCGCGATCAAAATCAATTCCTGTCATGCGAGCAGATTTGCCAGTTCGTTGACGCATGTAGCTTAGGTAATTACGGCGGACTTTGCTACGTTTTGTGACTTCAACTTGCACAACAAGCGGGCTATGCATTAAGAAGCTCTTCTCGACACCAACCCCACTAGCAATACGTCGCACTGTAATTCTACTTGTTTGGCTTTGGGTACTGTCAGTTCGGATAACCAGTCCTTGGAAAATCTGAATACGCTCTTTGTTGCCTTCACGTATTTTTTGGTGAACCTTTACTGTATCGCCGGTACGAACCTGTACTACGGCTGACTTCTTGAATTGGTTACTAATTTGCCTAACTGCACTTTCCATAATCTGAATATTGTACACGAAATTCCTCTCTGTTGCAACAGGGTATATGTAGAACTTTAAAAACGTCTGAAACGGCTACATAATAATCATCATTTTTGTAGTATAAAATAGACTGATGGCTAATTACGATAAAAAGGCACTTAATACGCACAGGCGTCTGAAAGGTAAACTTTCAATAAGTTTAAAAGACTCACTCGACTCAAAAGAAAAACTTAGCATTTACTATACCCCGGGCGTTGGAGCAGTGAGTAAATATCTTGCCGAACATCCTAAAGAAACAAAGGACTTTACGTGGACACATAATCTTGTCGCCGTCATTAGTGATGGATCAGCAGTATTAGGGCTAGGCAATATTGGTCCGCAAGCCGCATTACCCGTTATGGAAGGTAAAGCGATGCTCTTTAAGCACTTCGCTAATATCGATGCAGTACCAATTGTGTTAGACGTTCATACGGCCGATGAAATTGTCTCAGCGATCTGCGCAATCGCACCTACCTTTGGTGGAATCAACTTAGAGGATATAGCAGCCCCAATATGTTTCGAAGTAGAAGACCGCTTAAAAAAGATACTACCCATTCCCGTCATGCATGATGATCAACATGGAACTGCGATTGTCACGCTTGCTGGGCTAATTAATGCGACTAAACTAACGAAACGTGATTTGAATAACTGTCGAGTTGTCCTCGTCGGTGCAGGAGCCGCTGGAATTGCTATAGCAAAGATACTACATAGTTATGCACCTAAAATCGATACTGTTGCGGTCGACAGTAAAGGTACAATCTCTAAATATCGTGAAGACTTAAACGAAAATAAAAAAGCTCTTCTGAAGATTACGAATTCTCAAAATAGCCGTGGAAGCCTTGCAGATGCACTCAAGGGTGCGGATATTTTCATTGGGGTATCGCAACCTGAGTTGGTCACCGAACGAATGGTCCGCTCTATGTCAAAAGATCCAATAGTTATTGCCATGGCTAATCCGGTACCAGAAATTATGCCTGATATAGCTAAAAAAGCTGGCGCGGCAGTCATTGCAACCGGGAGAAGCGATTTCCCAAATCAAATTAACAATGCGCTCGCATTCCCTGGTATATTTCGAGGTGCGTTAGATAATGGTGTCAGAGAAATAACTGAATCACACAAACTCAAGGCTGCGGAAGCAATAGCTAGCCTTGTAAAAAAGCCTTCCCCTGATCACATTATTCCCGAAATCAGCAACACACTTCTTGTAAAGCACGTCGCACAAGTTATTCGTTAGCGTATAAAATTCATATCCATATGCCCTGAGAAACCCTATATAAATCTCATTTTTTCTATAGCCTAGAAACTTCAATAACACAGAACAATTATAATTAATATGCAGGGTTATTGCTTATAATGCATTATTGTGCTATAATATGCATTTTAAGAGAGCATAAGATATGGCAGAGTTTGCTAAAGATGGTTTAGGTTTAAGTGGCGAATCACCGCCTGATATGCCTCCAGTCGGTTTTATGAGAAGCTATGTCTCTAGAATAGCTGAGGCTAGACAACACGCTAAATCTAGCTCCATTATTGCCGACGAACTGCACCAAGGCTTTCTAAAACACGCAAGAGATCCTCAGACGAGTACATTCCACCTTATACCCTGTGGAAATAGGCCACTATTAATTGCCGTCACACCAGTGTCCGAACATTTTGATCCTTCAAAAAACAGAAATCCGTCTAAAAAAGGTATGCGACGAGTAACTCTCAACCAATCCTCTGAGCCTAGCGTAAACAGTGAGGGACAGCCTGTTCACACATTAATCATTCGAGACATATTTATTGATCTAAAGAGATATGAGGTTCGTGACGACTGGTTTTACCACGATTTTGAAAATAATACATTTATGCAAATACTACCAGATGACGCACCAGTAATCTTATTCGGCGAAAAAGGCTATGAACTCCATGAACCAGACGGATATATATGGACCCCTCCTTCCGAAAAGGAGAGTAATTTATATCCTAGTCAAAGAATGGCAGATCTCGATCGTTTTAATAGTGTAGCAATAGAATTAAATGCCCTTTTTGTTCAATTGTCTAATCAACCAGCTCTCGATCCCCTAGCTAGTTTTTAATACAGATTGACCAAATTTTATCTTAGATAATTAGCTAGCATCGAAATATGTCTCTGCATTATTTTAGTTTAATACATAGAGCTACCGCTGCGCAGTACGAGTTCGCTTTAATGATCAAGATTCTATTAATCATTGTGACGTATTGATAAATCAGCTAACCGAGCATTTTTGTATGGAGATCGTAGTTATAAATCAGGATACTATCCCCATCGATTTTTTTAATACGTACAGGATAACCAAATTGCGTTATCACCTGCTCATATGAACAGGACTTAGGAGCTGGGTTTAGAGGGTTATAAAGATAGAAGCTTTCCGTAGCCGGTTTTTGAAACAAGCTCTTATTGACCAGCAGAGGAAGAGTTTCCGTTTTACCTTTATGACATGTAATTGGTAGAAAACTGACCTTTCCACCGGACAAGTACGTATTTATATCTGCACCCCAATAATTAGCATATCCTTTAGTCAATCCCATATTTTCTATCTCATCAATAATCTGATAGTTAGTTTGATTACCAGCCGTTGCGGAAGTACTGACAAATGTATACGATGACTGGATACTTAATATAGAGGTCAGGATCAGTAAACCAACGACTAAATAGCTAGCAAACCTAAAGGATGAGTTCAAACAAAACACACTCATAATGACAGTAGTATAGACCATCAGAATTAAGTAACGGGTATCATTAATACCGGCGTTGTCGATAGCAAAATAGCCAACTATTACGGCTAGACCTAGTAGAGCGATGAACCTATAGATTGCATTATATTGTGAAGTCTTTCGACTCAGCAAAACTTTTACTGAAAAGATCATTAGAATACTTAACGTTAAAAGCATTGCAAAAGAAAACAAGAAAGAGTGACCAAAATTGACATTAAAAATCATTAAAATCGATCGATACGTGTTAATGAGCGCGAGGTTATAATGCTCAATATCTGTGATACGGAGGGTACCCTTAGGCGCAATAATCCCTACGCGAGCCATTATCGAAGTCATTAAGCGTGCACCGCTTAATGAAATTAACGTAAATAGGACAATATCAGTGAGCTGTTTTTTTGATACTCTTTTTAGCGCAAAAGCAAGGATATACAATAAACATATAGGTAAAATCGTGAAAATAAAGAAGTAGGGATCACTATAAGTAAAAAATACCGCAAGTAATAACAGTGACATTGTTTCAAATTTTGATAGCAGATTTTTTAGCGGTTCATATTCACCGTACAAATACTTAAATGCTATGACATAATAGAAAAAACTTAGTCCTATCTCAAAATCCCGCCAATTCGTATTTAAAAAGAAATAACTGAAGCCTGACCCTAAACATGCGAGCCAGATAAATGGGAATAAGTGTTTGTAATTTCTTTCGATACTCGACTTTTTTAGGAAATACTGAACAGAAAAATAGAAAAGCGTGAAATTCAAAACAGATAAAGATAGAGCTTCAATAAAAAGTTCACGCCTACCTGCAGGCATAATATGATCTATTACCCATATAATAGGAACATTTGCTAAGAAATTGTCGTTTGCTCCTACATAAGCTACCTGTTTACTAAATGGTTTCCAAGTCAGTAAAATGGTTTGCCAAGAGACATCATCACTTGAATAATTGAAATGAGATTGGGCGGCATATAAGCTAAAACATACAAGAATAGTACAGACAATATATACGGTTAACAGAGGTGTCTGAATTAATTTTTTAAACCTATTCAAGTTTTTCTTTAGATATCATTATCAATAGGATAAGGCTGCTCGCTTTAATAAGCCTGAGTAACCCAAAACAATATTTGTACTTCACAAGGTATAACAGTACCTAAACCAGATAAAACTAGTCTAATTCACCGATAAAAGACCTAAAATCCAAGCGTCTTCACATCTGTAATCTAGAATGGTACAGCAAAGTTGCAGAGGCTAGAATTAAGCTCCTGGCTTAGTGCGCAAATTTTAGATCAATACGTTGGGCGGCTTTTTCCACCCATTCGTGTAACTGCGTAAGTTGATGGGCCATAACCAATCTCTCGTCTTCAGATATTTCTAAACGCTTTTCGATGCTATCAAGCTGATTGATAATATTCTGGATCTTTTTTTGTGTTTCAGATAACGCACTCTCTATATTTGTAAATCTTTCATCGATCCTTGTCATCATTACATCTAAGACTTGCAGTACATCATCAATGTCTTTTCTCGTAACTTGTGGATTGGCATTCATGATTTTATTATAGCATTCATATTTTAGCCATTATGCTCATGCTTGTGGTATTGCATCTTAAACTCGATCAGAAAGATTTATCTTTCAGAGATAAGTAAAGTTTATAAGCCTTTATGAAACCTTGCGTAAACTGATCAGTATTAGTGATTATCATATTGTCGAGTTCGTCCAACGTAACCCATTTACCGTCAGCTACTTCTGTCGGGTCTAATTTTAAAGACTGGTCTGAAAGAGCGGTATAAAGTGAGCTATATCTTTTCATAGTATTACCATTATATTCAAAATCGCTATAGTAGTGTGCTATTTCTTCAAGCTCAATATTATCGAGGCCAATTTCTTCATTTAGTTCCCTCCTAGCCGCCGTAAGGTAGTCTTTACCCTCATCAACATGACCACCAACTGACTGATCCCACAATCCCGGATAGTTAACGTTCAATCCTCGTTTTTGTAAGAATAAGTTACCTTGTGAGTTGAATAATAATATCCTTACAATTTGTTGTTTCTCGACTGCCTCTTTACGATCCATTGCTCCAATAACGTTATCGTCTACATCTACAATTACTACTTTTGTCATCACCTTAATATAGCAAAGTTCTAACGTCTAAAATGGCCTGGTTAGAATTAACAGATGTAAAATGTGATGGTACGCCCGGATGTTCCTTTTTGAAACCGAAGTCCAGCGGTAAACTTAATGATAATCTGATAATACTCTACTCTAAACTGGTTGATCTTGGCATGGAGTATCGAAACGGTCAAGTATGCTTGTCGGATCTAGAAGAAATTGACTTCGCAGAATCACACGAATCCCTCAAACCTGGCTAAGTTATGGTCGTAGCCCGGATAATTTTTCAGAGAGAAAGATGTGCAGTCAACTCCTTAATGCTGTATTGTTTTGCTTTTTGTTAGGATAACCAGCTGCTACTAATTCATAAGAGATTTATCACCTACATAACACGAGTGCTATGCATCAACCAGCAAAGTAGTGCTGAGTAGACAGATATTTCTCGCGGGATACGGTAGGTATGGTTACAGTAGTACTACCCTCTGCGAGCATGCCTACATAGTAGCTATTGTCTTTCGCATATTGATCGTACCCCATGCCCCTCAGAACGCCATCCAATACATTACCGTCCATATTACACCCGATCTCTTGTACTTCGATACTCAAACCCCCTTCACTCACACCGGCGACAGTCGTGTCTGGTACAAATTTGACAAGATTTTGACACAGCTCTGTCGCCTCACCAGCTTTTAGATCTGAAAAAGCGCCACCATTACCAATGTTTTTAACATCATGTACTACACTAATTGCTTCTAGCTCAAATTTGGGTTGAAGCGAGTTCGGTAGTTGTAGCCGCAAAGTTGCATCATAGCCTGCGGGCACTCCTGGCACAGACGGTGCATCAGGAGGTACCACTAGCATGTCGTGCCAAGTAGCCCCGCTAGGCTCTGCATGTACGGCAATAGTTTGTGTCTGATAGATGATATTACCATTGCTGCCTACACGAGCCCCGGTAATAATAGGGAATCGATACGTTCTCTGGTTACCTGCTACATTTTCTACCAAATACTCCGCTATCTTGATAATTGTTTTTGGGCTGACATCAGCGGATGTAAAGTTCCATACATCTAGGTGTTGGGGTTGTGTTTGGCCTAGAGCAGGCGACAATGTAGCGGTAAATGCACCCGTAAGCGTAAGTTTACCAAGCTCGGATTGATAACCAACGTTATGTGCTACTTGCTCAATGGTACCGTTCGGCTTCTCTAGAGCAGGTACGCTAGAACTATGAGCACTAGCACCGATCCCGGCAGCAGCGCCCAAAATTCCAAGAGCAGCCACTGGAGCCATCACACGAGGCCTAATAAACCTATTATGGCTGCTCGAGTATTTGGTTGGGACGTCCATGTGAGGTATGGCGCGTCATGATCAATATATTAACATAATAATTATAATAGTCAATGAGCTGGTACGCCCGAAGGGATTTGAACCCCCGACCTTTGGTACCGGAAACCAACGCTCTATCCAGCTGAGCTACGGGCGCATACTTTTTCTAGTGTATCATTACGGACATATTAATCCGTAGCATATGGTTTTCATAATAACTTGTCGAATGTTTATCCAATAACGCGATATATTTCTTCCATTGTCGTTTCACCGGCAATAACTTTCAACATAGCATCTTCAGCCATTGTCGTCATCCCACTGGCACTCGCAGCAGCTTCAATTTCTTGGGTAGATAACACAGTTTTTCCTTCCTCGAGTAATTGTCGTATCTGACCATTCATTGTAAATTGCTCCCTGATAGCAATTTGCCCTTTATAACCGTATGGGTTTTCTGACGAACTGCCTGGCTTATATAGCTGTAAATGACTCAGATTTGGTTTTTCAACATTAGAGGGTAAATTATTAATTGTCTCACTGATCCTATTCCATTCGGCTTCTGTGACCTGGTATGGTTGCTTAATGTCATCATCCAGACGACGAACAAGACGTTGAGCCATAACAAGTCTAATCGCAGAAACAAATAAGGGATTCTTTCCGATAATATCCCCTAATCGCGTTAGTGCAGCAGCTGCTGAACCAGCGTGAAACGTTGAAAGTACAAGATGCCCGGTAAGTGCCGCCTGCAAGGCAGTCCGTGCAGTGTCCATGTCTCGTATCTCACCAACCATCACAATATCGGGATCAAGGCGCAGCGTAGCACGCAGCTTATCCGCAAAACTTGCATCGTCACCACTTTCGCTTGATCTCACTGAAATTTGGGTTATTCCTGCAAATTGATACTCCACAGGATCTTCAATGGTAATGATTTTCCGCTCTTCGGAATTTAGTGAATTAAGTATCGAATAGAGGGTCGTCGTCTTCCCTGAACCCGTGGGCCCTACAATCATAACCAAACCAGAGGGCTTAACAATTATTTCATCAATAACTTTTCGTTCGGCGTCCGTTAATCCAAGACGATCGAGCGTATACATCGACTGATCCATATTGAATAAACGCATAACCACATCCATACCGTTTAATGTTGGGACTGTTTCCAAGCGGACATTAACATCAACAACAGTGTCATCAGCCATGGTTACCTTTTGTGATATGTGACCTTGTTGGGCTTCATCAGTTGCAGTTGAGACGTTGCCTGCACTCGCAATTGCCGACATGAGAATATGATATTTTTCTTTACTCAATCGGGCTACCGGATGTAGCACGCCGTCAATTCGAAACCTAATTCGTATATCGTCTGTTTCTGTCTCTAGGTGAATATCTGATACATTTAAGTTGTGCGCTTGGCTCACTAAATAAGCGAGCATGTCATCAGCACGAACTTGTTCAAGCATACCCGAAATTTTTTCAACTAAATTAGAATTAGAATTTGTTGCTTCATTAAAGGCTATGTCTTGATATACGACCTGTTTAGGTGGATCGTACATCCGCATATAGTCGCGATAGCCCGTATCGGATATAATACCGAAAGCAACTCGCTGATCTTGAAAGCGCTGACGTAGACCAGCCATTGTTTGTTGCGAAGTGGTGGTAGTAACGCCAAAAATCAGATTACTTTTGTCACACTGAATAGGTATGACACGCATGTCATATAATTCAGGGATCGTTAATACATCATGATAAAGCGGCTTATTTAGCATCTGAGACGTGTCGATGTAATCCATCTGTAAGACACGTGCTCTTCGCTGGGTAGCCATTTCTTCATCGTACCTAGCATCTTGACTCATTGCACTTCATTATAAATGGTAATGCTTAATTCGTTAAGCTATTCGTGTAAACTAGAAAAAATAATGTCGGAAATCGTTTTAATCGCACACAATCTTAGAAGTACATATAATGTCGGTTCCCTGCTACGAACGGCAGATGGCATCGGTACAAATATGGTTTACTTAACAGGATACACACCCTACCCCCTGGCTGATAATGATCTCCGTTTACCTTATTTAGCTCAAAAAATAAACAGACAGATTATAAAAACGGCTTTGGGAGCTGAAAACACGGTCCCTTGGCAATATGTCGATTCTATAGAAAAATTGATTCCAAGGTTGAAAAATGAAGGATTTGTTATTTCCGCACTTGAGCAATCACAGAAAAGTATATCCCTACCGAAATATAACTCTGCCGAAAAACAAGTTCTTATTGTAGGACGTGAGGTTGAAGGAATAGAAGCTAATGTGCTTAATGTATGTGACTCAATTTTAGAAATACCGATGCTTGGTCGCAAAGAATCGTTCAATGTCGTTCAAGCTGCCGCCATGGCACTCTATCACATGCGATATGGTAATCACATTATGCTACAATGAAATAAGTCTCGTAAAAATAAAATATGGCACTTGCTACTCGGGTAAAACCAGCACCACATCAAAAAAAGCGTCAAGGCGGCCACCATCGACATAGCAAACACTATTTGAAGGCATACTGGCCCTATATACCGATGTTATTGATAGTTGGATCAGGGCTGTTAATTAGTAATATATGGAATAATAATCAGCACGTACTTGGGCTATCTAGTGATTTGTCGACTTCAAGCCTTCTGAAATATACAAATGTTCAACGTCAAAAAAATAATGAATCAGCGCTAATGCTTAACAATGAACTTATGTCGGCGGCACAAGCAAAAGCCGAAAATATGGTTCAGGAAAACTACTGGTCTCATACGTCACCAAGCGGCCAAACCCCATGGAGCTTTATAATTGCGGCTGGCTATAATTATCAATTTGCTGGTGAAAACCTAGCATATGGATTCAGTAATGCGCAAACTGCATAATCGGCTGGATGAATAGTCCAGAACACCGTGCAAATATTTTAACACCGGATTACCAGAACGTAGGATTCGGTGTTGCGAGTTCGCCAAACTATCAAAATAAGGGCCCTGAAACAGTAATCGTGGCAGAATACGCTGAACCTGCATCAAATGGTAATTCAATTAGCTTTACTGTAGCCAATCCAACAGTTAAAAACACACCGCTTAAACCTACGGAGATTTCTGCTCAGCCTGTATCAAGAATCCAGTTATTAAGCGACGGAAGCACTATGGCAAGTATTATCGTCGCAGCAATTACAGGAGCAGCTTTAATGTTTATCCTAATCAAGTATAGTATCAGATTCAAGCGTGCCGTTCATATTAGCGAGGCATTTATCATCCAACATCCTGTACTCGATACGGTCGCAGTTTTTGTGATAACTCTAGGTTACGTATTAACGCGAAGCAGTGGATTTATCCGTTAAAGCTAAAGCTACTGCAACTTAACGTTATCCGCGCCAACTAACTGTTCTAGCTTCGCCAAGCCTTCACTTTTCCTATCTATCCCCCCTGGCAATTTTATGGCCTGTCTTGTATTAGCGTCACCTAGAACCAATACCACTTCGGTTTCGCCTTGATGGGTATCGATCGTCTCTTTGAGCGTTATAAGTTTAGCTTCATCATTGCTGCTTGAAAGGCGAATGTATAATCTTTCGGGGTTATTCAGCAACACTGGCTTTTTATCGATAACCTTGTTCGGTATCGTTACTTTACCCCCCTTTAAAGTTTTGGGTTTTTTCCCGGTCACTTGGTATGCATTTGCTTGCTGGGAAGTAATCTCTCTCGCGTCATCCACCATAACTTTAATTTCTTCAGCCTTGTTACCGTCTCTGTCACGTGCATTTACTTTGCCGCGAATAAGCACTACTCTATCCAATTCCCATAATCCGACCGTCTGTTGATACGCAGACGGGAATAATATAATCTCTACTTCGGCTGTTAAATCCATCAATTTCACAAACGCCATCTTCTGACCATTTTTGGTTGTTATCTCTCGGATAGCGGTAACTGCACCACCTATAGTTACTGCTTTATTATCATGCTCTGGTTTCAGGGTATTGAGAGCGACTGTCTGTTCGGTCAGGAATAATTCAAAAATTTCTAACGGATGCTGCGTTAGATACAGCCCAAGTAGTTCGCGCTCCCAAAGTAGTTGCTCGCGCTTATCTATTACTGTCGGGGGCTTTTGGAGATCAAGTTTTGGCTGTTCAATAACTGATTCGCTGATCGAGCCGAATAGATCTGTTTGGCCACTATTTACCTGCTTCTGAACCCTTGAAGCAAATGCGAGCAATAAATCTAGATTGTGTAAAAGCACAGCACGTTCGCCATATCTGTCAAATGCGCCTGCTTTGATAAGGCTCTCTAAAGCTTTTCGGTTTACAACCCGACAATTAACGCGACTAAGGAAATCTTCGAGCGTTACAAATTCTCCATCTACTCGCGCCCTTAAAATTTCTTCAACTGCACCTGTGCCGACATTTTTTATCGCGACCATTCCAAAACGTATATCTTTCGTGTCAGGAACAACCGCAAACTCAACAAATGATTCGTTAACATCAGGCGGTAAGACTGTAATACCCATCCGTTTACACTCACTTATTTCAATCGCTAGCCGATCAGCATCATCAAAATCACTTGTCATCAGTGCAGCCATGAATGCTGAAGGATAGTGCGCTTTAAGATACGCTGTCCAATACGATATTTGTGCATAGCATGTTGCATGAGCTTTGTTAAAAGAGTAATCAGCAAATGGCTGAATTTGTGCCCATAGTTTCTTCGCCCCGCTTTCGGTCAATCCTTGCCTTTTGCAGCCCTCAATAAATTTGGGCTCTTCAGCGTTCATAATCTCGCGCTTTTTCTTGCCAATTGCTTTACGAACTAAGTCGGCTTCCCCTGGGGTATAACCTGCGACAAGCTGTAGCAATTTAATGATCTGCTCTTGATACACCATGACGCCGTAGGTGTCTTGTAGAATTGGTTCAAGTGATTCATGAATATACGTAATCGAAGAGCTGTCATTTTTGCCTTTAATAAAGCGAGGTATTTCCGACATAGGACCCGGACGATAAAGTGCTCCCATGGCAATTATGTCCTCAAATAAGGTCGGCCCAAGTTCCTTCAGATAACGCTTCATACCAGCGGATTCAAGTTGAAATACACCTGTTGTATCTGCTCGTTGCAATAGTTCAAATGTTTTTAAATCATCGTTAGGAATAGCATTTAGATCGATTGAGTGGTTATAAACTTTGCGTATTATTCGAAGAGTATTATTGATAACCGTTAAGTTACTCAATCCTAAGAAGTCCATCTTTAACAAACCTAACTCTTCAATAGGTCCCATGGGGAATTGTGTAGCTATAACACCTTTTTGAGCCATTTCAAGAGGTGCAAAATATACGATATCCTCAGGAGCAATCACAACCCCTGCAGCATGCACCCCATGGCTTCTAACGGTCCCCTCTAACTGAACAGCGAGATCAAAAACTTTTTTAGCAGTATCATTATCTTCGTACTCTGCTCTTAAATCAGGGCTGATTTTCAAGGATTCCTTGAGAGGAATGTGTCTTCCCTGTACCGGGGGTGGAATCATTTTAGCCCACCTATCCGCATCCGCATATGGTACCTGAAGTACCCGAGCTACGTCCCTAACTGCGTTGCGAGCGGCCATACGTCCAAAAGTAACAATATTAGCCACTCTATCTTTGCCGTACTTCTGGACACAGTACTCTATGACCTCGTTGCGACGTGTATCCTGAATATCAACATCAACATCAGGCATGCTGATACGATCAGGATTTAAAAACCTCTCAAACATAAGGTCGTATTTAAGTGGATCTAGCTCAGTTATTTTAAGAGCATAAGAGACAATGGAACCAGCCGCACTTCCTCGCCCTGGACCAAAAACTATTCCATTATCTTTACCCCAATTAATAAAATCAGATACGATTAAAAAGTAACCGTCAAAACCCATTTGAGATATAATGCCAAGTTCATACTCCGCTCTAGTAGCAACGCTTTTGGCTAGCATCTTTTTTGCTTCAGTAACGGTTAAATGTGACAGCTCTTCAGCACTTATTTCAGTATCTTTTGCGTTGCTGTATTCTTTAGATCCATAACGTGCAACTAAACCTCGATAAACTAAGATGTCTAGATAGGTTTTTTCTGTTTCACCCTCAGGCACAGGAAATTTAGGAATCAAAATTTTTCCAAGTGAAATCTCAATGTTACAACGATCCGCGATTGTCCGACTATTAATAATTACTTCGGGATGATCTGTTCCCCAACGCTTAATTATTTCTCTAGGATCAGTTACATGAAGTTCAAAATTCTTTAAACTCATACGCTTTTCGTCCGCAAGAAACGATCCAGTCTGTACACATAGCAGTATCTCGTGCGCATCTTGATCTTCGTGCTTTAAATAGTGAGCATCACAGGTTACGACGCATGGTATGCCAAGTTCTTCTCCAAGTTTGAGTATTTGATCATTAACCGCTTTTTGCTCTACCCAATGGCCTGGATGATCAGGGTGGCCATGATCCTGGACCTCAAGATAATATCTATCACCAAAAGCTTTTTTATACCAAGTTGCCACTTCTCTTGCAGCCTCATACTGTCCTTGACGAAGTTTATCTCCCACCTCACCTCCTATACAACCACTAAGAGCTATGATGCCTTCGTTATGTTTTTGCAAGAGCTCATGATCAACTCGAGGCTTGTAGTAAAAACCTTCTAGATTTGCAATTGTACTGAGAGCCATTAGATTCTGATACCCAGTATTATTCATCGCCAAAAGTATCAAGTGATAGTTTAGTTTATCTTTGGATGCATCCTTATCATGTAAGCCACGCGCGGCGACATATGTCTCAATTCCAATAATGGGCTTAATCTCTTTAGCATTAGCTTCTTTATAGAATTCGATGACACCATTAAGATTGCCGTGATCAGTAACAGCTACCGCAGACATGCCAGTTTCTTTTACATAATCAACAAGTGCAGGTATCTTAGTTAGTCCATCTAATAGACTATATTGAGAGTGATTATGTAAATGAACGTAATCGCTTGGACTCAATATAGATTTTTTATCAGCCACAATTAGTACCTTTAAAACCCCTTATGTAAGTACTAATTATAGCACCTGGTCAGACTTTAATTCTCGTCAAAATCTCTTCCGCATATCCTGTGAGCACAGGTAATAATTTATTTCTTGAGAAAATCTTTTAAGTGATCTATGGCTGCGTTTGCTTCTTTAATAGCAGCGTTTAAATCCTTATCCTCAGCATCACCTTCGTGAACAGATGATAAAACTTTACGAGCTTTCTCTTTTGTTTCTTTAGCAACGGATACAAGTTCATCAAGTTCTTTTCGGGCAGATCCCGTGAATCGTTCAGCTAGGTTTTTCGCTTCATCAATAACATTATTGAGGTCTACTAACAATGTTTTTAATTCTTTTTCGGCTTCGCTTAAACGCCTTGTAACTTCATTCTTAATGTCCTTGCGTGTTTCTTGGCCGCTTTTAGGAGCAGTTAGAATCCCGGCTATATAGCCAATCGTTCCGGCAATTATTGCTCCAAGCGCGAACTTTTTTGCTGTTTTCCCCATACTAAACCTCCATTATTTTTTATGTTGCACAGTATCCACAATATTTTTAATAAGCTTAAATACCGCTAATTTCCCGCTCGCTCCTTTTAGGACATCTGCAGCAGACTCAACTGATTCAACAACATTTTCTGCCTTCACAACAACACGTTGTACGCTCTTCAGGACCTTGATCACATAAAGCACGGCTACGCTGGACAACAAGAAAAATAAGCCGATTAGCACATCTAGAATAATCAGGAGAACCGTATCAGTTGTTGACATATAATCAGTATATAACCTTTTATGCTCTTTCGGCTAGTTTTCTAATGTTTCACGAAGGTAATCACGCAGAGCCGGGCCAAAATCATCACGCTTTAGAGCAAAATCTATATTTGTTTTTAGGTAATCAAGTGGGTTACCCGTATCGTAGCGTTTGCTATTTTGAATTTCACATCCATAAAAACTTTTCCCATCAGCAAGCATGGGCTGGATTAGACTATCTGTGGCATAGAATTCTTGCCCAGGTTGAAGCGCGCTACGTCCTGCCTCAATATAGTCAAAAACGTCTGGTGTTAAAAGATAACCACTCACACTTGCAAAGTTTGAAGGTGCATTATCTTGCCCAGGTTTTTCGACAATGCTACCAATTTTTACCACATCTTCGCGAATTTGTTCACCGCCAACAATACCATAACGGTCGAAATCTGCAGGATTTGTGACTTTAATACATGGTAAAATACCGCCATCGAATTCTTCATAAAGATCTATCATCTGCTTGAAATAATTAGGATCAGCAACTAATAAATCGTCTGCAAAGGTATAAATGAACGGTTCATCCCCCATTAAATGGGCAGCATTCATAATAGGAGTCGCCGTGCCATATGGTCCTTTTTGCCGAATATAAGTATAGTTAGCCATGTCAGCAAGCTCGTTCATTTCTTGGATATAATGAGCTTTCTTTTCACCACCCGCTCGTAAATTATTTAATAAATCTTCATTCGGCCTATCAAAATGGTCCTCAATACTTCGTTTACTATATCCGGTAACAATAATAATGTCGCGAACTCCAGCGAAAACCAACGATTCGACGATATACTGAATGATCGGTTTGTCGACAAGAGGTAACATTTCCTTCGGCATGGCTTTTGTCTGGGGTAAAAAACGTGTGCCAAAACCTGCCGCGGCAATGACTGCTTTTCGTACTTTTTTCTGACTCATGCATACGATTGTAACATGATGGTCAATAAATTATTGACTAAAGCTCACTCGCTAGAGTCCTACTACAGATTTTCTATAGAATAGACTAGCGATTACAGACCAAGCTGTTTCTTTATAATTGCCTGCGCAAGGCTCGGATTCGCTTTACCCTGACTTGCTTTCATAACCTGTCCAACAAGAAAACCAATTGCTTTCATCTCACCATTCTTAACATCCTCTGCAGCTTTTTGATTGTCTGCCAGAATTTTACTAACAATTGCTGCTATTTCGCCTTCATCTGAAACCTGAATATATGCGTTTTCACTCGCGTATTTTTCAAGGTCATTATAGTATTTATTGGTAGTTAATAGGTCGATCAATAAGTCTTTTGCTGCATTTGAATGAAGTTTTCCAGCTTTACTGAGTTGGTAAACCGAAAGATAAATTTTTTCGTGACGCTCCTTATCGACCACTAACTCCTTATTGTCCTGAAGTAATTGCCTTCGCAGCGGTACTTCAATGTTTACAATCCAATTTGCAAAGGTCTTCGCGCGCTCAGGATCACTAAGGTTATTCTCGATAAGCGAAAGAATATCAACATTAAATTCAATTTGAGAATCGAGTAATGTCTCTGTCTGTAATCTATCTAAGCCCAAAACGCTGAGTCTAGCACGCCACTCGCTCGGCATTACAGGCATTTCTGAACCAATACTTTCAATATATTCATCGGTGATGATTACTGGAGGAATATCTGGATCAGGCATATAACGATAATCGTCGGCATTTTCCTTACTCCGCTGGCTAAATGTCCGCTGTTTTGCATCATCCCACCCTCTTGTTTCTTGGACAATCGCCTGACCTTTTTCAAGTAACTCAATCTGACGATTTGTCTCATACTCGACAGCTTTTTCGACTATACGAAAACTATTCAAATTTTTCGTTTCTGTACGAGTACCGAGCTCGTCGTTTGTACTGACACTAACATTAACGTCAAAGCGCATATTACCGTAGTACAAATTCGCATCCGAGACATCCGCGTATTTCATTCTTAAATACAGCTCACGAGCATACGATCTCGCCTCTGCAGCAGTGTGCATATCTGGCTCACTCACAATTTCAAGCAGTGGAGTGCCTGCTCGATTAAGATCCACTAAGCTGTAATCTTTACCGACGGGATGAGTACTTTTTCCCGCATCTTCTTCAAGATGAGCGCGCGTAATACCGATTGTTCGAAGTTCGCCACCGACCGATATATCAATTGCTCCCTTTCCAATAACTGGCTCATCATATTGACTAATTTGGTAGCCTTTTGGTAAATCTGGATAGAAATAGTGTTTGCGATCAAATTTGCTGAATTTTTCCGGTTTCGTGCCGAGTGCGAACGCAGCTTTTGTAGCAAGATGAATCGCTTCTTTGTTAAGTACTGGCAAAGCACCAGGTAAACCAAAACATATATGGCTGACAAGAGTATTTGGTGCTGCTTCCCGTGCATCATTTCCGACAGCCGCAAACAGTTTAGTTTTTGTTTTTAATTGAACATGGCACTCAATACCAATTGTGATTTTATATTTATTACGTGCTTCCGGGCTTATCATTATAGAGCCCCTAGGTCTTTAAGCGCTTGTCTAAAGCCACTCAGAGCATCAAGAATGTCTTGTTTTTTAAGCTTTCGGACGTCCTCGTTGACAATCTTATTCCGCATTTTATGTCCGAACCAAACTGCTTCATTGCCAGTTAGGATATGTTGAGCAGCAACGAGACGTTCGCCGGTAGTTTTGCCCTTAAAATGATGCTTTCTCAGAGCTTCATTTAATAGATTATCCGCATCAATAATTGCCTGCGGCCATGTCTTTCGAGATTTACAGTGTTTCTGAAGGTCGTGCCATCTTTCTGAGAAATGTGTCTTATTTAGATTATTCGATCTGTAACGGCGATATATAAACAGACCCGCTGAAATAGCTATAACTAAAACTAGAATGATTATAAACAGCATCATGATAGAAGTGCCTCTGCTTCTTTGCGAATGCCAAAAGCTTACGATCAGCTTTCTGTGGTGCCATTAGTCTGTAGCCCTACAGGTAAGACCATTACTCAATCCTGCAGGTACGCTAATAGCTGGAATACCAGTTAGGTTCGCAGCAACTGTTAGAATATCAGCCAAGTACATTTGAAGTGGATCATCTGAATTCTGACCTATTTTAAATGCAGTCGTCGGAGCCACAGGACCAACTAAAAAATCACTCCTTCAAAGGATTTATTAAATTCATTAATTAGTTTTGTTCGCACGATCTGTGCTTTTTTGTAGTAGGCATCATAGTAGCCGCTGCTCAATACGTACGTTCCGATCATAATCCGTCGCTTTGCCTCTTTACCAAATCCAATCGAGCGAGATTTACTGTAGCTTTCATCAAGATTTTTTGCATCGGGATACGAATAGCCAAACCTCTGTCCATCGTAGCGACCCAAATTACTACTTATTTCTGCTGGGCATAATATGTAATACACCGCTAGAGCCATCGAAAGGGACGGTAGGCTCACTTCCGTGACATTTGCACCCTGAGATTTAAGTCGCTCGATCGCATCTCATAACCTGATCTCTGACCCCCTCATCAATTCCCTCTGCCAAATATTCGTTTATGACTGCAATATTTTTACCTTTAATTTCTGATTTCAAATCATATATCCCAGCTGATCTCTGTCTATGGTAGTACTATCCAGCTCATCCTTGCCGGCCATAATATCAATCACTAATGCTGCATCCTCAACAGTTCTTGCGATAGTACCCACGGTATCGGTACTACTTGCCATCGCGACGATCCCCGATCGAGACATAAGACCATACGTTGGCTTATACCCAATACAGCCAACAAAACTAGCGGGCTGCCGTGTTGAGCCCCCCGTATCAGTCCCAAGAGCGAAGGGAGCCATATCCAACACAACAGCAGCAGCCGACCCTCCAGAACTACCACCAGGCACTCTTGTCATGTCATGCGGATTCTTTGTCGTAAAGAAATCACTATTTTCAGTACTACCGCCATGAGCGAACGCATCAAGGTTTGCCTTGGCAACACAGATTGCGCCCTCTGCTTCAAGTAAGTCAATAACTTTTGACTGATATGGCGCGTGGAAGCCTTTCAATATATTACTTGCGGCGGTTGTTTCGGCGCCAAACACCAAAAAATTATCCTTGGCTATAAAGGGCACTCCTGCCAAACGGCCAATTTTCTCGCCATTTTTTACCCGTTCATCGATCATTTGAGCACGCTCCAGCGCCTTATCACGAAGCACGGCAATAATCGCATCATACTCTATATTATCATCTATAGTCTTGAGGGATTGCGTTACAAGTGAATTTGCACTCATCACCCCAGACTGCACTTCGTTCGCAATGGTTGCAATCGGTTTCCAGCTACTCATAGACTTAGCCAAGCATTCTTTTAACTTTTATTTGTCCATCTTGTACATGGGGTAGGTTCGTAAGCAAGTCTTCAGGCTTATAACCATAATCAATTTCAACGTCATCACGTACGACATTAGTGAGACCAGTAACCTGATTCGTTGGTTTTAAATCAGAAATATCAATCGATCCTAGTTGTTCAACATAGGCTAAAATTGAAGTCAGCTCCTTCGTGTATTCGTTGACTTCATCTTCGCTCAGATCTAATCGTGCAAGTCGAGCCAATTTTAATACATCATCCCGCGTGAGGTCTGCCATAATTTACTCAATATATCAGAATTCGAATGAAAAGTTTAGAAATTCACCAAAAGAAATTAGATCTTTTTTCGTATTTCGGCAATAAGATCTCTCAGTTCTGCAGCTGCCTCAAACTGAAGGTTAGCCGAAGCTAGATCCATTTGCGAGGTTAAGTCCTTAATTAAACTACCGTACTCATCTTTTGGAATTTTTTTCAAATCAAGCTTAGCCCGCTTGGCTTCATCGGGCAGATCAGCCCGCATACCTTTTTCTACCGCACGCTGAATACCTTCTGGAGTAATACCGTGCTTTTTGTTATATGCTCTCTGGATTTCTCGTCTTCTATCTGTTTCATCAATTGTCTGACGCATACTATCTGTGACATGATCAGCATACATAATGACATGACCTTGTTCATGTCGAGCTGCTCTTCCCACCGTTTGAATGAGAGCCTGACGGCTTCGAAGAAATCCTTCTTTGTCAGCATCAAGTATTGCAACAAATGAAACTTCCGGCAGATCTAATCCTTCACGCAATAAATTAATGCCGACAAGTACATCATAGGTGCCAAGTCTTAAATCTCGCAAGATATCTGTCCGATCTAATGTATCGACATCACTGTGTAAATATGCAACCTTTATATTGAGTTCCTGCAAGTATTCCGACAGATCTTCACTCATTCTTTTTGTTAGTGTCGTAACAAGCACGCGCTGATGTTTCTTAACCGTATCCCTGATTTCAGCTATTAAATCATCGATTTGCCCTTCGACGGGACGTAATTTCGATTGGAGGATCAAGCAACCCCGTTGGTCGAATTACTTGCTCCGCCGGAGCAGGGCTGTGTGTTAGTTCATATTCAGCTGGCGTTGCACTCACAAAAACCGCTTGATTAACGTGTCTTTCAAACTCGGTAAAGGTATAGTGGGCGATTATCGAGAGCGCTCGGTAATCGAAATCCGTGCTCGACAAGAACCTCTTTTCTCGCGCGGTCTCCGTTATACATACCTCTAACTTGAGGAAGTGACATGTGTGATTCATCAACAAGCAGCAAATAGTCATCTGGAAAGTAATCTAATAAAGTTGCAGGTTGTTCACCAGGCTCACGATTGGTTAAATAACGTGAATAGTTCTCGATACCTTTTACAAAACCAGTCTCTTCGAGCATTTCTAAATCAAAACGAGTTCGCTGTGCAAGTCGTTGCGCTTCAAGCAGCTTTGATTCATTTTTGAATTGTGCAAGTCGTTGATCAAGCTCTTGTTCAATCTGTGCCAATGCCATCTTAAGCTTAGCCTGGGGCGTTACATAGTGACTCCCCGGGAAGATCTTAAGCTCATCAAGATGAGTTAAAACCTCTCCAGTTAGAGGATCAAGTTTTGTAATACGCTCTATCTCATCACCAAAAAATTCTACACGATAGGCTATTTCTTCTCCGGCCGGAAATACGTCAACAACATCCCCATGTACTCGAAATGTACCACGATGAAAATCAATATCATTTCTCTGATACTGTATATCGGTCAAGTGCCTCAAAAATTTATCCCGAATCCTACGCTCGCCACGAATCAAACTTAATAGATAGGCCGTTATAATCTTCAACAGAGCCTATACCATAAATGCAGCTGACACTTGCGACAATAATAACATCTTTACGACTTAATAGGGAATCAGTGGCCGCATGACTGAGCCGGTCAATTTCTTCATTAATTTGACTGTCTTTTTCTATATACGTATCACTTCGAGGAATATATGCTTCCGGTTGATAATAATCGAAGTAACTAACAAAATAATGAACCGCGTTTTCAGGAAAGAAATTTTTAAATTCGTCATACAATTGAGCTGCTAATGTTTTGTTATGGCTGAGAATGAGCGTCGGACGTTGAACATTTTGAATTATATTAGCCATGGTATATGTTTTGCCGGACCCGTTACACCGAGCAATGTCTGATAATGTAAGTCCACCCTGTAGTCCTTTAGTTAATTGAGCAATCGCCGTCGGTTGATCACCGGTAGGTCCAAAATCACTCTGTAACTTAAACTCCGTCATGTACTAATTGTAACAAGTAACGTGCCGCACATTTAAGTATTTTAGTTAATGAAAATTTATGTTCAATTATTGTATAGACTATGATATTTGGCGATGCGGTCTAAGATGATCGGTTAGTTCTTTTACAAGCTCTTCAGCGGACTCATTAAAGGTAATCATCGCATCCCGATGAAGCGGATGAGCAAGGCTCATTAATGACTGTATCTGTTCGCTGATTCCCCCAGCTCCTTGTAAAAATCCAATCGGCGTATCAGTTTCCATTGCGATAGTAAACTCATGCAATGTCGCCTAACCGGCCTCCTATACTCGTCAACAGCATCACTGGACGTAATAAGCAAGGTATCTCTGACCAACGTAATGGAGCCCGCTGTATAGAATACATCGTAGGCAAGGTTGGCAGGCGATACTTCATAACGTGCTCAACTTTACTTGCCGCCGGGCTAATACCGACACTCATTGTGCCGCCGGCTTTTTTATAAGCTCTCGGCCGCATAGTTGGGTAAACCGATAGTAGCACCGGTAAGCAGGGCGTGACCAGCTTTTGCTATTATCGGTACCAATTCTAGCGGCTAATTGCCTACCCTCTTCAACACTATCACCTTTCGCAGCACCAGAAACACAAATTTGATACATCCCTCCCCCTCCTTATTCAAGCCATCTCAGCAGCCAATTGCGGTTGTAATTGTCCAAGAACTGTCTGTTCCACTGTATCATGATTTAAATATTTCAGTAATAGTTCATTCCACAGGGAACGTTGAAATGCCTGAGTAACGCGCTTTTCAAAAGGTAAGTTATTGCAAACGTTCAGTGCAGCATCAACTATATTCAGCGAGACTGATTGGTGTTGGTGTAAGAAGCCCAGATGCGCACTGCCCTTCCAAAAGCTAAGCTTAGGCTCTATACGTGTAAGCGCGTCCTCGACCGCTTGCCAAGACATATCATCTGAATTAATATGTGGTTCAAAAAGTTCTGTTTTTAATTCAGTACTTAATCTTGAATAATACCTTTGTATGAGATGCCAAGGAACTGAACGGTAAAGTAATTTTGAATTCAGATTCGCTTCAGAATTAATAACGTTTCGAAACAGTTCATTAAAGTTGGGGTGCACCTGACATAATTTTAAGTATGTGCTATCAGCGTATACCTCATTTAACTCGTGGATTGCGAGTCCCAGACTGACCGTGACTACACCAGGGGGAACGTCTGAAGGGAGTGGTAGCAAGACAACTGCACCCAACTCTTTAAAACTCAGAATGTTATGCTTGTTTTGTTCTACAGATTGTTCAGCAAGTTTGCGCCATTTCTGAGCGGTAGGCTCAAAAATTAATACTGACCTTGTTTCGAAATCAGCTGCTTTTGAGTGCTTATACTGCTCCATGAGCTGATTTCGCCAAGCACCACTTTCAGTAAGCCATGCAGCCGCCAAACACGACGCAACAGATTCATGTTTGAGAAATGAATCAACAGAACGATAGCCAAGTTGTTTCATAGCTTTTTTGGGCGGTATTTTTTTCAGTATAGCCTTAAACCGCGCTGATTTAATCGCAAAACACTGTCGCGATTGTGTTTCAGTTTTTAAAGCATGGACCATACCAGACACAATATCCGCTTCAGCAGAAACATGTTCTGCGGCTCGAAATCGAAGAGATCTTGTTAGCTGTTTATCATCGGCTTTGACGCGCTCATTAAGTACGTGATACAGCTCTTTAGGCGTGGTATTGAGCGGGTCAAGACCAAGGTCAGTAAGCTTAGTCTGTGTCTCATGTAATACGGCAGTTGATAAACGTATATCACTTGATGGATTACCATTCATGTTTTCGAGGCGCTTTAGACTCAAACGAAAAAATGGTTCTGGAGCTTGCAAGGATTCAGATAAATAACGTGTCATACGACACCTCAAGCTTCATATTTATGTTTTTGAGCGTATACATTTTACATTATTAGGTTACCATAAGCAGCAACAGCATAAAAGATTTAAACATCAATCTCTCGACTAGCGATATTCGAAAAAATATGATTACTGCATGCGTGTCGGGCGATAGGTATCAGGTGAATTTCTCAAGTAATCTTCAATTTCTTTTTCACTTAACAAACCAGCTTGAGCACCGACTTTCTGAACAACGCTCATTGAATTTATAGGTGCCCATTGTAGTGCCCCTTCGATGCTATTACCCTTCATAAGGGCGGCAACAAAGGTTGAAGCAAAGGCATCACCTGCTCCCGTACGATCCACTGGTGGAGCAGGATCAGGATACAGTGGCATCTGGAACCGACTTGTTCCATCGGAGGCATATGCTCCTGCCGGACCATCGGTAATAACTACAATTTTCGGTCCCAGTGCATGAAGATGATTGAATAGGTCGTGAATGTCTTCATATTTCCCTTTACCAACAAGAACGGCTTCTTCACGATTAAGAATTAAAACTTCAGTACGCGCATAAATTCTGTGTAGTCGATCTGTGCCCGCCTCCATTTGGAACGTACCTGGTTGAAACGCCATTTTTACTTCTGGATTTTGTTCTAACCAATCTGCTACTTGATCATGATATGGAATAGCGTGCTCGCTGATTGAACTGAAATAAATCCAGCGTGGAGTTTCGGCAGGACGCAAATGCGGCCAGTGATAGTCATATTCTTCGTGTTTTATTAATATAGTACGCTCGGCTTTATACCAAAGGACGTAATGATAATTGCTTACTTTACCAGGGTTAATTCTCACAAACCTTGTATCAACTTGATTTTTCTCAAGTGCTGCAATCATATCTTTTCCAAATTGATCACCACCTACATTTGTGACAAAGGCGCTTGCTACATCGAGACGGGCGAAAGCTACTGCGGCATTTGCTGCATTACCGACTCCCTCGATAACATCGACAAAATTATAGGGTATTTTCGTGCCAAATGGCATTGCCAACCACTTACCTTTATCATTTTGGTATGTAATCGCTTGGTCTTCAAATAGTTTTATAAAAGCATCGGTTACAATGTCCCCGATACTGACGACTTCCGGTTGCTTTGCCACTAGTTCCACCCTATTGTTTTAAAGTTTTTTGCTTATGCTATTACAGTGTATCACGCTGACCTCATCGAGCAAGCCATTTGACTATCTTTCGGATTGTAATAGTTAGCATTTGTATTGTTAGGAAATTAAAGCTTTACCAGAGGAATTAAAGTCATCAATTTTAGATTCAACCACAGCTTGCACGGCATCTACGACATCCTTGTTAATCAATTTAGCTACGGAATATTCATTTGGATTTTCTTTTAGTATTTTTTCTAAAGATGTCCGATATGCATAACGCATATCACTATTAATATTAACTTTAGTGACACCAATATGAACAGCATCCCGGAAATAGTGTCCAGGAGTATCACTCCCGCCGTGTAAACTAATATTACAAGTTATGGCATCGCGAATCCTCTGTAACAATTCGAGATCAAGAATTTTTGGAACCGGGTATTTGCCATGTAAATTACCTACTGCCGCAGCAAACGTATCGATACCGGTAGCCGCTACAAATGCTTGGGCCTGCTCGGGCGTACTAAATGTCTTCTTAATTTCCTCGTAATTAATATCTTCGGTGTGCACATTAGAACTGCCACCGAAATAATGTGGTTCACTTTCCACTTGCGCACCCGTGAGTTTCGCATATTCAACAACTTTTTTAGTTGCCTCTATGATCTCATCGTCACTGGCATCATGGTTCGATTGTGAGACGTCAATATGTATAAATTCGAAACCCGCCTCTATGCCTTCAATCGCAGCTTCCACGCTTGGACTATGGTCTAAGTTAACATACATTTCAACGCCAAATTGGTCTTTGAAATTATCAACTAAATCACGGACATTATGGATACCTATATCATCAACTTCGCCTTGGCTGACTTCAACTAGGACTGGTGCTTTTTTATTTGCAGCCGCTTGTGCAACTGCGCGTAGAGTTGGTTCATCGTCAAGGTTAAATGCTCCAAATGCCCAATGTTCTGATCTGGCTTGCGCCATTCGCGCTCGAGCATGTGTACAGTTATCACGTATTTTTTGTAGAGTAAGCGCCATAATTATTTCTCCTTCTTATCTATCACACTTATTGCGGCTAAACGAATATGTTTATCGTCTAAACCAAAATGTTCTAAAAGTTCTTTGGGATCGCCCGACTCGCCAAAATGATCACGCATCCCAACGCGCACAAGAGGGACAGGGTATTCTTCACTCAGCAATTCAGCTATCGCTCCTCCCAAACCACCGCTAATTTGTGCCTCTTCGATCGTAACTACAGCGCCGGTTTTTCTAACACTCGCTAAAATGGTTTCAGTATCCAGTGGCTTTATAGTCGGAACATGCACGACCTCAGCATCAATTCCATCTGCTGCCAACAGTTGAGCTGCCGCTAATGCTGGGTACGTCATTGTGCCCGTCGAAATGAGCGTTACCTTACTGCCTTCCGCAAATACATATGCTTTTCCTATTTCGAATGGCGTTTTATCCGTGGTGAGAACCGGTATCGCCTCCCGAGCAAGCCGCATGTAATTTGGTCTAGAATCTTGAGCCATAGCAAGCGTGGCTTTTTCGGCTTCAACTGCATCACAAGGAGCTATCACTACCATATTTGGTAGAACTCTCATCAAAGCAATATCTTCAAGCATCTGATGCGTTGCGCCGTCTTTGCCTGTATATAATCCTGTATGCGAGCCAATTATTTTCACTGGTCGGTCGTTCAAACATACAGTAGTGCGAATTTGCTCCCAGTTGCGTCCTGGGCTGAAAGCCGCATAGCTACTTACGAAGGGAATCTTGCCCATAGCAGCTAAACCTGAACCGATCGTTACGAGGTTCTGTTCAGCAACTCCAATTTCTACAAATCTTTCAGGGAAGGCTTCTTTAAAAAGACTGATCTGAGTCGAATCAGTTAAATCAGCACAGGCTGCAACCACATTCTCATTACGTTTGCCTGCCTCTAGCAGCCCGCGACCAAAACCTTTACGGTTTGGCTCTGTTGGCATATCAGGTGATAACTCAACTAAAAATAAATCGCTCATACAGTCCTACTCCTCGTCAAACGAGATACATTCAGGCATAGTGATTGGATCTCTTTAGGCATTTCGGCCCTTGCTTACTCGCCATGCCACAGTTGCGCAGCATACAAGGAGGATTGCCGACATTACGAAAAACAAACACAGAAGGACATCCCCTGGATTTATGGATTGCTTACCACAGTCAGCAGCGACAAGTCCAACATCCGCACTACAAGACCGAAAGCTCTCAAAATCTGATATGACAATTTTTGCAAGTGTAATAAATATACCCGCGCTTAAGACCGTTCCAAGCCACACGCCACTGATGTGCCAAAATGATAGTTTTTTATTTTTTACAGCTTTCTTACTCATGTTCACTCCGTATTTTACCTCCGAGAGTCCGTAATTCATTAAGGGCTTTTAAAGCCTGCTCATGATTAGGGGGCGTCCCATGCCAATGAAAATCATATTCCATGAAGTCTACGCCTTTGCCCGGAATAGTATAGGCAATGATAACGACGGGCTTTTCGGTCACCGCTCTGGCCATAGCGCACGCATCAATCACAGCCTCAATATCATTCCCGTCAATCTCAATAACATGCCACCCAAATGCTTCCCATTTTGCTTTTAAGTCCTCAAGAGGCATAACGCTCTCGGTTGGACCGTCAATTTGAATATTGTTGCGGTCGACAATCCCAATTATATTACTAAGTTTATCCCTTCCGGCAAGCATTGCTGCCTCCCAAATGTTTCCTTCGTCAAGCTCACCATCTCCCATCACAACATATACCCATCTATGATGTTGTTGATTCATGCGAAGCGCAAGTGCGACTCCGCACGCCTGGGATAGACCACATCCGAGTGGACCAGAAGTATGCTCGAGACCAGGTAGTCGCAGCCTTTCTGGATGACCTTGTAGCCTTGATCCAAATGCACGTAATGTTAACAGCTCTTGGTGATCAAAATAACCAGCTTTTGACATCGTCGCGTACCGAACTGGAACACAATGGCCGTTACTCAAAAGCAAGATATCCCGGTCGTCCCAATCGGGATCTTTGGGATCGTGACGTAATACATCGAAATAAAGCGCGGTAAATATATCTGCGAGACCAAGAGGTCCTGCACTATGACCACTTCCGGCATGTTCAAGCATCTCAATGATATCCTCCCTGATATCATTCGCAATTGTCTCAAGTTGTCCAAGTGATAATTTTTGCATATCTAGTTTTGTATAGCCTGTATTAGTTTATCATAAGCATTACGAGGATCGTCTGACTTCTGTATAAAACCACCCACGTTTAGTACCTCGACACCTCCCTCTACGAGCTGGCGCTAGCGTTTTCTGTGTTTATTCCCCCGTCCCAACCAATTTCTACTTCGGGGTGATGTTTTCGGACCTTGTCGACCTTGTCGAGCAATCCCATATCCACAGCACTTCCTCCTTGATAACCTAGGTTTCCACTAAATATAAGGACGTGATCAAAACTATGCATAATTTGATACGCATGCTCAATTGGAGTATCGGCTAAAATCGCTAATCCGGCTCTAATATCAGCTTTGTGGAGTAATGCAGCGAAGTGCATATGATGTACAGATGCTTCGTTATGTATTACAACCATTCGTGGCTTTAATGCAATGAGTTCTTCAATGTAATCCATAGGGGATTGATACATTAAATGAATATCCGCTTCCATAGATAATGGCCACCATATCGAATCGACGTTAGGAGATTTAGTGGGTGCAAAATTTCCATCCATTAGATCAAGATGCACACGCTTTGTGAAAGGCTCTAAACGCATTATTTGCCGTTTATATTCATCGATATCAAAGGCTGTAACAGTAGGGCATATAGTGATACTGGTCATACAACTATCATACCTTGAGCATTAGCAGATTGACAGAGAGCTTGGGTAAGTTTACAGACATGTGGCAGTCTAACCTGCAAGCTTATCTATTTTATGAATGCGCCTTTCGTGTCTTTCGATATTACTAAAAGGCGTCTCAAGCCATAGCATTACCGTTTTTTCGATCTCAACCTGCGACAAAAAACGAGCAGCTAAACTCAACATATTTGCATTGTTATGTTGACGGCTAAGACGTAAAATTTCGTATTCGTCCTTTGCCTGATGTCCCTCAGCATCAACTGCAGCAGGTATTGGTGAGGGGCCATAATAGAGAGCACACCTAACGCCCTGTACTCTATTTGCAACAATTGCTTCACCTTGCCCACTTCCACCCATAATAATACCGCAATCAAATTCACCTGCAGCAAGGGCACGAGCGGCTGGGAAGATCAGGTCAGGGTAATCATCGTTAACATCATATGACTTTGGACCATAGTTACTACATTCAAAGCCTTGGTTATTCAAAAATACTTCAAGTTGCCTTATCTGTTCCAGCCCCGCATGATCCGTCGTTAAGACAATCTTCATATAGCTCCGTTAACCCATCCTACTCGTGGTCATGTCCATGATCACCTTCATGTAGAAGGTTGCCCGCATCAGCAACGACCTCAACCAGACGGTTGCTATAGCCCCATTCATTGTCGTACCAGGCGACTACTTTGAGCATATTACCACCAACTACTGCAGTTAAGTGCGTATCGACAATACAACTATGACTATTCCCTATAAAGTCGCTGCTTACGAGCTCCTCGTCGGTCGTTGTCAATATCCCTTGGTAAAACGGTTCACTTGCAGCCTTTTTAAAAACCTCATTAACCTCCTCGACTGATACCGAACGTTTTGTGATAATTACAAAGTCACTTATCGAGACTACTGGGGTGGGAACACGAATCGATAGACCGCCAAAGATTCCCTGTAAAGCAGGGAGTGCCTGTCCCGCTGCAATGCTTGCACCGGTTGTGGTCGGCACGATGTTCTCTGCGGCATTGCGGGCTTCACGCAGGTCCTTAGCGGGTGCATCTTGAAGTTTTTGGCTCGCAGTATAACTATGTACTGTAGTCATCATAGCTTTCTCGATACCGAATGCATTTTCGATAACTGCCGCAACTGGAGTAATGCAATTGGTAGTACAAGACGCATTACTTATTATTTCGCCGGCTTCATGTAGCTTATCTTCATTTACTCCTAAAACAATTGTCGTGGCACCTTCACCTTTTGCAGGAGCACTAATAACTACCTTTTTTGCGCCGGCATCAATATGAGCCCGCGCCTTAGCTGGATCAACAAAAAAGCCTGTTGATTCAATAACAACATCGACTTTATGTTCACCCCAAGGTAATTTTGCGGGATCAAGTTCAGCAAGAACAGCAATATGCTGTCCGTTCACAATGATTCCGGTATCATCATGGCCAACGTCATAATGGTACGTGCCGTAATTACTGTCATGCTTTAATAAATGCGCGAGAGTTTTTGTATCCGTTAAGTCGTTAATTGCTACGATCTCAATGTCGCTACGCTCGAACGCCACTTTAAAAGCATTTCGTCCAATTCGACCAAAACCATTAATTGCTAACCGTGTTTTCATAGACATTACCCTCTTTATTGTTTCAATTTTTCACTAATAGCCTAATTGTAAAAGGTTATGCTGCGCGATGCAACAATCTTAAGCTTATTCTACTGATTCTGCCAACGCTTAATCGATTCAGCAACTATTTTTTTTGCAGCTTCGATATCTCCCCAGCCTTGTACTTTTGTGGTCCCTGGTTTCTTCAAATCTTTGTAATGGCTAAAGTGCTCAACAATTTGCTGTTGCCATCGTTCACCGAGATCCTCAAGGGAATGTATTGAATCTCCTGTATTACGATCATCTGCCGGTACAACAACAATTTTATAATCCATTTCACCATCGTCTTCAAAAATGAGAACACCAACTATGACTGCCTCAAGCCATATCCCAGTTGGCAACGGCTCATCAGTCACTACTAACGTGTCCAACTCATCACCATCCTCATCTAGAGTTTGCGGAATAAAACCATAATTAACAGGTTTGGCATAAATACTCGGCTCAACGCGATCGAGCACAAAAGCCGCGCGCTTTCTGTCCCATTCAATTTTCAACATGCTGCCCTTCAGGGATCTCTACAACGGTATTGACAGTGCCGTTTGTATAATCTCCTGGGGTCAAAACTTTATTAAAGTCAGGCATATGATCTCCTTATTCTCCGCTTTATTTTCATAAATTATTGTACACTACTATATATATGAAAATTATCGGACATAGAGGTGCAAGAGCACTTGCACCCGAAAACACTGTAGCCTCTCTACTAAAAGCAATCGAATATAACGTTGATGAAATCGAATTCGATTTACGGGTGACGAAAGATAATGTCGTTGTCTTACATCATGACGCCTCACTTAAAGACAGTAAAGGTAAAAGATTATTCATTGCAAGTCAAACTTTTAAGGACATAAAAGCTTTGAAACCAAATATCACTACATTTGATGATGCGATGAAAGCCATTAACCACAAAGTGCCAGCATTGATAGAAATTAAGGCTGGAGTTAATGTTACGCCGATTATAAAAAGCATAGAGCGACTTTTAAAGAGCGGCTGGCAACCATCAGATATGTTAGTAGGCTCAAAAGGTCAGAACACACTAAGGCAAATTCATCGAGCACTACCCAATATACAAATGGTTGTCATCGAGCCCCTCAGTAGCTTGCGAGCAATGTGGCGCGCACGGCAGGTTCATACCAAGCGACTCAGCATGAACCAGTTCTGGTTGTGGAGTGGTTTTATTAGATACATGGAGAGCCGAGGATGGGAGTTATATCCCTATACTCTCAATAATCCAGAAAAAGCCGCAAAATGGCACAAGTCCGGGATTGCAGGCGTTATTACTGATAATCCTGACCGATTCATAAAATGATTGCAGAAAAATCCTGGTACACTATTTTCGTATGAAAGTGTCGTTTGATCATAGCCAAAAGGAAACTGATGATATAACTTCATACTTCTTTAATTCACGACAGCCTGTTAACTATACTGCAGGACAATTTATAGAACTCACGCTACCACACAATTCTCCGGACAATAGAGGAATTAAAAGATGGTTTACATTATCTTCGTCGCCAACCCAACAGTTACTTAGTATTACAACTCAAATAGCGGACAGTAACGGTAGCAGCTTTAAAAAAGCCTTACAAAATCTTGAATCGGGGGTAGAACTTGCGATGAGTGAGCCAATGGGAGATTTTGTTTTACCGAAAATAATCCAAACCCCGCTAATCTTTGTAGCTGGGGGCATCGGGATCACGCCGTTTCATAGTATATTTACTTGGCTCAATGACGTTCACGAGAGCCGTCCAATCAAATTTATTTACGCTGTCGAGTCTGAAGACGAAATAATTTTTCAACCACTTCTTGAAAAAGCAAATATACATGCAACCATGGTTATTGAAAACCCTTCCCCTGCATGGGGAGGCGAACAAGGAGAGTTAAGCGCCGAAATGGTATTGGGTCTCGAGCAACCTTCGGACAACACTCTTATTTATATATCAGGACCAGAAATAATGCTTGAAAAGCTTGCCTTGCAATTACAAAAATCTAATGTTCATAGACGACAAATTGTAACTGATTTCTTTCCAGGTTACAGGAATATTTAAATTAATTTTGTACAGGATGCGGGTGACCTTCAAGATACTCACGTATTTTTAACGCTGCCGTTGCCCCCTCCCCTACTGCGGATGCGATCTGCATTGTTGCACCACTCCGAATATCGCCGGCGGCAAAGACTCCAGGAATATTAGTCTGCAAATGCTCATCAGTCATGATAAAACCAATCTTATCAAGCGTTACATTATTTTTGACAAATTGTGAATTCGGTATAAGCCCCACAAAAACGAATACTCCATCAACCTCAAATTCTGTTATTTTGCTATTTGCGGTTGCAATCACCTTAGTTACAAAATTATCGACGCCAACTATTTCATTGGGGACGGTTGCGAGATGAATTGTTATTTTACCGGTTTTTACAAGTCCGTTTAGTTCTTCTTGAAGCACATCGCTCGCCTTAATCGTTGATCTGACCAACAAATCAATATGCGAGGCATATCGTGTAAGGAAGATCGACTCCTGGATTGCAGAATTTCCACCTCCAATCACTGCGAGTCTTTTATCACGATAAAAAGCGCCATCACATGTTGCACAATAGTGCACCCCTCTAGCGTAGTATTCAAGCTCACCGGGTACGCCTACTTTCTTATAATCACTTCCAGTTGCGATTAGAATAGAACGAGACCGCATCGTTCCACTGGTCGTTTCGACCTTCTTGTAGCTTCCTTCATCGTCAATCGCTGTTACTTCTCCTAGTTCAATTTGAGCTCCAAAACGTTCAGCCTGCTGTCTAAGATCATCCGCTAGTTTTAAACCCTCTACACCCTCTGGGAAACCTGGATAGTTGTCTATTTTATCAGTTACAGCTGCAAGGCCCCCTACAACACCGCGTTCAAAGAGCAAAGTGTCAATATCTTCACGGGTTGTGTAAATAGCTGCCGTCAATGCCGCTGGACCTGCGCCTACAATTATTACATCATGAACAGGTGTATCCACTGCGATCTCCTTATTATTTTAAAGCCTCAAGTAGCTCGATATTTGTGGGCTCTTGCAAAATTGTACCATCAATTGAGATAGTCGGAATATTACGCTTGCCATCAGTTAATTCTAGCATTTCATTGATTATGGCTTTATTAGCGTCTATATCTTTATAGACGTAGGAGATCTTTTGATCGTTAAGCAACTTTAAAGAACGATGACAGTCTGCACACCAAGCTGCACCATATACAATAATATTTTGAGTATGTTCGATAGTAATAAAACCGTTTCTCGTTATGCGACTGCGGGAGCTAGTCGAGCTAAATTATAGCCAACAATCACTTCTTGACTATCATCATGCTTAGTTACTACAGTAACTGGCACTGTTAATGCCCCACTGAGACTTAACGCTTCTGCTTGTCTTTGTGGTTGTTCATCAAGATTTACTTCATCGTATTCCATGCCTTTAGCACCAAGATATTTCTTTACCATCTGACAATAACCGCATGTATTTGTAGTAAAAATGGTAATATTTTTGACCATATTTTAATCTCCCTTATTAGTTTTTTTGACCACCCTCATTTTTCTCCGCCTTTTATATTGATACGTGCTCCTCTCCGCGTCTCTTGAGTACAGTCCAATTCTTTTTTAAAAATTTTAACGTATCAGCAGAGTAATAATGACTGTATCGGTATATTATATATAGCGCTTCTGCTAAATGCAATACACCATATATTGTGCTTTTTACCCCAATATAGCAATATATCAGCTTTATTTAGCTATAAAATTGCCGTCAATCATTTGTTGTTAACTTTTTATTGAATGCAAGGTAACATCGAACACAAGATTTGCATTCGCTGGGATACCGGAACCACTTGGTGGATTTGCACCGTATGCAAGGGAAGCAGGTATTAGTAGGCGCCGAGTGCCGCCAACTTTCATGCCCGGTATACCCTGTGTCCAACCAGGAATAACTTGATTCAGGCTAAAGGTAACCGGGCTTCCTGAATCTAAAGAACTTTGAAAAATAACCCCAGTTGATGCAACAGCCCCTGTGTAATCAACTGTAACAGTGTCTCCAGCTTTTACAGTAGCGCCTGTCCCCGGAGTTAAATCAATCTCTTGTAGCTCGGGAACGCTGGCCGTAGGAACAAAATTAGCGAGTTTAGTACCTTCAAGTTTAGTCGTATTATCCACCTTTGCCTCCGATTTCGATGTATTAGTTGATTTTGTTGCACTACCTGTTGCTGTGGTTGCGGTGTTTGTCTGATCATGCTGCTGTACTAAGCTATAAATAACCGCGATGGTTAAAGCAGATGACGTAAGCAGGAAAAGTGCTGCGCCAAATAGCGCAAATGCTCGATCACGTTTACGTGCCATTAAAGTAATTACTCCCTTCTATATTTCCTAATGCTCTATCGAATAGTTTAACGTGAGATATGAGCCATGACAACCTCGACTGTTTCATCAAAGCCATATTTGAGGCCATGAACGAGCACTTTATTGAGGGGCTGCCAGTAACCCATGGATATATTTGAGAGTCTTTCAATATCTACCCATTGCGGTTTAAACTTATTGGAATCGTTTGAGCGTAGTGCCTCTTCAGAGTTTTTTGGCAACGAAGGCTGCCCTCCTAGATATGTTCCAAGATAAATAAGATGACGAAAATCATTATCCCGATACTCGATAATGAGATCATCAACTCTTATTTTAAGTGTCGTCTCCTCAGCAATCTCGCGCACAACTGTCGCTTCTGGAGTTTCATTTTTTTCGATATGCCCACCGGGAATAGAAAAATAGTGTAAATTATTACGCCATCGCTCCATTAATAAAATACTGCTCTCGTGCCGAACAAGAGCACGGGCAGTGAGCACCGGTAGATCGCTCACTTTAAATACGCTCAGCACCGAATTGCTGAGTGGCAAATTCTGCAAGCTGATCCAATAAACTATTAATTTCTGTGTCAGTCATTGTTTTTTCATAACTTGTTATAGCGAGACGAAATGTTACTTGCTTGTTCGACATATCAGTTGCTCGCTGATAAATATCAAGTGGTGCTAATGAAAAATAACTATGCATAGGCTTATGCTCTTCAAGCTTCGATTTCAAAAAGTTAAAGAGTTCTTCATATGAAATATCGTTTTTGAGTTTCAGGCAAATATCCTGCTCGACTTTTGGGTATTTGGAAAGCGGTGTGTAGCCATACTTTTTCTGCTGGAACTGAAGAAGTAGGTTCGTGCTCAGTTCAAATGCCGCACAATATTCAGGCAATTTTAGACGCTGACGAACTTCAGAGCGTAGCTCGCCAACCACACCGATATTTTGCTTAGTTTCGGGATCAAAAATGACCGCACTACGAATGGGCTCAAAAGGCATTAAAAATTGTTGATTCACCTCTGTGAGAGGCTTTAGTGAGTAGGGTACCTTAAGCTCATACAAAAGAAAATCTACGATGTGCCTGGCATAGTAATAAGCTGCGCCATCCTTTTTCGTTTTGGAGGCATAGACAAGCGCTAAATTATCAGTTTCAAGTGGTAATCCATCGTTATCCATTGCTGTTGTCTCATGAACTTTCCCTAATTCAAATATCGCAAATTCGTTATATCCTGCCTTTATATTTGGTTTAACCTTATCAAGTAGACTCGGGACAATACTTAATCGGTAATATTGCAGATCAGGGCTTAAAGCATTACCGATCTTAAAAGCAAGGGATTTATCCTGGCCTGATTTATCGAGCAAAGCGCCATGCACAAAACTATAAGTGAGAACTTCATTAGTGCCAGCACGCACCAAACTATTACGAATAGCAGCTTTTATACTAAGTAGCTGGTTGACTTGAGCGGGTCCAATATTACGCTTAGGTAAAACAAGTGGTAATTTATCATAACCATAGAGTCGCCCTACCTCTTCAACCAAATCCTCACGTAATTCTATATCTGTTCGCCAAAACGGAGCAGTGACGGTTAGTACCCCGTCAGTTTCTATAACCTTAAACTCTGTGTTCTCTAATAAAGCTTTCATGGCTTCAGCGGAAAGCGAAGATCCGAGCCGATCATTAATAAAATCTGCACTGACTTCAATATCTTGGTGAAGTGAGCTCCGATCAATAACGGATTTTTCAAGATGTATATCATCGATGAGTTTGCTTGCTACTTTTGCGCCAGTATCTTTGCATATTTGCTCAACGACCTTAGCGAGTACTGCAAGGTTTTGAAGTGGGCTTTGCCCCTTATTAAAACGCGCTACGGCATCTGTAAATATCCCATTCGCCATTGAAGTACGACGTATTTCATACATATCCCATGTGGCAGCTTCAATAATAATGTTTTGCGTCGAAGCATCAACCTCGGTCTCTATCCCGCCCATTGCTCCTCCGACGCAAATAGTTTTTGTTCGCGTCGCCACCATCATTGCCTCAGCTCGAGGTTCAATTTCTTTTCCATTCAGAAGTTTAATTTTCTCACCCGGCTTAGGATTCCGAACAACTAGCCCTGCCGTATCACTATTATCTATAGATCGTACTTTGTCGTAGTCATAAATGTGTATAGGCTGGGCAGTCAGCATCATAAAATAATTGCTGTAATCTACAATATTGTTGATTGAACGAATACCGATCTTCGCCAATTCAATTTGAAGCCATACAGGACTCGGACGAACAGTAACTCCTCTTAAAGCAATCGCCGTAAATCTTGGAACGAGTTCTGGTAATTCATTACTGAACTCAATTCCTAGTTCTTCACCTTCTATATCGGGTATATAGGGCGCTGTCTGGTACCAAGCAGGGCTTTTGAACGGCATCGATTGTATACCTGCGAGTTCCCGATCAATGCCTATCATGCCAAAACAATCTGGTCTATGCGTAAACATTTTGTTTTCGACATCGAAAACAACATCATTGATCAGTCCAAATGAAGTAGCAAAATCGCTGCCTGGTTTATAATCTCCTTGGATTTCCAAAATTCCGTCATGACTATCACTTATTGCAAGCTCGCGGGGCGATGCCAACATTCCATTACTCACCTGTCCACGAATTTCTCTTACGCTAAGAACGAATGGGTCACTTTGAAATGTCTCGGGAACTACCACGCCTGGCGGCAACCACGCCACTAAAAGACCTTCACGAACATTAGGTGCGCCACAGACTACTTGAATCAGACCATCTTTATCCCTATCCACACCGTCCATAACTCCATTGTCGTTGATTTTGCAAATATTCAAGCGGTCTGCATCTGGATGCTTATAACAGTTCATGATCTGAACAATGATAATTCCTCTATACGCATCACCAAGATGAATAACGTCTTCTACTGCCCCAAGTTGAGCGCCAATCTTTTCTATAAGAGTATCCACTCCAGCTGCCGCAATATCACCGGTTAGGGATTCATGCAAGTTCAAATTCAAGAGGCTATTTAAGCTAAACTTCATACGAATTGCCTCAGAAATTCTAAGCGCCCACTTTCAAAATTCCGTATATCCTCAATGCCGTACTTCATCATTACGAGCCGCTCTAAGCCACAACCCCAAGCAAAACCCGTATAGATGTTCGTGTCTATTCCTGCTTGATGTAATACGTTTGGATGAATCATACCCATGCCCAACAGTTCAATCCATCCAGTTTGGCTACAAATATTACAGCCTTGCTTTTTACAAAAAGGGCAGCTCAACGCCAGCTCAAAACTTGGCTCAGTGAAGGGGAAATAAAACGGTTGGCTTTTAATTTCAACCTCTTGTCCATAATATTCTCCGAGAAATGTTTTAAAGGTGGCAAGTAAATTACCGGCATTGATATCTCTATCGACATATACACCTTCAAACTGATAAAAAGTATGCTCATGACGAGCATCTAGATCCTCATTTCTAAACACTCTTCCGGGCAGTAAAACAGCAATCGGATCACCTTCTTCAAGGTTTTTTTTATAATCTGACAGTACGCGATGCTGCATAGTTGAAGTATGGGCCGGAGCAATGAAAGCTTTGCCTTGACTATCAGTTTGAGTTGTCATAAAAGTATCATAATCATCACGTGCTGGATGTCCTTCGGCGAAATTTAAGGCCTCAAACATGTGAAAGTCATCATCAATTTCTCTCGATTCAATAGCTGTAAATCCCATTCGATAAAATATATCTAAAACCATCGAAAGTTCTTTGGTTAGAGGGTGCTGTGTACCATGAATGGTATCGAGTAAATGTGGCCTTTGACCGCCTGTAAGATTTGCATCAAATGGCGCGGTCACATCTATAGATGAAATGAAAACATCGTTTATTTTTGAACTGCTCAAAATGGTTTGCAGTTCATTACGCAGGGCATTTACTTCCTGGCCAAAGCTTGCACGATCATTTGCAGGTAATACCTTAAGCTCATCATAGAGAGCCTTCAATTCAACCGACTTCATAATGTCAGCACTATTTTCAGATTCTTGCAAACGTTTCTTAAGTATTTCAGCGGTCTTAGCAACACTTGGATTTTGATAATTCATAATGTACAGATAGTATACCAGCCGTATTAGATTGATGCACTATAGAGGTCAAACAAGATGATTTCGAAATTATACAGCATTATCTCATAAGCATTTTTGATACTGATAGCGATGCTAGTATACTTGTCGATAGAAAGGTTATGATATTACTATGACGAAAATGCTGCTAATCGAGGATGACCCCCTGATATATAGGCTTTACCAGAAGTTGTTCACACTAGAAGGGTATCAAATCGAATTGGCTGAAAATGGTCAGCTTGGTCTTGAGAAATTAAAAACCTACCAACCAGATATTATACTATTGGATATTATGATGCCGACTATGAACGGCATTGAGATGATGACTCAGTTAAAAACAGATCCTTCTACAAAAGATATACCTATAGTAGTACTCACAAATCTCGCAGATATGCGTGTTACAAATATGGCCCTGTCTAAAGGTGCTGTCCTTTGTATCCTAAAAAGTCAGACAGAGCCCGAGGATGTAGTTGCGTCTATAAAGGGTGTGCTCGGCATGCCGAATGACTCTGAAGAAGAAAAGCCCGTACCTGCAGAATCGTAATGGAACCGCCGAAATACCACCCTCTGCTACTTGCGCAAATGAAAGAAGTACTCGGTGAATCCGTAAAATTATCGGAGCCTGTCGGTTTATTATTACAAAAGGTTAGCGACAGTTACCGCAAAACCGAAACCGAAATAGAAGAGCTAAAGGCCAGGGTTGTTTTACGCACCGACCAGCTTATCGGCTCAACGTCTCGAGCCTATTCCTTCCTGGATACACTTAGCATGGGCTTTATAATGTGTGATGTAAACGCTGAGGTAGTACTGACAAACGATGCCGCACGCCATACTCTATCCCTTAAAACATGGGACGAAAATGATAATAATCAGGTGCCAGCTATCAATCCAGACACTAAGTGGACTCTTAGTACAATCGATGATCTCCTCCGGCCACAACTTGAATTAAAAAAACTCATCTTGCAGTGTCTAGCAACTAATCAACCGATCGAATGTAAAGAGGTCGATTACGGGAAACTGGTTCTTCATTTGTTTATAACATCAATCGTAAATTCTGATAACCAAGAGAATCCCCAAGAAATAGGTGCTGTAATACTGATAGAAAATATCACCCAGCAAGTCGTATTAGAGCGCTCAAAAGATGACTTTTTATCAATAGCCTCCCACGAATTGAGAACGCCGCTGACAGCTATTAGGGGTAACGCTTCATTAATTAGTAAGTACTACGGCGATAAACTACCCAACCAAGATACAGTCGAAATGATTCATGATATTCATGAGTCGTCCATCCGGCTCATCAATATCGTTAACGATTTCCTGGACGCATCCTCCCTGGAACAAGGTAAGATAATTATGAACCGCGAGAATTTTAAGGTCGATGATATTATCATTGATGTTGTTCGAGAGCTGAAAAGTCTGAGCGAAGCGAAACATTTAGAACTTGTTCGAGAAGAGACCAAACCCTCCGCCCCACCTGTAGCTGCCGATAAAATGCGCACCAAGCAAGTTATCATTAATTTAGTCGGAAATGCTCTTAAATACACAGATAAAGGCAAAGTAACAGTTCGTACGCATTATGACGAAAAATACGTGTATGTGACTGTAGTCGATACGGGCAATGGAATGTCGATAGAAAATCAACGCCTTCTGTTTCGTAAGTTTCAACAAGCAGGCGATAATATGCTAACTCGTGATACTACTAAAAGCACCGGCTTGGGCTTGTATATTTCAAAGCTAATTGTTGAACTTTCTGGAGGTCGCCTTTACTTGGAAAGCTCTGAAATTGGTAAGGGTAGTGCATTTACATTTACGCTACCACGCAGCTTACCTATTACGAACGACAATGAATCAGATAACTAGTCAATGTACCCATCTATCATTTACACTATATGGATATGGCAAACTTTTCGTTCGATATAGTCAGTGAATTTGACAGAGCAGAAATGAATAACGTTTTTGATCAAACGCAACGAGAAATCACAAGTCGCTATGATTTCAAAAACACTCCAGCTGCTATCGAGTGGATCGATGCAGATAAAACAGGTTTAAAGCTTATCGGCAATGGCGACTGGCAAATTGATGCTATTCTAGACATTGTGCGTAAGAAAATGGCTTCCAGAAATGTTACCCAGAAAGTTTTGGATGTATCGAATGACATAGTTGCAAGTAACATGAAGTCTAGTAAAATCATACCGTTTAAATCAGGACTGGATAAAGATAAAACCAAAAAAATTACGACACTACTCAGAGACAAATATCCTAAGATTAAGTCTCAAATCCAGGGTGAAAGTATTCGTCTAACTAGCAACAGTAAAGATACATTACAGCAAGTAATGCAGGATTTGCGTGCCGCGAATTTCGATTTTCCGCTCAATTTTACAAATTATAGATAACAATTGATTGCTGCAATTAATAAAGCAGACACACTATACAAATATTAGCTACATTCAAAAAAAAATTGTAAACTGAAAGTAATGCGCGAATTAAAGCTTATCGCCGGCCGATCGCATCCCACATTAGCAAATGAAATTGCTGAGTGTCTCAATCAAACGCTCTGTGAAGTTGACCTAGGTAATTTTGCGAGTGGTGAAATAAGCTGTCGTCTTGGCGAGTCCGTTCGCGGTTGCGATGTTTTTATCCTTCAGACACATTGCGCGAACATCAATGATGCAATCATAGAGCAAGCCATTATGATTGATGCGGCTAAACGATCTTCAGCAGCTTCCATAACAGCCGTGTGCCCTTTTCTTGGCTACGCACGACAAGACCGTAAATCAGGTGGTCGAGAACCAATATCTGCACGTTTAGTTATTGATATTCTTGCTAATGCCGGCGCCGATCGGATTATGAGCGTCGATCTCCATTCTGGTCAGATTCAAGGTTTTTTTAATGGGCCTTTCGATCATTTAATAGCAAGGCCTATCTTAGTGGATTATCTGAAAAAACATTTTGATACTTCCGAATTAGTTGTAGTTTCGCCGGACGCGGGACGGGTGAAAAGTGCGGAACGTTACAGTAGCGACTTAAACTGTGACATGGCAATCATCCACAAACAGCGATCACTCACGCAAAAGAATAGCGTTGAGGCAAGATACCTTATCGGGGATGTGAAAGATAAAATTTGTGTTATCACAGATGATATGATTGATACGGCAGGTACCATTTGCGCAGCCGCAGATTTACTTACTGAACACGGAGCAGCTAGTATTTTTGGCTTAGCAACACATGGAATTTTATCACCACCGGCACTTCAGAGGATCGAAAAATCTGCATTCTCACATATAATTGTAACCAATACACTACCTTCAGCGGATGCTAAATCATCTGAAAAAATTACAGTATTATCGATTGCACCGCTTATTGCAAATACTATAATGGCCATCTATACTGGCGATTCAGTTTCAGCACTCTTCGATGGTAAAAACCAAATGTAAGTTACGTTAATTTATATTTGATTATTTTTAATGAACAACACTACAGAGTCATAGATATCTTGTGTTATTCGATTCGCTTCAAGAAGGACGTCAATAACATCCTGCATTGTAAAGGCATAGTGGAGCGAATAGCCTTTCTCGGCTAGTGCTTTATCTGCACCAAAACCATAGTTCATTAAAACGACAAAATCTTTAATTTTGAATCCAGCAGCTTCAAATGGAGCCACAGCATCAAACTTAGAATCGCCTTTAGAAACAAGATCATCAATGACCGCTACAATATCACCTTCTTTAAACTCGCCCTCGACAATTTTGCCTAAACCATATTTTTTTGCCTCTTTACGATAAAAAACCCATGGCTCGTTCCGTTCCAAAGAAACTGCAGCAGTTATAGGTAAACCAGCGTATGGGATACCGCCTAGGCGATCATATTTAAGACCCTCGAGAAGATCCGAGTATATTTTTGCCGCCTGTTTCATAACTTCAGGGTATGAAATTAAGATTCTCATATTTACATAGATTGGTGACTGAATTCCAGATTTAAATGTAAAAGATCCAAAATTTAACATTCCGATTCTTTCAAAGTTCAATATGAGCTCTTTAACATTACCCTGCATTTTATTGCCTGCTCCTATTAATTTCGTCACGCATTGTCAACGCCGCACTACGGGCAGCATCAGCAAAATCCTGCTGATGCGATGCGTATAATATGCTGCGAGATGCATTGATAATAAAGCCTGAGTTTTGATGATTACGAGCGGCACGCACAGCTTTTTCGATATCACCACCTTGTGCTCCCACCCCTGGTAATAAGAGAAACATATCCTGGCCAATGATATTTCGCACTTCTAATAACTCATCTGGATATGTTGCACCGACAACTAATAAACAATTGTTATTCGAATTCCAGTTCTCGGCAACATTTTTAGCAACTTGTTGATAAAGCGGTCTTTTGTCCACGACAAGATCTTGAAACTCATGTGCTCCTGGGTTTGATGTACGACAAAGAACTGCAACGCCTTTGGCTGGATTTTGTAAAAACGGCTCAACCGCTTCTTTGCCCATGTATGGATTAATAGTGATCGCATCAGCTAACAAATAATTAAACGCAAATGCAACAGATCCATTATTGGTGTTTCCAATATCGGCACGCTTTGCATCTAGAATTATTGGTATGTCAGGGTAAGAAACATGCATGTACTCCACAGTTCGTTGTAGCTCTTCGATCCCTTTACTGCCATATGCTTCATAGAATGCAGTGTTTGGTTTGAACGCGCATACAAGATCAGCCGTAGCATCAATTATTAAACGATTAAATTCATAAAGCGGTTGATTGTGCTTCAACAAACTTTGTTCCATTTTTTCCTGATCAGGATCTAAACCAACGCATAAAAGAGAGTTATTTTTATGTGATGCAGTTAAAAGTTTATTGATGAAATCCATATACGCATAGCTCGTTTTCCATTACTATACATGTAGTTATCGAAGGAGCAAAATATGCCAGCATCATCTACCGATTTTTATGATCCAAATAAAACGTTCGACGACAATTTTGATAACGGTCCCTATCCATCCTTACATATATCAGCTGAAGCGGCCACTGTAAAAAATGACCAAGCATACGCATTCCTAGGATATGCGCTAAACTCTCCCTTTGGTATTCCCGCAGGACCATTACCAACAAGTCGTCACGTAGACTATGCCTTTAAACGAGGCTTCGACGTGGTCTGTTATAAAACTCAAAGGAGCGTTGAATTTCCAGCTAATAAATTTCCGAATATTGTTTATCTTGACGTAGAAGGAGATCTAACGCTTGATAAAGCTTCTAGGCCGATAGTTGGTCATACAAAAAATACTTTCGATTCCAGTCATATTACCATTACAAACTCTTTTGGTAATCCCTCGAGAGGACCCGGATATTGGATTAAAGATTTAACAAAAGCCGTTCGAATGCAAAGTAAAGGACAGCTGCTAATTGCGAGTATAGTTGGAACTATAAAGCAAGACTTTACGGCAGAGGATTATTTTAATGATTTCGTGGAAACAGCGTCTATGGCCTTAGAAACTGGAGTTTCTGCGATTGAAGTAAATCTCTCTTGTCCCAATGTCGCAAACGAAGGCATCCTTTGCTACTCACCAGAATCAGTTTTAACAATCTGTCGACGCGTAAAAGAAAGGATTGGCAAAACACCACTAATTGCAAAAATTGGCTACTTTTCACCAGATCAAGAAAACATGTTGGAACAAATACTCAAAGCCAATGATGCCTATGTTGATGCATTTTCAGCAATAAATACTATACCTGTTCCAGTTGTCGATGAGGAAGGTAAGCAATTATTGCCTGGAGAAGGTAGATTAAAAAGTGGGGCTTGTGGTTCATCAATAAAATGGGCTGGCTTAGACATGGTTAGACGTTTAACGGCACTGCGAGAAAAAAACGGACTCACATATGAAATCGTGGGTGTCGGTGGAGTTATGTCAGCAGAAGATTTTCGTGAATATCGTAATACAGGTGCTACGATCGTCCAGTCGGCTACGGGCGCCATGTGGAACCCCAATCTAGCTAAACAGATTAAAGATAGTCTTTAGCCAAAATGTCATTTATCTCATGATTATTCATGCTACGATATAGCTTGCAATGGCACAGTCATTTCAGCCAATTTATGATATTACGAAATCGTATGACCAGAATTTAGCAGATGGCCCTAATAAGGCATACGTTAGAACTGAGCCGCTTCCTACAGTAAAGAACAACTATCGATTACTTGATTATAAAGTAAACTCGCCTTTTGGTTCATCGGCATGTCCAACCGGGTGTGATAGCCATTACATTGCCGCGATGTTTCAGGCGGGTTACGATATTGTTACAACGAAAACAAGACGTAGCGTAGTTTTTCATCCTCATCGTATGCAAAACGTGGTTCATATAGTTCCCGGCAAGCTAACAAGTCAAGATGACTTTGAGAATTTACCACCGAGAAAAATTGCTTCCTCAAGTGATTACGAGACCCTAACTGTTGCTAACTCGTTTGGCAACAACTCTATTGATCCCGATAAATGGATGGCAGATGACACACAGGCGCATATCTCTGTGCCTGATGGAAAATTACTTATTACCAGTATTGTTGGGACCATCCAAAAAAATTTTACCAAGGAAGACTACTATCACGATTTTGCGGCTACTGGCCTGCTGGCAATTAAAACGGGTGCTAAAGCGATTGAAATTAATTTCTCTTGTCCAAATGTGACTAATGAGGGAGTGCTATGTTATGACGGCAAAGCGGTTCTTAGCGTGTGTAGGGCCGTGAAAGAAACTATCGGCAACATACCCTTAATTGCAAAGCTGGGTTATTTTCCACCTATTGCGGAACAATTACTTGCAGGCATCGTCATGTCGATTAATCCATTTGTGGCCGCAATAAGCGCGATTAATACTTTTGCTGCGCCGGTACATGATAGTAACAACAAACAGGCATTACCCGGAGTTGGCAGATTAAAAGCCGGATTATCAGGTCATGCAATTAAAGATCTCGGCATCGATATGACTCAACGGTTAAGTGCTATTCGGGATAGTTATGGTTTAAATTTTGAAATTATTGGGATAGGCGGTGTCCTCACGAGCAGCGATTTTCTCGAGTATAGATCTGCTGGTGCCGATGCAGTTTTTTCGGCTACAGGCGCAATGTGGAATCCAAACCTTGCCGCACAGATCAAAGCTCAGCTATAACCCAGTACGACGTGTGCTCTTGGTGCGAGTTCATACGTTATACTAAAACCATATGCCGAATGCACATGACCTTTTTGATCAAGCGAAAGCAGTTCTTGAAATAAATGATCGTGGTACGTACACCCAGCCAGGAAAGAATTTATATCCCCACCAATGGTTGTGGGATAGTTGTTTTATTGCGATTGGACTTCGTCATCTCGATATAGAACGCGCTAAATCCGAAATACTCTCATTATTGAGAGGACAATGGCATAATGGGATGCTCCCCAATATCCTTTTTAGAGATGATCCACAATATAGAACGGACCGTAATATCTGGAGAAGCTGGATCAATCCATACTCACCCGAGGATCTAACGACGAGTGGAATAACGCAACCCCCGATGCTCGCCGAAGCAATTGTACGAATCGGCTCCAAGCTTGAGTGGCCACAGCGAAGAACCTGGTATCGAACGGTCTGGCCTGCTTTGCTTGCATATCATGAATGGCTCTATCACGAAAGAGATCCTCACGCTGAAGGATTAGTCTTACAAATACATCCTTGGGAAACGGGGCTTGATAATACACCCCCGTGGATGAATGAAATGCATGAACATTTAATGCCTCTATGGATTCGTTTAATTGAAAAGGGTCATCTAGACAGTATTGTTAATCTCTTCAGGCGCGATACTCGTACAATACCAATTGCGCAACGATTTTCGACAATTGAGGCACTTTGTATGTTTGATATTCAGCGTCGTTTACGTCGCAAAGCCTATGATATCGATCGAATACTCGACCACTCATTGTTTGCGATTGAAGACCTTGCCTATAACAGTATCTTCATACGCGCCAATAGTCATTTACAATCGATTGCTAAAAGCCTCCGGATTGATTTGCCTGCAGATTTTAAAAAACAGATGAAAAAAACTGAAAAGACTTTTGAGGAGTTATGGGACCCCTACACTTCGCAATATTATTCGCGAGACTTTATCACGCACAAACTACTCAAGACTTCGACGGTCGCAACACTGCTGCCGTTATACGCTGGCTCTATATCAAAAGATAGAGCCGCTGAGCTTGTTCGTATGCTTGAGAACGAACATCTATTTGGGCCTGCCTTTCCCGTGCCTAGTGTGCCCGTCAATTCCTCATGGTTTCATCCCAAGCTATACTGGCAGGGACCCACGTGGGTCAACATTAATTGGCTTATCATAGATGGCCTTAATAGATACGGGTACAAAGATCACGCATCAGCGCTCCGGGAAACAACCCTAGAAATGGTTGGTACCAATGGTTGTAGCGAGTATTTTGATCCAATCACAGGCGAGGCGGCGGGTGCAACCAATTTCTCCTGGACAGCGGCTCTAACGATTGACCTTCTTAAATCTTAGTCTTCTTTGGTGAGTGAATAAGCCTGCTCAGAACCTGGGTAATAAATACGCCGTAAGTTGCAATCGAAAGATAAACAGGATAGAGCAAAAGTCGCCAATCGAGTTTACCGACTGAAAGGGCTCCAAAAAGCGAAGCTGTGCCTAAAAATATCCAAGTAATAGAAGTTTCCGAATCTGGGTATTTATAAGTTTTTATTATAGTAAGTGCACTACCTGATATATCCGCCAATACAACACCAGTCAGCGCAACGACAGGCTGACGAACTATTACTGACACTACGAGACCAATAAGCGCCACTAGAAGCGCTATTTTGTCGGTAGTAGACCAACCTGCAACACCATACTTAAACGAAAGAATAAAGACTAGGAGATTTCCTATCGCGTCAGCCCCTAAGAACACCAACGACCAACCACCATGCAATTTAAATTGAGCTAGGAACGCAATAAAACCAAGCGCGCTCCAAATAAACCATGTTGCACGCTCAGGTTTGGTTTTTCCATTGAGAATATCTTTTAAATATGGAGGAGCACCCGCGAGCATCAGTACAGCTACAATAATTGCAAAATATTTTTCCACAGTACTATTCTTCCATATTAGGTTTATCGACTAGTATTGGCTCAACAGCTGGTGAGGTTCCTGTAATTTTCAGCACGTCTTTATCAACTTTTTTCAGTTCTTTGTGCGCAGTATTAAAGTGATTAACAGTTGTGCCTAAACTTACTCCTAACTTTTGCATAAACTGCTCGTAAGTTTTAATATGACGCCCCAGTTCGCCTACACGCTGTTGAATTTCTTTTGCTGTTTCCTCGATTTGTAGACTTCTTAAGCCCTGCAGTACCGTTTGTAGGTAGGCCATAAAAGTCGTGGGACTCACTATTATTACTTTTTTATCTCGAAATGCGTACTCGATTAGATCACGTGCAGAAGTATTCGTGAGTCCAACCTTGTTCGCGAGAAGGTCATAATAAATCGCCTCGCTCGGAATGAACATAAAAGCATAATCAAGCGTGTGCTCACTTGGCCTAATATATTTAGATGTTTCATCAATTCTCTTTTTCAAGTCCTCTCTAAAAGACTTAGCGAGTATTTCCCTCCGTAACTTATCCGGTTCTTCAGATAAACGGTTATAATTTTCGAGGCTAAATTTTGAATCACTCGGTAATATACGCTTTTTATCGAGATAAATAATGGCATCCACGATTTGCCCATCATTAAACTTGTACTGCAGCGCAAACTGATCTGGAGCCAATACATTCTTTAAAACGCTCGCAAGATAATATTCTCCTAGAACTCCCCGTTGTTTGGGATTACTGAGAACATTTTGTAAAACCTTCAGTTCGTCCGTTATGCCAAGGACTTGTTTATTGCTCTCTTTTAATTCTGTTAAATTTTTTGAGACTTCAGTTATTAATTTAGTGCTCTCGCTAAATTGATGCTGTAAACTACCGAGCATTAATGACTGATTTTTATCGAGGCGTTCAGTGAGCCTATCCTGCAAACCTTCTCGCAGCATATTAACACTTGTGCTTAACTGGGAAAGATCCTGTTTCAAATACAAAGCCGATTCATTATTAGACATCTTTTTCGAAACATTAAATAACAAAAATCCAAGGACAAGCACTGTCGCACTCAAAACAATAACCACTATCAACATGCTCACAGTTTATCAATAAACTAACAGCCCTCCCAATAGCTCAACTATTTGTTATTTCTTAAGAAGCTGTGGAAATAATTTGTTATTGTATCCCAGTAAACTATACTTATGCTTATCATAAGATAAATAAGGCTACAATGAAACATAGAAATCCACTTGTCGTATTTATATTACCTTTCGTAACTCTTGGGATTTACCAGTTATATTGGCTTGTAAAAACTAAGGGTGAGATGAATAAGAGAGGTGAGAAAATACCGACTGCGTGGATTTTATTGATACCCTTTATAGGACCAATTTGGTTCTATTGGGTCTATTCAAAGGGTGTTGACCACGTCACGAACCATAGAATGAATAATGTTGTGGCATTTATTTTAGTGTGGCTGCTAGGTGGTATCGGTTCAGCAATTATTCAGGATTCATTTAACGACATATCCGGTGCACCGCAACAGAATTGGAGCGCAAGACCTCAAGACTTAAGCTCAAGCGTTGCACCTGTTATTCCAGCAAGCGTGCCGACACAACCCGTAGAGATCCCTTCGCAAAACCAAAGCCCGAAACCACCAGCACCACCATCACGGCAACCCCCACTTGTAAGTGGCTAGAGTATTATTTAAGACCAGCTGATAACTCTTTGATTGTGAGCAATTCAACTTTCAATTGTTACCGTAGTTCCGACTGATACCCAGTTGTAAATCCACTTGGCCGTTGCAAGTGGAAGCTCCACACAACCATGAGAAGCATTAGATGAGTATGGGCTAATATTACCGAAAGCATTTGCCGGTCTCCAAGTTGCATCGTGCAGACCATAGGCACCATACTGATTATCTAAGAATGGCATCCAGTAGTAGACGTAATCATGCCAGCTCCCCGTACTATCTGAACCATTCAGGTAAAGATTAGCCTCTTTAGCGTATATATGATACGTTCCTACCGGAGTTAAGTCTGCTGGCAGATTCTCCATACCCGTTACTACTGCAGAATTAAACACCGCAGATGTGCCAGCACACGCCCATAAGTGTCGTTGACTTATGCTTACAAGAACAAGCTCAGAAAGTTCATTCGCTGCACAAGGGTTAGGTTTCTGAGTTACAGGAGTGGTGCTCTTAGCTTTTGTACCACTATCTGCTAATTGAACTGAAGATTTACGATCATTATCCGAAATATTTGTATTTTTTTTAGTTGCAGCTGAGGTGTGATTCGTCAGTGCGTAACCCCCTACCCCAATTACTAATAGCAGCGCAAATATAATGAGCGGCTTTCGCCAGCTCGATCTTCTTTTTGCCTGTAAATTATTACGATATACCATTCGTCTTTTACTAACCATCCTCTTATTATATCGGATTTTTACGAGACATTTCCATTTGCTGTTCGATTTTAGGATTTATATTTTCGATAATCCGGACTATTAGATAGAGCGCAAATACTGATGACGTAATAAAGAAGCTGACAGGGTATGGTATATAAAATGATACGAAAAGGCCGAACCACACACTTAAGGTTGCAATCAAAACAGCTAGCAGTATCCCCTGGAATGGTCGTTTTGCGAGCCGTTGGGCAATCGCTGCCGGAGTTACGAGCAACGCAAAGATAAGTAATACACCGACGACTTGTACCGCAATTGAAGTTGCAACCGCAAGCATTATCATAAACAACACGCTTGTAGCCATAAGTGAGAGTCCTTTGGCTTCGGCCACATCTTCATCAAGTGAAGTAAAGAGTAAACGTCGATAAAACAACACGATGAGCATCACTATCGTAGCCCCAACAATAACCGTAACCAACACATCATTTCCACTGATACCTAAAATTTCACCAAACAACAATGAATATGCTTCGGTAGCATAGCCTTTATACAAGTTTATAAATAATACGCCTAACCCAAGCATAAACGCTAAGACGGTTCCAATTTGTACGTCACGACTTGCAGCTTTACGGCCAAGGCTTGCCATAGCAAGGCCACCTCCACTCGTAAATACAAGTAAGCCCACCAGAGGATTCAGATTTAACAAAACAGCTCCTGCAGCTCCTGCAAATCCAATATGAGACAATGCATGCGCTGCAAAAGATAGTCGACGAATGACTACGAAATATCCCACAACGCCAGCTACGATAGCAACTATCGTACCCGCTTCAAATGCATGACGCATAAAATCAAATTGCCACATGGTCTGAAAGTCATTTACTAAATTGAAACTGAATGAATACGAATTAAAGATTGCTAATAATTTATTCGTCATGATACTGTGCTCCCTCTATTCCAAATACTGCAACTCTACCTTTAGAATCCTTTACAACCTCGATAGGAGAATCATAGAGCTTTGAGAGAGTTTTCGCATTAATGACGTCTCCGGGTTTACCACTCGCAATTTTACCGTTAGCAATATAAAGGATTCGATCAATGGCCGGCAAGAGCGGGTTTATATCATGAGCAATGAGCAATACAGCAACATGCTGTGTCTTTACTACATCGCTAATAAGCTTAATCAATTGAGCTTCGCGTCTAATATCCAAATTCGCTAGTGGTTCATCGAGAAGTAATAAATCCGGTTTGCTGACTAAAGCCTGCGCTAGGAAGATACGCTGTAGTTCGCCACCTGATAATTCATTGAGTGGACGATGTGCAAGTTCTATGGCATCGACTAGTTTCAGAACTTCCAACCCCTTCCGTCTTTCTTCTGTGGCCCTACGTGGACTACTCAATCCTCCGCGTATTCCCATAAGCCCAAGTCGCACATATTCAAGAGCTTCAATTTTTTGATCGGTGTCAATAGGACGACGCTGGGGCACATAGCCGATACGCGTGGTTCCTTTATGAGGCTTTTCATTAAAAAGCGTTAGCTCTCCGGACGCTGGCTTCATTAAACCCAGCAATAATCTAAATAGAGTCGTTTTGCCAGCTCCATTACTACCAAGAAGACCAACAAATTCACCTCCATTTATAGTGAAATCAGCTTCTTGCCAGATTACACGATTCCTATATGCTGCCGTTAGATTAGTTGCTGTTATAATTGCGGCCATTTATTCATTATGTACTTCCCAATGCTTGTGCATTTAATGCATTCTCTAATTGCAGCAATTCAGCATTCATCCAGACCTGAAACGATGTATCTGGCGGCTGAATAGTCTCGGTCACACCTACTACCGGAATGTTATTTTCTGCAGCAAGGGCTTTCATGCTACTCGTAAGTGGAGTCACTGTCTGTTCATTATAGACGAGAACTTTAACTTGGCCTGATTCTAATTGCTGCTGAAATTGGACCACGCTGTTAGTAGGAGGATCATTGCCTTCAGCTACAGCTTCCGTAAAAGGCGGTGGAGAGATTAGGTCGAGGCCAGCAGCCGCTGCGAGATAGGCAAAGATATCTTCGGTTGCCGCTACCTTCTCCCCTTTAAAATGAGCTTTTATTGTTTTAATTCGGTTTTGATACGTTGCAAGTGAAGCTTGTAGAATTGCGAGTTGTTTTAGATAGTATGACTTCCCGCTAGGATCAATTGCGATTAGATCCTTATCCATTTGGGCAACAGCCATATTGACATATTGTGGGTTATACCATAGGTGAGGATTATCGCCCAGTTTCTTCCCCACGAGGGTCCCGACCGTCAATACCTTTCGACTCGGATTATTACTCGCGTTTAGAAGTTGGTTCGCCCAAGTGTCATATCCAACCCCATTTAAAATGACAAAGTTCGCTGTCGCAATATCTCGTGCATCGGCATTGTTACTTTCATATTCGTGCGGATCCGCATTTGGATCGGAAACAATACTGGTCACATGAACTCGGTTACCTCCAAGTTGGGAGACAAGACTCCCCCAGAAATTTTCTGCAGCGACTACTTGTATAACTTTATTAGGTTTCGTTACGTTTGAATGCATATTAAAAGCTACGATTCCAAACCCAAGGACTGCAACTATCAAGAGAATGATACTAATTTTATTACGAACATTCTTTGATTGCATGTGGTTATTCATGAAATTAATAGTAGCTATACTCCAATTTTATTGCAAATTTGTCGCAATTTATATTATACTTGCAATATGATTGATCCAAGAATTCAATTAGAGAACTCGTTACGAGAACATCACAAAAGTTTAACGGCGGCCCGTTGTACTGTTTTCGAAGCTCTCCAAGCCCAAGAACCCTTAAGCATGCGCGAGCTTGTTGGTAAATGCATTACTAGAATTGATCGCGCTAGTATTTACCGAACGGTGGCGTTATTTGAATCTATTGGCATTGTACAAAGACTACAAATCGGATGGAAATACAAACTAGAGCTTAGTAATAATTTCAATTACCATCACCATCATTTAACCTGTAGTCAGTGTTTAGCAATTATTCCCCTACCCGAAGATGCACTCCTTGAAGATAGACTCGAGCATTTATCTCGGACCGTCAGTTTTAGCATGACTGACCATCAAATCGAAATTAAAGGTGTCTGTGCTCAATGCCAAAATATATAAAGCGTATCGGCATTTAAACCTAAAGATCCGGCACGAAACTCGGCCGGATCGGTAGGAAGCCTCACACTTCCTATCACCAGCTTATGCTTATGTACAATAATTTGCAAGTATGATTTTACAGGGGTCGCGAGACAAAATTATTATTCTTTATATAAAACCTTAGTAGTTTTTCTTTTGCCTTTGTTATCCCAATCCGCGTTGTTTGCTGGATATCAGCCTGTTTGATTGGTGGACTTACGTAAAGCATGACCGGCGGATCTGTTAAGCCTAAACCGTTCATCTCAAGATTAATGCAAAACGCTTGACATAATTTAGCCGGACCATTGGTCAACTCTTTAATTCCAACGTTGTGTCGCTGTTCTTTCATAAAATTTAGACCCCAAATTGGTTCTATCGCACGGATCAATACAGCAGCACCCCAACCTTCAGGGCCACAAACAACGTTGGCACAACAATGCATTCCGTAGGTAAAATACACATACAACTTACCAGGCTCGCCAAACATTACTTTATTGCGAACGGTTTGGGAATGATAACTATGGCTTGCTGCGTCTAGCTGATCGTAGGCTTCTGTTTCAACGATTTTCCCAATAATAAGTTGGCCGCCTATTTCCCGAATAAGCAAACAACCGAGAAGACGTCTGGCGCATGCGCGTACATTGTTATTTAAAATATATCGAAGATCATCCTGCACACTCCAATTGTAACGAACTTCTTAGATTAATTTGCCAACACAGACCGCGAATCGTTACAATAGATTGAGCTAATGAATATACATTTTAAGGGTTGCCGTATTAATCGTTCAGAAATATGAGCAGCAATAGTTTTTTGGTTATTGTCCTTGAAGTTGTTTTTCTGGTGTTATTCTCAGCAATCTGCTCAGGATTAAACATATCAATCATGTCTCTCGACATGTCAGATTTGAAACGGAAGGCTAAATTGGGCAACCGGCTAGCGAAACGCGTCTTGCCCCTCCGACTCAATACTCATCTAACTTTAGCAAGTATTCTTATCACAAACGTAGCCTGCGTTTCAGCATGTTCACTTGTTCTCGATCAAAAATTTAATGGCTGGCTTGCTGGGCTGACGAGCACTTTACTGATTGTCGTATTCGGCGAAGTCATTCCACAGGCTTTATTCGCTAAAAATCCGCTTGTTTGGTCAAGTAGGTTCGCATATTTGCTAAAAATTATGCGGGTGATCACATACGTCATCAGTAAGCCGCTACAATTATTACTCGATAAACTATTCCCGACTCAACGAGCAAAACTACAAAGCAGAAGAGAGCTTGGCTTGCTTATAACAGAACACCTCAAGAATGACACCAGCGAGCTCGATGAAGACGAAGTCGAGATAATGCGCGGAGCTCTTCAGCTCAGTGAAAAACGTGTTAGAGACATTATGACTGATATCCGCCATACATACTGGTTAACGCCCGAAACTGGGCTAACAGATGCGCGTGTTGACGAACTGAAAGCTAAAGGATACAGCCGAGTGCCGATCTTTAATCAGGTTCTAACAAAATGTTATGGCATATTGCTCATAAAAAATCTTATAGATATCGACTTTGATGAAAGGCTCTACAGAATCGAAGACTTACCGTTGCATCCTGTACAGCTTGTAGGAAGCATGACCGCATTAGATACGATGTTTCGGAAGTTTATAGGCGCAGGCACACATTTAATTCCAGTGGAAAAGAATGATCAAATTGTTGGAATTGTAACAATCGAGGATTTAATCGAAGAAATACTGGGTCATGAGATTGAAGATGAGACTGACCGTCAAAAAAGAGAGTTGCATATCGTTTAGTTTGTGTCTTAGATGTATGAAGAAATAATAAGCAGCAAGATACAAACACCTAGCAAACGACGAAAATAACTCGTGCCCCAACCGACTTCCATAATTGCCCAGATTACAATTGCAATTTCAGCAATCATACTTATGCCACGCTCAAGCGAACCATCAGGCAAAATAACCGTTAATACAAACGCAATGAACCATACGATGAGCGGAATATTGGGACGCTGCCAAATTGCTAAGTTCCCGTGCTTATCCTGCCAAAATCGATCCGCAAATGATTGTTTTTGAGCCATTAGTATTCTATTTTAAACCCTTAATGCTTTTCATTCCACCTTTAACGGGCTATGCTAAGCATTCTCTTTAGCTAAACAATGTGATGTCGTAATATATCAAGTGCGGTCTGATAGTGTGAATAATACCAATAACCATTAAAGACGATTAGAGCTGGAAATACACCGAAAAGCTCAACTGCTTTCCCTGTCGTAATTCTAAAGGCCTTAATGGGCGGAAAACCAAATTTGATTGGAATCGGTAAAAGCCAAGGTACGCCCTCTTTTGTAAACGTGTCCATGACTAAATGCGAAAGCATACCGATCATAAAGGCCCACCAAACGATTCCGATATCAACGGTATGCATTATTGGATGTAAGAATACCAAGAACCAATGAACCGCAAAGCCAAAAATAATGAGTCCTACTATTGAATGCGTAATGAATCTATGGCCGCCTGCCATTTTATCGAAAATCTCCCCGAGTATATGTCCGACGGGCAAATTCTTCCAAAGTGGAGCAGTTGGCTGATCGATGTCGGGGGTAATTCCTCCTATTAAATTCGCAAAAACAGCGATTATAACAGTTGCAAGAGTATATGTTCGATTTGGCTGTGCGAGTGCTATAACTCCCAAAGCTGTTACGGCGGCCAAATCATGTGTACGTCCAGTCATAGTACTTAAGTTTACTAGATTTTACCGATTTTAATTAGGCTTATTATTAAAATCGCCGACAAGACAGCATAAAATGGTACCATAATTATTACAAACCCATGAAAACTAGAAGATATCAATATGCCCAATTAACAATTAGCATATTAATATTGATTTTTTGCTCAATATTGTTTCCAGGCCCGCAGCCTACTCGAAATAACAGTGTAGTTGATATTTCGTGGCCAAATTGTAAAATTTCAAATATTGACGAATATAGTCTTGGTATTGTCGGAGTAAATGGTGGTTTAGACTTTACAAACAATCAGTGTCTAAGCCAAGAAGCATCTTGGCTTAGAGGCTACGCTGTATATATAAACACAGGCTACGCGGGCTTACCCTATGCGAATCAATACAGGACATTTCCAAAAGATTGTTCTTATAAGAATGCAGTATGTCTTTCTTATAATTGGGGATACAATGCCACAATGGAAGCAATAAAATATGCTTCCTTTTCAAATGTACACAGCCAAATGTGGTGGCTTGACGTAGAAACAGATAATAGTTGGTCAAATTACTGGCAAGTTAACAGAGCATCTCTAGAAGGAGCAATAGATGCCATACAGCAGAAAGTAATATATGCACAAATCGGAGTATATTCTTCGCCATCACAATGGGCGATACTCACAAATCAGTGGCATAATCAATTACCTACCTGGCTCGCAACCGGAGGAAATATTCGTTCAATCGCGACAAAAGAATGCCCAAAAAAGAGTTTTACTGGCGGAACAAACTGGCTCGTTCAGTATACGGTCGGACTTGATCACAATGTTGTATGTACGAAAGCTTTAAAGAACAGTCTGGTTTTTTAAAAACCAACTTATACCTGAGTAGAATGACAATTGAAATACAGCTTATTATAGTACGATTGGTAACATTTAAGCGTTAGGGAGATGCTATCCTAAATATTTTTTGTTACTATGAGATTGTGGAAAAACAAATATTTAAACTTCCTCGTTGGGTTATTGCACTATATGCCGGCAGCGCAATCGTACTTATCCCTTGGACTTATGGGCTTGCCGAAAATCTACCTTCTTATCAACTAGCTCATCACTGGGATACAGCTTGGGTTGGTTTCGATACTTTTATGCTTTTCCTACTCGTCTGTACGACAATTCTTGCTATTCAAAGAACTATTTGGCTTGCAATCACAGCAACCTCTTTGTCAACGCTACTTTTAATTGATGCTTGGTTTGATGTTTTGACGTCAAATCCCGGACACGATCAAATTATCGCACTCATCTTTGCTGCATTTATCGAGCTTCCGTTGTCTTTATTCACCTATCTACTTGCGCACAATGCGATTCTCCATCTCCATAAAAATTTACAAAGTCTTAAAGAGCCTCTAACTGATCCCGTGTCTTTCCCGAGTAAAAATATTGATGTCGAACCTTAATCGCACCCGACTTCTAGCCCAGTAATTGCGTTTTATACAATTCGGCATATAAACCTTGTCGTTTAATAAGTTGTGAATGTTTGCCTGATTCAACAATGTGACCGTTATCAATAACCAGAATTTTATCGGCTGTTTTAACCGTCGAAAGTCGATGAGCTATGACTAGTGAGGTTCGACCTGTAAGGGCAACCTGTAACGCCTGCTGGATCAGCCGTTCAGATTCTGAATCAAGGTGAGCAGTAGCTTCATCAAGAATAACTATATCTGGCTGCTTTAAAAGTACGCGCGCAATAGCCATTCTTTGCTTCTCTCCTCCTGACAGTCGATAGCCCCTGTCCCCAACCATTGTATTAAGCCCTTCAGTCAGCGATGACATAAGCTCGGAAAGTTGCGCGTTTGCTAACGCACGCATCATTTCTTTTTCCGACGCTTCAGCATTCGCAAACAAAAGATTTTCTCTGATTGTGTCATGGAAAAGATGAGCATCTTGGGTGACCGTACCAATTAGTCCACGTATCGAATCTAGACTTGCGTCTCGAACATCAATTCCGTTAATCCGAACACTTCCCCCAGTGACATCATATAAACGACTCACTAATTGGGAAATTGTAGTCTTCCCAGCTCCAGACGGACCGACGAGAGCGACAAGCTCACCGGGTTTTATCTCAAACGATATGTCTTTTAAAATTTGCTTTGAAGACGACTTAGTAAGTGTTGCAACTGACTCTAAAGACGCTAGTGATACTTCTTGCGAGGTCGGATAGCGAAAATCTACGTGCTCAAAGTTGATACTTGCTGAGCCTTTTTTAATTTTCTTAGGGTGGGGTTTATCCGCAACGAGCGGTTTTAAGTCAAGCACCTCAAACACACGTTCAAATGAAACGAGAGCGGTCATAATATCGACATTCATATTTGAAAGCTGCGTGAGCGGTCCGTACAGTCGGCTAAGGTATGCTGTTAGGGCAACGACCGTACCGACGTTTAGTACTTTATCGACTGCAAGCACACCTCCCCAACCGTATATGATTGCTGTCGCGAGAGAAGCTGTTAACATCAGAGCAACAAAGAGGAAGCGAGCGTATATCGCTTGTGTGATACCAATATCTCTTACACGTGCTGCACGTTGTTTAAAAATATTATCTTCATGCCTTGGGTTACCAAATATTTTTGTTAATAAAGCTCCTGCTACATTGAAGCGTTCGATCATAGTATTATTCATTGTTGCGTTAAGATTATAACTTTCAAGTGTAATGTCGTGTAGTCGTCTACCGAGCCAGCGAGCGGGTAGAAGAAAAATCGGAAGAATGCCAACGACGAGAATCGTTAATTGCCACGATAGAATAAACATCGCTATAAGTACCAGCAAGACGCTAATTATATTCCCGACAACATTAGAGAGCACATCAGTAAACGCCTCCTGAGCCCCGGTTACGTCATTATTCAAGCGGCTGACTAATGCGCCGGTCTGTGTACGCGTAAAAAATGCGAGTGGCATTTTTTGGATATGCGTAAATACTTGGGTTCGCATATCATAAATTAATCCCTCGCCGATTTTTGCTGATAAGAAACGACTATAAAATTCTATAACTGCATCAATAATCGCCAAGCTACCAACCAAGCATGCAAAATCGATAATCAAGGATCGATGATGTCCAAGAATTCCTTTATTTATAATTTCTCTCAGGATCAGAGGATTCGCTGCACTAATTGCCGCATCAACAATTACTAAGATCAGAAATATGACTAATAATTTTCGGTAAGGTTTTGCGAATCGTAAGATGCGGCGTCTCACACCCGGAGCAATTTTATGCTGAGTAACCGATTGATCTCGTGCGAGAGAGCGCATAGGTCCGCGCATTCCTCTCATTCCACCACTTGCATTCATACTTAATCATTATACGGTATATCTTTATCCCTGTCCGGATTTTAACTTTTCAACAGTTGAGTAAAGTTAGCTACTCACGATTTGTGCAGCTGAATTTCTCAATTATTTTAGTTTCGTTTTACATCATTCAAACTGATGAATAAAGCCTCAGGTAACGACGATAAAACCTAAAATTTAATGAAATGACAAGCTTACTACTTTTCGTAACAGACTACACGTTGCGGCCTAGACTCAATGAACGATCACTGTCGATGACAGGCTGGCGATAGCGGATCCATACTGGAAGTGCTCGGCAATTAGGAGGCACTGAGCTTATTATCAATGTCGAAGTATTACCCTCAAAAAGAGCATTAATAGTAATTGCATCGACATCCAAGTGATACTTTATAAGCTGCACCGTAAATTCTTTCAACGACTCAGGATTATGTTCATTTTTAACAAGTTCTATATGAAGGTCCATAAAAGAAAGAAATTAAATATGCCGGAACCCAATAATAAGAATTTCATACCGCGTGAAACTACGGTGTTTGTTTGGCGGTACTGAATCATAAACAGCAGGAATAGACTCGGTAGAAAGTCTAGAGCATAACGATACCCGAATTGTTGGGCCCCTATGCCGTAATAACTGAAAACTAATAAGCAGCTTACGAGCAATGCGGCAATAAGATGCCAGCACTGGGCTGAAGCTAAAGACCATTTTTTGGTGAAGAGGTAAATGAAATAAGGGGAAGTAATAAATATGCTCATGCCGTAGTTATTATTCTTTATATAAGGAAACTTGAGTGTCCAGGAGGTACTGTCTCGTAATACCGGTAAAGGTCCCCGTAAAAGCGCGCTATATAAGTTAGTGGGAATGTGGATTAAACTAAATACTCCAAGTGAACGAGATTCAGCCGAAGCTGAGTGCAATAGCTGATAGGAATAACCACCATTTAAGGGACTTTTAAAACGCGCGTAATTATACACGCCAACAAAACATATCGCCGCAACTATGGGTAAGCATAATTGCGCTAAAGTTTTCACCTTTTTCGTCCTGTGAAGTTTTCGGACAGTTTGCCACAGCTCTAATAAGAAAAAAATACTGATTGGACTAGCAGTTGCCCTAGTCAAAAACACCAGTCCGCAGATTATCCCGATAAGCCACCAGCGTTTACGGCCATAGAACTCATAGAAACTCCAAAAAAGTAAGAAAGTTGTTACTACCTGGGCGAATAGCCAGCCACTCGACACACTTGCCACCCCTATAAACACGCTTCCAAGCACGAAACCAAAGGTTAATATGGTACTGTCCTCCTTTGAGTAAGATAAGTGACGAGCGAGCTTATAAATAAAGTAGCAAACGCCGAGTACTAGCGCCCATTTCAAATATCCTTGGTAAAAAAACAGATGAAATACACTGAATATTCCCACGAATGGCATTAACAGTACTGCGGGAAATGGCCCCTCATCCCAATAAATTTTTCCATGCCATAAGACTGGATCTTGCCCCGCCCCTCCGATGGACTTTAAAAAATACAAATGTCCATGAAGAAATGCAAGGGCAAGCTCAGAGAATTGCTGACTACCCTCTCTCGCAAAGCCTATGCCTATAACCACCGAGAGTAGTATGCATGGGATTACATAAATAGCGAGGTAGCGGTATGAATTGGGAATGATAAAGCGCTGCTTCATGGGTGTTGCCTTGACGAAAGAATCGTCCACAGGTAGCTGCCAATAATGTCGTACGACATCTGCTCTTTCTCTATATTAAAGCTACAGCTTTTTATATACCACCAACTGAATCTATACCAATAGCCAAGCCTAATCCACCTCGCCATATCTCAAAGCCGGCATCAATTCCTGATAGGTACATTTTAGACGTTATACCCCCGCTTCCGCTTTCGGCTTTCGTCAAAAATGGTACGAGGGCAAGGTTCAGAGCCGTGTTAGTTGAAGAAACCTTTCTAAAAACTATGAAGTTCCAATGCTTACTTCCTGAATGTTGCACGCTTCTATAGGTGTCCCAAGTTGCACCGTCTACAGTTACTGTACTGACTTTGGCGCCGGATGGTATGTTTAGGTCCCGATGGTTAAACATAATAAGTAATTCCGCGCTGTTCGCATCTCCGACGGCAGATCCATTGCTAAACCAAATGTCATAAACGTCGTCCCATTTTCCAGTCTTTATAGTTGTCGTCCTTAAACTCATCTTGGGGTCACCAAAAGCTGATACTTCTTTCGGTAAACCGCTACTCTTAGTACAGGCGGTTGCCGTGCAACCATAGACGATATCTGGAAATGCCTGGACTTTTCCGTTATATGACTGTACTGCGCCACCAGATACGACGGTAAAATCGGCCTTTCCGTCAGTATTTTTCGGGCACATCGTACCGCCACCGTAGCGGTCTGGGTTGATGAAGTATTGGACGCCACCATCACCAGTAACAACGGCATTAGCTTGTACAGCACAAGATGCGGCTGCCGAGTTGGGAACACTACTAACGGAGCTACCAGTGTCATCACTACCTACTATCTCACTTCCACTGATGGTGCTTCCGGCGGTTGCACTTGCGTCATCACTGCCTGGCGTTGCACTTCCGAATGTACCACTTCCTGTAGAGCTGCCTACCAATGATACTGGGGGAGACGTAGGAGCGTCAGCATGAATTCGGCTGATTGCATAATAACCCATCGCACAAAATACAAGTAAAAATACAGCAGGCATTATATAGTGAGTTATACCTTGCTGAGATAAAGTACGTGGCCGTGGTAGTTTCATATTTTTAAGTCTATTTCCTTTAATGATAATGTTTATGTTTATATAGTACACCCGGAAAGAAACATATATACATAAATAATTATTATGTACAGATTGTAGTAATCTTAAAGCTGCAAAGTACCCTCTGTATGATTCTATATTTTTGTTTTATTGCAGGTGCTTCCGGCGCTTATATATGTTTTCCTTTGTTTGAGTAGACGACGGAAAACAGTATGCCGTCATGCCGTCTTTTTTAGTGATAGACAGAAACATTCGGTTAAATCTGGGTGCCTAAGGTAGGGAGTTTACATACCCCAGATACTGATCTGACCCACATGCACTTACCTCCAAATAGTTGAGGTACTCTTAAAAAGACGACATACTTTCTTTGTAAATCTCTTAAAACAAACAAAGGAAAACTATGCCGTCAACAGATATTGTACGAGCTGTACGCTCTCAAATACAAAACAAACTACTACCTGAGGTATCGCCTCGCTGGCAAGAACAGGTCAGCTTTGGGCTTAGTGCCTATGCTATGAATGAGTTCCACTCTGCCGCGTCCAATGCCCGGATGGTAGTGGCTAATTCAAATACCGCCGTCAGTAAAAGCGAACGGTTACTAGCTAACCAGAAGTTAGCTAACCAGTTTGGCAAACTCTTCGACTCCCTATCTCTTGTTAAACCAACTAGCTACGTCAACATTGACCACAGTCATATGAATGGACTAACAGCCCTGGTCGGTGCCATGCAAACCAGAAAAGGCCGAGCCTTGCCATGTCTCGTTGAAACTACCTACAGCGAAGATTTGTCTGCTCGGGATGATGCGCCGCCAAGGGAACAATCGCTCCGTTGGAACAAACAAGCTGCTAGATTGAGCCAATGCTTCACCGGACATTGCATAGATAGCTTACAAGGCTTCCACGACCGTTTAGGCTTCTGGCCCAAGCTAGTATTTGACCGCTGGTTTGCTAATTATTCACTGGTGACTCATCTATCTGCTGAAGGCGCTATCTACTACATTAGGCTAAAAGCCGGCAGATACGTTGAGTGTGAAGGTAAGCGAGTTAAGGCCGAGCAGCTCGAGAAAGATGCTGTCATTGAACTATTTGGCCTGAGACTACGGATTGTTCGTAGTCCGAAGGACGGTAAGAATGATGAGCCCTGGTACATCTTAACCAATGACTTTAGCAGTAGCAGAGCTAAGGTAATCCGTATTTACTATTACAGATTCGAAATCGAAGAAGACTTCAAGGATATTAAACATATCCTGGGATTAAAACGAACGAGATTTAACAATCCCAATAGCTTAAAAGTTATCTTATGGCTGATGGCATTAGGTATAGCCTTACTTTATCTGGCGACTAAACATTTAGTGAGAGTGAGCCATTCAGCACATCCTAAAAAACAATGTTCGTGGTTTCGGATTGCCTTTGAAGCCTGGCAGAGAGCCATACATGAAAGCCTTGCATTGACCGGCTAACGCCGGTCAGAGGTGGAGAGAAACATTTGGAGGTAAGTGCATGTGGTTCAGGATACTGATATTGCTTTATTCGTATTTTTACTTTATAATATGTTTAATATTCTCCTGCGCGCATTCAGTACGTAGATAAACCTATGATCACCGAGGATTATTGTGAACTTATTAGCCAATGATACATCAGATAAGACAGTTCAGTCCACGCTAAACGTTTTTCAGCACATTACACACACCGTGTTAAGCGTGCACTCCATAGTGGTTTTAATTAGCTCTTTAATCGTTGCGATTTTACTAGGTCGTATTATTTCTACACTACTGAGAAGGATTGTTACCTTTATTGGAAAACAGGCTGATAAAAGTCAAAATTTACGCACCGTAAACCGACTACGACGTTATGAAACGTTTATCGTACTCAGTATCGCCGTCATTAAAGCGCTTCTGGCTCTCTTTGCTCTCTATTTCTGGTGGGTATATGTGCATCCTTCTGGACAGCCAACCGCAATCATTGGTGCTAGTGCTCTTGCAGTCATTATCGTGAGTGGAGCACTCAGCCCGGCATTACGAGATTTAGCAGCAGGGTCTTTTATGATGGCCGAAGAATGGTATGGCGTTGGTGACCATATTAAAGTAGAGCCTTTTTCGGATCTGCAGGGAGTAGTTGAGAGTGTGTCGCTTCGTTCGACTCGGATTCGAGGTTTAACCGGCGAGGTGATTTGGCTCAATAACCAGTACATCCAAGGTGTTAAATTAGCACCTAAAGGTGTACGGGCATTAGCCCTTGAAATGTTTGTAGATGATTTAAACGCCGGTAAAAAACTTATTACTCTAACGAATGAACGATTACCTATTGGTCCCCTCCTGGTAGTTCATCCGCTCGAGATTATTTCAGCAGTCGAAGTTGGTGATAGCCTTTGGCATATCACGGCAATTACTGAGGCAGCACCTGGTCGTGAATGGCTCATAGAAAATTCAGCTGTCGACCTTATAAAATCCCTCGATGCTCAAAGTAAAAAACCGGTACTTGCCCATGGACCACTGGCCCGTTTCGCAGATAACGAAGCTGAGCGAAGCTTCGCTCGTACGATAAGTAATACACGCAAGAATGCTTCGCCTAGACGTACGCCGCATCGTCGAACAAAAGACAAAAAGAGTAAGACCAGAAAGTAACTTATATAAAAATTGTAATTTGAGTTTCTACTCTGAGCCCTTTGCGACTGCGATATAATCAGCCCATCTATTAGCCTCTGGGGCTATTCTCGCATCATCAAGGCCCATACCTGTAAGCCAATCAGCTGGTGCGTCAAAACCATAAAGAATGTTACCTTTAAAATCTGGCTGCTTCTTCTGCTTTTTAACAAGCACACATAAATCAACTTGCGAAGCACCCTGTAATAAGAGCTGCTCAGCCGTAAATACGGCCGTTTCTCCCGTGTCTAACACATCATCAATGATAAGAGCCGGTCGACCCTCAGGTTTTGTGTGAGGACTCAAGTTCATAACAATACCTGGTTCATGGTTTATACGCTTATTGCCATAACTACGAACAGTCATGTAGTCAATTTCTGGATGAAAATGAGGGTCTTGTGTTGTGATCGCAAACATGAGAAGAGCCGAAAAGGGCGCGCCGCCCCGCAATAGACAGACAAACAAAGGATTTTTGTCATGGTAATTATTAATTATCGTTTTAGCAATTTCATCAATTCGCGCAGAAACATCATCGCGTTGATAAAGCATTCTACCGTACAGATCGCTTTGGCTTGGAATGTCGTATTGCTTTGCCATATATTAGACTATGAATTTATTCACTCATTCATGATACGAGAATAGAATGCATTTTCAAAAGAAAGATATGTTATTTTTGACGTTTTCGAGCGACAGGATCGAGTAATTTTTTCCTAAGACGTAGTGATTTTGGCGTTACCTCAAGCAATTCGTCGTTCTCAATAAAGTCCAGACATTGTTCTAGACTTAAAACCATTGGTGGAGTAAGCTGAACGACTCCATCACTTGAACTACTCCGCATATTAGTTAAATGCTTCGCTTTACAGACATTAATTTCCATGTCTTCTTGTCGAGTGTTTAAGCCAATAATTTGGCCAGCATAGACTTGTTCTGCAGGTCCGATAAATGTAGTGCCACGCGCTTCTGCATTTTGGAGCGCATATGCGGTAGTAACACCTGCTTCAAATGAAATGAGAACACCGTTTCTTAATTGCTGTAATGCGCCACTCATCGGCTCATAGCCGATCATGAGACTGTTCATTACCACTGTTCCCTTGGTGTTTGTTATCAATATGTTTCGAAGACCGAGTAATGCTCGGGTCGGAAGTTCATAAACAAGCTTCGTGACACCCTTAGGACTCGCAAATTGCTCTTTTAACGTCGCCCGTCTTGTGCCCAGTTCCATTTGCACGGTTCCGACATGATCCGCGGGTACTTCAATAATAACTTCTTCAATTGGCTCAATAGTTTTCCCATTCTCGACTTTGGTCACAACTTGCGGCCGGCCGACTTCAAACTCATAGCCTTCTCGCCTCATTGTTTCTATCAGAACGCTCAAGTGAAGTTCACCTCTGCCTGAAACAAGAAAACCAATCCCTTGTTCTTCAACACGCAAGCCAACATTTGTTTCAAGTTCTTTGTTAAGGCGTTCGCTTATTTGTCGTGAGGTGCTAAAATCTCCCTCTTTACCCTTGAAAGGAGATGTATTTGGACCTAAATAAATTTGTAGCGTCGGAGCCTCAACTTCCATTACAGGCAACGCTTCTGGCGTGACAGCATCTGCAATAGTTTCGCCAATTTTGATATCAGCAAGTCCAGTCAATTGCACGATATCTCCGGCGACGCCTTCATCGACTTCAAACTTAGACAAGCCATGACTCATATAAACAGTGTCCACTTTGGCCTTTGCTTGCGTGCCATCCTTTTTACAGAGAGTTACTTGATCACCGGCCTTTACATGACCACGAGTGATTCGTCCAACCGCATATTTCCCTTTAAAAGTATCGTAAGAAAGGGCCGTAACGAGCATTTGAAATGGTTTATCAAGTTCGACTTTCGGTGCTGGAACATGTTCAATAATTGCATCAAATAAAACTGAAAGATCAGCTTCGACATCTGGATTAACCGGAGGAGTAGTCCAGGCCTTACCCACACGTCCAATTGCATAATAGACAGGGTAGTGCAATTGATCTTCATGAACTGCAAGTTCAAGGAAAAGATCAGCTATTTCATCTTCTACTTCAGCGATTCGTGCGCCTTGTTTGTCGATCTTATTTATAATAACGACAGGCTTGAGTTCGTTTGCAAGGGCTTTACTTAAAACAAACTTCGTTTGAGGCATTGGTCCTTCTTGAGCGTCGACGATGAGGAGACAGCCGTCTGCCATATTAAGTGTGCGCTCAACTTCTCCGCTAAAATCAGCATGGCCTGGTGTATCGATAATATTAATACGATAGTCATCATGCTGAACGGCTGTAACTTTAGCCGTAATTGTAATGCCTCTTTCACGCTCCTGGTCACCTGAATCCATAATCAGTGTTTGGCTCATTTCGGCTTGGTTATCTCGAAATGTTTTAGATTGCTTTAATAAACCGTCAACAAGAGTTGTTTTGCCATGGTCAACGTGAGCGATAATAGCAATATTTCGAATTTTTGTAGGATCTTGAATGTTCATAAAATAAAAAGAACGCTTTTGATAAGCAAGCGTCCGGCTTTCTTAATATTAATTATAGCATAAGCTCATCTGTTATGCAACGTATTTGATATGTGAGTGCGTTACAATAACATTATGGATACCCGCCCGCTAGCAGAACGTCATAGACCTGATTCGCTGGCCGAAATCATCGGCCAGGAACATTTAGTTGGAAATGGCAAAATTATTTATGAAATCATTTCTAATAAACAGCCGACTAGTCTTATCCTATGGGGACCGCCTGGAAGTGGCAAAACAACATTAGCTCGCATTATTGCGCGCGAAACTGAAGCCGAATTTATTGAGCTCAGTGCCGTTACGTCAGGAAAAGCCGATGTAATGAAAGTTATCGAACGCGCGAACCAAAACCAACGACTTGGTATGCAGACGGCATTATTTGTAGACGAAATTCATAGGTTCAATAAAGCACAGCAGGATGCATTCCTGCCGTATGTTGAGAACGGAACCATAACTCTAATCGGAGCAACGACTGAAAACCCCAGTTTTGAAATAATCAATCCGCTTTTATCTCGTTCACGCGTTCTTGTTCTTGAGCCTTTGTCCAAAGAAGAGATCATAAAAATTTTGACACTCGCGGCTAAGTCCGAAAAATTGAGTCTTAAAAAACTGCCTGCTAAGAGTATTGACCTAATTGCAGAATTAAGCGGTGGGGATGCACGGATAGCCCTTGGAAATCTAGAGCTTGCGATGCAATTGTCTGAAGGGAAACCAATCTCCACGACAATAGTTGAAACCGCCGCACAAGGTAGATTGCCAGGCTATGACAAAAAAGGTGAATATCACTATAACGTCATCAGTGCTTTTATTAAAAGTATGCGCGGCTCAGACGCTAATGCTACTCTGTACTATCTTGCGAGAATGTTACAAGCGGGCGAAGACCCGAAATTTATTACAAGAAGAATGGTTATTTTCGCGAGTGAAGACATTGGACTAGCTGCACCAGCCGCGTTGAACTTAGCTGTTTCTACCTTTTTGGCTGTCGAGCGAATTGGATTACCTGAAGCACAATACAATATATTTCAGTGTGCATGCGTGCTTGCTAAGGCACCGAAATCGAGAGAAATCGCCGATGCAATGAGCAAAGCCCTACAAATAGCACAAGAAAACTCCGACTTAGCCGTACCCTTACACTTACGTAATGCCCCGACGAAACTCATGAAAGATTTAGGATACGGAAAAGGCACAAAATGGCAAGCTAACTTTAAGCATCCTGAAGGCTTTCTTCCACCGGAATTGGAAAACATTGACTTTTTCAATAGTTAAACTATTTAGCTTGCATCAAGTTTTTTAACAATCTGGGTAACTTCTTTACTTGCAAGCTCAACAAGGCCTACCGAAACGATTATGGACAAACTACACACAGTTATAAAAAGATACTGCACCCAATTACTCTTAACGCCTTCTTCTAGTTGAACGAGAGCATAGACGCCAATTACGCCCCATGAAAGCATTACAACCAAAAGTAGAGCTAACCAATGATAAAAATGTCGATCATACAATATCTTGCATAGTAAAGCTAAGCTGACAAAAAGAAAAACAACTGAAAATATACTTGATAAACCATGAATAATAAAAGCCGGCTGCGTAGCTTCCGCAATACAGTTTTGGGTAATCGAATTACAGTTGTAGGGAGCTATTGCAGCTGCTATTACAAGTACACCAAATAATACATAGCCTAAGATGCTGAGGCGAATTGTTAATTTATTTGCTTTCCGCCATTGCATATAACCACTTACTAATAACACTAGACCCGTAGCAATATCGAGAGCAATAAAGAGCCAGTTATAAGGCTGGTGGGCCGATTCTAATTCACTCGCGTAATCATACTTACTGACTGCTGGATTCACAATAAACCCGAGAGGCCATGATGAATATAAGATAGAAGCTAGAAAAGCCGCAATAAGGGTAACATTTTTAAATACCCTCTTTACCTGTTCATTGCGAACGTCCATTATTTCACTCTTATCCCCTAATCAAAATTAATATAGAGAGCTCGCCGAATACTAGTTTGAGCCCATTGCTTTTGCTAGAAAATCTAGTGTCAGCTTCCAAGAATCTACTGCCGCATCCTCTTGATACGCAAATGGGTTGGTATCATTAAAAAATGCATGCCCAGCATTCTTATACACTTTATACGTAAAATTCACGCTCGCGCTTTCCATGTTGTTTTCAAGTTCCGGTAAGGTTTCCATGAGTCGTTCGTCATTTACACCATAAAAAGCTAAAATAGGACATTTAATACCCTCGAGCTGTTCAGGTGTTAAATCGGCATAGCCATAATAAGCTACTGCTGCTTTCAAACGTGGCTCGTGGGCAGCGAGATGATAGCTATAGGTGCCTCCAAAACAATAGCCCAGAACTGATACAGAATGCTGAACCTCTTCTTCATCGTACAAAAAATCGAAGCAAACTTTAACTTTATCTATCGTAATCCTTGCAAACTCTGGAGATTGTAAAGGTGTCATCAGCTTACGAAGCACAGGCTGTACTTCATTGCGTTTTTTAGGATTAAAAAGATCCTTTTGCAATTCAGGAGTTACATACGTTTCAATATCTGTATCACTCAGAAGATTGGGTGCGTATACCAAGTATCCCTCTTTAGCCAAACGATCGGCTACGTCTTTGATATGATCCGAAAGACCCCAGACTTCGTGTATCAATAATATACCGCCCTTGCAATCACCTGTCGGTTCTGCCTTATAGATCGGTATGTTTCCGAGAGTAATTATTTTTCCCACCCTTAAATGATACCTCACATATGGATTCACCGAAATAGAAAAGTTATTGCTTTTGAACAATTTGCTCCCATGGTAATCCCGGTTTACCAAAATGACCATAGGCTGAAGTTTGTGAATATATGGGACGAGCAAGATCAAGAGTGTCGATTATCCCCCTTACACTCGTGTCCAACAATGCGTCTTTGTAGGCATATAATTCTTTTTCTGACACTAGCGCGGTATCAAAGGTATAAATTGTCTGCATGAGCGGACGAGCTTGCCCAATCACATAAGCGAGTGCAATTTCGCATTTCTCGGCCAATCCATTTGCAACGATATTTTTTGCGATATAACGAGCCGCATACGCACCACTTCGATCGACCTTACTGGGATCTTTTCCACTAAACGCTCCGCCCCCGACTCGTGCGTAGCCACCATAGCCATCGACAACAATTTTACGACCTGTTAGACCTGCATCTGATTCCGGCCCCGGAATGTGCCATGTGCCCGTACCATTTATGACAATATTATTACCATCCGGGAGATCAAAACCATAATCTTCTAAGACTGGCTTAAACACATACTCAATTATATCCGCTCTCACCCTTTTCGCTGAGACTGCTTCATCATGTGCAACGGCAGCCACAAGCTTTTCAATTGCTATCGGAATCTCATTTTCATAGCGAACGGTAACTTGTGTTTTTCCATCAGGACGAAGCCATGGTAGCTCTTGCTTATTCCGAACATCATCGATACGTTTTGTAAGTGCATGCGCAAGCGCAATCGGCATTGGCATATATATTGGCGTGTCCTTACAGGCAAAACCAAACATCATCCCCTGATCACCTGCACCATCATTATCCACTCCGATTGCAATATCAGGAGATTGTTCATGTATATCGTTAGAGAAAGACGACTCATTCGAAAACCCCCATTCGGGAACAATATAACCTAAATTTTTAACAGTTGCGCGAGCAATAAGTTCGTAGTCAATTATTGCGTTTGTCTTTATTTCACCAAATAAACATATTTGATTTGCGCCCACAATGGTTTCTATTGCAGTGTGAGAATTCGGATCTTGCTCAAGCGCAGCGTCAACAATTGCATCTGAAATTGCATCACTGATTTTGTCGGGGTGACCAGAGCACACTGACTCGCTAGTAAATAATCGTACTTTGACTTGATCTGGCATAAAAAATCCTTTCTGCCCGTATTGGTTCGAAAGGATAGGAGTAATCATATCTTCCCCGTTACGGACGGGCTAGAGGGAGCACCAACTTCATTCTGACAATATGACAGTCCGAAAGGTTGCTGGCAGGTCAATGAGCTAGATCTCTCGCTGCACTCTTCATATAAAATTGTTAAGTTTAGGTATTTTATCACAGTTTTATATACACTGATATGATTACCGAAGTTATTATTCTTGGTTTTATCATTAGAAACAACTATAATTTTTCGGTATGGTGATTTCTGTCTTAAACTTATAAAAAATCATTGGGGATTGGCCAAGCGGTAAGGCACTGGGTTCTGGTCCCAGGATCGGGGGTTCGAATCCCTCATCCCCAGCCATAAGGGACTGACCGTCCCATTTACGAATTCTTCCTCTGTTAATTTATTACCTATAGCGTGTTCGAAAGTATTTCTAAGTTCTTTCTCCTTTTTTACCTTTTTAGCTATCGCGGCAACCAATGGGGTGCGTTCCACCTCTATTAAATTGCCATTCAGATGGATGTTCGAAAATAAGTCACGCAAAATGGCACGGCGATCCGTGTCTTTTTTAGACTCGTATATTACGGCCGCTTTCTGAGACAGGTCCAGGATATCTATGCCCTTTTCCAGGACGGCTAGATAGTCCTCTTCAAAGTCGTCGAGTTTCTTAGCGATCATCATCTGTTCATTGGAAGCCTCCTTCTGCATTTTGTCGTATTGATGGACGCTTACACGGCCGTCGAGGCGGTCTTCGTACAGAATGTCCATCCGGCGTCCAAGTTGCTGGTGACGGTCTTTAAGCTGCTTCTTGAGTGCCATACGTGCTTCCATATCGGCTTCGTACTTAGCTCGCAGCGTTATCTTCACCCACTCGATAACGTCAGGCGATGGAGACACGAGTTCGGAAAACTCTTTAAGGAGCTGTTCTTCGGCTGTCTCTTGGCGCATATATGCCTTTTGGCTACATGGTTTGTAGTGATTACAGTGCCCGTACCAGTGCTCACGCTGCGTTTCCCAAGCGATGGTACCCTCACATTCCGTGCAGCGCATCATGCCCTTAAAGACTGGGTTGTGCTTGTTGTACTTAGGCGTCGTCTTACGTCGCATACGCTGTTGGACTCGTTCGAATAGCTCGGCGCTTATAAGGGGTTCGTGTTTACCGTCGTAGAGCTTGCCCTTCCAGACCATTTGGCCCATATAAAACGGGTTGCTAAGCACACGGTGCAACTGGCTTTTTACTAGTGGTCGACCAAAGTGTGTTCGAAGGCCCTTCTCTTCCATAGTTTTTACTAATAGCTTGAGCGAATAGTTACCTGATCCATAGAGCTCGAAACATTCGCGCATAAGCGGCCCCATTTGCGGGTCTGGTACGTGGATCTTATGGCCTGAGTCACCGACAGTTTTGTAGCCAATGAGTGGTTTGCCCGGAAGCCATCCCTGTTCAAGCTTTTCGCGCATCCCCTTGTCGACTTCTTCTCGAAGATTGTCGATGGTGTTTTTGGCAAACAACACACGAAGACCCCAGTTGAGCTTTTCCTGGGAACGGGAATGCTTGTGCATGACAAGAGAGTCCTTCACGAGGTGGACTTCATGCTTTTCGTTTTCTTCGAGCCAGTCGTCGATCATAACGGCATCCTTGAAGTTACGCGTCAATCGGTCTACCTTTTCGCAAACCAGGACGTTTACTTTGTTTTCAGCGATGTAATCTACAACTTCGTTAAAGAGTTCGCGCTGTTTCTTCCCCGAAGCCGACTCAGAGATCTGGAACACCTTTAACACTGATAGATCTTTGCGGAGGCAGTAGTCTTTCAACAATCGTATCTGTGCGGGCAACGAATAGCCTTCGGTTTCCTGATCCCGGCTCGAAACCCTGGCCATGAGCACGCACTCGTTTTGCTTCGCCTTGTACTTCTGACGCTCGTCCTCCATGCTCATATCAGGCAGACGCCTCCATGAGCAGCGTTTGACCGGCACCTATATTGTTATCGGCGAGATTGTCGTAGAAGCTGAGGAGCAACTTCGCTGTTTGAAACGCTTCCTCGTACGTAATTGGGCGTTTTTGTTCACGCTGGAGAATACAACGCAATTCTTCAATCCGCTCAGTAGGTATAGTAGTTTTGTTACCCTCATGACTACTCATAGTCCCATTTTATCAGTAATATACTGCTAATGCTACTGTGAGTCCCTTTTATTTATCCACAGGTGCACTGGTATAGTATTATCTAGAGTAATGGGTATTGTTTCAGCAAAACACGTCAAATTCGGTCAGCGCGTCAAAGAATTGCGCAATACTATCGGTATGACCCAAGATGTACTTGCATCAAAGATCGGCAAAGACCGTAGCTACGTCGGTTTTATCGAGCGTGGCGAACGTAACCCTAGCCTTGAAGTCATCTTTGATATCGCCAAAGCTCTCGATGTAAGTTCTGACGAGCTGCTTAAAGAAATAAAATAGCCACCCCATTTCGGGTATTTTCCGCACGATATAATTGGCCCCACCCCGGGGCCAGTTTTTGCATTATTCTAAAGTGTTATCGTAAAATGTTAGTAGCTTCTATCCTTATAAAATACGGAGTAGGTGGGATTGGCTTAATACATTAATCATTACATCCATACAACCGACTCATGAACTTACCCCACATCACCACCAAACAACAAGAAATAATTACATTAATTTATAAAAATAGATTCCTAGAAAGAAAACACATACAACAATACTTAGGCCATATAGATAAAAGACGCAGTACCAAATGGCTCAAAGACTTAAAAGAAAAACAGTTCGTTGACTGGATATATGATCCTAATGATCCCAACGAACGATCCATACCTGCCATATTCTTTCTAGAATCAAATGGCATACGATACCTAAGAAGCCTTGGTAGCTACCCAGAAGATGAACTTCGGAAGCGGTACAAGGATAGTACAAGGCAACAAGATTTTATTGATCAGTGCTTGCTACTCGCTGATTGCTGTATACATCTGGAAGTAAGAAATAAGGAAGGTGGCGACGAGCTGCATTATGATTACGCGCTCGAAACAGACTATCTTGATACTGATAACGATTTTCACTACTTGTCCGACGACGAGCTAATTCTTCCAGATATAGCCTTTACCAAACTCCTCGATTCGGGTGAAGAGTCCGTGAACCAGACATACTTTTTACAGTTGTTTGCGCCCAGCACGCCTCGCTACATGATTAGGAAAAAGTTAAAAGCATACGTAGATTATCTGCAGGCTTACAGATGGGAATCTTTTTATGACGGCGGAAATCCACCCATCGTCCTAATTAGTTGCCCCGACCTTGCAGAATTGATATACGCTAAACAGTACGTAAGGAAATTATTTGCTGATGAGTATGACGACGACGCATCCGAGGAAATAGTTCTACGCTTCACCATAATTGACAAACTAAAATCCAAAAGGCCTAACGGCAGTTATTTGGGAAGATCTATAAACGCTGAGCAGTTTAGAGCCTTGCTCAGGGCGCTGTGGGCTACGTAAGGTTATCTTCGACGATCTCCAGCCAGTTAACCCGGTTGAATGCCGAAGCCATCAACTCGAACCATATGTCCGACTCTTCCTTCTCACTCTCCATCTGATCTCTCAGGAGATACTCGAGATTTGAGGCGCGTGCTTCATTTGTGTCATAGCGGCGCAGGATATTCTCGAAAAAACCATAGTTGGCATCGTCATTCGTGAGCCACAGATTCGCGATCCAGGTCTCACGGTTGGTCCAGCCGTTGTATGTAGCAGTCGTAGTCATGGTAGCCTCCTAGTACTCGCTCGCAAGCATTATAGTAAGCACTCGCCTGCATTTGGGCGAAAGCGGATCTTCGCCGTAGCTGAGTGACTCGTCGTAGTAATCAACTTTCCAAAACACCTTTTCGCCAAACCAGTACACGGCGCCAAAGTCATGCTTGTATTATCCCTCTAGCCCCCAACCTCTGTTCGGGGCTACACTACAAATGGTATGGAGGACGTTCTAAAGTCATGTTGGGAATCTCTACTTGAGGTATCTCGTCGGTGAGTATATCGCTTCCAACCTGGGTGCATAACAATCAATAATGAGGTTATAGCGTAAACCCCGGAATACTCTGTTAGCTCTTACGTTTCGTACCGGTACGAGCAACAAAATCCGGGGATCTACGACTATCTATAACGAACAAGCCTATTGTACCACCTGGAACTTTCTCGGGAAGCTGTGAGTCCTCTTGCCCGTGTTTAGCAATCTTTAACCTGGGGCCAATTTGGCCGGAGGAGTAATTACATGGCGCACTTTCTTGGCTGCGATGTCAGCAGCCGCAAATTGGACTTTAGCTTTATCGACGGAAATGGCAAACAGCTCTGGACTGACCAGATCGTGAATGCGGAGCAGGATATCGCCGAGTTTCTACTGACCGTGACGGGAGATAGCCCGGAGCTGAATCTCGTTACAGAACCGACCGGCATCTACCATTTGCCGCTCGTCAACACCGCCTACACTCTCGGTATTCCGTGCATTATGTACAACCCATTGCTCACCAAGCAACAGATTAAAGCTACCGTCCGTGGCAAGAAGACTGACAAGACAGATGCCCTCATGATCGCCCGGTTGGGGCTGCGTGGCGAAGGTAGACCGTATGTCCCTGAGTCTTACCTTGCTACCAAATATTACGCCAGGGGGCAACAACGGCTAGCGCAACTCGGCGTCGCTTTTAAACACTACCAAGCTCATGTTGAGACTCTGCTTGAAGGGCAAATGACCAGCGAAGCAAAACAGGCGCTTGCCGATACTGAACGTGCCTTTCACAAGGCCAAATTACGGTTTGTCCGTGAGATGGCTGCGTCAGCTCCGGCTGAGTTGTCCAACCTGTTACAGAGCATTCCTGGCGTCGGGCCGTTCGTTGCCGCCAGCCTGATTGGAGAAATCCAGGATATACAGCGGTTCAAGAAAGCTAAGCATCTCGTTGCGTACGTCGGGCTGGATCCCAGGATTAAGCAAAGCGGCCATACGCTCAACAAGACTGGACGCCTGACCAAACGGGGTTCGCCCCATCTGCGCCACAGTATGTTCATTGCCGCTAACATCGCAAAGCGTCATGACGATTACTTTAAGGCGCTGTATGACAAGAAGCGAGCTGAGGGCAAGCCGTAACCGTTGCTAATTGTGCTGTAGCCCGGAAGCTATTGCTTGTTGCCCGGGCGGTGTGGATGAGCGGTAAGAAGTATGACGATGCACACTGGCACACCGCGTAGCTGTATCCGAGCGGCTACATCTAGCCCACCGAAGTTTTATCTGGTATATTTGGCTGCATGACAGTTGAATCACACGGCATTAAAGCCATTGGCTACGATGTAGACGGCACCATGGTAGACTCCGAGCCTCTCCATGTTGCGGCGTGGCATGAAACGCTCGCATTACACAACCGCAGATTTGAAGATCTAGACACTACATTTCAAGCAACCATGGCTGGCCGTAAGCCACTAGCGATTGCCACTTTCATGGTTGAATCGCTTAGAATACCAGCTACACCTGAAGCATTTCTAGGGCAAAAACACGCCAGCTTCATGGATAAAGTCAGGACAGATTTGCGTCCTATGCCAGGAGTGGTCGAGTCAGTCCGACGGCTTAGCGGTAACTATGCGCTGGGCATTGGTACCTCTCTTACGCGTGAATATGTTGATTTGGTTTTAGGTGGCTTAGGTGTGGCCAGTGAATTTAGCGTTATTGTCACCGGGGATGAGATTACGCATGGTAAACCAGACCCAGAGACCTACCAAGTGCTAGCAAGACGCATGCAAGTGGAACCCCACGAGATGGCTGTGCTAGAAGATGCCACCTCGGGCATATTATCTGCGAAAGCTGCAGGCTGCTGGTGTGTCGCGGTAGAAAACAGAGATGCAGTTCAACAAGATACATCGCAAGCCGATGTCGTAGTCTATTCGCTCAACGAAGTAACAGAGGGGCTACTAGGCAGCTTAGCCAGTTGACTCTTGGCCGGTATTCCGCCTAAACTCTTGACAACCTTATATGAGGTCTCGCCGTACGGATCGTTATCTTCATTAAAGTCGTTAAACTGACGTATCTCATTGATGAGACCAATAAGGTCGTCCAACGCTTGCACACCCTGCGTCACTGTAATGCCTTGTCCGCTGTTGCGAAACCTGTCATTTAATGTTGCTATGGCTGTAGCTTGAGTTTCCATGGAAACTGCTCCTTTCGTTATGAACGGATATTTTCCCGCTCTGGCGAAAGGGACACGAGGGAACAACAGAATGCGTCAAGGTGGAGACTTGTACTACCTTGATGCGTTCTGTTTTACCCGTACAATGAGGAGACAGATGGAAGTAACAACTTGGGGGGTCAATACCCACTGCGCAGATGAAGAATATTTTGAATATCACCTATAGGGCGTAATCTAAGAGCATGGATGCAACTATCTCGTCCTTTTATCAAGCACTCTTTGGTGGTGCACTTACGTTCTATGGTATTGCGGCAGCTGTAATAATCGCTGCCTTTCAAATAGTGCAATCAAACCTTAACTTTCGCGTCAATTGGTTTAAGCTTCTAGGCAAGAGAAACGTAAATCTTATCATCATTGTGACAGTCGTTAACATAATCCTTATAGGCTCGGCCGCAGTTGCCACATCGTTCAAGCATGATTTAATAGGTGGAAACCAGCATTCGTATAGACTCTTTGGAAGCTTATGGTATGTATTACTCATACTAGTTAGTACAACTTGGCTAATTTACATAGCGATCGATTGTACGAGAAAAATACTCAGCTCACTCTTGCCGAGTAATCTAATACAAGATCTTATGCCTAGCGTCGCATCGCCCGAGGCCATAACAAACTATGTGCTCTACCGCTACGCTACCGAGCCACGTAAGCCTTTTGTATTCGATATAATGCACTTCGCTTCCAAGGCTGAAAAGAAAAAGGCCAAACCGGCAAAAACCTTAAAACCTGATGAGGCTAAGAAGTTAATGGATAAGTTAGTCGAGGGTGATCCCAAGCGCCTCAAAGAAGAATTAGGAAAATACCAACAGGTAAAGAAAGCTGGGCGTAAGAGCGATGATCCGCTCGTACCTCTTACTAGCATAATGCGTAAGGCTGTACGCGAAAATGATACGCAAACCTTAGCCCAAGCACACGACCAACTAATTGAGTTGCTACTAAGATGCAAAGTAGACGATGAAGAGGATATCGGCGTTGCCGAGAGTCTAAGAAGTCAGACTAACGGTTGCGTTATTAATTACTATGCCGACATCATGACTTCTATTTTTGATATGTCTATCAGCGCAGAAGCGTTTAATTGCTCGAGGGAGATCGTTCGTCTAACCTTTGACGCTGCAGAGCAATTTAAGGTTATGCAAAATTGGCTGTCCAAGAGTTTGATATATAACTTCTGGGAATATGCCGGTACAACCGCAGTGAGGAAAGACTTGGCAGCTGTATTTATCTCAGTAGTCCAACGGTTAAGTGAGATGACCATCACTCAAATTCGTACCGGAGAAAAAGAAGACGACGCACTTTCAAAACTAACGCGCTTGATTGAGAAGCGCTTCATGCATGCCCCGCCCGAAGAGGAGCCAATTCTTGATGACCGAGGTGCAACTTCAGACTATGCTGAAATTATGAACTCACTAGCTAACATCGGCTCAGCATATGACGAGCAAGCAGAAAAAGCATCCCCACATTTATACTTTGTGGCGGTCAGTTTTGTATCTAAGCACCTGATTCAAAATTATCTTGATGAAGAGGGCTCTGATGAACGGCTAGAACAAACTGTAATAGGTTTTATGATTGATCACGTCTCATTTGCTCGTGAGGCTGCATTCAAAGGCAACGCAGACGGCTTATACGTAGCCTATGTTGAATTTAAGTTATTTGACTGGCGGCTTGAAGATGATAACCCTTTACTTAACCCCTTCAAGAGCTACTTACTAACTGGACTCATCGACTTGGCAGATTTAGCAATTAAACATCGCGGCAAACTAGGCACAAGCGACAACTTCAGGAGCCATGAATGGTTCGTGGACGAGGTACTGAAAACTTTGGCAGACTTGCATTCAAAGTGGCCCGACATAAAACCCGAACAAAGAACAATCACCGACTTAATCGTTAAAAGTCATGATGGCGAAGCTGGTAGCTCGCAGATAATCACTGATTTCTCCCGCAAGGTCAAGCTAATATTGCCCGATGCAGACTAATGAATTCCACCACTTCGTTAGTTCTTAGCAGCCCTTAACCTATCTAGTTCTTGCTGAATCTTCCGATATCCCGCACTCGGGCTATTAAGCGTGAATTCTTTTAATCCAACATCGTTCCACATGTGAAGCATGGTATCTCTTATGAGTAGGTTTAATTCTCGAGTAGTGGGATTTAGCTCTGGAGTAGCTCGCAGTATTTCTTTTCTTACATCTTCAACTAATGGCTTCCTTTTACGCACTAACCTAACATTTTCTGCAGGAAAATCATCTTCTATTAAATTAGGCATGGGTGGTTGTAGAAGGTAGACTAGCCTGAATGCTCTGAAGCCATACTTACTTTTGATAACTTTTTTCACCTGGCATAAGTCGCCCCAGACCGTAACCACGAAGTCTCCCGCTGAGATCTCAGGGCGGGTTCTCTGTCGAAATAGCTGGACAGGGTATTCATTTTTTTTAGTGACTTCGGCTATAGTCTTTAGAATACCTTGAACGTTATGAATTCGGCCCAAATCTTTGATTGCATTAAGTACGTAAGGTATTATTACGCCGATACGCCCCACATAAGCACCGATGTCATCTAAACTCAGGACATCCCTGTCTACTGGTTTGCCTGAGTGTAGCAACTCGCTTTGTCGCCCATACGAAGACCCATAAGTCTGTACTATCGCCTTTTCATATTCTTTCATATGTGGATATACGGCTTTAAACCTGTCGCTAAACTTGCTTATTTTTGGCTTCATGACTCCGTGCTTCTTTTGAGCATACCAGGACTTATTTGGGTCTAGGCTCAACGCAAGCGTATTTGCCTGTATTACTAGCTCGTCCACCTGAAGTGAGAGATTTTGATTCTTGACCCCTGAAAACTCATGCATGTCACCCAGTATCTTCTTTTTACTATCCAGCTCATGGAGTACAACATAGTGACGATAGCAATCTAAATTATTTACACGCCGAAATCCTACCAAATCAATTAAAATCTCAGTCATTTTTCGCTCTGCAACTGCGGCCTCATCAATTTTTACCTGGACAGCGTTATTAGTTATTCTGAATCCGGCGTCATCTTTTGGCGTCGGTTGAGGCTGTGATCGGCTTTCTATAACGAAGTCAGCGGCATACATCATAGACATGGCCGCCTTCTCGACTTCATTTAGTACCCCGGTTAGATAGTACTTCTTAGGGTTTGCCGTGTTTGGTCCATACACAAAGGAGAATGGGTTTTCACTCAATTTAAGCTGTCGCCTTAGCTGAGCACTACCTTTTAATGCTAAATCAACGTACGACTCATATCGCTTTTCCTCATCAGTTTTATCTTTTCCAATTCCGGGAGAATTAGGTTTTTGACTTGCCACGCATTAGGTCTCCTGCATAAATATACCCAGTCTTCCGGGTGGATTTGCGTTAAACGTTAAGTCTTCGTCTCTTAGCCCCAAAATTCTCAGAACCATTTCGCGCATCATATAGTCGAAAGATCCAGCGAGGTTAAATAGGATCTGTTCATTAGTCATATTTTGGTTTGTTGGCCGAAATTTTTCACAATAAGCATCCAGCAGGTTTTGATCGGCCGGCGCGACAGCACCCTTGATGCCAAATATTGCACCGTAGTGCATAACGTTATTACGAAGTACCTTAAGTGCCTCGTATGTCTCTTTATGCATCTTGGCTTTATAGACATGCTTATACAAGAAGTTGACCTTGTCTCCAAAACTACCTCCCGTGCCCCCACTCTCCATGTAGAACAGAGCGTCGACCGCCTGGGCTGATAAACCAAAAGCGATCTCGATGATGTGGATATTCAGTTTGTAGAAAACGCAGAAAACGAAATTCCTGTTTGGGTATCGAGTCTGCCATTCCGTTTTTTGGATGTTAAGCATGACTTTCTCGATGCATTTATCTATGTGCGAATCCGGGCCAGGCACGGCGCGTTCAACAAGGGCTCGAATAACTTTTCTGTCATTCTCCTCACTACTATCTAGCCAAAGTATTGATTGCGACATGTATACTCCGTTAAATACGTTATGGTTTGCTAATGCCTAGTATAGTGCATACTCTAGGCTTAAGAAGCCTGCGCCGGACAGTGGGCCGCCATTTCAAGGAGGTTGCGAGCTTTCAGGCGACTGATTTGACCGTCTTTAGTTCTCTGTCGCTTTTCGTCGCTTGATTAGCCCTTCACTATTGTGTCGAGCTTTGCTTTTTGGCTTGTTTGATTGCCTCAAGTTCGGCCTCGATCATACGTGCAAAGATACCTGCCATTTCGGGACTTTGGGCCGCTATTGCCCTGGCATCTTCTATAAATTCATTCGCATCGAATCCGCCCTCGTCCATGCGTTTCTTAAGTCTTTGGTATCCTGGCTTCATGGTATCCCCTATCGTTATTACAATATTTTCAAATATTTGGTAGTCGGCGCGAAATTTCTGAATACCCCGATATACCTCGATTCGGTAGCCATCTTCATTACTTGTTCCATATAGTTCACGCTTGCGTCTTTTTCGATATACACAATGTTTTTGCCGCGAGCCATTTGGCTTTTTAACCTTCTTTCCACTTCTTCAAAATTTAATGCTCCTTTACCGTCATATGGCGCAACAACGGCCGCGCCACTCAGTTCATACAGATCGACGGCTAGCCCAAATCGATCTCCGCCAGCTCGTTATCGAGAATATAAAATACCTCGATCTCCTTTTCTTGAAGCGACTTTAATAGCTTCGCGATCACCTTCGTAAAGTACGCATCTGTGTATTTGTCACGCATCATTAATTCGGAGGAAAACCGATAGATGTAGTCAATAGAGTAAACTGCCAACTGCCGCAGCTGGTCCTTGCTGATATCTTTGTTAGCAAGAACCCTATCATTGAATCGAACTAACATATCAGGGATAGTATCGAGGTCTTCGTCACCCCTCATCTTCTCAATATATACGCTCATGATTTCTATACTGTCCGAAAATACCTTGGGTGTTACCTCAATAGTTCCTGCCATCGGTCCGTTACCTCCGTTTATGCACCATGCTCCACTGCATGGTTACCTTTCGAATCGTTAAGTTTACCCGTACGCTGCTTGGCCGTCGACTTAGCGGGCTTCATCTCTGCATTTGCAAACAGTTTATCAAGGTACTTTTCGACGTTGGCCTTCGGCGTACAGTAGCGCTTCCTGCTTAGCGAAACGACCTCGTTTGCAACCTTCGGCGAACCATTTACATCTAGCGGGACGGTTTGCCCCGAAAATGCATCCTCACTCTCATCGGCCGTCGTCTTCATATAGAAGTGATGTGGCGCGAGATTGACTATGTTCCCCACTGCAACTTCCGGTTTCATATACGGCAGTATGAATGCTTCGTCTTCCGGGTTCGCTTTCAGACAGATTATGGCATGAGCATTTCCGGCCACAATCTTGAGAATACTTTGATCTTCAACCTGCGCGATATTCTGGCGTGATGCCGTCAGTGATATATGGAACTTCCGTCCCTCACTTGTGATGTCAGTAAACTGCTTGGTGGCAAAGTTCTGGAACTCATCTACATATAGGAAGAAGTCTCGTCGCTCCGGCTCAGGTATTTTGGTTCGCTGGTATGCAGCCATCCATATTAATGACGAGAGAATGGTACCAAAGAAAAAGCTCTGATCTTCCCCGATATCACCTTTACTGAGATTGACGAGCAATATTTTACCCTCGTCCATTATATCCGCAATCCTGATCGTACTCTTTTCCTGCAATAGGATATGTCGGCTCATCTTAGATGTAATGAAGTGCCCCAATCGGTGCGTTACCGGCATAGTAACGCTGGAGCTGCATCGTACCGAGCAGCTTGAACTCTTTTGCCCAAAACTGCTTAAGCACCGGATCTTTAAGAGTTTTTGCGACCCTCCATTGATAACCCTTTTCGGTGAGTAATCGCTGGATAGTGTACAGACTCGGATTCGGAAGCTGCAGAGCCGTCAGTGTTGCATTACGCAATATGTGCTCCATGCGCGGGCCCCATTGCTTTTTATCTGCAAGCCTTTCAAATACCGAGATTACAGACTCGTGATCCATTCATTCTTATCGTCTTCATTCGCAAACTCAATACCAGGATCAAGAATATTCAACCCAACCGGATATTCACGGTCGGATGGGTCAAACACAACGACATCCTCCCGGCGATGCTCCGGCACGATTTCAAGCAACTCCCGAAATAGGTCACCATGTGGGTCCAGTACTGCCAGGCCCTTACCGTTCATCATATCCTGGTAAATTGCGTACTTCAGCAAAGTCGACTTGCCGGTGCCGGTTTTTCCAATCACGTAGGTATGCTTCTGGCGCTGCGCCAGCGTCATGCCAACTGGCTGTTGTCGCCGCCATGGGTGTTTACCCCAACAATAACATCAAGCTCCGCATCGCTACGCTTAATCGACAACGGGGCGGGCAACACACGGCTGCGACTCTTAACCAGCCCTTCTGTCTTTGTAAGGCTCGTGTCCGGAAAGTGGTAAAGGTCGGATAATTCAGAGCTAGAAAGAATGGTTTGCTGGCTGAAGTGGTGCTGTGTCAGCTGGCGCCGTTTAAACAACTCAAGGTTTTTGCGCTGCGGAGAAAGGATCGGCACGATCTGCGGATACCAAACGACTGGTACGATGTCCGAAACGGTCGGAATGAACCTACCAGCGCATTCATGCGAGAATAGTGCGTACTGCTGTCCTGTGAGGACACCAGGATTCGGGAGCGTCACCTCATACAACTGCTGATCAAATTATCTTGATGAGCGGCCCGATCTCAATATCATATGGGTTATCCGAACGACGTTTATCTTTATTGCGAGGCCGCCCTTCGTAACCTAAGAACATGGCAGCAATAAGCCCACCCATGAACGAAACAATTTTAGCCATAGCTCCAATAAACCACAACGGCGGATACCATAACAGCCACAAACCGTAGCCGAGCGGCGTACGCTGCGGCTTGATTTGTGACCATACTTCTTTGCCGAGCGCAATCCGGGCCATCATATGCCGCTGCCTTCTGATGACTGATGGTGCGTATTGCGATACACCGGCATCACCACGATCTGGCATGCCACCAATTCGTCGGGCAATAACTTAGCCAGGTGACTCGTAAGGTATGCCATCAGATCGTGCTCCTCCAGCGCCTTATGATCCTTGAGTCGAAAACAAAGTCACCGTTCAGCGAAGCTCTACAACCTGGTATCGCCGACTGATAAAGCCGATGCGTAATCTTTGGTGACGTGCACCTTCAGGCCAGGCAGGAATGCAATAAGATCACGCCGTACACTGTCAGCTTCACGCGTTGGGATCACGAGCAGATATCGGATACCTTCATCATTTGTACAAAATACTATTCTAAATGAGTAAGGCTTCTTGTGGCTGCGAAGCGATCCCAAAAACCGTAATACCTAACCATACCACGGAGTAATATATGCAATTGCTCAGTAGCGAAAGATGACTTGGAGATATCCGCCGGGAAGGTCAGCTCAAAAAAAGTTTGTGGGACATCTTTCTCACCAACACCAAGCCTACGGAGCACTGCACTGAAGAGCGCGGGAATATTCTGCAAGAATTTAAATATGCCATACACGATTGCGTACATCACAACTAATTCGGCAATGGCCCCACCGAGTACGACCACGAGCTTTTGCCCGTAGTTAAGGTGATGACTTAGTGAGTAATTGGTAGGGCCGTTCACTACGGCATTTAGAAATCGCTGTAAGGAATTGTCTGACACTAGAGTCATCTAAGGACCTTCGTTTATATTGGTACCGTTCCGATATGCAACAAACAGCCCCACTCATCCCTGATGCCTATCTTGAACAATAGTATCATCTGGAGTTTATAGGGGAAAATTAAAATTGAACAGCCAACGTTCGAGCTTTTTTAGGCAACTTTGGGTATGATGCTCTGCTAAGTGGGTATATTAACCTAAACGAAAGGAGCTGCGAGATGGCTGGGACGCTAAAGCAACAAATAAGGTAAATCATAAAACAACACTACAGCGACGGTCTGTGGGACTTTAGGGCTGACGTCAACTATAGGGACGCGACAGAGTCGTTTGTAAATGCTATATCGCGCATTCTCAAGGGTGAAATTGAGTATGCTAGCGACTGGCAATGTGATCTAGCTAAATATGATAAAGCTAACTCGCTTGAGATAGAGATAGGAAAACGCTTAAGGAACATCAGAATCTTGAAAGATTTAGCTATCAAAGAAGTCGCCAAGAAAGTAGACGTGCACCCAAACTACCTGCGAGACCTCGAACAGGGCAATGTCGTATTTGATATCAGTATTCTCGTGAGAACTCTCGAGTCGCTCGGTGTAAATAGTAAAGAAAAAACATACATTGCTGACGCTTTCAGAAATGAGATCACTATAGAAGATAAGATAAAAGACGTGATCAATTTGTATTACGGGAAGAACCTTTGGACTCTTCGGCCGCAGTTTGATTATGAAGAATCGATAGCACCTTTCGTGCGGGCTCTTGTAGGTTTGGGTCAAAACGGACAGCAGGTGACCATTCAGAGCCCGACCATGCCATCTTTGGGTAATACGATAGAAATCGAAGAAAAGAATCGTAAAGGTAATCTTGACGGCTACGGAAAAGAGCTACGGGAACTTAACCGCTCTCAGGCCAGTCACTGTCGAACAAAGGCACGCGCTCAAACACAAGCTTGATATCCACTCTTTGCCCAACGAGGATTTAATTTCACAGACCTTTGCATCCTCGAGAGTTGTTCAAACCTACGGTCGCATTGCGCTACCTAGTTTCAGGTTTTCAAAAAGGCCACCACGGAATCCAGCGTTTCAACTCGAGTGCGCTTGCGATTAATGTCGCTCTCCCAGACTACGAGTACCCTCCAACCTAAACGCCCCAACTCGGCACGCTGCCTCTTGTCTCTTTCGATATTGCCGACGATTTTTTTAGTCCAGTAGTCATCTTCGCCCCTACCGTCGAGGAGTTCTTGTAAGCGACGCCCGTGCCAGAAATCACCGTCTATAAACACGGCCTTCTTCTTGCGAGGAAGGGCTATGTCGGGAGTGCCCGGTGCTCCCTTGTAATGCTTTTGAAAGTAAACTTTCTCTCGCCTTAAATAGCTGAAGGCAGCTAGTTCGGCCTTGCTATTTTTAGAGCGCACCAAACGCATTACCTCGCTGCGCTTTTCTTTGGTGAATACATCAGGCATAAGATAACTCCAGTTGCCTCGGGCGAGGTGTGACCGATAAGTTAATGCCTAGCTTCTCGGTATAAATTGGAGGTACCGCCTCGCCAATTACTTCTCTTAACAGGTAGTCCGGGTAGATTTTATTCGTGACAGGATTTAGCCACTCTATGTCTTCAGGATCAATTCCTTGTAATACCGCGCACTCGTATGCCGATAATACCCTATTCTGGTCTGGGTGGAGATTAGCCTGCGACGAAGCGAAAGCCGATCGAGTCGTTATCGTACATGCCGGCTTGTCCCATCGCATTCGCTTGTACGCCGTCTCGTAGCCTTTGATCAACTGCGTTTTATCGCCGGTACCCACGTGCGGCTTTGGCAATGGGCGCTGGCAATCAACGCATACAGCCATCCTGCGATCGTTGTTCGCACCACACTCGTCGCATTTGTCATTCTCGAAAGCCGACCTGCCTTCTTCTGTGTTTTTAACCCATCGGTAGAGTTCTGGGCGCATGACTCTTACCCTATGGGCAAGATGAAAACTATCAGCCGCTGCTTTCGCTTTGCTCGAGGCGTCGATCTTAGGTGTGTGACCTATAGCCTGCCTCACCGTCACGATCGTTTTATCTGGTAGGGGTAATATCCTGTCAGGGTCTTCGTCCTTGTTCTTATTAACGAACAGGCCGACTAAACGACGGCGACTTTGAGGTACTCCGTAATCTGCGAAATTAACTAACTTGGTCATTCCGTCGTACCCGATCTCCTCTAACCTTGAACTCAAGTAGTCAATGAAGTTAGTGGGGCGGCCATCTATTAATAGCACCGTGGTAGCACTTTGAGGAACATTTTCGAAAAATATATAGTCGGGTCGGGTGGATCGTATTATGTCAAAACAAGGCTCGATTAAGTAGTTTCTGGCGTCCCGATCGGGTCGCTTTCCTTGGCTGATGGCCTTTAATATCGTGTTGATCCCGTTAGCGGACATGCCCTGGCAAGGGGGAGTCAGCGAAAGCACAAAGCTGTCGCCTCCTACGAGGCTGACTATACTGTTTATGACGGAATCCTTTATTTGCCGAATGTCACCGGCTACCGTCGTTGCCCTTGGGTGAATACTCCGTGCGAACGACAGTCTGGTTTCGTCTATGTCACTCAATAAAACAACCTCGTGACCAGCCTTACGAAAGCCTATGTCACCTATGCCGCCGCAACTGAATAAACTTACGATTTTCAGGGTCTGCCTCTCTCCTCGATGAACGCAGTGAACAATTCTGATGCCGGCATGGACATGCCTAACACTGCGGAATTGTGGTCGAGTTCCTTTTTCCATGCGATTTCCGGTGAGTCGGCGTCATCGATATGTTTACGCCAATAGTTTGCCAAAACTCCTTTGTCGGCCTTTTCCAATTCGGATCGCACCAGGCTAGCCAGCCTGCACAATTCTCCCATCATCTGAGGAACTCTCAAGTCTTGATCTTGATATTTGATCGTCATCTGGCCACCAGCGGTGAAGTGGTCGCGTAAATTGGCGGTAACTACTCCGTATTGCGCCGCCAAATAAGCCGGTATACGTTCGTACTTTTTAGCTCCGTTAGAAAATAACTCGGGAAATAGAACGAAAATGTCTGCTTTGATTAAGTCTCGCGTGTCCTGATCTAGAGATGCGAAGTTTTTAATGATAGGGCTAAGTTGAGCCGTCTTGTCGATGTCGTCGTCAATCCACCAAAGAGCGTCACCCTCCCTTAACTGAGAGCGGTAGTAAGCCCTAATTTCCTTTACAGGATTGCCCGAGTGTCGTAAGGCGTCGTAATCGACTCCCATTTTCTTAAATATGGAGTCATCATCAGCCAGTAACATGTCTATTTGATAACGAGGATAGTGAGTGACCGCTATGCCCTTCAAACAATCCTCGTAATTTCTGTATCGTATATCTGGAGTGCCGCCTAACTTACCGAAGAACATGTATATTTTTTCGACAGTGTTAACTCTCGAGGACTCCAAGACGCTGTTACCTATGGAAGTCCAGTCGTCCTTTTTCGTGGCTTTGACCTCGACACCAAATAAGTCCGCCGCCACTATGTCGGGGAACTCCCTGTCCTCCGTATGTCGCAATTTACCTTCGAAAGGCGTGTTTTGTGCGTTTATTACCGAGTTTTCGAAGACTATCAACTCGAAATCATTGCCCGATAGTGCCGATGGGCGTTCTACTTGTCCTAGTTGCGTTAAAGTACTCTCCTTAGTCGACTGCAGCAAGCTCTCGAACCCTAAGCGGTTTTCCGTTATCTCGTCCAGGTAAATCATTTTCTAATGTCTCCTTTAAGGCTTGCGCTAAATGCCACCCGAATATTGGCGCCACCGCATTACCCACCTGTCGGTACGCGTCCGTTGTTGATTGCACGAATACAAAGTCGTCTGGAAATGATTGTATACGAGCCGCCTCACGAGCGGAAAGTCTTCGAGCTAGCTCGTAGTGATATTCGATGTTCCCGTGATGTTCGGCTCTCATTGTCGGACCCGGCTTATCTGCTTTCGTTTTCGTGTTGCCTTGTGTCCCTGGAAATAGTTTTGCTTTCGAGTAACCCGAATTCGGCAATGCGAAATGTTTTTTGTCGTCCTCTAAATCACCTATGGCATCTTTGAGCGTGACCCACGGTCGTAACCTTGTTCCTACCGGCGAGCTTGAGTGTGTCGGGGTAGGCCACACGATCGTGTCCCCGACATCCTTTCTAATACCCATAATAATCACACGCTCCCTAGTTTGTGGCACACCGAAATCAGCCGTACTATGTAATTTATATTCGACGTGGTAACCCAAATCTTCAAAGTCGCTAATCATAGTTCTTATGCCAAGCCCATTCTCCCATGATATGAGACCTTTCACGTTCTCCGCCAAAAAGACTTTTGGGCGCACTAACTTTATGACCTCGGCCATACTTAAATACAGCTGTCCGCGCTTTACCGTGAGCCCCCGGCGCTTACCAGCCAAACTAAAGTCCTGGCAAGGGAATCCACCAACCACAATGTCGGCTTGTGGAATGTCCAACTTGTGCTCTAGAACTTTTGTTATGTCGTCGCAGATCACTTTTGTATGCGGAAAATTCAGCTGCATAGTGCGACAGGCTTTATCCATGATATCGTTAGCCCACACGACTTCGAATGGATTCTTACTATACTTCTTACCTAAAGAGACGAAGCCTCCTTCGAGCCCTAGGTCCAACCCTCCACAACCGGAGAATAAGGACACCACCCTATATTTTTTATTACTCCCCACTGACCCTCCATTGATTACGCTTATGATTCTGTAATGAGTATAAACCATCTTGCGAAAATTTCCGCGCTTATTTCGCGCAAGTATGTTTTATAGAAGTACTATTCTCAATTATAATCCTCTTCGTTTCTGATTTTCTAACCTATCTTTAGAAATACATTTACTGATTTTATGCAGTGCCTTTAAGGTTTTAATCTCGTAAGGTTAGGTTATCAGCCTGTCTACTTGCGCAAATTTAATCATTTCCCATGCTAACTTCGTTGATTTTATCCTTCTCATCACTTCAGTGCTGTTGTTTTGCGACAAAATATTGAGAGAACCTTCGTAAAGTATTTTTCGGTCAAACGCCGCTAACTTTCGATGATGCTCTGGTGTAAGCACTACGTGTATGCCCATGTGTTGGAGCCTAGAGATCGCTTCTTGCGTATCCTCGCGTCTATACTCTTCAAAGATAAATCGAGAGTCGCGTGTGTTAATAACCACCTTCACTCTTCTAGCTTTAAGTTTTTCTAAAATCGGCAATAACAATCCTAGCCGCTTTGTAGTTATATAGGGGCTTTCGATGATGGCCTCAGATTTACAACGTTTGAGGTCTTTCATGAACGCTGGGTAGAACGTGCTCTCGTTCAATAAAGTAGATTCTAACAGATCAATCGGTGGGTTTTTGGTTTCGAAAAGTGCCAGTCTCATGACGTTTACAAATATTCCTTTTCATCGTAGAAGTGTTCGTAAATCGTCCCCTATGGCCAGCCAGATGTTGTATATATCATCAATGGACAGACAGGACTCTCCCGAGAGTCCTTTTGTTATACTTAGGCAAGTGTCAAAGATCAAAACATACTGGTGGAATGAGCAACCCAACTTTGGCGATGCTCTCAATCCTCTTTTGCTTAGAGAGCTGACAAATGAAGAGATTATTTGGTCGCCGCTTAAGAGCGCCGACCTTGTAGCAGCCGGCTCATTACTGCAGTGGGTGGCTGCAATCGAAAATGACCTGGTTAGGCCTTTGCACGTCTGGGGTTCAGGATACATGTTTGACGAAGAGCCCCCGGTGACGAGTGATCTCGTCCTACACCATGCTGTCAGAGGTTTAAAATCAAAGACTTTCGGCTCACTCCCCGATAAAATAGCCCTTGGCGATCCCGGCCTGCTGGCGAGTATACTGATCAAGAAACCTATTGTTAAAAAATACAGTGTCGGCATAGTCCCTCATCTATGGCATTTAGCTGACCCGGTCTTGGGTAAGCTAAAAGATAATTGCACTAGTGTAAAAATTATCGATGTAAGAGATGATCCACTTCACGTTATAGAGGCGATCTCTGCATGTGAGTTTATCTTTGCCTCATCGCTGCATGGCCTTGTTGTGGCAGATGCGTTTGATATTCCTAACCAGTGGATACAGTTTAACAAACCATTGTTTGGCGGTGACTGGAAATTCCAAGACTATTATTCCTCCTTCAACATCAATATTCAGCCAATCAGACTAGATGTTGACAGCAGCTTGGATACTATTGTTGATGATATAAGAAGGTCATATGCTCGGCCAAACATAGCCAGTATTAAGCAAAGGCTACTGGTGTCATTACCATCTTTTGCATAAATCAGCTTTTTGGTTTTTTATCAAAACATTACTATTTTACGAAGAATCCAGTACACGAACTCGCATCTTCGAATAGGTAAAGCTAAGTTCTTCAAGTTTCTGTGCTAATTTAATGCAATCCAAGATTAGGGGTTCGTAACGTGGTACCCATGACTAGCCAGACTTTGTACAATGCGTCAATTTTATTGTTGGCGTTTTTATTATCTTCCGAATCCTTCATAATACCTCCTCATTTAAAATTGATTGTTATCGTTAACCATCTGTACAATGAGCTCATGAGCCCACATGTCACGTCCTTCGACGACAACATTCTTAAAACCTTTGCAATAACCTTCGCTTCACTAAAAGAACAAGGAATATTGACACCCACCGTTACGCTCGACAGCCTAAAAAGTGGCTTAACGGCTGAACAGCAATCTATCGTCGACCAAATCATCGATCTTAAGCCAATAGACTACGGCGTTAAAACTCCATTTGCAGGTGAGCTAGAACCGGTGCCGGATGATCTCGTGAAAGTAAGCGGCCAACAGTATACCGAGAACGGTGAAAAGAAAACTCTTGATGACAAATACATGCCCCACCATATCTTTGAGGCTCACACTCGTGTGAACGATGCATTTATGGCCGATTATGCTGACCGCAAGCTACTTGTGCTGGCATGTTATCGCTCACCGGCTTACCAGGTCGTCGTATTCATCAACTGGCTGACTAACAATTATGACGGCGATATAGCACAGACTATCCGACAAGCGTCGCCGCCTAATTACTCTCAGCATACTATCGCCAGTAAGGCAGCTATTGATTTTAAGACCGTGGACGGTTCACCGTCAGACAGCAATCCTGAAGACTTTAAGAACACGGTTGAGTATGCGTGGTTACGCAAGCATGCCAACAGTTTCGGATTTAATGAATCTTGGCTCGAAGGTAATGAATTCAATATGCGTCCTGAGCCGTGGCATTGGCAGTACATAGGTAAACTAAGCTAGTTTTCGAAAGCTTATCTGTAAAAGTTTGGACTACGGACTTGATCCCCAGCCAAGTGTTGTATTAATTTCATCATTTATAAAGTCCTCCTTGTGGGGTCTTTTTTATTACTTATAATGTGCACATGGATGAAGATACCATTGAGACAATACGGCAAGAGATTCACCCACCCAGCAAGGATGTACTGAATGCTCAATTAAAAGACCCTTTGGGCACTTTGCCTCCGGCTATGCTTAAACAATTTCAGCGACAGAGACGAATTGCGGCGCTGTGGAAAATTGTTATAGGCGTCGGAATACCGACACTCATTTATATTATCGACGATATTCTCTTCCCCAATGTGCATAGGGACACCATTTCTAATCCTCAGACAGCAGGCGGTCAACTTGTCCTGTTATTCCTTGTTCCATTTCTCATTATCCGTGGGGTATATGAGTTAATGATGATCAACCAAAACATTGCCCGCCAGCAAAGAACCCGCCTACTATTACTTCATCCTGAGCTGAGAACACCAGAGGTGCCAAGCAAGGCGAATAAGCTTCGATCATGGCTTACTAAAGTTAGATGACCTAACCATAATCACCATACCAGATCAACCGTCGCGTAATGAAGATAATAGCCCATTATCCCTATATGCTTTTCGTAGGCCAAACATTATTGCATCTCCAAGGAATTAATAACTGATACGCTGCCCTTGTAGTACGTAAAGCCGAGACGTTCTAATCGTTGCCCTACAAGGATAAAATCAGAGAGTGAGGGGTGTCAGTTGAGGGACTCATCCCCAGCCAAGCATAAGCACCTTAAATGACTTCTTCGGAAGTCTTTTGTTTTTGGTATAGTTAGAATATGATACGTACGCTTATTTTCGATGCTGACGGCCCACTCTACCAACGTGGCGCTACAGTGACTCAGTCTAAGATCGACCTATTACGACAATTCGGATATCAGGGTGATCATGGCGCGTTTGAAGGCGCTTACGATAAAGAAAAGTTTAGAGCATATGACCGGTCGGAATCGGAAGCTGTGATGTTTTCTAAAATAATGGCACAGCTCGGCGTATCGATGGATGAAGTCCAAGCAAAAGCTTTCACGAGTCAATTTAACGAAATCCAAGGCGCATCGAGCCAGCCCCAAACGCGCTTGGCACACTTAAGTTACTTCATGATGATGGTTATAAAGTATGCATCCTGACCGACAGCTTCTTTCCGGCAGCTGAGAAGTGGGCCTGGTTTAAGTCCCTAAACATGGCTACGTACATAGATGAAATTGTCAGTTCCTATGATATTAAGACTTTGAAAAGCACTAGGCAAGCCTACAAGGCTTGCCTAAACTATTAGATACTCAAGCGGCTAATGCACTCTTTGTTGGGCACCAGCAATATGGAAATGGATGGCGCTAAGGAAGCGAACATAGTATCAGTTGCCTTGTTGTCAATCGCCATCCCTAAAACCACAAGGGGCGACTATAACCTAGACTCACTTAAGGAATTACCCGATTTATTGGCACGTCTTTCGCACTAAAGGCGACGGAATGGCCAATATGCTTACGCTTAAAAGGTTGCTAAAATTAATCAATGCATCCAGCAGAGATCATACTAGTAATCTCGGTACTCTTTCCGTCGTAGCCGCTATCCCTCAACTGATTACCCTACTAAGACGTAAAAGGTCAGACCAATTTAATCTATTCAGCTGGTTTATATGGCTGAGCTATCAAGTGGCTTCCTGCTTCTACTCATTCTCTATACGAGCTTACGCGTATCTTTTCATAAATGTGCTGTGGAGCGTGTTCTACTTAGTCATGGTTGTGACGATTTTGAGGTTCCGGAGGCCAACCAAAAGTTCGAAACTCATCAACTAAGGGCAGCCAAGGTAGACCTACAAAGCTGAGTCCTTGTGTTGTCTATTAGCGAAGCTTTAACTCATTTATCTTGGCAAAGTCTATACGTATTACGTTGACATAAACGTATCACATACATACAATGTATTACATGAGATATACGACTACTGTCACAAGTAAGGGCACCATAACCATCGCAGCTCCTTTTTGCGCAAAGCATTGGGCATAAAGCCAGGCCAAAAGTTGTCTATAAGTCTTACCAAGGACAACGAGCTCGAGCTTAATGCCGGAAAACGAAGGATATGCAAGCATTCCAGATAAAGCGTGAAGCTATCACTAAAAAGATTCCTGACCACTTGAAAGGTCTTTCGAGTGAAGCGCTAGCAGAAGCAAGTGCTAAAGCATGGCTAGCCGGCTACAATGATTAGTCTAGATACTAACGTCGTTCTGCGTTTTCTACTCGGAGACGTAGCTGATCAGACTAAAAAAAGCTACCAACATCATAGAGAACAACACCGTGTACGTTACAGACGTTATAGTGATTGAGATTATATATGTTCTCGAAAAGGTGTATGAGCTTTCACGTAAGGATATATGTGAGCTAGTGACTGATTTCCTTAATTTTAGTAATGTCGTGCATAACCCTCGTTTTTTACTTAAGAGCGATCGGTCTTTATGAAAACTACTCTGCACTTTCGATAGTCGATTGCTATGCATGTGAGGAGAAGCGAAAGACTACGGCAACGAACTTGTAACGTTAGACAAGAGCTCATTAGCCAAGGCGGATCGCACGTTAAGGCACTAGTTTAACAAGACCCTGTAGTCGCCCTAATCCATTAAAGATCCGATAGAATGCCTGACCTTTGTGGTAAACGAAACCTAGTTTCTCTAATTTTCTGCCAGCTGTACGAAATCAGAGAGCAAGGGGTGCCAATTAAGAAGCTCATTCCCCACCCGAACCTCTGACAGAGGTAAAATGTTCCACCTGATGTATTTTTTTGATATCTCCATACTCCTACTTCTGTAATTTAGTGTTCGAATCCTTCATGGCCGGTCGTGTGTTCCGCAGTCGTTGTCGTATCTTGGTGATATAATGTCGTTCAATGACAACTGGTAAAGAATTACAAGATCTAGGCGAGGTTCATCTCTGCGTGGAGGCATACGTCTTATATAAGGGCAAGGTGCTTATGCACCGTCGTAGTAAAAACATGAAAAATTTCCCAGGCTATCTTATAGGACCAGGAGGGCATATTGACGAAGGAGAAGACGCAGCGAGAGCAGCCTGCAGGGAAATTGAAGAAGAAACAGGTATCATAGTTTTTCCTGACTCACTTAAGCTAAAATATGTTGGCATTCACCATCACACAGACACTCATACCGTGTGGGTAAATTGGGGGTACTTATCCAAGCCAATTAGTATCCAAGGCGAACTTAGACAATCTGATGAAGGGACTTCTGAATGGTTAGATTTCAGTGAGCTAATGAGAATTAAGGATACGATTTTTCCACCATCGCTTGAATATTTCGACCACGTACTGAATGATACTCCGGGCGTATTATATACAAACAGCGAATTCAGTAATAATCACCTAGTTAAGAGTCTTAGTAAAAATATTTTGGAGTCGTAATACGATCCGGATACTCGAAGGAGGTGAGCGACAAAACTGATTCATGCAGCTATTCTTCCACGGCCAAAATGATTACTTTCCCCTTGAAATATGTAAATCCAAGCTCTTCCAGTTTGTGAGCTATCAACAAAAAATCAGAAAGTAACGTGTTCCCTCCGCCAACCACATCCCCAGCCAATATTATTTGTAGGTATGAAATACTCCAAATAGGTGATTTAATCACAAACTACTTGCGCTTGCACGTATCAATTACTATAATATACGTATGAAAACTAAATTAACTCTCAGCGTAGATAAGGATCTTGTCCAATTCGCACACAATCAAGCCCACAGTACCGGTAATCTATTTCGGTATTTTTTCCGAGTTCTTATCAGCTCGCAGAACTGCGTTAACTCACCAAACATCTCCTAAAATAAGCTCCATGACAGGTTCTCTGAAGGCGTATTCCATTAACGACTCTAGGGCAGCCATTCATCAACTATATGCAGAAAAATATTCTCATTGATCTCAATGTCATCTTAGATGTACTGCTTGAGCGAAAAGGTTTTAATTCTGCGCAAAACGTTCTTGAACTAAGTGAGAGCAATGACTACCGGCTCTATATTAGCGCCCATATTGTCACTACTTTCGCGTACTTACTCGAAAGCGCTAAAGTTCCTGATTTTCAAATAATCTATCAGTTGAGTTGGCTGCTGGGAACTTTTATGGTCGTGCCCGTAGATAATAAACTACTCATGGATGCGCTAAAGAGTAAGATTAAAGATTATGAGGATGCCGTCGTAGAGCAAGCAGCTATAGCCTGTAATGCGGCAGTCATAGTTACGCAGAATATCAAAGATTTCCAGGCAAGCACTATTCAAGCCTTAACGCCCAAAGCATACTTCCAAAATTAGGCTCGTAAAATCTTATATCTGCTACTCGTCAATAACCCAACGAATTTCGTGGATGTCTCGTGTAGAGTCAATACTATCATCTAGTTCATCTGGGAAAGTTTGGAACATATCCCTTC
>CAWCCP010000005.1:0-123384 GCA_963794235.1 uncultured bacterium
ATTGCAACGCCAAACGTGACGTAATTTAATTTCATACTATCGTCCTCCTTCTTTCTTACTGGACAATAACTAGTATAAAATTACGAACTGGCAAAGACCTGAAGCAATGCCTCACTTTGCCTTACTAGGCGCGAGGATCTTTTCGCTTCGGGTAAGCGTAGTCAGGATAAGGATTGGGTGCATCGAGCATGTTCTCATTTACTTCAGGCTGCTCAGTTGCTCCCGGTGAACTAGTAACCGAATCCTTGGGAGCGTCAGGCAATCCGTCAACATAATGACTGGTTGAATATACTGGTGGGTCGTTTGATTGATTTTGATCGTTTTGCATGGTAATTCCGTTCATTTTAATAACGCTAACTATACTATAAACCCGTCGTCAAATGAGCGCACATGAACTGTATACTGAACAGATTGCTCAAGCGAGGTTCCAAAGATACTGATTGGTAACCTCATGATGGTAGAGAATTTCTGCTTCACTAATAACGTCAGGGTTGACGTCATGCGGAATACGAATTGCGGCCGCCTTTTTCAGCTCAAGAAACTTTTCCTTATTGGTTTGCCCAATGATCGCTTCAATAAAATCGCTCGCTTCAAAGATTTTCATGGCTTTCTCAATTGTGTCAGGTAAATAGCGAGCCTCAGTAGCCTCCGTAGTTGTTGGCGTAAGTGCTTCCTCAAGGCCGGTCCGAATAATCGCATACAGCGCCAGATAGGGATTCGTATCGGGTGAAACTGCCCGTATTTCGATGCGGGTGGTTTTTTCATTGCCGAATGGCAATCGAATCAGTGAACCGCGGTCATTGGCTGAAACTTTAATCTCGTTTGGCGCTTCAAAGTGAGGATCGAGACGACGATAGGCATTAACGCTTGAATTAATGATCAGACAAAGCTCGTCGGCGCGCTGCAGGAGTATACCGGTAAACTCCCGTCCTTGCTGCGAAAAGTGATCCGGTGCGTCGGTATCGTAAAAAGTATTATTACCATCCTTGGCAAGCGAAAAATTCGTGTGCATTCCATTGCCGTTAATGCCAGGGATCGGTTTGGGCAGAAACGACACGGTCATGCCCATATTCATGCCAATTTGTCGGCAAACCAATTTATAGAGCTGCACTTGATCACAGGCCCGCAGCGCATCAGTATAGGAATAGTCGATTTCAAATTGAGAGGGACCGACTTCAGGGTGCTGCTTTTCATTTTTAAAGCCCATAGCGATTTGGGCCTGTGTGGCTTTCTCGATAAAGCGGCTTAAATTATCTAGGGGCAGCGCATGGAAGTAACCGCCGCTCGCCTCAAATTTAAACCCAACGTCACTTCGGTAGTGTTGCTCGGCTTCAACGCCTTCAACTAAATAGCCCTCCAGTTCGGTGGCCATATGCGCAACAATGCCAAAATTCGTTTTCATATCTCCGGTATAGGTTTGCAGCCGATTGCGAAAATCCGATTCATACGGCTGTAAATCACGGCTGAAAACATTCCCAAAAACCAATACCTTACCTGCGCCAAATATATCGGCCGGTAAAAAAGTAAGGCTCGTCCAATCAACATATAAACGCAGGTCAGAATCATTTTGCGCGCTAAAACCTTTAATCGACGAACCGTCAAACGTCAAATTATCGAGCGAACGTAACAGAAAATCTTTATTGTAATCGAGCGTATGCAAACGACCTTCTAAATCCGTAAAACAAGCAGTGACCGTTTTAATTCGCTTCTCTTCCTGTAAATAGTGCACATGGTAGGCTTCAGCTTCTTGCGGATCAGATAATGTGCGCGCTTTGAGATTGAGCTCTTCTAACTCATCGTATGATAGCTCGAGTAAGTTTGTCAGTGACGTGGTTGGTTCCATAGCATCCCCCTTAATTAATACGTAGCCGAACGAGTAACTACTCCCTCGTATTATCTGGCAGGTTGATCTACCAAAACTTTTTTTAGATTACCATAAGCTTATATAAGTCTACAAATCACTTCCTTGCTACGGAGTTTGACGGGATGAGTCGATCCTACAATCAGGTTAGGCGGGGTTAGTATTCACCCCTGTGCGACTCCGTGGCAGGACCACGAGTATCGTGGAAGCGAGCGGGCTCCAATTGCCGGCAGCGTCAAGTGCTCGCACACGGACAATATATAGTCCGGCTGACAAGTTTGGTATAAAGCTTGCTTGGAGACTGCCATTGCCATAAGCCATGGCCTGACCATGTCCCTGGCCGGGATCGACTTTGCCGACATATTCCCCGCCGATGACACCGGACACCGCATCTGATACGGGCACCGTCAAGGTCGTCGTAACACCACTTTTAATGGGATTCTTAGACCAAACCGGTATGCCGATTGTCGGCGGCGTGCAATCAATATTTAATTTTGAAGTTATTGTCGCGGCATCTCCAGCATTGTTCACGGCCGTACCGGTTACATTTTGCCCAGCACCATCCTGTGAATAGATGAGAGGACCGCTACAGGATGCGAGCCCGGCGGTTTTGTCTTCAGCGATAAAGCTGACGGTCACCGGTTGGTTATGCCACCCTGCGTTGTTCGGTGACTGGCTCAGCCTTATTTTCAGAGAGGGAGGTATTTGATCGACAAACACGCTTATTGAATGGCTTGGCCCGCTCTCGCCGGCTAAGTTTAGACTTGTGACGTAGTATTCATAGCTATTATTGACTGCTGTTGTGTCGTTAAACGTAGTCGTTACACTGGTTGCTATCCGGACACCGTCTCGGTATATATTATATTTCTCAGCATTTGCTGTTGGTGCCCAGGCAAGTGATGGAATGTTAATTGGCGTCGGACACGTTAGATTGTCGGGCGCAGCCGGCAGCGCTTGTAATATGGTCAAGTTAGTGGTCGCTACGGTATGCCATATGCCATCCCTATCTTGAGCACGCACGGTAACGAGTACGGCCCCCGGTGCTAATCGCGCGCCAAGTGTTACAAACAACTGGCCTTCGCTATATATCATTTTGGAAGCCTTTCCTTCACCAGGATCAACCGATCCGATGTAATACTCGCCAGTTACAATAGCCGGTTCCTGGGCTGAAACGTCAACCGTTAACTCGGTTGTCGAGCCAGCAACTATTGGATTAACCGACCAATGCGGCATGTTAATCACTGGTTCAACCCGTGTCGTCGTTATATGTCTACGAGGCTTCAGTATGAAAACACTGAGTAGTCCACTAGTAAGCGTGATATACATTGGAAAGCCGAAGTTAGCGACTGTCCAATGGGAGATAGTGAGGAGAGTAATAATACCGGCGACCGTACTTGCGATGTAGGCGCTGGCGCTCTCTGATCTCGGGAAGGCATAGGCTTTGACAATTGTTGGCATCGAGGCAAACAGTGATGCAAGCAAGCTCAGTGCAACCGCGGCCGTACCATTACCGGTAAGTAGCCACACTATAAGCGCACATATCGAAATCGCACCGCATATAAGATCAAACTTTTTAATTTTCCAGAACGCTTTTGAATTTACAAAACTGGCGGCTACCACTATGAGCGGACCAAATCCCTCGGCGAAAGTTAGAAGCGCAACCTTGAGTGTTATATGTACGCTCAACTCCGCAGCGAACGCCACTAAGGGTGCGACAGTCCATAATACCCATGTTACCCGGTTGGGTTGTGTTTTGCCTTTAAGCGTTTTCCATGCATAACTCGCGCTGCCAAGAAATGCTAGGATTGCCGCCAGAATGTCGAAATTCTGGTTGATCATAATTCATAGTGTAGCACCCCATGAGAGACAAGTGGCCAGATTATTCTTATGCTTTCGACATAGACTACTTAAAATTAAGATCTGCATGAAAGACAGGCGTATACTAGGCCCGAGTAATGCAACTACATAGAAACAAAGCTAGCTATGGTCAATACATCCCCAGCTGACACTGGATTTCAGAAATACATCATTATCATCGACTATGATGATGTCATTATTGCTATTGCACCCCAAGTCCTTGAGCACTACAACAGAATTTATGGCACCCACGCCGTACTGGAAGATTATATGAATTACAGCGATCTCGCTGCATGGGGCACGTCTGATCAAGCAAGCGTGGTCGAACGAGTCGAGGATTACTTGGAAAATAAAAACTATCAGCACTTTCCGCCAATGGAAAACTGCATAGAGACAATTAATAAACTCGCTGAACGATACGAGCTTCATGTCGTAACAGGCCGCTCATCGCGACTGCGGCCATCAACCACCGCGGCCATCAACTATTTTTTTCCCAATATTTTTAGCTCGGTAGTTTATACCAACTTCTTTAACTCAAACATTCGAAGTAAAGCCGACATATGCCGCAAACTACAAGCAAATTTACTGATTGACGATCACTTACCCCATGTCATCGGCGTCGCTGAACAGGGTATTGATGTACTCTTATTTGGTGATTACCCCTGGAATCAAGCAGAGAATCTACCACCCCACATTAGGCGAGTGACTAGCTGGTCTGAAATAGCTGATTTGCTTTTGAAAAAAACTTTGCAACACGACGATCAGCTGCTGACAAACGTAGCCTAACTAATATATCTCCATAGTAGCTAAAAAGGTACGCCAGCACATAAGGTGCTACACTAACATTTATGAAGCTATCTGACTTTGGCAACAAAATGAATACCGTAACAGACATTGAAACTCTTATGGATGACATGTCGACTACCCATGATCCGATTGCCATGTTTGGTGGCGGGGAACCGGCAGCTATTTCAGATGTCAATAATGAGCTGCTACAGGCTCTTGACAGTCTTATTTCGGACAAACAAACAGCGCTTACGATGCTCGGTAGCTATGATCAGCCGCAGGGCAACACGGCTTTTATAGCCGCTATTCGGGACTTTCTTAATCGCCATTACAATCTCGGCATCACGACTGATAACATTGCTATCACGCCCGGAAGTCAAAGCGGCTATTTTTTGCTCTTGAACATCTTGGCTGGCAAAAGCGGTTCTTCTCAGCGAAAAATATTGTTCCCGCTCGTTCCAGAGTATATCGGCTATGTTGATCAAGCTCTGGAAGCAGGTGAATTTATCAGTAATCGGCCGGCAATTCGAAAGATCGGTGATCATGAGTTTGAGTACTCGATAGACTTTGAAACACTACCGATCAGCGAAGATACTGCCGCCATCTGCCTTTCAAGACCGACAAATCCGACCGGCAATGTCGTGAGCGATGAGGAATTGCAAAAACTGGGACGGCTAGCGGCCGACCACGATATTCCCCTCATCGTCGACTGCGCGTACGGTCTACCATTTCCCGATATTGTTATACCTGACATCCATTTGCTATGGACAGACCATACGGTAATATCAATGAGCCTCTCAAAGCTTGGTTTACCATCACTCAGAATTGGCATCTTCGTCGGGCCAGCCGACCTTATGCGAGCGTTAACGCGGGCTAACGCGACCGTCAGCCTGGCCAGTTCTGGTTTCGGTCAGTATATTACGCGCCCACTATTTGAGAATGATAAAATCCTTGAATTAAGTGAACAACACATAAAGCCGTATTACATGGAACGTGCCGCGGTTGCTCGAGCGCTTATTAAAAAACATTTTCCGCAAGATTTACCCTGGAGATTACACACCTATCAGGGATCCTACTTTTTTTGGCTCTGGCTTGAAGAATCAACAATGACCAGCAAAGCATTGTACGCTTATTTGAAACAACGAGGAGTCATTATTGTGCCTGGTGAACACTTCTTCCTTGGTCAAGATACCGAAAGTTGGAACCATAGCCATGAATGTCTACGGATAAGTTTTGCCCGTCCGGATGAAGAACTCGAACAGGGACTGCCAATTATCGCTGAAGCGCTCTACGCGGCTTACCGCTCATAAAGGAATAGCGTAAAAAAACATTTCAGAAAAAAGATGTCCACCAAACACAAATTTCCGTAAGAAATCTATTGCAGAAAAACCTATACAACTTATGCTAAAATAATCACATGGATGAACACACTGAAAATAATCAAACGGACAACGAGCAAACATATAAACCACAGGGCGAGAACGCAGCTAGCGTTGCACCGCTTAAATTAAAAACCGGCCTGGCCGAAATGCTTAAAGGCGGCGTCATTATGGACGTTGTTAATGTAGAACAGGCCAAAATCGCCGAAGAATCAGGCGCGGTGGCAGTCATGGCCTTAGAGCGCGTGCCAGCCGACATACGCGCAGAAGGCGGCGTAGCCCGTATGTCTGATCCTAAAATGATTAAAGACATAATGGCAGCCGTTAGCATACCAGTCATGGCAAAAGCCCGTATTGGACACATTGCTGAGGCTCAAATATTGCAGGCTATCGGCGTGGATTACATCGACGAAAGCGAAGTACTGACGCCTGCCGACAGCGTAAATCACATTTATAAAATGGACTTTGATGTACCGTTTGTGTGCGGAGCTCGCAACCTCGGCGAAGCGCTCAGGCGCGTCGGTGAAGGTGCTGCGATGATTCGCACCAAAGGCGAAGCCGGTACTGGCGATGTTATTGAAGCAGTTAAGCACATGCGCACGATTATGGGTCAGATTCGACATGCCCAGACACTGTCAGGTGCAGAGCTTATGGCTTACAGTAAAGAACTCGGTGCTCCATTTGAGCTGGTCCTGATGGTCGCCCAAACCGGCAAATTGCCCGTGCCGAATTTCTCGGCCGGAGGTATTGCTACACCTGCCGATGCAGCTCTGATGATGCAGCTCGGTGCAGAAGCTATCTTTGTCGGTAGTGGCATCTTTAAATCCGGTGATCCGGCAAAACGAGCACGCGCCATTGTCCAGACTGCCGCCCACTATATGGATGCTAAATTAATCGCAGAACTGTCTGAAGATCTTGGAGATCCTATGGTCGGACGTAGTTATGGAGAGTTGAAACCCGAAGAATACATGGCCCAACGCGGTTGGTAGAAGTAACAATATGTCAGAAAATTCAATAGGAATTTTAGCTTTACAAGGCGATGTGGAGTTGCACAAGGCAAGCCTGTACAAGTTGAACGTCAAGCCGGTGTTAGTTACAATGCCGGAGCATCTTCAGGGCTTGCACGGTTTGATTATCCCGGGCGGTGAGAGCACCACGCTTCTCAAACTCGCGAAACCAATCGGCATGCTGGAAGCCATTAAACAGTTCGTGTCTTCCGGCAACAGTATCTACGGCACATGTGCTGGCACAATCTTAATTGCCAGAGAGGTTACAAACCCTCCCCAGGAAAGTCTCGCGCTTATCGATATAACTGTTGAACGCAACGGCTATGGACGACAGCTCGATAGCGCGGACGCCGTCGGGGAAGCCCTGCCGCCGCTGGGAGATGGACCATTGCCTATGACATTTATCCGAGCACCAAAAATTACTTTTACCGCCGAAGCCGTAACCATCCTCGCGAAATATAAAGGCGAGCCAGTATTAGTACAGCAAGGTAAAGTACTGGCTGGAACCTTTCATCCTGAATTAAATGAAAAATTAGACGTTTATACCTACTGGCTCCAAATGATGTAATACTGTTTCTGAGCTTAAAATCTTTGACAAAAGTAAATTTATTGTGTTAACGTCAAAATTATGGTTTCGCAGAATTACCTCTCTGCAATGGTGCTCGGGTTTGCCTCGAGTTTCGGTATTGATGTAGCTGACGACCTACACCATTTAGGTGAACTCATACCATCTTTAGCACAGCTAGATACACGCGGTCGATTCGTTTCACATATCCAAGACGAGCTTGGAGCGGATTATTTTTGTTCACGTATAGAGTATTGGAATGCACGACGATATCTACAAGCCTACCGAGTTATCGCGCGTATTTCATCAGGCAAGCGGACCAAGCTCGCATACTGGCCGAAGACGGCGTCGTATCAAAAAATCAATATTCATCAAGGACAGGGCTACTTCATTCTTGGTGACCCTGATAACACTGAAATGGGGAGCACATTCAATAGCGCTATTTATACCGTCAATGCGGAAGTAACCCCGACTGTCTTTTTGCCGCCCGGCAGATTTTATACCTTACAAGCTGCTAGCTGGTCTTCGAAACCCTTTGTCGTGTCCGCGTTATGTCAAATGCAATATGACGGCAAGTGGGGAAGTAGCGAAATTCAATTTGAGCCAGGTAATGATACGATCAACACCATTGATGGCATTATTGATGTGCCAGACGATTTTATGTCTGGCAATTTTATGTAAAACATGCTAAAAAACATCAAATGGTCACCCGTCAATGTAGTTTGGGCATCCTCGCTTTGAAAATTACGCCAGTCCCGTTTAGGGAAGCTAAGCTTCCGACCATCAGCACGCCCAAAGCTTCGAACATAATTACGTACTAGGCGCCATCATCGGGAAGGAAAGAGTAAAAGTAGTGCCGACGCTGATTTTTGACTCAACCCGTATAGCGCCATGGTGTTGACGGATAATTTCCTGCGACCAATATAAGCCGAGTCCCGTTCCACCAACTTCTACCGACAGAGGATTATCAATTCGGGAAAACTTTTTAAACAACTTCTCGAGATCAGGCTTTTTAATACCGACTCCCTGGTCGGTAATAGCTATACTGATTCGTTTATTAGGTGACTCACTCAAAGTAACCTGCACCTTCTTGCCGGGCATCGTGTATTTGCTCGCGTTATTCAGAATATTATCAATAGCCATCGTCAAATGCGCTGGATCGCCATGTATATAGAGAGCTGTTTCCGGTTTCTGAAACTTGAGCTCTTGCGACCGATCTTGAATCAGTGGCATAAGTTCCTTGAGGCATTCCTCAAGTATAGAGTTAATATCACACCGGATCATATGCAGATGAATTTTTTGTAAATCGAGTTGCGCCACCTGTAGAATGGCGTTGATGACTTTTAATTGCCGCTCGTTACTAGAGTAAGCATGCTTCAGAAAGTCGGCCTGTTTAGGGGTGATAGGACCAGCATATCCTTCCATAAGCATACCGATATATTGCTTCACCGCCGTGGCGGGTGTCCGCAATTGATGCGACGTGAGAGCAATAAATTCATCTTTCGAACGGTTTATATCGACAAGATGTTGTATCCGTTGGGCTTCCATCAGCTTGCGTTGCAAAGAATACTGGATTACTCGGTTCAGTAGATCAGACCCAAACGCTCCTTTGACTAAATAATCAGCAGCCCCGATCTGCATAGCTTTCTTTTCAACCGTTTCATCGCCAGCACCAGTTAAAATAATAAATGGTTGCCGTCTTTGAATAAGATCAAAACATTTTAAAAGATCAAGGCCGCTTTCTTCCCCAAGATGGTAATCAATTAAATAGACGTCATGAGCAGCCGTCTCAATCGTCTGTCGGGCCAGTTCAAACGTCGCAATCCACTCCAGACGAGGCACTGGTTTTACTGTTTCTTGTAGAAGGGCTTTAATGATTAAGTAGTCATCTTCATCATCATCGACCAGGAGGATACGGATCGGCGGAGTCTTCATTTTTTTCGTGAGGGTAGTTCAACGACCTCAAACCAGTATTTTCCGATAGTTTTCATAACCTGAATCAAATTTTCAAAGGTGACTGGCTTGGTAATAAACGAGTTAACGCCTAGTTCATACGACCGATAGATATCTTCTTCGGCTTTGGAGGTCGTGAAAACGACAACTGGTATCTCCTTTAGGTCAGGGTCGGCTTTAATTTCTTTCAGAGCTTCACGGCCGTCTTTCTTGGGCATATTAAGATCAAGCAGCACAATACCAGGCCGGGGCGCGCTACCGGCTTTGGCATATTTACCTCGCTTTTTTAGATAATCAATAAGCTCTTCACCATCCCCAACACATCGAAGTTCGTTGGCTAGATGGCTCTCACGGAGAGCATCTTGCGTGAGTAAACGATCATCAGCGTCATCGTCAGCCATGAGAATTATTACCGATTTTGCGCCAGTCATATCATGTCTCCTTATGTATTATTAACTTGTTCAACCGGCAATTCCACGATAAATCGTGCGCCGTGGCCTGGTCGGCTTTCAGCGGTTACCGTACCATTATGTCGTTCAGCAATTTTTCGAACAACTGCCAGACCGATACCGGTGCCTTCATAATCCGTTCTGCCATGCAAACGCTGAAAAATGGTAAAAATACGATCCAGATACTTCTCGTCAAAGCCAATACCATTATCCTCGACGGATATATACGCGGTGCCGTGATCCTTACTCGGTGTTATTGTACTATAGATTTTTATCATCGGCTTGGTATTGGAACGTCGGAACTTTAAACTATTGCTAATAAGGTTTTGAAAAAGTTGCCGCATTTGCACATCGTCGGCTATGATTACCGGCAAATGTTTAACAATTATTTCAGCGTTTGTGTCCTCAATTTTAATCTCCATATCTGATAAAACTTCTCGAACAATTCGTCCGAGGTTGACCCGCCGGAACGGTTTTGCCTTCGTGGTCACCCGGGAAAATGCTAATAGATCCTCAATCAGAATGCGCATCCGACCGGCGGCGTCGAGCATCCGGATCAAATATTGCTGACTTTCTTCTGACAGCTTACTTGAAGCTGACAAGCGATCGCCAAACGCCTGAATTTTGCGGAGCGGCTCCTGTAGGTCATGCGATGCAACGGAAGCAAAATCCTGTAGTTCACGATTACTTCTAAGCAGTTCAGCGTTAATAATTTCCAGCTGGGCATTATGCCGTTTCGATTGTCGAAATAGCAGCAGCACAAAATAGACCAACCCCACAGTTAGGATGAACGATATAAAAAGACTTATGTACGACATGATTACCAATCGATTAGCGGTCGTGTTTTGAGCGTTAATGCGGACATTATTTTGATTCTCCATAGTGGTAAGTAGCATATAAGCCTTGGTCATGACGGTCTCGCCATAATTTGTGTCAATTAAAGTGAGCGAAGCAGCATAGCCCTGCGTTCGATATAAAGCAATCGTATCAGCCAACTCCTGTAACTTCTGACGCGTCAAAGTGGCAACCGTGGCTAATTCTTTAGCCTGTAACGGATCCTCATTTTGGCTTTTGACTGTTTGAAGTAATAGGGGCACATTTTTACTTCCGCTCGTGTAGGGAGCAAGGTAACTCGGATTACCGGTTAAAATATAGCCCCGCTGCCCGCTTTCGGCGTCACGCAGATTGGTATAGATCTCGGCAAGCAAGATATTTGTATTCGTAATCTGACGCGCCGAAGCCCGGGTATGAGTCAGTGTATACAGCGATAGCGTCATGATGACCACAACGATGAGATTCAAAGTAACAAGCGCCATGAGCCCCGGAAACAGATATCGTTCACGGACTACAGCTCGTAGTCTTGGCGTAATTTTATTTGATCGAGACTGAGCTTTATCTACCATCTTCATTGTATCCTACCAAATCTGAGCCAGTGATACTATTACATTACAAGACAGGCTGAACTCCTTCAATGATAGATATGAATAAGCAGTATGAAGAATTCTCTTTTTGTGGCATTATTTTCTTAATGACTGTTATCGACGATTATATAAAACCATTTGATTCCGCTCTGCGTCAGGAATTGGAACGCCTTCGTTCAATTGCTAAAAAACTTCTACCTGGCTGCGAAGAGACAATTTCTTATGGAATGCCGACAATAAAATATAAAGGCAAATCTATACTCGGTTTTTATGTCCACAAAAATCATATTGGTATTTATCCCTTCAGTGGAAGTGTTATTTCAACTATCAAAGAATTAGAAAACTACGGTACTACAAAAGGGGCAATTCATGAAAAGTTCGACCAGCCGTTACCTGACGCGCTTGTTGAAAAAATAATTCGTGCACGCATGAAGCAAGCAGACGTTTAAAAAGGAGCCCGTCGCCTGACTCACATTTTCGGCTGATTCGATGGTTCCAGATTCTGAAATTTTTAAACTTTACTGTTACTCTTGGCGATAAAGCTTGGCGCGCCCGGGCGAGTTTTCCCTGAAGCCTCCTTGAAAAAAATCTCGTGCTAAGGCGGTAATGTTTGCGAATCGGTCGCCGCGGGTAAATACGGCCGCGCGAGGATCTAAAATAGAAGTTGTTTCTCCTCCCGCCGTGATCACGCAGGTACGCAGGGCAACGTCGCACGGAAACACATTGTTCGGCTGATTATCTAATGCATCGGCGACCCGGCGATCACTGTCCAGTTGCAGTAAGCAACTAGGCCCATGCGCTCGTGGTGTAGACTGACACGTCCATCGCAGTACATCTCCGCCAAGTGCATACACTGTTCGGAGCACGTCAGTTGTGACGCTTGGACCATGTTCTATAATTACACTTCCGAAGGCGATGCCGCCTACCTCCCGGCTAAGATTCGCTTTTTTAAGCATTGTTTCCGCCCATTTCCGCTGCGGCATGCAGTCGGCATCCGTCACTAAAATAGGAACGTCAGGCCGACAGGCTACAGTCTTCTGTATGCCAGTCCGCAAGGCGCTCATTTGTCCTATCTCGTACTCTTCGGTAACTCGTGCACCCATACTTTCTGCCAAATTTGTTGTATCATCGTTACCGGGTGCATTATTAACAATCCGAGGCGCAAGCTGAATCGTCGATCGGGATAACGCTGCTATAAGAAATGGCACGTCCTGATCTTGATAGGCGCTGACTATGACCGGAACGCCGTTTTCATGATCAAAACTTTGTCGCGTGCTTGCCGCATAAACCTTACTGACTTCAGCAGCAGCACCTGCAACATTGCGGAGGGCAAATAATTCCTTGAAAGTTGGCTTAATCATTTCTTAATATATTATTATATACTATAATTTAAAATACTAAAGACACGGCTCAGGTCATAGCTGTCATGTAAATGCGAGACTGAATAGGTTGATAATATGACAAGTAAACCAAGCTCACCTTGCGTTTAATGTAATATGGGGGTCATCAGCGACAAGAAAAAACTCCGTATGAGCCACCAGAACCGTAGGCTGATTGAGTCTTGCGAGGTCAGGTGTGTTACCTTACACTATGCGCATGTCAACTTCGCAAACTAACGCATCGTTCGCACCTCAGACTGTTTGTTAGCGATGTTGCGAACGCTGTGAAATTTTATGAACGTGGCTTGGGCGCAAAAGAGCGGCGTCGCTGGATAAACACAGATGGTTCTATGCACGTTGCAGAGATGGATATCGCAGGCGCTCTCTTTCATATCCATGAGCAAGTTTCAGATAACGAAGTAAGTCCGAAGGAACTAGGAGTCACCACGGTGTCTATCGGCATTTTAGTAGACGATCCGGATGCGCTTGTTTCTACCGCTGTTGCCTCAGCTGCCACGCTAGACTCCGTAGTCACGGATTATTCGTATGGTTTCAGGCAAGGTAGTTTTACTGATCCATCTGGCCATCATTGGCTAATCGAGAAACGGATTTAAAATACGAGCTTCTACCTTGTCCATGGCGTCTAGCTAGGGAATGTAATACGGGCGTTTGGTGAAGCAATTACACTGCCAGTAACTTCTTTAGAGTGGTATAGCAAGGACCTAGACTTGAAGTAAATCCAGTCTCCTTATACGCACCGCTAGGGCTTTGAGTTTTTCACAGATTTTAGTCTATCTTAGATGGTGCTACTTATAGACCTTACGAGCAAGACTCGCAGCCAGAACACCAACCAAAAAACCGCAAGCGAAAATAAGTAGACTACGGTATCTACTGCTACTAATAAAGTTCCGCGTTATTAATAACACGAGTGCCCAGGCTACAAAAACACCAACGACATACACCCAGTATGGGTATTTTTTAATCATGCTTACAATTATAGACTATCAATAGCGGCAGCATGAGCTAAAGCTCTAATCATTACCTATCCAGGGACGCTTTAGCCGTAATTAAAATCGTTATAGTACTCGAGCGTATAGGGCGATGTAATCTGTTATAAATTTCTTTGTACGCCAGCTCTATGTCAGCACGTTGCTCCTTAGATAGGCTACTATAGATAGAGATTGTTCGTAACAGCGCGATGAGTTCGTCGGCTGTTTGTTCGACTACGTTCGGTACGGCAGCTATCTGCGCTTTATTAAATGAATTACGAACATACTTCCGGGCAAGGTCATAATTTCCTAACCATGACCATACATCAGAAATATTTTCTTGACGTTTATGTACCCCCTCAATTATTTCGTCAAGATCGTAGTAACGGGGCCACTTTGCGGCGACTTCAGGCGCAATCTTTTTGAGCGCTTCGAGCAGCAAGTCTAAGTCATGCACGGTGCGCTGTTCATTAAGACCAAAATACGATATAAGACAAAGTGTGCCGCCAGGAACAAGTAGTTCAGCCGTTTTCCGCCAGCTAATGTCAGGGTCAATCCAATGAAACGCTGAGGCAGAGAAGACAGCTTTATAGTGACTTTCCGGTAATACGGCGTCTTCGAATTTTGCATTTATAAAATCGGCCATTCCTATTCCTTTGGTATTTTGCTCAGCAAGGGCAATAAGTTGTTTGCCCGGCTCTAACGCCGTTATGTGGAAACCTCGAGCGACAAGAGCTCGTGTCAGACTGACCGCTTCCACAGCCTAGTTCAAGTACCGTATCACCACGCTTAAGTTTGGCAGTTCGACACGCATAATCAATAAGCTTATCCGGATAGCTGGGACGATGACGGTCATAGTCAGTCGCTATCTGGTCAAATACTTTTCCGTAGTGTCGCGTTGACGCAGACGTCATTTTTGGCATCGTATTCTTTAGCTCCTCTTTGTACTTATTTAACCATGAGCTTCAAGAGTCCTCAAAGTGTTTAGTCGACGCCTACTAATGACTGCAGCTATAGCTCTTGGCTATGCCAATCAAAGCCAATCAAAAAATGACTGCCCGACATTATTGAATGGGCTTGCTGGCTTATTCGTAACGCAGCGCGTCAATCGGATCTTTTCGACTGGCCCGAATAGCCGGCAACGTACCCGCCAAAAAGGCAATTATCATAATTCCAATAATAACGATTCCGACGGTGCTGAGCGGAAAGGTTAGTAATGAGAATCCAGAGAAATTCTTCAGGAAACCTTTGGTGGCGATCGTATTAATGATCTTACCGACCAGCGCGGCAAAACCCACGCCTAAGGCGCTACCCCAAAAACCAATTAACACAGCCTCGATACTAAATAGCACAAATATTTTCCGTGGGCTCATGCCGAGGGCTTTCATCAGTCCAATTTCCTTCGTTCTTTCTTGTACTGACATGAACAGGGTATTGATGATGCCAAATGAAGCTGCAAGCAAGGCGATAGCACCGAACATGTCAAAGACGATGATAATAGCGTTAATCGCCGTAAAAATCGTGCTTTCCTCGTCTTTAATTGTCTGAGCCGAAAAGCCGCGCGCGCTGAGCTCATTTTCTAACTTAGTGATTTGGGTAGCAGTAAGATTAGTCGGGAATGTCGCGTACGCCGTTTGGAACGTATCAGCGACCGCAGGAGGTATCCCCTCGTTTTGGATAGCGTTGAGCTGGTACGAGAGTGCATTGTTAGCGTACGACGTGGATTTGCCGATAATATTTTTTTGTTGCACGCCTGTCACAACCGCCGTAACCGTCATGCGGACTCCCTTACCGCTAGTAATGCCGATGGTAACCGTTTTACCAATGATTGACTGATTGCTACTGTAGCCGAGCGAACTAACGTAATTTTCAGGAACGCTAATCTGATTGACCGAGCTGCTGTTACTCACGCCGCTGCCGGCTGCCATCGCGGCCGTGGTGCTGCCAAATTGTTGCGCCAGCGACAGCTGATACTTATCACCCGTGCCCATGATATAGTCCGGCGCGAAGGAATCTGCCGGCACGACGTTCGTAATGTCAGGAACCGCTTTAATTCTCGTGAGGTCATTCGGGTTCATCATCAGCTGATTGCCAGCCCCAAAGCCACCTGCGCTGACCGATGCGTTCGGATTGTAGGTGTATTTTGCTGGTGGACCATTGACAGATCTACTAGTTTTATTCGACAGCGTTACGAAGAGCACGTTTGTGGCGCCCAGATTGCCGATCTGCTGGTTAATATAGCTCTTCACGCCCGTACCAATACCATTCGTGAGGGTAATTGTCATGGCTCCGATAAATATTGCGATGACGGTGAGGATTGTGCGCGCCTTACTGCGCAGCATACTGGCACTCGCGGTTTGCAGCATATCAAGAAAATTCATACGACACCTCGGTTCAGATTCAATAATTGTCCATCTTTAATATGCAGCTGACGATGACAGCGTCGGGCGATATCAGGATCGTGCGTCACAATAATTAGAGTAATACCATGTTTCTGGTTAAGCCGAAACAGTAAGTCTTCAATATTCTTGCCCGTAACGCTGTCAAGGTTTCCGGTTGGTTCATCAGCAAAAATAATACTCGGTCGATTAATAATAGCGCGGGCAATACAGACACGCTGCTTTTGACCGCCGCTTAAATGCGACGCCTTGCTCCGGGCCTTCGCAGACAGCTCAACCGCTGCGAGCGCCGCCAAACCCCGCTTAGTACGCTCTCGGCGACCAACGCCTGCGATCTTAAGTGGCAGGATAACGTTATTGAGTACCGTATCATTTGCGTTCAAGAAAAACTGCTGAAACACAAAACCATAACTCTTATTCCGCAAGCTATCTAATTGTCGGCCTTTCATTCGTGAAGCATCTTGCTCATTAACGAGTACTTTACCCTTAGTTGGCCGATCAAGCAGGGCGAGCGTGTGCATCAGCGTACTTTTACCGGAGCCACTTTTCCCAACGATGGCGACTGATTCGCCGGTATCAATAGCAAGCGTAATATCATCGAGCGCCGTAAAGGCCGCTTCTCCTTTACCATAAATTTTAGTCACATGATTAGTTGAAATTACTGGCATACTACTACTTTCTCGTACTATTGATTACGTATAAATTGAAGGTCTACTAAGACTAGTATACTTGATTAAGGTTTTTTAAAGTCCGATTTGGAGATCTATGAGAAGAAAGAAATATCGCAAACGATTTGCTATGCTAAAACAGTATGCAAACCAACCATCAGCCACTTTCACGACAGGAATTTGACGCCATTTATTCAATGGTGCCCCGTTTAACGGTGGAACTAGTCATCACCAATCACGCGGGGGAGCTCTTCCTGGCAAAGCGAGCAATCGAGCCCTGTAAGGGCCGGTGGCATTTACCTGGTGGAACGGTACGCTTCGCTGAGCCTCTTATAACGGCCGTACAGCGAATTGCGGAGCGTGAACTTGGCATACGGGTACAGCAAACGGTATCAATTGGCATTATTGAGTATCCAAGCCATTATTTACATGGGCTCGATGATCCTGTCGGTATCGTATACAAGATTCAAGTATTCCAAGGCAATATCCATAGTAACCAAGAAGCCAGCAGTAGTGGTTGGTTTCGAGAATGTCCACACGATATGCACGCTGACCAAGATATATTTCTTATCGAGCATGGATTTTTGCAAGCTGCCGTGCAGCCAGACAGGTAAGTGTAGAGATTTTTTACAAATTAGCACTCTTGACATTAGAGTGCTAATTTTTTTAGAATATATACAGAAGCATGACATAGGCTTCATCAATTAATCTTTAGTAAAGGAGGTGGCTATGGCAAACCTAGTACCATTTGATCCATTCGCTGAAATGCGAGCATTACAAAGACAATTCTTTGGGGAAGATTTCTTGGGCAGTCAGCGCGCATCCCTCGCGCTTCCCACGACGGACGTCTACACAGAAGACGATAAACAACTGATCGTTGAAGCCCACATCCCACACTTCGACGAAAAAGACATATCTGTGACTACTGACAAGGGCGTACTCGAGATTCAAGCTGAAAAGTACGAAAAAGACGAGGATAAGAAAAAGAAGTACCTGGTGCGTGAGAGCAGCAGTAGTTTCTATCGAAGAATAAAACTACCAGAGCAGGCCGACGAAGACCACATTGAAGCGCACATCAACAACGGCATACTTCGTGTCGTCGTACCATTTAAGAAATTACCGTCTCCAAAGAAAATCGCCATTAACGCAAAGACAAAAGCTAAATCGTAAATACATATTGAACGAACAATGATGAGCCACCTAATTGCAGGTGGCTCATTTAATTTTTTGTCGAAGGACAAAAATTACACCGAGGACTAACAGACTTATAACGCCTCCTGCGAAGCTATACCAAAACGTGTCGTTCTCGTTCATTTCGATCTGTTTTAGCGAACGACCGCTTAACACGTAGTAGTTATTAGCAGCAACAGTAACCGAAGCTATCCGAACGTCACTTGCAGGTTGCCAGCTAACCCAATAATAAGCTGTATCATTAGCGTCATGTAAAATACCTACGGGAGCTAATGGAAGACGACCATTGAGGTAACCATTGCCACTAATAGGTTGCCCCAATTTTGAATAAATAATTACGAACGGAGCGAGACTACGTTTCATATTTACATGACCAGGAGTCAGTACTCCAGGCTTGCTGCCGTTGGTTAAAGATGCCGCCGTATCTTCAGCTAGTTGAATTTGTGGATAATTTGCAGCTGTACGTTCCGATTGTTGCGTGACTACCTCAATAGTCCCAAAAATCACAACTAGGATAACCACAAATCCGAGCCAATTGACAATATTTTTCACACTCACAGTATACCTTGACTAACGACCATACTTATTTTTGCTATTTTTTAAGCTAAGGCATAGTAAAAACTTTGACTTGATAGTACTGATGACTAATGCCACTCTAACGATAGATAAACAGTTAGTCGTAATGTATATCTAAAGTCTATTCGAACCGAGCTTCTTCAGGCTTCGTCATACAGGGAAACTGTTAGGTGACAAATATAGAAAGGATGATATAATACTTAATAATTACCCCCGTCGCGTCGTGCGTCAATTAAAGTGGACGGCTATTTATTGTATGTCAGAACAAACAAAACCATCATTCGATGCTATGCCGGCTATGTCTCCGCCTGGTGAGCTCGAGCTCAAAGGACCTCTGCTAATAGCTAGGCGGTCATTATTAAGGAGCGCATTGATCGGCGCGGGTGTAGCGAGCCTCGGTGGATTGTCCATTTTCAATCAACTAAACCGCGTCGAGACAGGTTCCCTATGGCCTGATACACCGGCCAAACTTGGCACAATTGAAGACGCTAAAACGCCGGAGAACCTGATGGATCATGCGACATTCGTATTTGGTGGACTAGGTACTGAAAACGCTGAAGCAGAAGCCCTGTCACTATTACCATCCCTGGAAAGCCTGGGACGCGTCAATTATGTTGTCTATCCCGGTAATAGCATTAACCTGGAACAGATAGCAGGTTGTATAAATGACTATGTGCGTAATCCGGATATCATCGAAATAAACTTATACGGGCAAAGTATGGGTGGCATAGTCATGACCTCACTTCTGCCTCGACTAAAGTTGAAAGAAACCGGCACGAAGATCAATATGCTTATCTATGACTGCACGCCGGTTAGTGAAGCGGACGTTCTCAATCAAGATATCGGCGATCTGCGATTGCTAGAGGCATTAGGCATGAAGCATGGCATGGGTTTTGCCGGCAAACTTGCTGGTGATCTTTGGGATACTACAGAAAGTAGTCCCAATCGCTGCCTGTCCTTAAAACAGCAGGTAGAATATGCCTGGCAAACAACGGTATCTGGAATTTCGGAAGATCTTTGTATATCAGAACTTAACATGGTCGTTGACAGCAACCTCAGAAGTTTTACTGAAAACCTGAGGTCCGTCGATTATAACTCCATAACATACTTGTGTGCTGCGGATGATACAGTCGTCGATGATAAATCTGCCGCTCAGAAAATCCGTGCAGCCAATAAGTTAGCTAAAGACAGACCCTTTACAGAAGTAACGTTAGAGGGACTTCAACACGCCAGCGCCATGAGACATCCGTATGCCTATAATGCAGCTCTGGCACCATTATCGCATGGCAAACCAGCCGTTAGCGTCAGCGATTATGCTACCGACTCAAGCTACATGTGCCAGAGTTAGAGTTACAGCTATGCTGCAATCGTAGATTCCCGTAGGTTACTTACCCTGAACGAATACTGTCGAATATAGCGGTGTATTAATGCTAACAGTTCGGATTACGTGACCCGCGGGTTGCTCCGTCCGTTGAAGCGCCACCATTCGCGGCAAATGATTCGAATCGATATATACTTTAGATATGATGGGCGAAAAGGATAATCAGAAGAACCCTTGGTTTGGACCAAAGTTGACAGGTTTTGGGATCGCGCCTCGGTCATGGCAAGGCTGGCTGATTACGTTACTCGGCGCTGCTAGCGAAGTCGGAACTATTACGCTGGCCCATGCTAGGCACGGCTCATGGTTTAAGGCCAAAACACAGGGCAGCGGTTTTACTCCCGCAACTTGGCAAGGCTGGCTGGTGTCGGTCGCACCCGTCGCGCTATTTTTGCTACTCATAGTGTCTATATACTACAATCAGCGCGACGGCTGAATACTACTGACGCGTTAATTTCGCGCGCATATTCCCAAATAATCAGCGCTCCGACGCTAGTCTATGTCAATACAAACGTTTAGCTTTAGTCAGTCGGAGTGATAATTTCAAAAGTAGAACCTTTTTTTAAAATAGAGGTAACCTGTATGCTTCCGTCATGTAAATCTAATATTTTCTTTGCCCAGTACAAACCGAGACCCGTACCTTTTACAGATACTGATAGGGAATTATCAATCCTAGAGAACTTTTTAAATAATTTCTTCAAATCACTTTTACGTATACCGACTCCATGATCTTCAATGGTAATTATTGTATGGGTCTTATTTTGATGAACACTAATAGCGACGTTTTGCCCTGTGTTAGAGTATTTACCTGCGTTGTCTAGTAAATTCTCTAAAACCATCAGCATTAATTTTGGATCGATACTTGCTATCATTTTTGTGTCTGGCTTTTTAAATACAATAGCTTGCCCTCGTTTCTCGAATAAGATAGCTTGCCCCTTAATAGCTTCTTCTATCTGCACGACTACGTCGCAAGGCGACTTATCTAAGTAAACCTTACCGGCATCAACTTTTGCTACACGCAGTAAATCCTCGATAATCTCTAATTGTCGCTCATTATTTTTATAAGCAATACCGAGCATTTTCAATTGTTCTCTAGAAAGTTTACCGGCGTAGCCGTGAGTCAGCATTCCAACATATTGTTTGACAGCAGTCGCAGGCGTACGAAGCTGATGAGATGCCAGAGATATAAATTCCTCCTTGGCAGCATTGAGGCCTTGAAGACGGTCGCGCTGTTTAATGAGATTAGCAGTCATCTCGGCCGAATCAATTTTTAATTTCCACTGTGCCGTAACATCTTCCATCGCTAGCAGGATAAGTTCTTTACTATCAACTTGTCTGGCGTTAAGCAACATGGTCTTTATTCCAAGTGAAGGAAAATTATGCGTGACGGCGTAGTCATTTAAAACTCTATGCGTCGGTAGAATGTTTTCAAGCAAGACTCGCAGATCAGGAGCATCCCATTGACTGTTACCAAGGTCATAAATACGCTTACCTTCGGTATCACTCTTTTTGACTTTAAACTTATGGTAAAACGCTAAATTGGCGGTGACAACATTGAGATCTTTATTAAGGATAATGAATGGCTCACGAATCGTCTCTGTTATTTCTTTGTAGTAAACTATCTGTTTTTTAAGCGCAGTGATACGGTTACCTTGATTAATAAGTTTTTTTTGAGTATTTTGGTCATGTTTAGTATTACTCATGTAAGCCTCGATTCAATCTGTATTAACTACCAGTGGCTGTCTTATAAACATCCGTATCTCAATTGTGAACTTTTTAAGGCGTACTGTCTGTAAGATAAACGAAATAAAACTGGAACTAAAATCTTTACACCGCACATGAACCTTCATGTCTGGTATGCTGAAGGCGTGAAACACATAGTCGTAATCGGCGGCGGCCTTGCAGGAACTGCAGCAGCCTATCGGCTTACTAATCGTGGCTACCGGGTGACACTGATTGAGAGAAACGACCGTTTAGGCGGCCGGATTCATAGCCGACTCGTGAATAATACGGCAATCGAAATGGGCGCGGGATTCCTGACTGATAGGTACACAAATCTGCGAGTGTTTTTAGCGGACACTAAACTCGACAAGTTACTGTATCGCCAAAGAAGCGCTTCGGGCATGTACCGAAATGGCGACCTCACCATGCTGACAGCTCGCTCACTTTTAAGAACTGATCCGCTCTCATGGTCTGCAAAATCATCCGGTATAGCTTTGCTTCTCAAGATAGTGTCCGCCTGGCCTTCATTTGATCTACATGCCTTTTGGAAAGCAGAAAAGTTTGACGTGCGGCCCGTCTCAGCTATGTACACAAGAGCAGGTGGTAAAGAATTTTTAGAATACGCCTTACAGCCTATTCTCAATGGCTACTTCTACTGGAGTCCTGAACATACCAGCGCGGCTATGATGCTACTACTCTGCAGAGCAGCGTTTTCACATGCGACATATAAAATGAACGGCGGTCTGGAGCATATCCCGGGAAAAGCCGCGGAAAACAGCACGATATTACTAAATCACACGGTCAGACAGGTTGAAAGTAGCAAGGGGCAGCATTTAGTAACGGTACTCAACGGAACGAACAGCAAACGTTTACATGCTGACGGCATTGTTTGTGCCACGACCGCCAGCGTTGTGCCGACAATTTTCCCGGACTTAGATAGCAAGCAAATCGAGTTCTTTAAAGCGATCGACTACTCGTCTACCGCGCTCGTTGCCCAAACCTATCAAACAGCGCAGACACGAGGCAATATAGCTATCGCCTATCCGCGCGTCGAAGGCACTATCTTGTCCGCCGTCACGCTTTCTCATGAACCTGGAGGAGCTACAACGTCAGCGCTCGCTACGCTCAAAACGTACGCTTCTGGTAGCACGGCAGAGGCGCTGATTTCGCTATCCGACAACGTTCTTGCACGGAAGCTGATTGAGGCGGTAAAGCCCGCGCGAACCAAACTGCTTATTGGTAATTCTGAACTCATAGCCACAAACATTCAACGATGGCCTGAAGCACTGCCGCTGTTTGATGTGGGGCATTTCAAACGACTGCGCAGATTTAAGAATGGCGAAATCGAAGATCCAGTTCAATCAATTACCTTCGCCGGTGATTATATCGGCGGACCATTCATGGAGGGCGCCTTTACAAGCGGCCTGGAAGCAGCCGAGCGCTTAGTTAACAAACTCCAACAACAGTAAGCGGCCCATCAAAATAGCGGCCTTGCAACCCATCATTTTTATGATAAAGTAATCCTACCTTCGTGGTACGCTAAACGTGATCCATGCATATGTCAGGCATTTAAATCAGTAGCTATAAGCCACAAGGAAGCACAGAAAGGCAGCTAAGAAACATAGCCCGTGAATAATACTTTTGAAAACAAAAGCCTCGACATTGACATCCGATTCCTACTCGCCAATGAACGTACATTACTCGCTTGGATACGCACGAGCTTGGCAATAGAAGCGGGAGGTGTAGCCCTCAGTGCGCTTCACGAGCATCATAGCTATCTTGGTGCAAGTGGTTTACTGCTCGGCGCACTTGGTTGCCCTTATGGGATACCCCCGGTTTAAAGCCGCGGATAAAGCCATTCGAGCTCACCGTTTACCAGCATCTGGGTTGGGGCCAGCTGTACAAGTTATTATGGTCGTCATTATTGCCGCCGGATTATGCGTCACGCAGTTTACTATATTGAAATAGATAGAGTAAAAAATGTTTTTGTTTTTTTAACAGGTGCTGAGTAGTTTATCACACTCGTAAGCACTGATTTGCATGAGCGAATAAAAATTTAATAACCAGAAAAATGATCGGTACGAATCGTGTGAATCGGAACATGCAAACCAACAAGCATTTTTTTATAGGCTCGCACGAATCCGTCTGGTCCGGAGACATAGAATTTCTGATTAGCCGAAGGAATAATAAACTGTTTAAGATCGTCCGGCTGCAAGCGACCCGTTAGATAGTGCGTCTTAACACCAAATTTTTCGGCACGCTTGAAAGTGTCCCCAAAGGCAAAGTCCGCGGCGGTTGCAGTTACGTAAACAAGCGTTATGTCCCTTTGCTTAGCCTCGGCAACCACTGATGTGATCATGCTATGGAAAGGCGTGATGCCGATTCCCCCCGCAATGAATACTATTGGTTGCCGTGGATCCGTGGGCAGCGTAAAATCTCCGGCTGGCCGGCTGGCTCGAATTGATTGACCCGGCTGTAAACTAAGCAGGGCTTTTTTAAAACTACTCGACGGCTCGTACACCTTGAGACATATATGCACCTCGCTATCCGCCGGACACGAGGCAATACTGAAAGTTCGTCGATTACCACGGCTATCTGTCGATGTATGTGGCAAGGTCCACTCTAAATACTGGCCGGGCATGAATGCGAGCCTCTGTTTACTCGGAACGCTAAACGCAAAATCATAGACGTTTGGCGCCAGTTTCGTACGAGCTCGTAGGATTAGTTGCGCCCCGAAGCGTTGCGCAACCAGAAGCGTAAAGACGTTACCGACAATGAGGGCAGCTTGAGGCGAGGAAGTAAACCGCCAAAAACTGAGCGCCGAGCTATAGATGATCCCGACAAGTAAGCCGTAATAGATTTGTTGCAGCCGCGAAGCGGGCAATGTTGACGGCTCGGTCAGCATAATTGTTCCCATGAAGAGCAACGGTCCGCTTAAGATTACGTCATGCAGGGTAGTGCTAAGCGCTTGATGCCCGAGAATCGTATCAACGTAGCATGCAATCATGATCCCCATGACCAGAAATGCGATGACCAGGCTAAATCGTCGGGTCTTTCGCACAATTAGTAACCCGCCAATCAACGTGATCGGTATCATTGACGGCACACCGATCCACCAAGTGACCGGCAGCACATAGGCCACACTGACAATTACAGCCGCCAAAGCTGCTGGATTAAAGAGATTTATCCCGCGGTAGTGCACAAAGAACTTACAGGCAATCGCAATAATACCGGCCAAGGCAATCTTGAGAGCCCCATTAAGTGTCGATTGGGGAGAAAGTATACAGACAAGAATAAGAGCTGAAATTAACCAAGACTCCTGATTGACTGAAACTTGTAATAGTTTCGCAAATCCCCAGTTGCATACGTACATGACTGGGAGCAGTACAACGATACTGACAATAATGTCTCGCGCCGGGATAACGATTGTACCAGTAAGTGATAGCGCCAAGCCGAATACTACATAGGCGATGAGACAATACAGCACGATTCTGTACATCGTAAATCGATTCAGTAATGTATCTATCATGCCTAACATAGAGTACCTTTCATTGTAATCGTTAGAATAATCTTTCAGTAAAGAAATCAGAGCACACGATCGTCGCGCCTGAAGCCTTAGTGCCTATTACCGCGTAGTCAAATGGGCCAAAGCCAGTCAAGCGCTCGGGGTTAACAAAAAACAGAGCCGTCGCAATTCCGTCAGCCAGCATGGTGCTAGCGGCGACCACCCAAGTTGCTCGAACTTGGTCCGTTGAGTTAAGCGTCTTGGGATCCATGACATGATGGTAGTGGCGCCAAGCGCGGCGATTAGTCGCCGAAGCACAAATAGACTGATTGCGCAGCTCAACTGTACCAATCACCCTCGTCGGATCGTCTGGATGTTCGAGGCCGACAATCAGTGGCTTCGTAGGATGGCGAAAGCGAATATCACCTCCCGCATTTACGCAGTACCTGTTAATGTCGTGCACTTCAAGCAGCTCACCGACAATGTCTACCAGGTAGCCTTTTCCGGCAGCTCCAAAATCAAGCGTCACCGGAGTTGTGGTTGTGAGCCTACAGCCATCAAAACTGAGCACTGTGTCCCAAGCGGGCACAGGCCGTAACGTTTTGGGTACAAATGAATATTCGGCATCGTATCCGGAATCCTCCAAAAGATTACCAATGAGCGGCGTAACCAAACCATCCGTGGTGTCATAGAGTTTTCGATACAATTGGACTAATGCAACTGAATCAGCGGGTAAATCATAGCGTCCGGCCGATTTTGAAATCTGACTAACGAGGGAGTTAGCGCGAAACCGCGAATACGCGCGATCAAAAGCCGCAATTCGAGCGCTGATCAAGTCTTTTAATGTTTGGTGTTTGGCGCTCGATATTGATTCATATATATCTACGATCCAGTTCGTGCCAATAGCCTCAAAAGTAATTGAAGATGACGCCTGAAGCAGCTTAGGAGATAAGAGCTTGTTGTTCAATTTGCTTAACCGCTTCATTAAAGCCCTGTGACGTCAAAGATGATGCCGCGACATGATTGAGCTGTATATCAGTAATTTTCTTACCGAGCACTAACTGCTTATAGGCTGAGACAAATTGATCCTGATATAATTGTGATTCACTGCTTTTGTAACCTTCTACCACGGAAGCGTTTTCCACCACACCACCTTGCAAGCTAAGCGTCACAGTAATACTCTCCGTTTCTCCTGGAGCTTCGTAAGAACCTTTTGCGGTATAGGTACCATCGGTAAATCTTGTACTCGCGGTAATTGCTTTCGTTGACGAGGCGCTACTAGTTTTGGATGTCCCACTGCGCGAAGCAACCGCAGCAGCCGGGCTGGTTGAACTTTTATCGCTGAGGGTAATCACAAAAACGAGTACGGCAATCACAATAAGCACGGAAACTCCGGTTATGATTTCGCGTTTGCGGCTGTTCGGCTGTGTAGTTATCGACATATAGTTAATCTCATTAATTAATTATACTACACGCACGCTATTGTCTGACGACCCGTGCTCGTACCATACTAGCGGTATAGCGTTACAGTAATTACAGGGAAGTCATGTCAAATTAAGTCTCGGCATTTCTTTGTGGTTTGTCGATTTGCGTCAATCGAGGTAATAAGTAGCGCTCAAAGCAACCCGAGCCGTGATACAATATCTCTAAACCATAAGGGGCACGAGGGGAGTACATATAGCACTAAGCCATGTCACGGCTTCCTATACCTGGTCAAGATGACAACGTTTGGGGACAAATCCTCAACGATTTCTTAAGTGTCTCTAATAACCCTGACGGTACACTCCAGTCCAACGCGATCGCCGCCGCTGGTGGATACATAAAGCCCAGTAGTGGTATACCGGAATCTGACCTCGCGACGAGTATTCAATCTTCGCTTTCTGCAGCCACCGCAAGTGTTCAGTCCGTCAACAGTAAAACGCCTATTGGTGGCAACGTTAACCTTGCGACAGTCGATCTTATCGACACGGCTATTATTGGCCCGACTAATAACCAAATCCTGGCCTATGATAGCACTAGTAGCAAATGGATAAACCAGACGCCTGGCAGTGGCGTCGGACTAGATGCTAACTCGGCAGACATCCAGCCCCTCGGCACCCGATCTGCCGGTAGCACAGGCCTAGCCGCTGATGCCGGCCATGTCCATGCCATGCCCACACTCAACCAGGTCTCTGCTCCCACCGGCAATGTCAGCCTGAATGCTCAGAAGCTCATCAACCTCGCCAATGGTACAGCTGTCACTGACGCCGCTACCTTTGGACAGATTCCGACAGTTGGTGCGGCTGGCTCTGGTGCCACCAATGCCCTGTCTGCCAATGACCCAACCACCACCAATAGTCGAACGCCTACTGGCAGTGCCAGTGGTGACCTGAGCGGCAGCTATCCCAGTCCAACCGTCGAAAGTATCCAGGGTGTTGCCATATCCGGTACTCCCAGTACGGGTGAAGCGCTGATAGCCAGCAGCGGCACCGCTGCTGCTTGGGCTAGTCTGCCAGCTGCTCCAGCTGATGCCAATAGTGCTACTCCCGGTCTCATCCAACTGGATGGTGACCTGGGCAATACGGCAACCAGTCCTGAAGTAGTCAGCACGCACTTGTCCAGTGCCTTGCCCATCAACCAAGGCGGTACCGGCTCTACCACGCAGAACTTCGTTGATCTCACCAACAACCAAAGCATTGCCGGCACGAAGACCTTCACGACTGCTATTGCCGGATCAATCACCGGCAATGCCGCTACGGTGACCACCAATGCTAACCTGACGGGTGACGTAACCAGCATTGGCAATACCACGACCTTGACCAGCAGTGCGAACGTCGAGACCATCATCCGAGCTAATCGCTTGGATCAATTGGCAGCTCCCACCAGCAGTGTCAGTCTCAACAGCCAGAAGATCACCAACCTCGCCAATGGCGTAGCTGCGACTGACGCTGCTACCTTTGGACAGATTCCCACCAGTCTGTCTCCTACCGGCAGTGCCAGTGGTGACTTGAATGGCAGCTATCCCGGTCCTGAAGTAGTCAGCACGCACTTGTCCAGTGCCTTGCCCGTCAACCAAGGCGGTACCGGCTCTACCACGCAGAACTTCGTTGATCTCAGCAACAACCAGAGCATTGCTGGCACGAAGACCTTCACCGGTGAGATCATTGTACCGACACCCGTTAATGCCACTGACGCGGTTACCAAGACCTATGCCGATTCTTTGTCGCAGGGTCTGTCGGTTAAACCTTCGGTAGCAGCTGCTACCACGGCTGCCTTGCCCAGCAATACGTATAGCAGTGGCGTTCTAACGGCAACTGCGGATGGCGCCCTCAGCGTTGACGGTATTGCCATGACGACGAACGCCCGTCTCTTGGTCATGAATGAAGTCACGGCTGCCAATAACGGTATTTATACCGTTACGAATCCCGGCAGTGGTGCAGCCGCCTATGTGTTGACCCGGGCGAGCGACATGAACAGCGGTTCACAAGTCCCCGGTGCCTTTGCCTTTGTTGAGCAGGGAACACTCAATGGAGGAGCCGGCTTCGTCGTGAGCGGCAATGGGCCATATACCATTGGTACCACACCAATTACCTGGACCCAGTTCAGTGGAGCCGGTGAGATTACCGCCGGCAGTGGTCTGTCTAAGTCCGGCAATACCATCACCTTAACAAGTCCGGTAGCCATCAACCAAGGCGGTACCGGCTCTACCACGCAGAACTTCGTTGATCTCACCAACAACCAAAGCATTGCCGGCACGAAGACCTTCACGACTGCTATTGCCGGATCAATCACCGGCAATGCCGCTACGGTGACCACCAATGCTAACCTGACGGGTGACGTAACCAGCATTGGCAATACCACGACCTTGACCAGCAGTGCGAACGTCGAGACCATCATCCGAGCTAATCGCTTGGATCAATTGGCAGCTCCCACCAGCAGTGTCAGTCTCAACAGCCAGAAGATCACCAACCTCGCCAATGGCGTAGCTGCGACTGACGCTGCTACCTTTGGACAGATTCCCACCAGTCTGTCTCCTACCGGCAGTGCCAGTGGTGACTTGAATGGCAGCTATCCCGGTCCTGAAGTAGTCAGCACGCACTTGTCCAGTGCCTTGCCCGTCAACCAAGGCGGTACCGGCTCTACCACGCAGAACTTCGTGACACTAGGTGGTGACCTCGGCAATACCGTGAGCAGTCCAACCGTCGAAAGTATCCAGGGTGTTGCCATATCCGGTACTCCCAGTACGGGTGAAGCGCTGATAGCCACCGGTTCATCGACGGCCGCATGGAGCAGCGTCAATGGAACAACTGACTGGTTCAATGTTGTTACCGAGTATGGCGCCGATCCGACAGGCACGAATGACTCAACCACCGCCTTGCAGAATGCGCTCAGTGCGGCCAGTGCGGCCGGTGGAGGAACCGTATACGTGCCAGCGGGAACATATAAGATCAGCTCTGAACTAACGATCTATAGCGGAGTAGTCCTGCAGGGTAGTGGGCCTGATAGTTCTATTATCGAGCAGACATCCACGACCGCCAACGGTCTGTACGCATTAACCCAGCGTTACATGGCAATTCGTGACCTCCAAATCCTCGGTCCGAACTCCGGCAGTGGTACCGGAATATACCTTGATACTTCCGGCTCAGCTGTTGCCAACTGTCAGTACAGTAATCTGCTTATCCAAAGATTTGGTACCGATGGAATATACATTAATACTCCGATCGCTTCCACCTTTGATGCGGTTCGTTCGCAAAACAATGGTCAGCATGGTTTTCATTTGAGTAGTGGGACCTCCGTGTCGATGTCAGCCTGTTATGGCGCGGGTAATACCGATGCCGGCTACTACTTTAACACCATGACATACTGTAGCCTCACGGGCTGCGCTGCCGACTCTAATGGTGCAGGTTACTGGTTAACCTCGGGCGGCAACATCACCTTGACTGGCTGTGGTTGTGAAGCACCAAACCAAAGTAACGTTACCTACAACGGCTACAGCTACGTCGCCAGTGGTGGTACTGAATTTGCATTTATCGGCTGCTACTCAACAGGTAACCCAATAATTGCCTATTGGTTCACTGCGGGAACAACTCTCGGCTTAGTGCAATCAAGTCGTGAAGCCAACCCTGCAGTCGGCGCCACGGCATCAATTCAAGTAGATAGCGGCTGTACGGCAACGATTATCTTTCCGTCGACGGTTACAGCACCGAATTACCTTGGCAATACCAACTTCTTTAACATCAATGGCGTACAGACCTACGGCACGGGCACAACTAGCATTCGTGTCAGCCGTGGCGCCACAACAAATTATGGGAGCATGGTATTAAGCACCGCGGGATCCGATCAATGGGGTTTTGAAATGCTTAATAACTCCACGAACGACCTTCATATCAGGGACTCATCAGATGCCCACGATATGCTGATCGGCGAGCAGCACGCCGCCGTGCCCAATATACAGTTACTGTCGGACACAAAATCATTCGGCAATGGTATCGGTGTTATAGGCATCGGCAATGCTAATGCAGTGCCCAACAATAATCCAACGGGGGGCATTATTCTCTACGTAGATAGTGACGTACTGAAATGGCGTGATCCCAGCGGAAACATATATGAACTAAATATACAAACCACAGGAGGGGTGTTAGCGGTCAGCTCAGGCGGTACAGGGGCAACGACCCTCACTGGCCTGGTTGTCGGTAATGGCACCTCGTCATTGACCGCTGTCAGTGCACCGACCGGTACGGTTGTCGGTACGACCGACACCATGACCGTATCTAACAAACGCATTACACGCCGGGTGGTGACGGTAACACAAAGTGCTACGCCGGCTATCGATACAGACAATACTGACGTTGCGTCCATTACCGGTTTGGCGCAACCTATTACTTCGATGTCAACCAATCTCACGGGCACCCCAGTAGATGGCGATACGCTCATTGTACGTATAACGGACAATGGTATAACCCAGGCGATTGCTTGGGGGAGTTCCTTTGAACCAAGCACGATTGCTCCGCCCAGCACAACAGTTGCTTCTGCGATGATAATGGCCGGTTTTATGTGGAATATTGCTACCTCAAAGTGGCGATGTATAGCGGTAGCTTAAAATGGCATATGTACTTGTCCAAGGGTCTAATAATACAAATGGCGCCAGCCCCTTAACGCTCAGTTTTACAAACACACCGGCCATCGGAAATCTCATGTTGTGCTCGGTTATCAATGAAAGTAGTACCACCCTACCGACAATTAGTGATACTAATGGCAATTGGACACTACTGAATAGTGTCACACATAGCACTACGGCTGTACTCTGCCTTTTTGGAAAGATCGCAGTTGCCTCTCAGCCACGAGCCATAACCGCTACACAGGCAACCGCTAACATTTTTATGTCTCTATATGAATTTAGTGGCAATATAGCCAATATCGCATTGGTGGTAGACAGTGCCGCGACTGCCAACACGGCTACTGCCGGTACTTCAACAAGCGGTTCACAACCATCACTCACAACCACAAATTCTAACGATCTACTTTTGACTCAGATGGGCTGGCCCTCACCTATTACTGCTCCTACAGCGGTAACATCCGGGGGCACTACGCTGGTAGCCGGTCAAAGTGCATCTACCGGTTCGATCAAGCTTTCTGATGCTTATGCGATAGAGAGCGCTACCGGTACCTTTAACCCTTATTGGACATGGACCGGTTCTCATTCATGGTCACAACTCACTACTGCCTTGGTGCCCCAACCTACGAGTGGCTTTTTCAATTTCATGTAAGTACTGTATAGCTCTTCAGTTATAATCGATCGCCATTACTCGCAGGTTCACAAATATCTGAATGCCAGTATTAGCTGGTGTCTTAACAGCGATGCTCATGCTTGCATGATCAGTAGAGTTTACTGATAATAACTTCTGTAAGGGGATACAATGAAACATGTTGTTCATGGAAGGGCAAGTATCGGTTCTGAATTTGTTCATGATTTGTTTTCCAATTATCACGCTGAATACCATAAAGCACTTCCGAACATAACTGCCAAACGAGCTGCCGCACTCGCGATTGCTGCAGGCGAAAGATTGCCGCGTCAAAGCTTCTTCAGTCAAAATGTTTTAGCAATGTACTGGGGTGCAGATGAAGCAGATGAACACGCACTGGGCCAGTCACTCTATGGGCTCAAAAGGAAAGCTGATTGGCATACGGAGGAGATGATTGTATCTGTCGGAGAAGGAAGATTACAAACCCTTCAAGCAGCACGAGGATCAAATTTCGAGCCTCTCAAAATTAAAGTCGGACGCATCGCTCCAGATTATAATGAAGAACATGAGCGTGTCAGTTCCATGGGTGGGGCATTTATGAAAAGCAAAGCGGATGGATTACCAGTACGGGGTATTGCCCACCCCCGTTTGAGTATGAGCGCTGGCATCATGGTTTCTGACGGTCTAACGATACGTTTGGGTCACCATGGCATCGTTCAAAAGCAGCCATCGAAAACAGACCCTAGTCTGCTCACAGTTTTTGAGGGAAGCGTACCTCTAAGGGACGATCCGGAAAGATTTGATGAGCTAGCTGTATTTGAAGAACGAGATACGAGAATCGGCAATCTTGGTTCCTACAGGCTTCTCCAAACTATCGCCACGTATATCGGACCACGCATGCAGGCAAAATTTGAAGTCCTTCCGGAACCAAGCGCTGATTTTTCGGCTAGTGCTTTTGTCCAAAGTCTCGCGCAGATCATCCCTAGACAAGTTGAAGCCGTTAGAACATAACTACGTGCGCTAGCTTTAGCTATGAAGGCCGACCAAGAGCGTTTTTTCTATTAATGATACTATGTAAAAATGGATAAAATAGTCCCCTCCGATACGGTTTTTGTCTCTACTTCAACGATACCAAATGCTGGCAGAGGTGTATTTGCTAAAAATCCAATTCTATCAGAAGAAATCATCGAAATATGCCCGGTGATCGAGATACCAATGAGCGACTCCTCCAATGACGACGAAAAAGGTCTGTTAACAAATTACTTCTTTTACTATGGTAAACAACTGGCATTGGTACTCGGCTACGGCTCTCTATATAACCATAGCTACGAGCCGAATGCGACATACGTAAAAGAACCGTCCAATGGAGTAGTGACATTTCGTGCAATCAGAAATATAAAAGCCGGGGAAGAGATCACGGTAAACTATAATAATGGCAATCCTGATGACAAATCTCAGCCAATGAATAAGGGCGTGCCGCCTGCTCCGTCAAACTAGCTAGCAAGCGAGATTTAGAGTTGAGGCGACCTACAGAATTAGCGAAAGTGATTACCGCATGACGATATATCCTGATAACAAAGTGCGCTGCGACTGGTGCGGAGATGACGCTACGTATATTGCATACCACGACCAGGAATGGGGCGTGCCGCTCCATGATGATCAAAAACTGTTCGAGCAATTGACACTTGAAGGCGCACAAGCAGGGCTTAGCTGGCTCACGGTCCTTAAACGACGAGACGGTTACCGGCAAGCTTTTGAAGGTTTTAATATTGAACATGTTGCCAGTTTTGATGAGAAAAAAATCGTAGCACTATTAGCAAATCCCGGCATCATTCGAAATAAACTAAAGATTCGATCGACCATTATGAATGCTCAGGCCGCAACCATGATTCAAGCGGAGTTTGGTAGTCTCGATAGCTACCTTTGGCAATTCGTGAACTATAAACCACTGCAGCCTGCTTTCAAAAGCACGATAGAATTACCAGCAGCAGATTCAAACGCGGAACAGCTCAGTAAAGACCTCCGCAAGCGCGGCATGAATTTCGTCGGGCCAACAATTTGCTACGCCTTTATGCAGGCAACCGGCATGTCAAACGACCATTTGACATACTGTTTTCGCTACCGAGAACTCGTGAATTAGTCCAGTCTAAAGCCTCCTGAGGATACGCTTCAGTTTAGTACTAATTTTGCTATAGTGAGCGTATGGATCTGCACCGCAGTAAAAAACCCGATTGGGAACGCATTGACGCTGCGCACTACACATGGCTTCAGGGGCTCGCCGCATCAAGTGGTGGCTTAGTTACGGTCGGTAACCTAGTAACCGTGGTTGGTTTCTCGATTGTGCTGATTGGCATGAATGAAATTATTGATCAGAATTATTGGTTGGCCTTATCTGCACTCATTATTGGTCGGTTTCTTGATGTAGTTGATGGGTGGGCAGCCGACCTCACCCAAACAAAAAGCCCGCTTGGAGAATTACTCGATGCCGGTTTGGACAAAGTCGGCACCATAATGACTATCGTTATACTATATTCTTACCGTGTTGCCCCGTGGTGGATTTTACTGGCCCTCGCCTTACCTCATATATGTATCACAACCATAACGTTTATTTCAATTCATCTGAAAAAACATTTACATCCATCAACCCGAGGAAAAATTAGCATGGCCACGGCCTGGCTCAGCCTGCTTGGTTTCGTAAGTATACGCGGGGCGTATTTGTCCCGGCACAGCATACTGAGCATCATGACGTATACAGTCGCCTGTATTTCAATCGGCATCGGTTTGTCGGCGACGATCGGATATCTGAATGAACTTCGTCATATGAAGTAGAATACGTTGGTTCGCGCCAGCTCACCATGGGTATTTTCAGTCTCATTAAAATAGGCTTATTCAATCACATACGTACGGAGCGCCGGCTCTAAGCATACAATATGCGAGCCACCATACACTACAAACGGACACTCCCCGCTGTCATAAGTTGTTATAATTTTTTTAAATAGTGCCCGATCGCGTACTTCTATATTGATTCGAGCAATCTCGTATATCCGCTCTGAACCATCCAACGACAAGTAGTTAACGGCTCGAGCGAGTTTATCTAATCCTTTAAACTCAGGTGATAGCGTAATACTATCATGCCGTATATCAAAAAGCTTATGACCACCAAGCGCGGGCATGAAGAGACGATTAACTTCTGCAATAATCGGCTGGACCTGTATTTTCATGCGATTTTGCAGTTTTGGCAGCTTATTAGATTGCATGATTGTTATTTTTTCGGAATCCGTGAATTCTCTGAAGCCCTCTAAACAGGCAAGCATCGTCTGATAATATACGTTACCAACAATATTCCATTCGGTGTCAGAGGCCTCATAAGGTAGGGATCGCACAACGTAAAACGCCGCCAATTCAACAGGACGAACACCTGAATGTTTCATTTCCTGGGCAATCAGCCTATGCGAGGCCTCTCCAGAAATGGATGGTACTGTATGTATATGCGCCAGAAATTGCGCTAAACCTGAATCTCGTGCCTGGATTATCGCCTGATCACGGTCAGTGTAAATTCGTTTATCACCCTCATAAATAACAATGCGTTTGTCATCAGACGTTGAAACCATCCATGACTGGAAAGCAGTTTCTAAATCTTTCATACTTTGAGCCCTAGGATTAGACTCATGACCTGAAATAGCTTGTTTAGTCTGGCCGTCAAGGGCAATACTAGCAACAAGTGTCATTCGGTGTTGATCAGACCCAAGTTCATGAACCATGAGAGCAGCGCCAGCAGCACGTTCTTCATTAGCAATCGTATAATTCGGACTTCCAATATGCCGATAGTGCAGCGAGGCGTTTTTCATTCGTGTGGTGTCTTTTATAAGATATCTATGTACTCTCGACAATAGATTTCAATGCCGCTTCTTGAGAACGAAACCAATAATAGACCAAGAAAGCCAGAATCATTGCCACTAAGGATCCTACCTCAAACCAACCAGCCCGAAAAATCCCATGTGCTTGGCTGATGACACCAAAGCCCAATGCAACGGGGATAAAAACGCCGTAGCCAGCAGTACTCGCCATTGAAGAAGTACCAGCACGTATATTGGATGCTACGCTATCATGCAACAGTCTACTCAGCATAATATTCAATGCCATCACGCCGGCAATAACAACAAGAACCGCTACCAGTACTACAAATGTAATTTTGAACAAAAATCCACAAGCGGCCAAAAGCGTGATTATACCCACGATCAATAAACCCCACTGGCGGCTCTGGGCCCGGCTCGCAATAGAACCGGCGCATCCGAGTCCAACGTATAACAGAATAGTCGCCGGTCCGAACAAAGAAACCGGCAAACCAAGTCCGATAAACCAAAGCTGCAAAAACTCGAACAGTATTCGCATGGCCACCACATTACAAATAATACTGATAACGAGCCAAATTATGCTCGCATGCTGGCCAAGAGCACTTCGTATTTCATCAAGGTGCCTGCGAACTGATGCCGCAGAATCTTTTTTATGGAGTTGCGGCTCATGAAATAGTAGTAACGCGAATATTGAGCAAGCCGTAAAAGGAGCGGTCAGCAAAAAATCTGCGCGCAGGCCGTACCGAGTAGCGATAGTGCCACATAATAAAGCCGTCAGTATGAGTGCCGCCGAATCCCAAAATTGTACTTTGCCATAAAACCGCTCAAAGCCATTATGTTTACCAGTGGCTTCGAGTACGACATCATAAATAATTGAGTCGTAGGTCCCCGCATAGCACGCGTAAAATAAACCCCAGATACTAATACCGACCACGTAGGGCAAAAAGCTGTGACTCGTGCCGCAAATAACCGAAGCTACCAGCAGGGAAATACTTGCGATACACAACACACCTTTCCGGCTCCATCTATCTGCTAAAATTCCACAAGGCATATTAGCAAGCATCATAACAACGATATACAGCACCGTCGCGACGGCGATTGATTCGTCGTTAAAACCAATTGTTTTCATAAAAAGTTTTTCGACGGCATACCAAAAAACAAAACCCTGAAAAAATGCCACCACGTATAGTGGCCGTAGGCGCTTTTTTATCAGAAGGTTAGTTTGAGCATTCATGGGGGAAAATTAAAGTATAGCTCAATTATATCGACACGTAATAAAACAAAACATGTAATTATATTCTAGACAGTGCCTATAGCTGCAAAGCTACTACGATTAACGCCCTCAACAGCTCTAACGTATGTTACATACTGTGCAAAGTTGTATCTAACTGCTTATCAAAATCTTCTTTGTTTGCCGTAAATTCTTTTTTATATTCTTTCTGAGCTAATTTAATTGCTTTGTCGATAAGAGTTTTCTCTTTTATTTCGGCAATAATAATGAGAGCCGTTTCGTCGTTCGCTCGGTTTTGCATCGCATACCCCCTTTATCACCTACGGTTGATTGAGACCTAATTAATAGTCAATCGACCCCTTAACATTATCAGGCTAAATCATTATACTTGCACACACTGTGATAGCTATCACGCCCGCATCTAAGCGACAATTACATTGATAACACGTGCAGCACATGCGGCCCTATTGTAATTTTATTTAAGGGACGATTAACAAACAAGTAGGATTCTTTGGACAGCCTAAGCCTCTATTTCATCTCCATGAAGTGCTATTGCGTAAATTATTATCGTATCGAGAATAATAATCGTGAAAGCCCAAAATGGGTAGGATGGGATATAGGTGAAATTCGCAATCAGATTTAAACCGACAAGGGTTATACCTAACAATCTCCCCCAGACGTGCCCTTGGAGCAAGGAACCCGCAGAAAGAATCAGTATGACGCCAAATACTAAGTGTATCCATCCCCATGTGGCATAGCTAAATGCTACCTCGTGATTGACTGATAAAAAATAGTATGTGTGTTTCAAGATTGCTACGAGCCCAACAATTGCTTGAAAAAATCCTGAAATACCCATCATAAATGCAGCGAAAAATACCCAACCGATCATATTGTTTGATCGTTTAGCTTCGCGTGATTTAGTAGCGTTCATAGTAACTCCTTATTAAGTTATGATCGTTCATATTTTGATATTGCAACTATCGTCAATATTATGCTTGCCCAATTTTTGAAAGGACGCATTGTTCTACTTTATGTAAATCTTCTAGGCACTGTTTATATTCAGTTTCGAGTTCACGTAACCGTTCGTCCATTTGATTCCGCTTTGTTACGCCTGATGTATGTAATTCATTGATTATAGAAATTTCTATGTCTGCTTCGTTACGTCTATTTCGGTAACTCACGGTATAAACCTCCTTAGTTATTAGGCAAGACAATAGCTGAGGATCATATCGGATATGTTCCTCGTTTCGCGTACCACCCCGCTATTTTTTAACTTACCATCACTGCGAAACGTTTGTCGTGATAGTTGTCACTAACACACAAAATTAAGCGATTAGACTTATAAGCGGAGGATCGGTTTTTCCATATGATAGAAGAGGATATGTATTGTGGATGAAACAAAGTGGAAACATATTTTTTATTTTGCAGTTGCGATCAATATCAGTATTCTCTTAGTCTGGTTTGGCAGTAAACTTATGCTCTCTGCAAGCTCATCATTGAATACGCCAAGTCTTGTTATCAGCGGTGGCGTTTTTCTTATAATTGCATTGATACTGGCAAGTAACCCTGAATTCTGGAAGTATTGGAAGTGGGCAGTCGTATTTCTGCTACTCGGTATGTATCTCATTGCTCGAGCAGCAGGTACAATCAGTGAATCATGGTTGTCTATACTCATAGGCGCAGCTTCGTGGTTAGCGGCAGCAATTATTATGTATTTGGCGTGGCCAGGACGTCATAAGTCATTCTAAATATAGCTTCTTAAAACCCACATGCTAGAAGAAGAAATCCGTGAATGTGGACGTTATTATAGACCCCAGAATTTTAAACCGCTTGGTTCACTCAGCAGCGATTGAAGGCGCTTCAAATCTTTAATAATAATGTGGTGGTCAATATTCTCAATAATCCTTTGATGCTCCAGATTTTCAAATTGTCTACTGACACTTTCTCTTGCCAAATTTATTGTTTTTGCCACAAGTTCATGTGTAACGGGCATATCGATTAAAATGTCTCGGCCCCGTCGTACACCAAATCGGGCAGCTAAAAAAAGTATACGATAGACTACGCGTTCACTCGCTTTTTTATATTCTAAATTATCAATCCGACTAGAATATACTTGGAATTGCTGCGCCAACTGTCTCGCTAACTCATAGCTGCCGATTGGGTCGGTCGTAGCCAACAATGTAAACCGCTCCCGCGAAATTCGCCATACTAAGGTATCCGCCAGAGCCTCATAATACATGTCTGATTCAATATTCAAGTACGCCCAGGCAAGCGGAAATTGCTCGTATGGTCCATAGATTATATGTATTAGTTCATCGCCAGTATCTTTTATTGAATAAACTTTAACATAGCCAGTATCAATAAAATAAACGCCATCAGGTAAAGGATCGATTCCCAGTATAAGCTCACCGGAACTAAAAAATTTTGGTGATCCTTTTCTAAAGAATGCCCTCAGAAAACTGCTTCTCGGATAATTAATCATGGCACCCATATTTAGGTTACCATGACTATTTACACTTAACTGTGATTTTAGGCACATTCCTTTTACGATGTACTACTCTGTTAATCCGCACATCAAATCCGGTTCCGTGCGTTTAGTCACGGCGATCAGTTTCATAACGAGTTATACCTCATAGGTAATCAACATAATTGTGGAGGGCATTATGAGTACATTAATCGTAATAAGTTTTAAAAAAGATGACGAAGCCGCTCGGGTACTAGATGAGGTAACGCTATTGCAAGAACAAAAACTAATCAAAGTGGACGATGCAGCAACAGCTGTCAGAAATCAAAATGGAAAGGTAAAAGTAAAACAGGCAAAAAATCTCGCTGGAGAAGCAGCACTCGGTGGAGCTTTTTGGGGAATGCTCTTTGGTTTACTTTTCTTTATGCCGTTTTTAGGGGCAGCCGTGGGAGCCGCAACCGGAGCGCTGTTTGGCAAAGGAGCAGATTATGGTATTAACGATGACTTCATAAAAAGAGTCAGCGATTCGATTCAACCTGGGAGTTCCGCTTTGTTCCTACTGGTAAGCAAAGCTCGTGTTGACAAGGTTATAGAGCAACTTAAGCCATTTGACGGTGAAATTATCCATACTTCATTGTCCAAGGAAGAGGAAAGTCGCCTTCAGGAGGCGTTTGCGGCCTAAACAGCAAACCATTGCATGCAGTAGGGAAGCGATATAGAAGAGAAACCAACTCCATCATCGCTTCCCGCGCTTTTCGTCATAAATCAGAAAACAGGAAATCTATAACGATGCAAACCAATGACCCTTCAAAGCAAGTTGTATCAAGCCGCCGCGTAAGGATCGGTTTGGGGCTTTGGATACTCGGCCTTTTACCCTTTCCAATACTTTTAGAGCCAATCTTGCATTATTTTGACCTATTAACAACTCCAAAAAGTTCACGTAATTTCATTTTAATCATGTGGACGATCCAATATATTATCGGGTTCATTGGACTGTTCATGGCTGGAAAGGAAACAATCAAGCTTGCCCGGGCCGGCGGTTACCGACAGCTACCAAATAATCTATGGAATGTTTTGCGTCCAGGCGACTAAATTAATTCTTTAATAATCGGAGGCCAAGCCATGACAGATAGATCTAAAAAACCGCCGCACCGGCAAAGTCAGACCAGTAGACTATCGTAAATGGACTCAGAGTTACCGCTATAATACTGCTCATGGCGATCGGTTGCGTATCTACTATGACCTACTTGGAGACCCATTGGATAGACGACTCTTGACTCCAAACAACTGGGTGGCAATGGTTGCTCCCTTACCACGGCAAACAGTTGTAGCGACAGCTCTTGGCAGTTTTATAACTTCTCAGATTTTCAATCAGCAATCAGTGCAAAATGATTCACGATCAAGTAACAAATGCTAGCTACCAGTCTGCGGTAAGTTATGTCGTTAATGAGTTAACCGCTTCGCTTCGTCACCACATACTATATCAGGGGCTACTCCTTTGGGCTGTTATTTTGGTTGCTTGTATATGCGCAGGACCGGCTTGGTGGGCCGTAAAACTCCAAAGCATCACGCGTATCAATCAACTAAACAAGACAAGACCGATAATCCAGTGGCACGAGCTACGTTACCAGAGCAAGCAGTATCAGTAAGTCGGATTATTACTGCTAATCTGGCTAGCGTTTATCGCAAGTTTTAAGGGGACGGTGGTCGCGACCGGGGTTTTGACGGCTCTTAGTTTAATTGCCGTCATTTATTTGATTACTCATCCTCATAATTTGAAGCTACCGAAGCTTAAGTAATACAGAAAAGAGGTAATAAAACTATTCGGAATTCGATAGATAGCGTCACCATCAGCTATTACTGAGTCAAACCAAATACTAAAAAATAGCGTACTGTAAGACCTACGTGACGACCATCACAACGTATTCGCCACGAATCAGTTACATTGCCTATCAGATATGAACCGTAACTGAAGGAGGTTATGCATTATGGGATTATACGGACCCTTAGGACCAGGAGGTTTCAGGCGACGGGGTCGCAGACGCGGTTTAATTGTCGGCGCTGCGGCTGGTGCAACTGTAGCCCACAATATGAGTCGGAAAAAAGATGATTCAGGAACCGAGAACACCACAAGTGCGTCCACTATGGACGCCGATTACACCGCTGAGTTAAAGAGACTTCACAGTCTGAGAGCCCAAGACCTCATAACCGAACAGGAATATCAGGCCAAGAAGAAACAAGTGCTTGGTATTTAAACAATAGTTTTGCAGCCATAAATATGATTCCTCAAGACGATATACCCTTAGATGACTTAAAGGCCGAGAGACATAAGATTCAGATACAATCTCGCTTGCTGGGCCTAATTAGCTTGTTAATGTTGCTCGTTGGAGCAACGTTCTTTCATATCGTTGAACGACTCAACTGGGTTAACGCCTTCTACTTCTGTACGATGACGCTGACAACTGTAGGCTACGGCGATATCGTGCCGAAGACCAATGCAGGTAAAATTTTTGATATCTTTTACGTGCTGGCAGGCATAGGCATTATTGCCGCCTTGGCAAATATTCTTGTAAAAAATGCCATAATCCGCCGACATTTACGATTAGCCAAAAAGAAAAGTCTCATATAAATTATGCATACTAGTCTGTCGGCACACTTTCATTGTGATTCAAATCACGGTCAGAAGAAGAGGTATATGTCTCGCTTAATCTGTTGAACCATGTACCGCACAAGTCACGTGATCGTGGTCACAGCACTCGTCGTATCCATAAGCGTAGATTTTTAGATAGATGGGTCAACAGGAAATCACAGGAGACCATAATGACGCAGTGCTTACGCCCTCAACTCACAGACTCCATGCGCATGATTGATTATGTATCAACAAACGCTTTATGGCGTGACATCACTGGGGGGCTGTAATGGCCAATAAACTGAGCCGTACACTACTCGTACTAGTCGCAGCACAATTTATTATCACGATTGATACTACGTTCATGAACGTCTCTTTAAGCACTCTCGTTATCGATCTCCATACAACTGAAACAGGAGTCCAAAGCGCGATTACTCTATATGCCCTTGTGATGGCGGCCTTTATGATTGCCGGCGCAAAATTTGGCGACATTATCGGTCGTAAACGGGCATTCATTTTGGGTCTCTTAGTATATGGGGTCGGCACGACGATAACCAGCTTATCGAGATCATTACCGCTATTCATATTCGGTTGGTCATTGTTAGAAGGCCTCGGCGCAGCTGTTATGTTACCGGCCATGATGTCGCTAATTGCCGATAACTTCGCAGCCGGGCCTGCACGCACGAGAGCCTACACCGTATTCGCAAGTACCGCTGGAATTGCGGCTGCCCTCGGACCGATTATCGGTGGGTTATTTACCACGTATCTATCGTGGCGACTGGCGTTTGGTAGTGAGCTGATCGTCGTCGTATTTATACTGACGCAGCGCCACACGTTACACGAACAAGCGCTAACCGGCCCGAAACAACGTTTCGATTGGCTCGGTTTTGGATTGTGCGCGACTGGTCTCGTTAGCATAGTGGAAGGCATTATTTTGGCATCATCCTACGGATTCGTTACTGCTCGAACCGCATTCAGCATCGGCGGGAAAACACTCATCCAATCTGGTGGTACGTCACCAACCATAGTATTTGTCCTCATTGGAGCCCTTATTATGTCGCTCTTCTTGTTCGTGGAATCACGAAGAATGGCGGCCAATAAAAGTACGCTGCTTAATGTCAAGCTGCTAAAGATACGAACGGTTAGAGCAGGCAGTACGACATTACTCATGCAGATGCTGCTACTTACCGGCGTGATGTTCGCGCTTTCTTTATATGTTCAAATGGAATTAGACTATAGCGCTATACTAAGCGGCTTAACGCTGCTTCCGCTCTCCTTGGGCGTACTCATTTTCGCCGGCCTTGCTGGAAAAGTCTTAGCCAAAAAATATGCCCCGAAGAGTATTATGCTGGTCGGTTTTGGTTCGGCAATCTTCGGCGTGATAATCATGGGACTTACGGCCCATAATGCCACTGCTGGCTGGAATTTTGCTGTCGGATTATCTTTTATTGGTGCCGGTATAGGCTTCGTAATGTCGCAGGATCAGAATCTCATGATCAGTTCGGTACCGGCAAAGTCTACCAGCGAAACTGCAGGCATTATTAATACGTTTCAAAACGTTGGATCATCGCTCGGCACCTCGATTGCCGGAGCGGTTATTATTGCAGTTTTTGTGGCAACGGCCACAAGTCTGGTGGGAAGCTCAACCGCGTTTACTTCATCACAAAAATCAAAACTCGAACAGGCAGTTACTAGCAATGCACAAATCGTGAGCAACCAGCAGCTCATAAAAGCAACCGTTAATCTCCCGACCACTACTCAGCAAGCAATTTTAAAAATCAATCAGCAAGCACGGCAAAGAGCTCTGACAGTCGTGTACTTTGCACTTGGTACTATCGGCCTCATTGGTCTCGTTAGCGTCTCACGACTTCCTAAAACTGCACCTCTTGGTCAAGTTCAAAGTACCGATCCCAGTGAAACCCAACCAAAAGAAAGGAGGGTAAAAGCCGTGCGAAAGCGTCTGGCGTAACCGACAATAGAGAAAGGGTTATAGAGAATGAAAATAACCGCAGTCTGTACGAGCTATAGATTGCTGAGGAGGAACTATGGAAAAGGATGAATTGTGGGGGTTAGGGGTAGCTGAAGGTATCATAGCCTTACTATTTGGTATTGCTGCTGTATTTTGGCCTGGTCTGACAATTGTAACGTTACTCTATTTGTTCGCGACTTTTATCTTGATAAGTGGTGTCATTAATTTGTTGAGCGGCATTTTCCATGTTGGGGTCGGCTTAGGCGCATGGTTGCTCAAAATCTTATTAGCAGTGGTTCAGATTGGTATAGGTATATACCTATTGCGACATCCACATGTTAGCTTTGCAACACTAATACTACTAATTGGTTTTGGCCTCATTATCCGAGGCGTATTCGAAATAGTTATGGCATTCATGGAAAATATAAACGGCCGTAGCCGCTCAATGCTCGTTATTGCCGGTTTACTTGCCGGGCTTGCGGGCATAATTGTCCTGTTTCAGCCCGTCGCCAGTGGCATTGCTTTTGTCTGGATACTCGGTCTGTATGCATTAGTCGTAGGTCCCATGACAATTGCTTCAACTCTCAGGGGACATCATGAAGCAACCCATAGAGTAATGAAAACCGTAAAGGCATGAGCGTAATAACAGAATAAGCAAGAAGTGCATACGAAGAACGACGGATAGATATGCACACACTGACCGGGCGGCCAGAACTACTACCCGGGTAGTTTTTTACATGATCCGGTTTTCAGCTTCAGCATAGTAACAGACTAAAGAAAACTGCATCAAATCTTTAGCTTGCGAAACAAGCAATAGGAATGATAGTGCCATAGTTGTGATTGCCGTCACCACGTATACAACACAAAGCTGCAACAATAAAATCATGCACTAAGTAAAAGAGGAGGTGAAACATGCTGGGACCGATAGATTATATAGCAGTTAATTTTACGGGTAACAATTTCGACGGCAGTATACTAAGCGAGTTGACGAAAGCAACCGATAGCCAGATTATACGGATAGTCGATTTAATATTCGTGATCAAAGATGAGGACGGCAATATCGAAGCCGCAGAGATCGAAGATCAATCGGAAGAGCTAAAGAAAGCGCTCAATGCACTCGGCTACAAAGGCGGACAGCCTTTGCTTACGGAGCAGGACATCGAAAAAATTGGAATGATGATGGACGATAATACATCGACAGGCGTTTTAGTTGTTGAGCAGCTATGGGCTAAAGGTTTAAAAAGAGCTCTTGCCAAAGCTGGTGGCAGCTTAATCGCAGAGGGTAGAATACATGCCGACCAAGTAACTGGAGCTGCTGAAGAGCTTCAGCAAATTAACGTATAAGGAGAGACCTACTATGATAGGAAGACCATTAACACCAGTATCAGTAATGGGTGTCAGGCGTAGGCAACGTCGCCGCGGACTTTTATAATCCGGATACTCATACATTCTAGTTCAATCTAGTTCAATTTCTCATTAATCATTTTCGTAACAGTGAGAGGGGATGTGATGCATGTTTTTACCGCAATGTATTGGTTAGTGGCTAGTTTAATTTGGATAGCAATCGCCTTTTGGCCAGCTCGAGTGGCTGGCCGTAAAGGTCACAGTTTTATAGGTTTTTTTATCCTCAGTCTGTTTTTCTTTCCGCTATCGCTCATCTTGGCCTATGTCGTTTCAAATCGTAACCTACAAATATCTGGCACTCCCGTGACAAAAACAATCACATAACAATGCGCTTGCATATCACGAGTAAGTTTCCACTAATGTGGTCAGAAGCGCTGCGAGCCCTCTTGTGTATGTTGCCTATGATTGCAGCAAGCGGGCTCGGTAAAACCAGCTATCTTGTAGCTCTTGGGCAGGGCGGATTTTTTTATAGCTCCTTATTTTTACCGAAGAAACTGAGTGCTCGTTTTGTTATGGGCTCGCTCATACTTGCCCTGGGTCTTGGATTTTATCTAATTGGCGGTAACGTAGCATCGAATGCTTGGGTAGCACTATTGTTTACGTTCCTTGTATGCCTCAACCTAAGTTTTCTGAGCGGCTGGCAAATTGGTGGGCCACTAGCACTAACCCTCGTCATGATTTATACTGCCGGCCTTAACACTGGTTCATCAGCAAAAGCAGCCCATAACTTCTTGGTGTTTGCATTGGTTTTATCCTGGTCAGCTTTGATATCCTTGCTGCCAATTTGGACTCCAGTAGAACCACCAAAAGTAAATAGTGATCTCGGTAATGGTGAGCTTGCCGAACAAGGTGTGAGAATGGGTGTGGGGGCGACCATCGCACTCGCTATCTCATATATGGCAGGATTTACTAAATTGGGCTGGGCACCGAGTGCTGTCGGCAATGTCGTACGATACGACCACGCATTAACGAGAATGCGAGCCTGGGCAAGATTTGCAGGTACTATAGCTGGATCGGCCTTAGCCGCAATCGCACTGCTCCTTATCACGAGTACTACTGTCTTAGTGTGGGTAGGTATGGTCTTCGCTATCCTCAACGGTTTATTTAAGAAGACAAAACTCGGCATGATGCCATTATTTTATACTGCGACAATTTTACTTCTTTATAGTGCTAATGATATTTCGGCAGGGAAGACAAATATATTGCATCGAGTATTCTATAACATCATTGGGATAACTATCGGGATGCTGGTGGTTATCTACCCGTTTCCACTCCTCGTGAAAAAGCTAACCGCCAAATCATAACAGATCACGTACGTACCTTCTTTAAATTTTCCAACTCCAACCAGTTTGAAAATTATAAATAAAGAATGGGCAATACGGTCGTTCTTTCACATTTTTTGCAAGCGCATACTGCGTCCGATACCACCGAACTCCTTACATACGAAAGTAGGTTCCGAAGGCGTACTCAGTGCAGTATCGTAACGATAGTTTAAGTCATTAAATTGTACCATTTCACTAAACAGGGAAGTGCGACTTTCCATAAGCCATCGAGCATAAGCGCCCCGGGCTATTTTTGTATGTACAATCACCTGTCTGGGTTTGCCGGTTTCTGGCGTTTACTGTCAGGAATCGAGGTGTCACTACGCGGGTGATATCAATATACGGTATGACTGTCTTGGTGTATTCCACCGCAGACAGATTCACGACCAAGCCTTCTTTCGGGAGCGTTTCGGCAATATCTAAGCCCCAATACTTATACAAATTGCCAAAAGAATGGCCGGGAAGTTTATATCCCATTTCTAGGCGATACGGACAGACACCATCATAGGGGCGAAGTATGCCGTAGAGTCCTGATAGTATACGCAGAGTCCACTGAGCGTAGTCACGATCACTTTTAGACAATGTATTAGCATGAAGACCGCTATATATGTCCCCTACAAAGCTATCTATTGCCAAAGATTGCTGTTCAGGTTCGGTGCTCCACGCGGTCAATGTGTCATGCACTTTATGTGACTAGCGAGCCAGAAATGTTCATTGCCGTTTGCAACTGGGTCATAGTAAGTGTTTGGAGATATGCGGTGAGTGGTCGTGCCTTATCTATAAGTAACGGTGTCGTAGTCGGCATTGTCGCCAGCAGATGAACGCATCGTTTTCGATGAATGGATGAGAACTGTAATACCCATTAGGCCGTCCGAAGCGCTGAGCAGCTCGGGCGTGGGCTTTGGCAGCTTCAATCTCGCGATTATGCGGCTCTGCCTGTGTGATCAGCGTGTTAAGCAATTTTTGGCCAACGACTGCGACTTCATCAATCGCATCGTTAAAGGCAGCCTCGTTGACTTTTGACGGTTCATGAAAGCCAGAGAGCTTACGGACAAACTGCAGCGCAGCAGCTTTAATTTCCTCTTCTGTTGCGGGTGGGTCAAAATTAAAAAGTGTCTTGATATTACGGCACATTGCAGCTCCTCGTTATACTCGTTATACTCGTTATACATGTATTATAATGCTGGCCATGGTTAAGATAAATACGTTGAGTATCACAGAGTGGGAGAGTTCACATCCCGTATCTCCACCAAAGCTTAGAGTATGGCTATATATGTCGGTATGCCATAATGAAGTTATGCATACAGTAGTGCCCATAGTCATTGGTTAAACGTAATGGATCTTGGTTCTGTTGACCTCGCAACCATTATCGACATCTTTCTACTGTTATTGATCGGTATCGGCCCAAAAATAGCCTTAGTTCCATTCGTCGACATCACTGCAAAATTAAAAACAGATATCAAAACAAAAATAGTGCGTAAAATGCTGCGTACCTCTTTTACGGTAGCTCTCCTGCTTATCGTATTTGGTGAATTTTTAACTAGACTACTACATTTCTCGACTGGAGCTTTATCGATAGCCAGTGGCATTATCCTGCTGGTACTTTCAATAAGCATGGTAATAAGTAACGAAGATACAGAATCTGCAGCCAAAGCGTCGGTCAAAAATGACCCCTTAAGACTGGCAGGATACCCCTTAGCCATACCCTATCTCCTTAATCCAGTAGGTATCGTTGTCCTGGTTACTCTTTCAGCAGAGGTGCGTTCGCCCACTATCATGGCCATAGCCGTTGCCGAACTATTACTAGTGCTCGCTATAGATATAGCGGTATTTCATTGGGCAAAACAGGCAAGTGAACATATGGACCAAAGCCGCATGCTGATTATCGAAAAAGTATTCGGTTTCCTACTTGCGGCATTGGCTGTTCAGCTAGTTTTACAAGGATTATCCGGCCTCGGTATCATACATCTGATAGGTCATTAAGAGTGAGCTAAATGCACTTTCGGCTGCTTGGAAAGTGCTATAAGTAGTTGTCGGCGATATTCACCGGCTACTTCCCACTGGCTAGCGGGTGCAACGGTCCCTGATGCCCGGATAACCACGCCGGTGTCTGTAAAATTATCAATTCGCATAAACTGTATTGGCTCTTTAATACGATCTTTCCATGTTGTGTTTCTGGCAAGCGTTGCACCAACCGAGTTCATTACTTTTTGTACAGCTTCAATGTCACTGTCGTAGGTGACACTAATGTCCAACAGAACACTGGCAGATGAAAATGTTTGATTGACAATTACGGTCGGTTCGCCATTACGTATTGTTATGTGCGACCCATCAAAAGCCAGCAACTGTGTGATTCTGAGCGTAATTTCTTCTACTTTGCCGGTCGCACCAATTATACCTGTCGAACCGCCTGATAAGGTGATCACATCACCGACTCGATACTGTTCTTCGAGCAGTATAAACATACCTGCTAGCAAGTCTTTAATAGTACTCTGTACGCTTAAACCGACAATAACTCCAATTAAACCGGCACCCGTTAATAGGGCGCTAACATTCACCCCAAGCATGGTTAAGACAATAACTGCCGAAGTGATCCAAATCAGTGCCGCATACGTAGTGCTGACTATGGTAATGATGGTATTTTCCCGTTTGCGCCTGTCAAGTATCGTTTCGGGTTTAGATTTCTTGGCCATTTTCCTCACAATCCGACCAATATAGCGTCGTCCAGCAAATTGTAAAATTGCCGATCCCAGGATAACTAGGGCAATTTGTATTACCGTTTTGTGCAATAGATTGTCTATGTACATGCCTTAACCTTAGCCGAATCAAAGGAGTAATTCAAACATCTTAGATGCAAACGCGCTCACGTTACGTACATCCAATCGTAGTACCAATCACTCTAGCATCGGCAATAGGCGAGAAACATAGTGTCCGCCGCATAGCAACAGGTAAAAACTAGCGGGTTCATATATACTTACTCTTATGGTCAGTGCTAGGTTTTATGTTTGGCCGTATGATACTGGTGTTCGATGTATTCTTGCATAACAAATACTATTGCAATGCCAGCTGTGACACAGCAGTGCATGTACACTTTTCAGGATCTTTTAACATACTGGGAGCTCAATTACATTCCTTGGCCTTGTCAGTATGATGGGTGTGATCTTCTCACATCAGACATAATACTGAAATACGTCCCATCGCCATTTTTACATAATTGCTCAGACAAAATCCTTGCTCATAATGTCAAACTTATGGTTTAATCTAAATTAGCTTTACATTTAAAAAAAAGGGGGGGTCTTATGGCAAATACAAGCGATGAGGTAAAACAAAACACCGATAATGAAGAGCCAGTTATGGCTATCTCGTTTGTCGCCGCTATGTTTGACAACGTAGATGACGCCAAATTAGCTTATCAGGCTCTCAAAGATGTTCAACGCGAAGGACTTGTTAAAATTCTCGACGCTGCGTATGTCGAAAAAACTGAACGCAGTAAACTTAAAGTACATGAGCATAAAGACTGGCGCGGTGGCCAGGGTGTTTTAGCTGGAGGAGCAGTCGGTGCCATTATCGGTATTGTAGGTGGAGCTATCTTACTGCCGGCCGGAATTGGTGCATTAATTGGTGGTATATGGGCTAAAATGCATGACACTGGTTTTGACGATAAAAATCTTGGAAAGCTGGCAGAGTCGTTACCGATCGGTACTTCAGCATTAGTGGCTGTGGTTGAAGACGATTATGTTGAGCAAATTGAAAAGGAAATGACCAAAGAAGGTGGCAAAAAAGTTCACAGTGGAGCTGTGCCCAAAAGTACCGCCGAGTCTTTGAATGATTCAAATAACACCAAAAAGAGCACCTAAACATCATTTTATTTCTTCATCTAGTATAAGCTATCCACTTTATTGAATGATGTCTAGCCGTGCCGCACACACAAAGCCGTTCAAGTGCGCTAACCTGTTAGTCGCTACATATATCTGTGTCACTTGATTTGCCTGGGCTGTCGATAATCTTTTAGAGACGGCGAGAGAATTGACTCGGCTAACAGGAAGGACCGAAATGCCGTCAGTGAAATATGTCTTGACAAATATATAGTGAAGGTAAATAGTTATGTTTGCAAAATAAGTTCATAATATGGAGGGGAGAGTATTATGGCAACGACTAATGACCAAGAGCTGAGTAACTGGACGGGCTGGGTGTTCTTTGCGGGTATTATGATGATTTTATCGGGGATCTTTGACGCTATTGCAGGTTTTACTGCATTACTCAGACCGACATGGTATGTTGCGACACCTCATGCGCTTTTAGTTTTTAATTATACCGCATGGGGATGGATCGACTTGATGGTCGGATTGATTATTTTACTTGCTGGATTTTCAATTCTTCATGGTTCAACTTGGTCTCGAATCGTGGGTGTAATTATGGCCTCCATCAGCGCAATCGCAAGCCTTGGAAATATAAACTCTTATCCGATTTGGTCAATCGTCATCATTACTGTCGACATACTGGTCATTTACGCACTTACCGTTCATGGTGGTGAACTGAGAGACCACGCTTAAAATTAACAGTCTCTCGACACTTTATTATGTTTTCCTGTTCTTAACGGAGAGTGGTAACTCAGTAAGAGGGGCACATGGCTCAACATCAACCAGAACATCGTAAAAGTACGACTGCCCTCAAACAAGAGATTGCTGAATTGCAGGCAGAGGTAGCTATCCTTAATGAAAAATTAGATAAAGCCGCACGACTATCAAGCCCCAATCGCAAAATGCCACGACAACGATGGAACTCCAGAACAATTGCCGCCTGGTTATGTCTTACGGCCGCATCAGCGCTACTGATTGTCGGTAACATATTCTTTTGGGCCGGTAACACAGTTGTTGATACGAATACATATGTTGCGACGGTTGGACCCTTGATACAGAAACCACAGATACAAGCCGCAATTGCCGAATATACAACCACCCAAATCTTTAACAATACGAATGTTCGTGCCTTTGTACAACAGACATTGCCTCCAAGAGCCAGTTTTTTAGCTCCTCAACTGACATCACAATTACAAAACTACACCCAGAGCACGATAAAGACCCTGCTAGCTAATAAGCAGGTTCAACAATATTGGTATAGCTCTTTGACTCGTAGACACGCCGCACTCATAAACTTCAGCAAAACCTATCGAGGCAACGGAACCATTGATGTAAGTGATATTTACTCTCAGCTGAGCAAAAGACTAGAGACAACAAAGCTAGCTTTTCTCGCCAATAAACAGCTTCCATCCAAAGTCGGCTCAATTCAAGTAACGACAGTTGGTTGGCTGCCGGCTCTTCATAAACTTTCCAACAACATTGGACTGTATCAAGCGTTCGTTACCGCACTGTTTCTGGTTTTCTGCGGACTGGCAGGCTGGCTGGCCTCCAATCGGCGACGAATGGTTATCAGAATGGGAATAATGTTTGCGGTTTTTATGCTACTTACTCTTGTGAGTATACGAATCACCCGGGCAATCCTTGTTGCACGCGTTCAACCGGCGTATCAGTCAGCTGTCCAAGTTGCCTTCGACACTGTATTCAGTTCGCTGAGATCTCAAACATTTACAATTCTTCTCATCGGCGTTCTCCTCTCACTTATCGCGTGGATAAGTGGACCGTATCGATCTGCGAGTTTTCTCAAGGTACGGTTCAGTGAATTATTTGCCGGCCGTTTGCACCAATCAATTTTCGGCGATCAAGAAAATCGATTCACTCTATGGTTAGGTACATATAAACGTTACAGCCAATGGATAAGCGTTATCATTATAGCCATTATCATGTTGTTTATTAAGTTATCCCCGCGCTTGATAATAGTTTTTACAATATTGATGCTACTCTGTATTATTGCTATTGAATTATTTGCAGCGCCGTCTGCTCGCTCAAACGAAACACCAATACGTCCTAAGAATTGACTACGCATACGCATTAAAAAGTATTAAAACTTTAAATACGTCCCCGAAGCAGTGTCATTTAACTGCTCCTAGGGTTAGCGCTTTGATTATATACGCGGTTTGACAGACTGAGTTTTAACAGGTTGTCGAGTACTAGAATACCGGTTAGGTTGCTGACTTTGATTTTGAGCAGCGACTCGGCGCCTTGCTTGAATCTCCTCTAATTCCTCTTGATGTTGCGCTTCCTTTACGGTGAGATATGAGATCAAGCTATGGATTGCTGCAGCAGCTATTCCGTACATTATAATTGCAAATAGCCCCGCCGCACTAAAGTAGCTACGGTTACCGATTGACTGTCCGGGAAAGATTTCACGGAAGGGTTTTAAGAACTGGGCAGCAATATTATAGACGAATGAAACAAAGCCGGTTGACGAATTTGCCCCGAACAATAAAAGCACAAATCCTAGTACTAGGAAAACAGTTGCTATAATCGCATAAGCATACGCTAAATACGTTATCATCCGTGCTACTTTAATGAATGTCAGCTTACCATCCTTTGGTTTGTCCATCACGTACCCCCCTGTTAATGTCCAGTTCATTTGTTAGTATAGCAAGCAAGCAAAAAAATAAACATAAGCATCTCTATAAGCTTTAGGCTTCTATAACAAACGAACAGATCGATGCTTGAAAGTTATTAAGATACAGTCGTCTTTTTCGCAGTTCAAGCATACCGAGTAGCTTACGAAGTAACTCAGGTTTTCCATTTTCCCCAGTATTTCTCTAATTCGTCATATTCAAGAGCAATTAGATGGCAAAAACTCAAGCAGCAAAAGACTTTTATTTGTTAATCGTAAGCACCAGATTATTGACATTAGCGAATTGATTTATAGTAAGTAAACACTGAAGTCATGCACAGAGCAGTATGTTCCTACCGCATGGCTTCTTTTTTATTATTAGCTCGTTGGTTTACATAATCACTCATATTGAAAGTTCGATGTACGTCAACTAAGGGCAGCCCAAACACAAGTGTAATGAGAGGCTTTCTCGGAAGTCTTTTTATTTTCTACTACTTAGAATGCGATTTGAGCCAAGTGGTGATCTTAGGTATATCAAGATGCTCAGTCGCAATACGAACTGTAAAATCCTCAAGCTCAATAGACTCAGCCATTAGCGCGTGCTCATTGCGTATAAGGAATACGCCACACACAGTTAGCGCTGTTCGTTTGTTTCCATCAATGAACGGATGATCACCGATTATATTTCTCAAATACACTGCCCCCTTTTCGAAGAGGGATGCATATTGCTCAGCTCCAAATACTTCTTGCATGGGAGCCTCAACAACAGACTTAAGACGCCCCTCATCGCGCACACCATGACTTCCTCCGAAGTCTTCGATAATCTGAAAGTGAAGGCGTAGAATTTCTTCGAGATCAAGGTAGCTTAGCTTCATCGATCAGCGAGATTCTTCAGTGTCTGTCCGTATTGTTCAACGAATGAGTCGTATTCACGCAGCAACTTTTCATGCTTTTCGTGGCCACCAGCAAGCTCTACGCATACTTTAAGCGAGTCGCCACGCTTAGCACCAAGCGCCGCCAAATCTTTTTTGGAGAGAGTGATACCTTCGCTCGATCCTATTTGAATGAGTTTTTGGATTGTTTCGATCATATGTCACATTATAATCATATTATAATTTGTGTCAATGTGCGTACTTTTACGATATTGGTTCGAAACCCACATCCCCAGCCTATGAACTTTTCGTGTATCGTGCGTGATAGAACTTTCTACAATGAGAAAGCGGAAATACCAATAACTCATACTTTGAGCTCATGTCTATTGAGTATGAACTACTGTGCTATTGGCACCCGAGAATATAGCTATCCGTTAACAAGATGCTCGTCTGCTTTGTCTAATTTTTCCAGTAGCCAGAATGGCCGCCACAAAGATTCAGTTATTACACATCAATTGGATTGACTCTCGATTGTGAAAACATCGTTTGACGAGCCACACTTGCCCCAACCGGCAAGCGCATTGCCATAACTATAGATACAATCTCCGTTATCGGAGCTTATAAGCTCGTATCCCCCTGACACTGCATCTGTATACCAATATGTATCCAAAGCTGCACTACAACTTGCTTCATCAATGTCTTTGCTGGATGTATTCAATGTCATACACCGTGAAGTGCCGTACTGTTCCCATTGGTCACCCTCACGACAAAAGGTTGTGGGTCCTTTTGTGTCGCTAAAGTACATCTTATACGGGCTCGTAGATGACATCCAGTCAAAGTCTGCATAATCTACATTGATCAGGTAGTGGGATGTTGCACATTTCACATCTGATGTTACGCTTGCCGTACTTGCAGCATTTGCTGTTGCTGGCATGATAGTTCCGAATACTGAGACTACAAATAATAGAGTCGCCATTCTATACGCTGCCCGCTGAACTATATTTTTGTGAAAATATCGTACAATCATAATCTTTTCCCTCCGATGCATTATGTTGTTAATATTATAATAATGCGAGGTGTCTATTTATCGCAAGGGTTTCTAATTTGATGAGCAATCGCTCGCCCCAGCCTACGGGCAAAACTTTTACTCATGAAAAAGCATTGGTCCTGCTAATTGCATTCCCAGCACATTACAAAACGATTATTAAGTTATTGGACTGCTTTAAGGCAAACGCAGCAACTATTTAGTCAGTCAAGATATAAATCCTATTGGCAACCCGAAGCCATTTATGCAATGGGGGCGCATCAACTTTGCCAAGGCTTCCGATATATTTAGCATTGATTACTTTAAATACCCAGTTTTCTAACATGAGCTTATGCTATGAAGTTAAAATAAGTAAGTCTCCTGAACTACTTCGAATTCAGAGCACTCAATCCTTTCAGCACAGCAGCCTCTTTTAGTGTTATGCCAGAATCCATAGCTGTTTGATATATTTCTTTTGTTGCCGTTACGAGATATTGCTGGAGCTGTTCATTGACTCTCTCGAGTGACCACTGCTCACTATCTTGATTCTGTAGCCACTCCAAATAGCTCACAATGACCCCTCCGGCATTAGCCAGAATATCGGGTATGATAATTGTTCCTTTGCTACGTAATACTTCGCAGGCGTCTTCATCCACCGGCCCGTTTGCTAGCTCCAGAATATAGCGAGCACGTACCGTGCTTACATTAGTCATCGTGATGGCCTCCTGCAGTGCCGCCAACACCATCACATCTGCCTGGGCACTAATCAGCGCTTCAGACGATAAAGAGGTCACCGTAGGAGCATGGGCAGCAGTCAAGAGACTATTCGCTTCCTTTTTAATACGTACAAGGTTTTCTATATCTAGTCCATCAAGCGCATAGATCGCCCCCCTAGAGTCAGCAGCCATAATGCATTGCCAGCCAGTCTGTTCTTGTTCGGCAGTTAAAGCAAAGTAGGACCCAACATTTCCAAAGCCTTGCAGTGCGTAGCTGAAGGACGATCGTGTCGGTTCATATAGCTTGAGTAATTCGCGCAGTACAATAACACCACCCCGACCAGTGGCCTCAGGACGCCCCAAGCTTCCATCGTTTTCGTAACTTTTGCCAGTAAAACTAGCGCGACTCTTATCTCCCGTAAGGTGCTCGTACTCGTCAACCATCCAGTCAATAATCTGAGGATTCGTATTTACATCGGGGGCAGGAATATCAAGATCTGGTCCGATGTGTTCAACCAAATGCCGTACATATTCACGACTTAGTTCTTCTAATTCATCTCGCTGCAATGTTTGCGGATCGACTACGATGCCCCCCTTAGCTCCACCGAACGGCACGCCAACAGCAGCATTCTTAAAAGTCATTAGTATAGCCAGTGCTCGTACCTCGTCAAGACTGACGTTTGGGTGAAACCGAATACCACCCTTATAGGGTCCTCTACTGTTATTGTGCTGCACCCTAAATGCCTCGTACTGCTTACCACTTTTCAGCTTGATGGTAAAAACATATTCATGGTTAATACGAAGTAAATTATCGACTTGTTCTTTATCAATAGCGGCCTTCTCGGCCACATTGCGAATAAGTTTTTCTGTGCTGTCTAACATACTGGTTTCTCTTTCTTCAAGTATGCGGCGGATATTCATACGTATCGTAGCACCTTGGCGTACAAAATACACAACAATGGGTATTAATAGGTTGCAAAGCTAGAGTAAGCCGTAGAAGCTTGAATTGCTCCAACTAGGGTTCGGTAAGCTCCAGTTTCTCGCTTCCGTTATAATCTGCGCATGACCATCTACTTATACAGCGCTCATTAGTCCCAGCCAGATATAGGTTAGTGGGCATAGCGGGCCAAACATATTTTTTGCAACTACATCAGTCTTATCTTTGAACCGCACTGCCTGTGACTCATAAAATAGCGATACATCGAAACTTCATATCCCGACACCATGATCGTTACAGTGTCTAAATTTACCTTGACAGATTTAAACCATAAGCATAACAATTAAAAATAAGATAAACAGTTTGAAATAGAGGACACATTATTTATTAGAAAGCACGAATAAGGAGTTGCCCTATGAGCTTACAGACATTACATCTACGAAAAACATCAAAGCTTAGAATTCCTCCAGTAAAATCAAATCTATACCTCATATCTGCCACGGTACTCTTTTTAGGACTTATCATGGCATCAATAAGCCCCACGCCCACAGTACATGCAGAGCCGACGAATGAGTGGATAGCTAACACTGATGGTTCCCTAACGGTCTATATGGCCGACGCAGGATTTAATCATGCTATTACATTGCCGTATAGCATCGAAACAACCTTCAATTTTATTGACACTACTGGCCAGTGGTCACAAATTCAGGATCCCAAAACGGGCAATTGTATCCAGTATCACGATGGTGAGCTACGTATGTCAACCTGCGTTGATGGTCAAACCGCAGAACAGTTTACCTTTGCGTACGATTCATACTATGGAGAGTACGAGATGCAGAACGCCTACTATGTCGACTATAACGGCCATGACGGCTGCGTCGAACCCGATTTTTCAGCATCCAAGGGATTGTATGCGACCATCATCAATTGTAAAGGCTCAGGATCTAGTATATCGCTTGATTTCCTCTGGTTTTTTCCGGGCGGTACAATAGATTAAGTTTGATCCATTAGCTATATATTGCTGAGCAGGCAAGACTTTTTGATATATTGATCAAGCACACTTTTGGAATTGTGTTAACGGATCTGATTAACGCTTAACACATCCAACTCCTGACGTAACGCAGCCGGTTGAATGACTCGCGAAGCAATATCAACCACCTCTGGTCGCATTTCGTATATATGACCTCCCTTTGGCATAGTAGGACTTAGTAAGTTAAAAGACGTTATGACAGCTTTAGGGCTTATGCCCGGAATAAAGTCCAGTTCATCCAAAACTGGTCTTTCTAAGGCTAGTTTCGATAAGCGTGTCTGTAGGGTAGGGGGAGTACACCACGTTACACCCGAAACCCAGCTATCAACGGAAACTTTAGACGAAGGAGCCCCCGTCTCTCCCTGAACACTCTGGGCATATCCAAAGCCGTCGATTTCTATTCCACCATCGCTCAACTCGACGACTTGAGCCACTAGCGCCCTTCCACTCTCTATGAAGTAGCTTCTTTGTTTCTCCAAACTCGCAATGTCATCAGGAGACTCAGCAATTTCAATTGCCCATCGAACGGCACCAGCTAGTTCATAATGATAACAACTACCCGATTGACTTATACGTTTTTGTGCATCGCGAAGTGAAGGCACCATGACCGGAGAAGCGGGCCATGAAGATAAGGAAACGATGTTGGTATCAGGAGAATAACTCACGCTATACGCCTCGCTACATTTTGAATACTCATGAATACTCATAAGATAACTATTATAACATATACTATTAATATAAGCAATGACTTTTATCTGACCCACATGCACTTACCTCCAAATAGTTGAGGTACTCTTAAAAAGACGACATACTTTCTTTGTAAATCTCTTAAAACAAACAAAGGAAAACTATGCCGTCAACAGATATTGTACGAGCTGTACGCTCTCAAATACAAAACAAACTACTACCTGAGGTATCGCCTCGCTGGCAAGAACAGGTCAGCTTTGGGCTTAGTGCCTATGCTATGAATGAGTTCCACTCTGCCGCGTCCAATGCCCGGATGGTAGTGGCTAATTCAAATACCGCCGTCAGTAAAAGCGAACGGTTACTAGCTAACCAGAAGTTAGCTAACCAGTTTGGCAAACTCTTCGACTCCCTATCTCTTGTTAAACCAACTAGCTACGTCAACATTGACCACAGTCATATGAATGGACTAACAGCCCTGGTCGGTGCCATGCAAACCAGAAAAGGCCGAGCCTTGCCATGTCTCGTTGAAACTACCTACAGCGAAGATTTGTCTGCTCGGGATGATGCGCCGCCAAGGGAACAATCGCTCCGTTGGAACAAACAAGCTGCTAGATTGAGCCAATGCTTCACCGGACATTGCATAGATAGCTTACAAGGCTTCCACGACCGTTTAGGCTTCTGGCCCAAGCTAGTATTTGACCGCTGGTTTGCTAATTATTCACTGGTGACTCATCTATCTGCTGAAGGCGCTATCTACTACATTAGGCTAAAAGCCGGCAGATACGTTGAGTGTGAAGGTAAGCGAGTTAAGGCCGAGCAGCTCGAGAAAGATGCTGTCATTGAACTATTTGGCCTGAGACTACGGATTGTTCGTAGTCCGAAGGACGGTAAGAATGATGAGCCCTGGTACATCTTAACCAATGACTTTAGCAGTAGCAGAGCTAAGGTAATCCGTATTTACTATTACAGATTCGAAATCGAAGAAGACTTCAAGGATATTAAACATATCCTGGGATTAAAACGAACGAGATTTAACAATCCCAATAGCTTAAAAGTTATCTTATGGCTGATGGCATTAGGTATAGCCTTACTTTATCTGGCGACTAAACATTTAGTGAGAGTGAGCCATTCAGCACATCCTAAAAAACAATGTTCGTGGTTTCGGATTGCCTTTGAAGCCTGGCAGAGAGCCATACATGAAAGCCTTGCATTGACCGGCTAACGCCGGTCAGAGGTGGAGAGAAACATTTGGAGGTAAGTGCATGTGGTTCAGGACTTTTATTGACAACTGCCCCTTGACAGCAAGTGAAAACTTTTTCTGCCAGGTAGTCTGGGAAAATGATTTACACTCTAGAGGAAGTGTGTTATAAATAACACTCCATATGACGATGGTTTCGTATGAAACACCAGATGTAGATCGAGCAAATACTGCTGAGTTTGCGTACGCTCTTCTTGAGCAGACGTTATCCGGAGATACCTCAGTTTTTGTAGCAGACGAGCCGTCAGGTTTTAATATCTGGTCTGGCCAAGCCCAGGAAATGCTCACAGCAGCCGGCTTCAGCTGGGGAGGCCGAACATACATATACTCGTTCGGAGACGGTGGTTATGCTCCTCAGCTAGGCTTTCATGCGGATGGTAGTCCCGGGTCGGATCCGGTACAAGGCATACATGTCCATGAAACACCTTCAGGATTAGCAAAGGCAACTTTCGTACCTATGCGACGAAAACGTAGTTGGCTTGCTGATTACGTTAACTGGGAAAAGAAGGAATTAGACCCTACTGTTTTTGAACCACGTGTATTCCGGACCATTGTTGGGATAGGTGCAGTGGCGGTATTCTCTGTAGCAGGTCGTAATGCTCTGGCTCATTCATTCGAATCAATGCCAGATGAGCTTGCATATAGAGAAGCGACAATTAACACGTTCCACCGTTCATAGGTCCTTTCTGCCGAATGCGATATAACGCGTTCGAAGATATCCCAACGTTATTACTTGCTAGCGGGGAATTGCCGCCTTTTTATCAATCTTAGTAAAGTGTCAGTGCTTTGAATAACGGAGTCCTGTTTCAGTTAGATTTTTTATGAACTTTCTGAGTTGCAACTCTAGGCTGCAATATACTATATTGCACGAAATGAAAGCTATTTTGATACAATACTTACTAGTACACAAATTTCTAGTATAGGTGGAGATCATATGTCCAATACTTTACATCCTGGCAGTCCGAACGAATTACTGACGATAGATGGTGATGCTGTGCTCTCAACTGCTCAACACGTTTCCCAGATTCAGCGTGACGTGATTTCAGAGGAACATGCATATATGGCACCTGTACTTTTCAACCTCTGTACCAATCTACAAACCGCCACTCCAGCAGAACTAGCCAGTAAAGATCCTGCTTCAGGTATACGAAGAGGCGTTGGTTTCGCTGCTGCCCATCGAATCGTACGTCTTAGTGGTGGAAGCAATCGGATCGGAGCAGAGTTACAGCAACGTTCAGAAGCCGTCGGTTCTTATACGAGAGACGCCAGAAGCAATCCCACTCTTCTAGAACGGGATTTTATAAAAATATTTGATGCAACTGATGAAGCACTGCATAGGTTTATAGGCGGAACCTTATTCCCGGACAGGGACGACAGCCATGGTTGCACTAATACCGAATCAAGAAACAGTGCCCGGCTCATGCTGATACTCGCAGGTAGCGTAGGAACCGTGGAAGGTCAATTCATTTATGAACGCAGGCCTCTGCCACGTAAACAACAAACTATGGGCGGTAGGCGTGCGAGATCCTCGGGTCAACCGGCACGATATTAACTGAACAGACGGTACCAACCTTAGAACACAGTATATACAAAATATCCGTCAACATCGTCTTACTTGTTGCTACCTCAATTCATTGCAAGTTGTAGTGATACATTTAAAGACGCTGAGGAGCCCTGTAAACGACTAACCTGTAATAAGATACTGGATCAGATAACAGATCAAGTGTAAACTACCTCCATGGCGAGGCTCGTTATAATGAAGTTTGGTGGCACATCTGTTGGAAGTGCCGAACAAATTTTGGGCATTACTGATATTGTGTCACGTATTAACAGCGATGATCAGGTTGTGGTAATAGTGTCCGCCATGAGTAGGGTAACTGATCTGCTTGTCAGCACGGCTATACATGCATCTCAGAAAAACAGAGCTGGCGCTGAGCAAGGATTCGTTCAAATTAAAGAAATCCACTTGAAAGCGATAACTGGGTTGTCGGTAAGCGATGCCGCTGACGCTCAACTCAGAAAAACCATTAATGAGATTCTATTCGAACTTAAAAATCTGCTTGATAGCATCACCGTGCTTGGTGAACTAACCCCGCGTGCACTCGATTTAATTGTTTCATTTGGTGAACGTTTATGCATACAAGTGGTATCAAGTGCGTTTAGCAGTGCAGGCGTAGCAGCAAGCCCCGTTGAAGCAACCCAGCTTATCGTCACAAACGATCAATTTGGCGATGCTCGCCCCTTACTTGATAAATCTGAGCCAAAGGCAAAGCAAATCATACAGAAACTGCTCAATAAGAAAATTGTGCCGGTCATCACCGGCTTCATTGGCGCCACTCAAGATGGCATAACGACAACACTTGGAAGAGGCGGTTCTGACTACTCAGCTACTATTCTCGGCAATTGTCTCGACGCAGACGAAGTCTGGATTTATACCGACGTCGATGGCGCCATGACGGCTCACCCACGAATTATTCCGAATGCCAAAACTATTCCTGAGCTATCGTACAACGAGGCTGCTGAAATGTCATACTTTGGGGCCAAAGTTTTACATCCTTTGACCATGATGCCGGCATCGCTAAAGAAGATCCCTATCAGAGTTAAGAACACCTTTAATCCAGACCGCCAGGCACAAAATATCACACAATAAGAATCATGCTAAGCAAGGTGGTAAGGCAATTTCCAGCATGTATGACCTCTCCCTGATAACCGTCCAAGGTACTGGTATGACCGGCGTCCCTGGCATTGCAGCAAAGGTTTTCGGAACAATTGCCGCTGAACGTATCAATATCCTCTTCATCTCTCAGGCATCATCGGAATTTAATATTTCCCTGGTAGTCAAACATAATGAGGGCGAGAAAGCGGTAAGGGCACTTCGGGAAGCATTTGAGCTCGAATTAGCCCGCCATACTATTGAGAGCGTCAAGCTTGAAGAAAATCTAGCTATTCTCGCCGTGGTTGGCGAAGGCATGAAAGGCCACCCCGGGGCGGCCGGCAAGATCTTTTCTGCTCTTGGCGATGCGGGCGTTAACATTGTTGCAATCGCGCAAGGTTCATCTGAGTTTAATATTTCCTTGGTCATAGCCCAGACTGATGCCCCTCTTGCGGTGCAATCTATTCACGATGCATTCCACTTGGCTCAGGTGGGAGAGTGACACAATGACCAAAGTTAACCTGATTCACCTCGGTATCGGTAATGTTGGGCGTGAAGTCGTTCGGCAAATAGCGAGTCAGCGAGCTCATTTATATAGTGATCTCGATATCAATATTAACTACTGTGGGATGTTCTCATCGCAATACGGCATATTCAACAAAAACGGTCTCTCAAACGATGACATTTCTTCATTTCCATCAAACTCCCCGTTTGACCCAAGCCAAGCGATTGCCGATATCCCTGCGCCGTTTGTGGTCATCGATACGACCTCCTCAGATAACACACAGACATTGCTTCAACAAGCCTTGACCCGTGGTGGTTTCGTAGTTACGGCCAATAAACGTCCGCTTACGAGTACACAAAATGACTATGACGAGTTATTTGGGGCAAATCACAGCCATATTTTCTTTGAGGCAACTGTCGGCGCTGGGTTGCCAGTTATTGGCACGCTGCAAAATTTGATTAATGCCGGGGACAAGATCGAAAGCATCACTGGCTGTTTCAGCGGCAGCCTAGGCTATATTTTTTCTGAGTTGGAATCCGGCAGTCTATATTCGCAGGCCGTCAGCAAAGCGAAAGCTCAAGGTTTCACCGAGCACGATCCACGTGATGACTTGTCTGGAGCAGACGTGGCGCGTAAAGCCATTATTCTGGCTCGTACAATTGGTTTTCGTCTTGAACCACAGAGCGTCATATTAGAAGACGGCATTCCGCTCGAAATGGGCAAGCTTTCAATCAACGAATTTATGCGTAAAATCCCGCAACTCGATGCCGATTATACCGAGAAACTCCGTCAGGCTAGGCAGCATGGTAGTGTACTGCGCTATGTTGCAACGGTCACCGCAAATTCTTGTACAATCGGGCTTACAGAAGTTCCGGCCATTTCGGATATTGGCTCACTCAAAGGTCCAGATAACATCATTGTGATCCGATCAAAACGTTATCATGATAATCCATTGGTCATCAAAGGCCCCGGAGCTGGCATATCGGTAACTGCTGCAGCTGTTTTTGCCGATAGTATCAAAGTAGCCCAACTCGTAAAGGGTTGCTCATGAAAATCACTTTGCTTGGAATGTCTGGCATCGGCAAGACATATTGGGCCAACCAGTTGGAGCAGACTGGTTTTCAGCGGTTTTCTGTGGACGATCTTATAGAGTCCAAGTTAGGTACTGAACTTTCCGTATTGGGTTACGAAGGTATCCGTGACGTAGCCAAGTGGATGGGACAACCGTATGAGAAGCAATATCCCGAGACCAGTCAAATATATTTAGATTTCGAGCAAGAGAGCGTGCTTGAGTTGCTTTCTCAACTTAATACAAAGTCATATAACCGAAGCAATGTCGTTATTGATACGACAGGGAGTGTTATTTACCTTACAGATACAGTACTGCGTGCACTTTCAGAGAGTACCGTTATGATTTATTTTCACACGCCCGAGTCAGCCCATAAGGAAATGGCGCGACAATATTTGCTTGATCCCAAACCGGTTATCTGGGGCGACTCATACAACCAAATCCAGGGAGAAACAACGATACAAGCTATCGCCAGATGTTACCCCAAATTACTCCAAGACAGAACCACTAAGTATAAGCAACTTGCTAAAATTACGCTGGATTATACACAGTTACGAAGCAGCACTATGACCGTTCAAGATATTATTAAGCAAATAAACAGGACCAGTCATGCCTAAACTGCGTGTCGGTATACTTGGAGCTACTGGAGTGGTCGGCCAACGCTTAATTACTCTTCTGGAGGGACACCCGTGGTTTGAAGTGACGGCTGTAGCTGCCTCACCTCGCTCGGCAGGTAAACCATACCGCGAAGCGGTGAAAGGTCGCTGGAGTATGCGACTCCCCATTCCAACCAGCGTCACTGCCTTACCGATGCGAGCCGTTCGTGAAGATCTGGTAACGATTGCAGGTGAAGTCGATTTTGTTTTCTGTGCACTCGACTTAGATACAGCAGCCATCCAACAACTTGAAGTCGATTACGCGACGTCTGGTATTCCAGTTGTGTCTAATAACTCTGCACACCGTTGGACCAAAGATGTCCCAATTCTTATGCCTGAAATAAATCCTGGCCATGTGGGTTTATTAGACATTCAGCGTCAAAATCGTAATTGGTCTACGGGCCTAATCGCTGTCAAACCGAATTGCTCTATTCAGTCCTATGTGTCAGTTCTAAGCACATTACAGCATTTTGAACCAAGCAATGTTATGGTCACAAGTTTGCAAGCCATTTCTGGTGCAGGTAAAACATTTGATGACTGGCCCGAAATGATTGACAACGTTATGCCGTTCATTCAAGGGGAAGAGGAGAAGTCTGAGCACGAACCACTTAAAATCTGGGGTACACTCGAGAATGGCAACATCCAACCTGCCTCATCACCTTATATTCGAGCTACGTGTTTGCGAGTACCGATTAGTGACGGGCACCTTGCTGCCGTGACTGTACAGTTCAAACATCACCCAACTAAAAAGCAAATACTCGATGCCGTCGCTAATTATGCAAACCCGCTTATTAAGCTTGGATTGCCCTCTGCGCCAAAACAATTTATTACATACCTTGAGGAGCCAGATCGGCCACAAATTAAGCTAGACCGCGAATCTGGCAACGGCATGGGCATCACCATGGGAAGACTGCGTGAAGATCCACAGTTTGGTTGGCAATTCATCGCACTTGCGCATAACACTATCCGCGGAGCAGCTGGTGGAGCAGTCCTAATGGCCGAGCTGCTCGTTACAAAGGGCTACATACAAAGATTACACCAGTAACAATGAGCGGAGCTTACCGAGCAACCGCCTAAGATTAAAGCATGGTATCACTTATGAATCGGTACGAGACATATTTTGAGCGGGTCACCCTCCAAGATCTCTTAGCGCATTTAACCCCCGATGATCGTCCGATCTGCGCACTCTCGAGCCATACAAACAAGGGCTGGGGATCATTTTTAGGCACAGAGCCCGCCGCTATATTTCACTACACTACCAATAAAATCGATCCCCCGCAAAAAGCCGCTGAAGCGCTACAAATTTTCGTTGATCAGCAAACAGCCCAGGAACGATACCTCGTCGGTTTTGTGTCCTACGAGTTCGGTGCTGCTTTAAGAGGCATTAATATCAATAGGAGTAAAACCGAAAGGCTCGCTACGCCTGACGTGTATGTGATGAGCTTCGATAGCTACCTCGAGTTTACTAGCAGCGGCACACGGGTTATTTCGCCGTACCATGATTTTTCAAAAAAAATTGAGACCATTTTGAAACGCCCTCTACGGGATAGATATTCACCTTTATTTGATTCGAATTTGCAGCCGAAGCAGACAGTCCAACAGTATGTTCAGGCATTTGATCAGGTTCATCACTATATCGAGTCAGGTGACGTCTATCAGCTTAACCTGACTCATCGCATGGAAGGAGTATCGTCAGCGGACGGAAGAGATATATTTCTACGTGTTCTGAATCAAAGCCAAGTAGATTTTCAGGCATATATTGAAGGCCCTGGCTTTGAGGTTATAAGCGCCTCGCCAGAACGTTTTATTCGTATAGTTGGCCAAACAATTGAAACCTTCCCGATTAAGGGCACGCGCCCGAGAGACAGTAATCAAAAACAGGATGTCGCATTACGCGTTGAACTTGAGGCAAGTGAAAAAGAAAGGGCAGAGCTTAACATGATCACTGACTTAATGCGCAATGATCTTGGTGCTATATGCGAGATCGGTTCGGTACAGGTCATAGATCCCCGCTATATACATGGTTACACAACTGTTTGGCATGCCCAGTCCCATATTACCGGCACCCTCACTAAAATTGTAACCCCAATAACCGCCTTCCTCAGCATGCTACCTGGTGGTTCAATTACTGGCTGCCCAAAAATCCGGGCCATGGAAATCATCCGAGAACTTGAAACAGTTCAAAGGGGGGTCTACACCGGTTCGATCTTCACACTTCAACCCGATGGAACACTTGATAGCAGCATCACTATTCGCACGATGGTCAAACAGCAAAGCCAAGCCTACCTCTCGGTCGGCAGCGGAATTGTATATGATTCAACGGCGAATGCAGAGTATCAAGAAACCCTCGATAAAGCAGCTTTTTTCATAAACCTTACGACATAAGTTAGCTATTACCATCCAACTAAAAACTGAACAGTAGGGGTATTTTCACTAGATGACTCAGGAACAGCCGAATAGGAAAGTAGGGTCTTATAAGACGAATCCATCACTAATTGACAGGCAATAACTATATTCGTTCTACTAAGGATTTTTTAAAAGCGTAAGACGTAACTAGAAACATCCTTCTTGAGCCAGAAATATTGGGCAAGCTCATTGATCTAGCTAGCATCAAGCCAATGTATGATGAACCACTCAGACACATGGCCCGGTCGCAGTTACTACTCGATTATTTTCTTGGGTACTTAAGCTGCCTTACTGCGCATCATAGTATGTATTGCAGGCAATCCTATTGGCGTTTGATGCTGGTACCGCGTCACCAGGATATGCAGTGTTGGCAATGGTCATCCAGTTAAAATCGCCTGGAGCCAGGCCCCCAGCAGTATCACCGCAAACACGACCCCAAGTAGCACGTCCTACAACACCGTCGACGCTCAAACCTTGCCATACCTGAAACGCTTTGACTGACGCTTCGGTTAGCGGGCCAAAGTCACCATCAGGCGTTAAATGTGTTGAGTCACCATGGTATACAGCACGTCCGGCACCAGGCCCCTCGACTGCGGCATAAGCACGAATACCATTTAGCATTTCCTGAAGGTACACTACGCAGCTACCTTCGCTACCGTTCTCAAAGACTGTGCCAGCACTAATCTCATTTGAGCAAGCATACGAGTCAGCATGGCCAGAGTCTATGAAATGGCCCCCGATTGCACCAAATATTAGACAGAAAACCATAGCAGTAATAGCTGTCCGATTAAATAATAGCCTCTTAAGATTGTTTTTATTAGACTGACGACTCATTTATTTGTTCTCCTGTTAGTTTTTGCAAATATAAATTCTCACATATAGCTTATGCTTATACAGCTAAAATTGCAATCACTATCAAATACAGCTCAATCGTTAACTCTAGCCAACCATGACGTTAATTATATTGCGCTTAACCTAAAAACTTGTGCGTAATGATTGAAATAAGAATAATTTATAGAGTAATCCTATCTGATAGAACCTCTTCCTGAATATTAAGAAGGGGCGAGTGGCATAGCGGGTTTCTCGCCCATGTTAGCCTGTAAACCACCGCCGTAATCTAGGTTCCGAAATAGTAGGATACCGGTCAGGCTACTCCGTTTAGAAAGCCCAGACATCACCAGTGCCACAGGGATCCATCACGACGAAAGCCCCGTGCGCACCTGCATACGCACACAAATTGCTGTTAGTGTATCCGTTCCTAATTACATAGCACCGGTTGCTCTGGTGTAGGTCCACTTCTGGCTGGCCTTCGAATCATTGGCTGAGCATGCAATCTCATCCACAACGCCTGGCCCAGCAGCGGGACCAGAGTAGGTCGCACAGTTGTCGGTATCAGCCTGCTCAAACTGGGTCGTACGGCTGTCCTGCACTGCACAAAAATTCGTCTGGTGCTGGCCACTAGTCGTGGTCAGAATGGCGTTATCGCCGGTATTATATATCCACGCACCGCTAGAGTTTACTACATCGAAATTGTTGCCATTGTTGCCTGCGCAGGCTACGGAAGCGACTTGACCGCTTGTTAAAAGAGGCACCGCAAACACTAGTGAAAATGCGAGCCCTACTATCAATATTTTAGTTCTCACTGCAAATTCTGTAATTTGTTTGGGTATTTGATATCCGAATACATCCTTGAACGTTTTCATAGCACAGCCCTCCTTGTATTTACACCAATTTTTATGATACTATTCGTTATCAAAAATAAGCACTAGCTTGTTCAATCTGTGTGTTTTTGATCTCATGTAGCTATAAAAAGACTGTAACCGTTTCACGTATTGAGCCTTAATGATATAACAAGCGAACCTGGGCCTGTACATTTTAGTGTAAAATACCCAGAAACACGAAAAAACTTGGGCTACTTGCAGAGAGTAGCCCAAGTTTGTATTAAATTTTTATGAGTCTATTACGCTAAGTCAACAATCTACTACCAGCCTTGAATACCGGCTTTGTAATTTGCTAAGGCGGCGGAGTTGTTGTCTATGCTCCATGTATCTTGATCAAAATACTCTATACCCACTACGTGGCTTTGAGCTCGAGCGCCATTGAGCATATTAGTAATCAGGGATGCTTGAGTATCTCCCGCAGGCTCACCGGTTGCCGGTACGCCGGCTTCAGTAATTTCAACTGGGTCATTTGAGAGTGCTTCCAATTGGCTTATAGTATTGCCGAACACTGTTTGATATGTCCAGTCACCACTAGCGACTTGACCATAGTAGCCATCAATAGCCATATAGTTCACGTAAGCTGCTCCTGGCCACAGAGAGCGAACTGTCTTCGTATAGGATTGATCCTGCGCTACCTGATATACCATTGAAACTTTGGGACCCATAATAGTAGCTACATGATCAAAGGCAGCAATATACTGGGAAGGCACTACTGCAGGATCTTGTTGATTTGCCTCGGCATCAAAAGCAAGCAAAGAATGCGTAGCAGTACCTTGCAAACTAGTTGCAAGCGACTTAAGCCAGGTGTCAGCACTGCCAGCTGCAATATTTGATAGCGAAGGAACTGTACCTTGTCCTGGTTCGCCAATTTCTACAATTAGCTGAGAGCCAGATAGAATTTGACAGTGACCTGAGATCGAGTTACCCCATACCAAGTAGCATGTATTGATGTTTGGCGTTAGTAGAGTAGCCTGCTTGAACGTTTGAGGGGTTGACGTCACAACTCCCAGCAGTGGCGCGGCAGCGGCCTGAGTAGTCAAGGTGTGTCCAACAATTATCGCAATCGAAAATAGGGCTCCTACTATACCAGTAATTTTTTTTACCATAACATCGCTCCTTCTTAAACTTACATCCCAAAATTAATTTTATTCATAATAATATTAATAACGTTAAAAGTCAAATCCATGTTTTACCAAAATATCTAAAGCATACTAGCGTGAATCGCTACTAGCAGTGTGAAATATAACAGTACAGTAGGTGCTACAGAGGCCAAGCAGTAACACCGGCAAATGGATTACCAGTTAATCTTGCAAGCGGTAATACCTTACGTAAAAGCAGAGTGTATTGAGTTTACTATTCAACACATGGATCCTAATGAGAGGTAACCCTTTTAGATGGGCTAAGTAGCCAAAGACGTTTCTTAAGTTGACGTGCCAGCTAGAGAGGTATCACAAAACTTACCTAATGATCCGTTCGGTTACTGGACAACTGTACACTAGCCTTTAAATGACGTGGTTGGCAGGGAAGGGCAATCAATCCGAATAGTTTTTGCTTCTTCTCACACAAGCCAGTTGAGAACAAAGGGCATGTGAGAAGATACCGCAAATTTTTAACGTTAAAAGAGGCTGGAACTATTTACTCTGCCACTGATAGTGAGTTAACGGTGAATGTTTGACCGCCACCATATGGTGCTTCTATACCGTATTCCACATCGAGAATTCCGTTTTCAATCGATGAGATGTAACCCTTTGCCTTAAGCTGACTAACGATGCTAGCGATATCTACCGTACCCTTGGTCTCATTTTGAGGCAGCACAACGCTTACCGTGCCGGCCGTATCAGTACCACGAACATACACCTTCGATCCATCAGATAATGTTCCTTTTTCTGATCCTGCAGGAACCTGACCATTCACGTAGTTCCAGATCATGAGCTCGAATTGGCCACTCCAATCAGGCTTCTCAGCGTTAGCTGCCGTATCTAGCCAGATGTCGTAAGCATATTCGTAATCCAGACCGCTTGAGGCTGCAGGTGGGGTGATATTAAATGATGATGTCAAGGTAGAAGGCATTGCCGAGTACAGTAGGCACTGAACGGATGGGTAGCCTACTACTTCAGTCGTTCCCTTATTAGCATCTATCTTTACGCTATATGATGCTGGGTTACCATTGGTTGATGACAGCTTATCTACACTGTAACCAACGCTTGACGCATCGCCAGACCATGTATCAACTTGATAGTCACAACTGACTTTGCTGGTAGGAGGAGGGGTGGTAGTCGTTCCACTACCTGTTGTAGAACTTCCAGTGCCGGTACCTGTAGTAGTACTACCGCTACCGGTCGTTGTCGTGCCTGAGCCCGTTTTAGTTGCGGTCGGCATGTGCCATATTTGGCCTTTGCTGACAGCGGTAATCATAGTATCGTCTTCAGGGCAGGCTTTTCCAGCTGTAGGAGTACAGCGGGGTAATCCGTTCGAGCAACTAGCGAGTTCAATAGCTGTGCCGCTTGCCGGTTGTGTAGTGCCGGGAGCCGTCATACACATGTTTGTGTGCACATTAACCAGCGTTGAGCCTTCTACTTTCCATTGCTGATAGGATTTTTTGAGACCGGAAGTTGTCGTTCGACAACTAAATAGCTCAACTGCAGGATTCGCAATGGTTGTGTCGCCAGCCGGTACATTAACACCAATACAATAATCCTTGTCGATGGCGATCGTTTCAGCGGTCGTATTATATTGCCAGCTTTGGGCTGCACCCTGATTACACTTGAAAATGTCAACTTTGTGATCTTTTCCTGTTCCATCGTGCCAATCATCGAGACACATACCGGCCCAACCTGAAGAAATCACGCCCGTGTTTACGGTATCAGCGCGACTCTCTACCATTACGTACGTTCCGACACCTACTACTCCTATAATTACAATGAGAGGCACTATAATATGAGTGATGCCTCGTGAGCCAAGTTTAAATAGTTTCATATATACACTTTCCTTAGTTTAAAAACACTTATGTTTATAATTACCTTAAAGATAGCTGTAAGTTTTATAATTGTCAAATGCTTTCCACGCACAGCCTTTAACTAATTTATTACTGGAAGCTACACTTAATAGAAGCATGTTCATTAAGTTAGGTTATATTATATAATGATATATCATATAAGGATAGCCCGTGCGTTCATCAGTCTTATCAAGCGACATATTAGAACAGCAGTTTGGCCCCACCCAGATACTGATTTTGTACCAAGACCATGCAGTACGAATAATTTGCACGCAAGCAACTGCTACCAAGCAAATCCTTGAACTCTCACTGGTCACTTTTACTGCTGCGCGCAAGCAAGCATACGCGTTTGTACACGCAACTATTCAAGCCGGTTATAGCATGGGCAAAGCTTTTAGAGAGGCCGGCATCCCCTTCGTGCGTGATGTTCAATCCATGCAACAACAAGAGCTACCGTCAAATTTTGAACGGCTCTATAAAGATAAAGCAGCCGCGACAATTATCGTGACAGATATTCTTGTTGGCCAAGAACAAACCTCCTATGCCCATATTCTCGAAACCTACAGTCCAGCAGTGCGTTGGCCAGATACTTCCACAAGCCAAAGTTCCCCTGCTATTAGTACGCAACTGGCTTCGTTCAACAGGCTCTTGTCCCAAATAGAACTTTAGCAAACTGACGTATTCTATAGACTTGAAGCAACCATCTCGAGTGCTATAATTGAGGTGTCATGCGGGTGAGCCGATATAAATCAGTTTCCTACTTGCAGACTCTATAACTCGGCAATCATACCCCGGTCCCTGTGCGCCATACATCAAAGTTTTAACTTCCTGTTACGGAACAAAAGCGAACGGCTGTCGTTCTTATCAGGTAGTCACCACATTAAAACCCGTTCACCTTAGTTATTAACCACTAAGTACTGTTGTATATGAGGCTTTGATATATGGACCCTACGATAGTAATGAATGAGCGAATTGACGTAGCTTGTGTCTTTAAAAGACAAGGTGACGTGAGTTCACTATGTATGCCATACAAGATGCGCTATAAAAATAGGGAAGTAGTTTTTACGGAACTCGGCTTGAGACACCCGACCTCAGCTGGCAAGCGAATGATTCATATTTTTGATATGTCGGATGGTAGCAACGACTACCGTCTAGAGTTTGACGCTGAAGCGCTGACCTGGACCTTAACGGCCATCATAGAAGGGTGTCATGATTAAACTCAATACCGCCGAATCACAGATCATGTTCTGTGATTTAAATTCAGCCTTCGCGATGGCCGAACAACAGGCTCATCCCAGCTTACGAGGCCGGCCTATGGGCGTCACGAACCGCTTGTCGAAGCAGTGCTGTGTCATTGCTGCCTCTTACGAGGCTAAAGCGCTCGGCGTTAGAGTGGGTTGTCGATTAGATGAAGCGAAGCTACTCTGTCCGGATTTTATTATGCTAGAAACTGATCCACCCAAGTATCATCACATCTACCAGCAGTTAGCGCGCATCATGAAAAGTTATTCCCCAAACGTTCATATGAAAAGCATTGATGAGGGCGTCATTGATTTGCACGGCACTATGGAGACAGTTAACAAAGGCCGAACTCTCGAAGATATTGGCTATGAAATAAAAAAGCGGCTCAGACAAGAAGTCGGTTCCTGGATGAAAGTTAACATAGGCATCGCCCCAAACCGTTTTCTCGCCAAGCAAGCCTCCACGATTCATAAACCAGACGGCCTCGAACGGCTCGACCACCATAACCTGATTCAGTACTACCAATCTATACAGTTGACCGACTTAACTGGGATCGCTTCTCATTTTGAAGCTCGTTTACATGCCGCGGGTATCCGTACCCCTCTGCAGTTTCTCGAAGCTTCAGAAGACGCGCTGCGACGTTTCGTATTCCATAGCATCATTGGCCAAGACTGGTTTGAACGCTTACGGGGTTTTGAGGCTGATGACATAACGACCAAACTCGGCAGTGTTGGCCGCCAATGGGTGCTGCGCGAGCCAAGCAGAGGCGAAGCATATTTAGAGTCATGTTTTCAGTATCTGTGCCAGACAACTGGCAAAAAACTTCGCTATCAAGGTGTCGAAGCGCGCGGCGTACTCGTCTGGGCACGGTTCCAATCGGGTGACTCATGGTATAAGCGTAAGATGTACAAAACCACTTTCTATAGCGACAGCCAAATTTACCAACAGGCCATGTACTTGTTTAACCAACGTCCTAAGTATATGGCCGTTCAAACCATGGGCATCACCTGCTACATGCTAACGCCCTCGACTCGCAAGCAGATGCATCTGCTTGAAGAGTACGCGCATGAAGAATGGCTGACAACGGCTGTTGATGAGATTAATGAACGCTATGGCACATTTAAAGTTTTTATGGCAAGCGCTCTAGAGGGAACCAAAGTCGTAAAACAAAAAATACCATTTGGCAGCACTAAATACTTTGAACTGCTCTTAAAACAGGCCTGACCCAGAGAGTGTAAAATATAAGGATGAGCATGTTCGAGGAACCAGTCGTGTACGTAGACATAGAAACGTCAGGCGGCAGCCTTCTGCACAGCAGAATCATTGAGGTCGCCGCTATCCGAGTTGAAAACGGAGAAGTCGTGGATCAGTTTATTTCACTGGTAAATCCCGGCTCCGCACTACCACGTTGGATCACCGACCTTACCGGCATTACAAGTAGTGACGTCGTGCAAGCGCCATACTTCGAGGATATTGCCTATCAACTACATGCGCTGCTTGATGGGGCTATTTTTATCGCGCACAACGTGCGCTTTGACTATTCCTATATCAAACGTGAACTCGAACAGTGCGGCTATGCCTTCAATCCCAAGTTACTCTGCACGGTACGTTTGTCACGAGCGCTCTACCCTGAGCATAAGGGTCACAGCCTGGCAAAAATCATTGAACGGCATCAAATTCAAGTCAATGACCGACATCGAGCATATGATGATGCACTCGCCATAAAAGATTTTAGTGAACTTGCGTTTCAGGAAAAAGGTATCGAAGCGTTTCAGAGCGCTATGGCAAAACAACTGAAAACAAAAACTTTACCGCCAAATTTGGATACTACCACACTCGATTCTATTTCCAACAAGCCCGGAGTCTACGTGTTTGAGGACGAGCATCATCAGCCGCTATACATCGGTAAGAGCGTAGCCTTACGTAAACGCGTGCTGTCGCACTTCAGTTCGGACGTTAAAATCAATAAAGAAATGAAGATCTCTCAGGGAACCCATTCAATTCAGGTCATTGAAACACAAACTGAGCTCGAGGCGCTTTTACTGGAATCACAGATGGTGAAACAACTGTTGCCACTCCATAATCGACAGCTCAGACGGCAAAGCAGTCATTTCGTACTTCTCAAAGACATTGATCAGAACGGTTACATTACGATAACGATCGCCGACCGAAACCTCGCGCTATGCAATGATCTCGATACAATCTACGGAATGTACACCTCCAGAACCAAGGCCCGCGCCGCACTCATGGACAAACAAAAAACCTTTGAGCTCTGTTCAAAATTACTCGGACTCGAAAATACCAAACATGCCTGCTTTCTGTATCAACTTAATAAATGTTATGGAGCATGCCTTGGCAAGGAAGCCTCGACTTCGTACAATGAACGGGTCGAAACCGCACTTGAACGAACCCGGATGGAAAGCTGGCCCTTTAAAGCGCCAATCGCTATTAGCCGAGGTTCTGATAACTACATCGTACTTAATAACTGGATCATTCTTGGCTATTTACACCACGCACATAGCACGGCGATGAAATATGAACCAGTCGAACGACAATTTGACCTGGATACCTACCGAATCCTACGCTCATATATTCATACAAATTTGCGCAACTTGAATATTTTGTCGTATTCACAATTTGCGCAACACCTTTAGCAAGCCTCACATAAAATCACAAAAGTATTATATGGAGCACGCAAAGTGATTAATGCCCGCACTCGAATCACCCCGAACTTCAGCTCGAAGCGCCACGCGGATTGATATTGGAGCTTTCAAAATTAGGAGCTGTTATAGCTCCGACAACTACAGTTCGTTCTTTCGCCAATGAATTTGCCAAAAAGCCACCTAGTATTGTAACGCCAGCTAATAATCCAGCTACGGTGTAGTGACCATTGGCTCCGTGCTCAATGGCAAGTTTCGCGAGGTGCCGGGTTGGTTCGGTATGAGACTCAGTCAGCCCAGCAGCAAATTCCAAAACTGCTCCGTAAGTGGCCATTGCGCTTATACCTAACGTCAAAGAAATTTTAGTCTCATTAGGCTGAGGTTGGTGATAACTGTTAAAATTTTTGCTCATTATAAGTCAAGGATACAATAACAGCAGCGGTATTTTCAGCAAAATATGAACATTGAATTAGGCTGGTTATTGACTTCATTCTGATATATATTCGCTTAAGAAAGTATAAGAATCTCGGATATGCTATGATACCAGCAAATTTAAGCTTAAGCGTATGCAGTCTAAAAAATCAAATCATCAAAAAACTCCTAAACATAAAATTCCGGTAGCTAGGAATTGGCACACAGGCACTTTCGAGCCATTAATAGTTATTGCCATATTTATCATCGTCGGAGTCGGAGCAATTGTTTGGACGCATATAGAAAATTCAAAAAACTCAGGCCCAATTACGGGACTTGCCGGAACATGTCTCAATAACGCTAACTCCAGTGCAATCGATTTGTGGACCTGCAATGGTTCAAAAGCACAGGACTGGACCGTTGAAACAAATAAAAGCTTAGAAGTACAGGGACATTGCCTGACCGTTAAAAATGCCGAGATAACATCTGGCACATCAGTAACCCTGTACCCTTGTGACAATACAGCCGCTCAGACTTGGGTGGCGAATAGCAATGATGAGCTTATCAATCCGCGTTCTAAATTATGTCTGAGCGTCAACTCGAACACAGCAACCGACGGAACATCTGTGTTACTTGAAACCTGCGTTGACAGCGCGAGTCAAGTTTGGACTTTGCCAAAGCCCTTAGTAAAAATCTCGGCATCTACACCAACGATATCACCAAAACTTCCAAACGATACATCGAGCGCTAGACCGACAATTGTCGGCCATGTATTAGAAGCTGGCAATTCTGGTGCCCGACTTAAAATGCATGGCGTAGCGGTGTGGGGAATCGAAGACCAAATTACCGGTACCTTCGGCGTTAATGAATATAATAATCGGCAAACGATTATTAATACTATAAAGTCATGGGGCGGCAACGAAATTCGCTTGCGGGTTCTGGCTTCAAATTACAATTCGCAAACCTATATGAGCCAAGCTAAAGAACTCCAAGAAATTAAAGATTGGCAGACGGCGGCTCAAGCCGCCGGTATATACCTCAGCGTTGCTTGGTGGGACTCGCTCGATGGAACCTATAGTGGAGCTCATTGGGCCACGGACTACTCCCAAGCTTTTCCGATGATGAGCGCTGTAATCGATGCACTTGGCGCCACTAATCCATGGGTATTTTATGAACCATTCAATGAGCCGCATAATGTTTCGACAAACCAATGGCTCAGCGCAATGGAAGCAACTGATACGCTTTTCCGTTCTGATGGCTATACCGGAATTCTTCTGTTTGATACGAACGATTACAGCCATGAATATAACGACAGTGCCATGACGCAACTCGAAAATTATGATGCTGTCCAAGCCGGTATGAATAACACGAATCAGGTGATTTTCGCGAAGCATGATTATGCCAATGAATACCCGAACTCGAGCAGTGGTTTCGATGCGGCCTATTGGCCAAAGAATGATTTTGGGACCAGCACCTGGAACTTTACTAAACACCTCGTATGGGAAACCGAATTTGGTAATTATAACGGCAGCTTGAGTACCATTAGCTATCCCTGGTCTGCTGGCGCAGCAGCCTGGATGGCGCAGCAAGTTAATAACGGAACGCTCGTGGGTGCAACTGCGTTTGTATTTGGTCCTTGGTACGATGCTAACGCCATGACTGGCAGTAACTACACGACTCCGACGCGGTGGGGAGGCTACGTTAAGAATGATTTTCTTAAAGCAACCCTCTAACGGCTGATCAACTTTTTTTCGCAAATATTGAATAAGTACGGTAAGCTGATTGCTATGCAAATGCACTCACAGCAAACGCCGCGCTCCGTTATCGATACAGAACAGGCTATCATTCGAAAACTTCCTGGTATACCAACGGACACCACGATTATTTTCGAAGACTATGGATGGGATAGCCGAGTATACTTGATCGACAAAGGCAGCATTGTTTTTAAATTTCCACGAAGCGAAGCGATTCATGCCCATTATGCAATTGAAATTGAAGCAATCGACATCGCAAACACAATCAAATCAGAAATTAAACTTCCCCGTATTCTTTGGAGGCATCCGCAAAATAACTATTTCGGCTATGAGGGCATCGTTGGTACGATCCTCGATTTCGTAGATACGCTCTCGCCAGAGTCTCAAGACATTTTCGGCCATAAACTCGGAGCATTTCTTAAGCAGCTACATGCTAAAAAAGCGCTCAGTGCGCAGACTGTCACGATTGCAGATGAAATCCGAGATCTACACGACAAATATCAAGTTGGCTTGCCGGTTTTCAAGCAAAACTTTACCGAAGCCGAATTACAAAAATTAGAAATACTCGTAGAACATAGCTTACCAAAACAATTACCCGAGCTCGGATTCGATCCAGTGCTTTGCCACGGTGATCTGGGCTATTGGAATATCGTAATCGGCGTTGACGGTCTAATTGGTGTCATTGATTTTGGAGACAGTGGCTACTATGATCGATCGAAGGATTTTATTGGTCTTTCCGATGCTGAAGCACTGAACGGGGCTTTAAAAGAATATGGCGAGTCCACTCTCCTACGTCAAAAGATTGATGCACGACGAAAAATTCTTTTTTTTCATGATCTTCCTTTTTTCATGGGCAAAGAAGATCAAGACGGCATCAACATGTCACTTGATAACATAAAAAACATTCTCTAATTTAGAAGAAAATATGTCTGATATTAGTGAATAAAGTTATACGAAGCATCCGCTGAGGCTGGTAAAATTTTGGTATCTACCTCATCATAGCCGATAACATTCATTTCGGATATTTGCCAAGATCCATCTGGGTAGACCTGCTCGACAAACGCCACGTGACCAAGGCCATGATCAACGTTTGAGATTTGCATAATAGCACCGTAACTTGGGTTGTGGTCGACCACATGTCCTGCAAGCATCGCATTGGCTGCCCAGGTAGCAGCATTCCCCCAATTGTTTGGTATCGGTTGATTGATTTGAGCACGAAGCATGGCAACCCAGTATGTACAATTACCGAATGCGTAGTCATCACCGGCATAGGCCGGCCCGTCATAAAGAGACACCGCGCTATCCACCAGTGCACCAACGTTCGTAATCGACAGTACGGCAACTATTGGCATAGTAAGTAGGAATACGATAATCGCAATAATTATAAACAGCTCAATTTTTAACGACCGGCACTGCAGGAGCAGAAATAAGGAGATCATGCCTGATAAATTTCAGCTGGATTGGTCGTTATGAGGGGATGCTCATCCGCTGAGGCAACAACTTTAACCGCCACATGGTTTTGATCAGCAATAATCAGCGCATCGCCTTTTTCACACGCTAGCAAGAAACTTTGCTCATACTCACTGAGGCTAAACTCAGACACCACGTTTTTGATTGTGGTTGTATCTTGCCGCATCAAAATCCGTAAACTGCTTTGCGAAGCGATTGCCCGACCATATTCATTTTTCAAAAAATCATTCGCTTGCTGAGTAATAATCGAGACCCCCAAATAATATTTGCGCGCCCGTCGTACAAGCCCGGCCACAAAACGAGCGCTTTCGTCATGTTCGAGCAACATCCAGCCTTCGTCAATAACGAGTAATCTTTTTTCGGGCTTATTTTTAATCTGATTGCTAACGAACGTTGAAATTATCATCATCATAATTTGTCTCAGACTTTCGGGCAGATCCTTAATATCGAAAATAATTAATCGATTCTCGAGCGCAATGTTTGTCGGGTGATTAAAGACAGTGGCAAGCGAACCGCTGATATATTTCTCAAGCCGCTCGCATAATTTTAGCTGACCCAGGTTGCGTAATATCTCATAGAGATCCTCCAGTAGTGGTTGCCGATCTAAGTCAATGCTATACAGTCGCATAATGGCTTTATCGACTGCAGCCTTTTCCCGCGAGTTCAAGCCTTCGACCATCAATGAGATTACTTCGAGTAAATCTTGGGCATGCTCAGAAACATCAGTGTAATTTCTGGATGTGATTGCCATATCAAAAGGATTTATTTTTTCTTTCGAGGCGGCCGAAAGTTTTATGTAACTTCCCGAAACGGACTGGGCAAGACGTTTATACTCTCGTTCTGGGTCAATCACGATAACTTTTGTGCCTTGCATGAGCTGACGCAAAATCTCAACCTTTGTCGCGTAACTCTTCCCGCTGCCTGATTGAGCAAAGACAATACTATTGGCATTGTGAAGACTAAATCGATCGAGGATAACCAGCGAGTTATTGGACTTATTGATGCCGTACAAAATGCCTGATTCCTGGACGAGCTCCGATGACATAAAAGGAAATGTCAGGGCTGCCGAAGAACTATCAAGATTTCTTTTTTGGTTCAATACATCATCGCCCCTCGGCAAGATCGATTGGAGCGCTTCGGGTTGCTGATAGCGCGCAACTTTTGTATAGAATAATCTTGATGCCAAAGTAGTCTCAAGCAGTCGCGTATTCTTATTAAGCTCACTTAGGCTATCAGCGCTTAAGTTAACATAGACAGACATTTGGAATAATTTCTCTTGGCCACGTTGAATCTTATCGCGAAGTTCCATCGCTGATTCGAGCGGATCGGTCACTTCGGGACCGACAATTTTACCAGCCCGAATCATAGCTCGCCTGGTCGATTCTAGTTCTGTTATTTTGCGGTGCAGCTTTGGTAACGCTTGTAAACCATCAATCTCATGAAAGTGATACGATATATCGACATTATGATTGAAATTAATCAGGCTATCGAGCCAGTTTGAAGAGGCGACGAGCGGATAGCCAGAAATGAAAAGCGTTCGAACGTATTGATCATCTATCCGCAGGTAGCTTGCTTGTTCTTCCATGCCGGCATACGACATAACATCCATATGGTCCTGTTCGCCGAAAGACAGGGCAATTTCCGATGCGGTATTGGCATGCCCAGGTGGTTTCCACGCAGTAAATATTTGACGCAGGCCGTTCATGCTATCTCCTTTTGCAGAAAACTCGAATGTAATAGCTGAAATGCCTGCGAACTTAGAGGCTGGATTTTCGCTTGAGCTGGATTGTAGTAGCTATAGAACAAATCAAGCACTTCAAGGCTTGTCAGACTATTGGATTGCATGCCAAGCCGTGCTAAACCTTTGCCAACAATATCACAATTAAGATACAACTGCTCCCGTACAAATTCAAAATCAGCATCCTCGGTCGAGTTGTACGGAACAACGACGTAAAAATGTCGTGCTAGAATTCGATTATTCTTAGCGAGTCGGTTAACAAAGTCAGTATAGTACTTTATTTGATCCCGATAGACCGTTTCTTTTTCACCGGATAAGCGGGCCCGTACATCGCTTATATATTTATCGACATCCATCTCTCTAACTCTGACTAAGATCTGTAGACCACAGGATAATGAATTCAAAAAACTTTGGTAGGTATCAATTAAAACATCCTGTTCATCTTCACTCTTAAGCTCAAAATTAACTGCCGAGACTTTGAGAATCAAACGATACTCATTTTTGGGCAGCAATAAAATACCGTCTTTTACACCCTTAATATCAATCTGTTTCCGTGATGAAACTTTAGCGTTCGACTTCTGCAATAAGAACATCAATGCCTCCTCGTTTCCCTGGCTGAAAGCGCATACTAATAGCAGGGTTATTTAAAAACTGATCAAGTTTTATGTATTCCGAAAGCGATAACTCAGGCTCAGACAAATGGGCCTGCAACGTTTCAGACTCTGACTCGTCTTCCATCGAACTATTACCGCTATCGTTCTCAACCATCCGTAGATGCATGTCATTTTTGTTATAAATGTAATATCGTGGCCGAATATTATAGCGCACTAAAACGAGCAACCAAAACACCACAAGCATTCCTTTTACTCGAACGGCAAGCGCACTGCAAATAAGTAGAGCGAGGCTCATGATTACAAATTTATATAGTGCACCATACATGAATGGTGGTAACATCATGAATATCAGGCAACTCAGAAACACCGGTGCAATTAATAAGAGCAACTGATTGAGCGTTAGACTACCGGCAATGGTGTCTTCAACCGTCGTTATCTGAGCTGGTACTACACATACTTTCATGCTTCGGTGCCTCCATTTTTTGGAATTGGATCGCGAACACGCAACATTGAGGCAGTTATTTTGTTCGATGATGGTACATATTTTCGTGCCGCCAAAGAGCCGGGCGTTGATGACTTTATAACATTTGCCGAATGTGCGCCGCCAACTCGATAATCCATTTTGTTGCCACTACGTAAACCGCCGGTCACATTTGTAACGCTATTTATGAATTGACCACCGAGCATTCGTGCGGATTTAGGACCAATACTGGCATAGGATAACTGCATCATGACTCCCTGAGTTTTTAAAAGCGCCACGACCGTAGACAAACCAACCACCATAGCCATTATCTGGTCGAGACTGTGGGTACTACTCGAAGCAATTAAACCCGCAAAGATCGAAGCAGCCAGCTGCAGAATAACAACATGAATAAATAATACAAAGATTGTCGACAGATATAATTTTGCCGCATTTTGAACAAAGTCACGAAAACCCGGAACTAACCATAACAAAAGCACAAGCGGTGATAAGACCGCGCCAGCATACAGCGTTACGAGACGCCCCACATAATATACGAGAAGGATCACCGCAAGAATCAAAAAGACAATCATAATTAAGAGAGCGGCGATACTAATTCCGCCAGTTTGAGAAGCCACTGTTCCCAACGTTGACCAAACTGAAGTGGTAGGGAACACAGCATTCAAAGCCTTGATCATGACATTTGACACGCTAATAATGCCATCAATCGCAAATATTGATGTGTTCAATAGTAGAAAAATACCGCCAATTTGCGGCAATAAGTGCTTGAATTCAATTTCCTCTAAGCCAAATGTTGCATAGCTCATAACATGGAAGCCAAGTAAGGCGATCAGTAATACGAATAAGCCATCACTAATGGCCACTATCGTCAGCCATAACTCAAAAACACTCGAATTAACCGCCATAAGCGGCGTGCCACTCGTAAAATAATGCAGCGCAGACATAAACGGCGTGGCTATCGTATCAATTATGTTTTGCAGAAAACCTGTAACGGCTTTTATGAGCACATCGGCAAGTCCACTGGAGGCTGGCTGCGGTTTAATGCTTGTCAAGATTGGTATCTTACTGCTCATACCACCCGTTGGAGAAGCATACGCATGAGCCAACAGCGCACTGAGCGCAGCAGCACTGCAAACAATTACCAAGCCGACTAGAGCATTCCGAATAATTTTTTTTGCGTGCTCAAGTTTGTTCGGCTTTCCATTGCTCGTTATATATTGATAGCCACCCTGTATCAGAAAACAAACGCACGCTAGACTTGCGAGAATGATCATTCCAGAAAGCACCGGTTTTACAAAGACATGCATTACCGTCGTGGCAGTCGAGATACGCGCAGTCCCCATGAGAGCGCTCGGATGAGCAGGCAATATACTCATTATGCTAACTACCGAAAGCTTTGGTCGCAAGTGAAGTAATAATACTGCTGATTACAAAAGCACCGATAACAATAACCAGGCCAACACCAGAGTGTAATAAAGTCCGTTTTGCTTTTTCAAGCCGCGCCGGATTACCAGAACTCGTTATATAACCAAAACCGCCAATCATAATAAAACCAGTAGCTACCAAACCAGCAAGACCGGCAAGCGCTTGGATGACACTCTGCATAAAACTCTCGACTTGAGAAACACCAGCCGCATCGGCAAATACGGAATGTGTTGCAAAGATAGGAGCCATTGTAATGATCCATAGAAAAAGATTCCGAATATTGATATTTTTACGCACTTGAGAGCCCTCCATACCACCCCAATAATAAAAGTTGCTAAAAGTATAACAATAGCTTTTGTAATTTAGCAAATTTATTATCTAGCATTAGCACCTTAAAATTATTCTTGAATCAATATCCGGGGGGTCGATTTGTGAAAAGAGAAGCCGTCGAACGCTAGGCAAAGTTGACTTATTAAAGCATAATTGGTATAATATAGTTATTAAACGAGCTCTGACTGTATACCATGACAACATCCGCCGCTCCACTTTACGAATCGCATCGTGCTTACGCGAGCCCTCTCACGGATCAGCTCTATGATGACTTGTCGCGATTAGCCTCTCAAGGAGGTGGATTTCGTGAGTCATATGCTCCGGGTCCCTTTGCCGACCGATACTATGAAAATATGCTCAACTTTGCATATAACTCTATCCAAACAGATCAAACAGACGCCACCACACCAATGCTTCATGTAAACGCTCCTCCGACTGGTATACCACTTGAGAATGAGACGCTGGTGCACTATGTTGAAAAATGCAATACCGTGCAAGCTGCGCGTGTATATACCAAACCGGGAACCGGCCCAATCTATTCACAAATTGACAATATACAGCCGGATAAAAGATCCGTCGCTATCGTCCTTACGGAAGGTGGTGGCGCCTACCTTTTTAACGGAGATGAAGGTCATGATGTAGGTAAAGCTGAAGGAACGCGTGATAATGAGGCCAGTTTTTTTGAAGTAAATACCGAAACTAAATCGCACATTAAAATTGGGCAACCTATGATAATCCGCAACCAGAATTTGGGAGCAGTCAAAACCGTATTAGTACTCGAAGCAGAACCAAAGCCGGATGAAGATAATGCTGTTTTTGCATACCGAGAGACCGCTCCATTTAGACAAGCAGAAGAAATACTGGCATTTAATAAGAAATCTGAGACTGGTGTTTTCATAGATCAGCCCCTCCCTGAAGAGGTGATAGAAAAATCTAACACAGAACTTCCAGACACTTCTTCAACCAAATCTAAACATCGTCTTCGAAGATTAGGTTCCCGTCTCCTTAAGCAAGAAGGTCGTATTATAGCACAACCCGATTTTTTAACCACTACAGTAGCACCGTATGAAGCGCCGGATCAGCAAGTTGAAAAGCAGCGTCGTCATCGTTCGCTCGCAAGGTTTCAATTGGGACGACTTGCCATTGCAGTCCTGACTTATCCGGCTATGAAAGCTGAAGATAAGCAGCTGAAACTGGAGTCATCGTCCGAAGAAAAGCCTGATAGGCGAAGCACACGTAAACGTGCTATCAAAACGTTAGGCGCGGCAGCGGCCATCGGAGCCCTAGTGTATGTCCACTACCGCATAGGCCACAGTCCAATTCCGACTGGCCACGAAGACGGTTTGAGTCTTGGGCACCATGCATTACAAAAACCACACCCTATCGTTCCCCAAACACAAGAAGGTCATCCTGAAACCCTCGCTCCAGGCGGAACAATCGAAGGCACAGTTGAAAAATATCTTGAAAACAATAAACTTGCAAACCCGGATCATCCGGCAACGTTTTCTAAAGCAGTTTTTAGGATAACGTCCGAGATACTACACAAAAGCGGAGTTACTTGGAATGGATCACGTCACTTAAAATCCGGCTTTAGATTCAATATGCCCTCACTTCGACAAGTAAAAAGCATCGTTAATGCATCTAGCTACGCTGGAAAACATGCTGCTTAGAGCTAGCTTCGTTTTTCAACGATTAACGTTCGACATATCAGGATAGCGATCACCAGCAGTGCTACCAAGCGGTGCGCCATTTTCAAGCCGCGCAAGCTCATCTGCAGTAAGTGTAATATCGACAGCGGCAATATTTTCCTCGACAAATTCAATGCGTTTTGTTCCCGGAATCGGGACAATATCCTCTCCTTGCGCCAGAAGCCACGCAAGAGCAATTTGAGATGTTGTACAGCCTTTTTCGGCTGCCACCTGTGCAACGTTCTCAACAATTTTTAAATTCTTATAAAAGTTCTCACCCTTAAATCTTGGGTTATTGCGACGGAAATCATCCTTAGGCAAATCATCTGGAGATTTAAATTTGCCAGATAGGAAACCTCGTCCCAGTGGACTGTAAGCAACAAAGCCGATACCAAGCTCACGAACTGTATCCAGTAATTCATTTTCAGGATCTCGTGACCATAAACTGTATTCAGTCTGTAAGGCCGTGATCGGATGGACCGCGTGCGCTCGTCGGATTGTTGCTGGAGCCGCTTCACTCATACCCAAATATCGAACCTTTCCTTCTTGTACAAGTTCAGACATAGCTTGTATAGTTTCTTCGATTGGAACCGAAACATCAACGCGATGTTGATAATACAAATCGATGTAATCGACGCCGAGACGTTTTAAACTTGCCTCACAAGCTTTCTTAACATAGTCAGCATGTCCATTGATACCCACAAATGTACCGTCTGCCTTACGCTCGTTGCCGAATTTTGTCGCCAGAATGACTTTATCTCTTCGTCCCTTAATCGCTTTTCCAACAAGTTCTTCATTGGTAAACGGTCCATACATATCAGCCGTATCAAGAAAAGTGCATCCCAATTCTATTGCTCGAAGTATGGTCGATATTGACTGTTCCTCACTACCTGAACCGTAAAATTCGCTCATGCCCATACAGCCAAGCCCAATTTCAGAAACTGTAAGCTGCCCTAGTGCGCGTTGCTTCATAATTACCTCCTCACTTTTTTATCTATCTTCATTCCTAGTATCTATCTAGCTGCTTATGTATGGCTGTAACGATTGTCACATGTGATTTTCCAGACTTCCCAAATACAACGATAACAGCGTATACTTATGCCTAAATCGTAATTAATAATTCCATGACATCAATCAACATATAGAGTCACGCTGTAATGCCACAGACAGTTGCTGTAGGTCAGCGAAGGCATTGTTATTAATTGATTAAAAGAATTTGGAATTTGCTATGCAACATATTACTGCTACCCATGTACGTACTTTTCTCACTAAACATACTCGAGCACAGCCGACTGAAATTGTCTCACTGAGCGGTGGGGAATGGTCACAAGCGTTTGGCTATAAGCAGCATACTCATGACTATGTTATTCGTTTCGGAACTTTTAAAAACGACTACACCCGTGACCAGCAAGCCATCAAATACAACTCGCCTAGCTTGCCAATTCCAAAAGTACTTGAAATTGGCGAGGCATTCGATGGATATTTTGCTATTTCTGAGCGAGCTTTTGGGCTCATGCTTGAAGATATGAATACGCTACAGATGCGAAGCTTGCTCCCATCAATTTTCGAGACTCTGGACGCACTCCGTACCGCAGACATCAGCCAAACTCAAGGCTACGGAGAATGGAACGCCGATGAGATCGCGCCATTCACTACATGGTATGAGCTGCTTGTTGGCGTCCAGAACGAAAATCCAGCTATGAAATTTCATAATTGGAAGCAGGCTTTGGCAGATTCTCCGACAGGGGATAAGCCGTTTCAAGAGGCTTTTAAAGTACTCAAAGAAATAGCCCGTGACATACCATGTGCACGATCGCTTGTTCATAATGATCTACTGCATTTTAATGTGCTCGCGAACGGAGATCACATCACCGCAGTTTTTGATTGGGCAAACTCACTCTATGGAGATTTCCTCTATGACCTCGCACAGTTTGTATTCTGGGCAGATTACCTACCGGCAACGGCAACGATAGACTGGAAACAAGAGGCGCTATCGCACTATCAAACTATCGGGCTGTCTATTCCCAAGTTTGAAGAACGACTTACAGCCTGCATGCTCAATATGGGGCTCGGAGCCCAGTCATACTTGACACACATTAAATCCTGGGAAATGCTCGATACGGTAGCCAAGCATACGCTTAAAGTCGCTCGATCAGTATCCTGAAACGATTGTCAGCCGATATGATACTTGTCAATGTTTGATGGGTTATAATAATGCTGGCCATGATAAAACGTAAGAAAATAACACTTCAAAAAGCCTTTCCCTATATTTTGACCGTCGGCAGCGCCTTGGGTTTGCTCGCATCCTTCATTCTTTCGTACGATACGGTTAAAATTAGCCAAAATTCGCATTATGCTCCGGCCTGTAATTTAAACCCGGTTCTTAGTTGTGGAGATGTTATTAACGCCTCGGGCGATAAAATCCTCAACGTACCGTATCCGTTTTACGGCATTGCCGCCTTCGCGGCCTTACTAGCCATTGCTGTCGTTCTGTTAGCTGGTGCTCAGTTTAAGCGCTGGCTGTGGATTTGTTTAGAAATCGGTGGCGTACTTGGACTTGCGGCGGCCTACGCGATGCTCATCAAAAGCGTCTATAAAATACATGCCCTATGCCCGTACTGTTTAACAATAGACATCGAGACGACAACAATGGTTTGGTATTTGACGCTCTACAACATAGATAATAAATACATGACTTTACCCGGAACCCGAGCTAAGCAGACCTATAAATGGGTACGAGAACATCACCTTGATCTATTAATTCTGTGGTTCTTAATTATTATCGGCCTTGTCTTGAAGCATTTCTGGTACTACTACGGCAAACACTTGTAGCAGCAGAGCATAATGAGTTTACACTAAAAACTCAGCTTTATTTAACAATAGTACCAAATAAGCTACCGACACCGTAGGTAACAATTGAGGCTACAAGGATAATTAATAATTGCCTCAGCGCGCCTTTCCAAATACTGTTACCACTCGATCGTCCAACGTAACCGCCCACTATAAGGCCGCCAAGTGCCGTTAAACAAATCGATAACACAATTGCGAGCGTTCCATGACAAAAGAACCAAGCGATAAGGGCAGTTAGTGCGCCAGCGGTAAAAAGCAAAAAAGAAGAGATAGCAGCCGTCCACGGCGAACCAAGTTCATTAGGATTTATCTCAATGACGTTACTCACAAATTCATTAAATAAGTGATCATCATTACGACTAATTTCTTGTGCAGCATTGGTAGCGGTTTTTGCACTAGTTCCACTTTTTTCAAAGTCTTTTTCGAGTTGCTCGACCAGCAAGGGACGATCATGGTGCACCATATGTTTCACGTCCGCCAGCACACCGTTAAATAATTCAACTTGCGAAGTAACTGAAATCCATTCACCGGCAGCCATTGAAACCGCTCCTGCAATCAGGCCGGCAAAGCCAGCAAGTAACACTGCAGAAGCACTCGCTTTGGCGCCGGCTACACCCAAAACAATACAGAGAACACTGACCAACCCGTCATTTATACCAAGCACGGCAGCACGTGCACCACCGCGTTGAACCTGAGCGGCGCGCTGGGCAAGTAAGTCACTGTCATGATGGCGATCGTTGCCGTCATGATAATCGTCGGCATGAGCGTTTTTTCGTGAATTAGTCATTAGTACTACAACTTTCTCATAGGATACGAAGCACCGCAACCCATTATCGAAGGTTTCTCGATCTTGGTGCCATAAGATCGTTTGACCCCCTTAAGCTTAGTTTAAGCTGATATACTTATACTTTCACCATACTATGAAAAAGTACATACTGATTAATCGTTATCAATCTGAAGATCTGCTCTTCTTGACCTTGCGGCCAAAAGGGCAGATGATTCATTTTCGCTTTCAACCCGGACAGTACGCGGCTCTCAGTTTTAGCGGTTACAAAGGCAAACGCACACCAGTACGTTGTTTTTCAATGACAAGTTCTGCGACTCAACCTAATCAAATTGAATTTGGTATACGAGTGAGCGGAGATTTTTCTCAAGCTCTTACGAAAATACCATCCGGTTCAGATATATACGTACAGGGCCCCTACGGCCAATTCATTATCAATCCGTCACAAGATAAAAATGTAATCATGATTGCTGGCGGAATTGGCATTACACCATTTATGAGTATGATCCGCACTAACACACAAACTCAATCAACTATTTCTATGACCTTGCTGTACAGTTACCGAACCGGCCACAATATTCCATATCACGATGAGCTACAACAACTGGCTGCAAAAAACCCTTATTTACGTATAGCCTTTTTTGTAAGCGACGCGTCGACTATTCCTGAAGCCACTCAAATGCTCAGTGGACGTATAAAGGAATCACACATCCATAAAATTGTGAAGCAGGCCTTATCGGGTAGCACTTACTTTATATGTGGACCGCAGGCCTTCATGGATCATGCCGAATCGATGCTTACGGCGGAGGGAATTGGTGAAAATCAGATAATTACCGAGTCATTTAATCAAGTTTCAAAGGTTACCTTCGCGTCAGGCTTAAACGTTAAAACAACCACATACAGTTTTGCAGCCGCCCTGTTAGTATTGAGTATTATCGGCATTAGCTACCTTGATTTAAGTAGGTATGTACCGATCCATGATGTCTCCGTTAAGACATCGACCGGAAAAATTGAACCGACGACAGGTTCAAGTACCACGAGCACTCCTTATTCTGGTTCTTTGACAACCTCTACAACTGGATCAACAACAACTTCTTCAAGCGGCTCTTTTAGTACTACTCAAAATAACAACAGCACCTATCAACCACCCCAAACTTCACAATCTTAATGAATCGACATCAAGAGATACATACAGCACTTGGTTCTGAAGCAGTACTGACCGTTATAAGCGAAAGTAATCATGTAGGGAGACGGATTGTAGCAACTCTCTGGGATAAAATCGCCGCTTTTGAAAACAAATTTAGCCGCTTTAAACCTGACAGTGAGCTCAGTCAATTCAATCGACGAGCAGGGAAAACGGTCGACATAAGCCCGGAATTTAGCGCTTTACTTAAAACATGTAAATCCACGTACGAATTAAGTGACGGATTATTTAATCCTTTCACGCTTCCAGCACTCCAAGCGGCTGGCTATATTGGTTCCTGGCCTCACCCCGAAACATTCGACAAACAACTTGATTTCCATGACAGAAAACAGATAGTAGATCTGCGAAAACTTCGACTAAATCGATCAAAAGCATCAATACCACCCGAAACCGCAATTGATTTTGGTGGCATCGGTAAAGGCTACCTGCTTGATAGTCTCAGCACGTACCTTGATTCCATCGAGGTTAGTAATTATTGGCTCTCAATCGGCGGTGATATTATTTGTAACGGTACTGATATAGATGACCAACCTTGGTTAATCAGCATACAGCCAATAGTAAAGAGCAATGTTCTTCTAGAAAATATATCGAATAATGACGGAGAGCATCTCGGGGTCGCGACTTCAGGGACAACAAAACGTCAAGGCGTACATAATAATTCTAGCTGGCATCACATTATCGACCCCAGAACATCCAAACCAGCGATTACTGACGTTTTAGCGGCAACGGCGACAGCTTCGAGTGCGACCATAGCAGACGTTTTCGCAAAATACGCAGTGATATGCGGTTCTGCTGCCTCAAAAAAACTTGTCGACAAACGTATAATAGGTTCACTCTATTTACAGCTTAAAGATAGCTCAATCATATCCTTAAATTCTATTAAGAAAGAAACAAATTTATGATCGGAATGGACAATATCATAGCCAGCACAGTAACTATCGCAGGAAGACGCGTAGAATCGGAATGGACCTGGTATGTGATCCGAGCGGCGGGCTTCACAGCGGCCGGGTTGATCGTGCTGCTCATGCTGTCCGGCATTGGACAGGTTACTGGCTTCACATTCCGTTTTATCGAGCCTGTTAAAGCGTGGATTATCCATAAGGCTCTGGCGATTGCACTCTTAGTAGCAATTGCAATCCATATTGGCTTTCTATTGATTGATCACTATATCAGTTTCTCAATTTTTCAAATCACAATACCATTTCTTTCAACCTACAATAATAAAACTCAGTTCCTCGGCTTACCGCTCGGCAGTTTAGGGGTGACCTTCGGCATACTCGCCATGTACGGCGTAGTCATACTTGTCGTGAGTTCACTATACTTGATGCAACGTAAAAAGCGTACATGGCGTCTCCTGCATTATCTGAGTTATGCGGTAGCTGTTTTGGTATTTTTCCATGTGCTCTATGTGGGTACCGATGTGCGATATGGATTATTTCGAGCCGCATGGATATTCTTAGGCTTTATCGTCTTTGTGGGTATCATTATGCGCATTCGGCGAGCAGGCAGTCTGAAGCGCAAAACCAAACCAGAAGATCCGACAGCTTAATCTCTACCGACGAGTGCAAGTAACTTAGTTTGTGGGTTCGCATCCTCCGCAACAGGCAAAGCGGCAGGGAATACGCCCATTTTACGGTAACCCTCGACCACAGGGCTAAGTTCAGTCATTAAAGCATCTACAAATTCGGGTTTCATTGTTGTATCAATACCGATTAGTTTGGCGAGGTCATATGATCGAAATGCTCGGAAGGTGATAATATGCTGCAAATAATCATGCGCCGGGAAATCGCCATACGACAGATGAGTGATCCGTTCAAGGTCATTAAAGTTACCGACCGCTTCGTTGGCCCGCTGGTTATAGTGATGGTAATTCGCCTGAACATCACTAGCATCCAATAATTCTTCGTAGACGTCCCCAACTTCGGTTGGAGTCTTACCTTCTAATACGTCGGGTACCCATGCATCATCGTAGGTGTGGTATTGAATAGCCTGTTTCAGATTCATTGGTTTATATGTTATTGCCTCGGGAAGCGGAATCCCCCACTGAGCTTCATGGACCTGTGAAATTACACGTAAAAGTTCCTGATTTGCTAAAATAAAAAGTTCTTGAATTGTCATAGGTTACCTCCATATCTATATATCATATATCATTTCACTACCCATGATACAGGACACTCCCTAAGACAATCGATACTTCAATGAACACTTAATGAACTGAGGCGATAAGCAAGGGTTTAGACGTAATGACCTCGCTATATTGTGACCACGAAAAAAGTGTGGCTGTAAAACCTGCCACACCTTTTCTTGCGAGCAATCAATATTCCATATGGATTGAAAATGATAGACTCTGCTTTTCACATTTTTTATGCTGCTACTGGCTTTTTGACGACAGTATTAGTTCCGACCTTTACGCCAACTCCGATTGCAAGAATAATAACCGCCAAGACAAGGTGTAGGAAGTTATCGGCTTTATTGACCATGAAAATATGAAGCACGGTCGTCTTTTGAATAAAACCAATGACTGTTACGAGCGCGTAAACTGATCCAAAGACCCGAAAGTATAATTGTGCATACTTTTCACTTTTTAATCCGGCCAGGATTGCTGCCGCTCCTGAAAGCAAGTGGATGATGTTATGGACAGTACCGACCATAAACAACCCTAATAAATAACGCATACCGTCACTGTGCATTGGTGCAAGTGCAGGTATAAAACCTAGAACACCGACGAGTAGAAATACAGCCCCGAATAAGAACGCTAAATTTTTAATCATACAGAAACCTCCTTATAATGTAGGTCAAGCATAAGCTCGATTAGTTTTTAGTGTAGCACGTATGATGCTTATGTTTGCAATATTAATTTTATATATACTGTCAATTTATAGATAACTATATAAACTAAAGGGTACTTATTTTGATCTATCCGAGCATACGGCCACTGCATATGTCGATCTACGGATATACCGTTGAATGATTTTAAGTCATAATCGGAATAAATAATATATATTTATTGACATACTCATATATTCTACTTATAATATAATTAACGTGATTAACTAAAAGGAAGCGGATGAATCAACCAACCTACATCATTGGGTCTGTCCAGACGAGAGCCTACGCCCTATTGCGCGAAAATGTATATAGCGTTCTGGAAAAATACGATATCACACCGACATATTGGTCAATGCTCGGCATTATCATGGAAGCACGCGATGGCATTCGCCAAGCAGAAGTCGCTCGTTTGATGAATGTCAAAGCACCCCTTATAACACTTATGGCACGGGAAATGCAAAATCGTGGATATGTTCAGAGCGTACATAATCAGTTTGACGCCCGCGCTAAACTTCTCAGCGTAACCGCACAGGGTAAAAAGTTCATTAAATCAACTGACATCGAATTGCAAAAACAATTAAGTTATTTGTTAACAGGATTAACAGAAAATGATCTTATTATCTACCAAAAAGTTTTAACCACTATCGTTTCTAACGCTGAGAAGCTAAAACCTATTTCTTAAAATAGGTATTCTTAAGATTTATTGAAAAATTTGCTTGAAAAAAAATAGATTAAGTAATTTAATTAATCATGGTAAGATTATATTGTTACATCAACTAAATTATTAAGTTTAAGCTAGTCAACATAGGCTAACACTTCAAGAGGAGTTCATACATGAACATACGAAAAAATGAAGCCGGCAACATGGTAATGATTGCGATCACCGTAGTTGCTGGTTTAGTAATTGGCTTTGCCCTAGGAAGAGTTGTCGGTAACGGCAAGAAGGCAACAACGACAAACACAACCACGGGTGTTACCGCATCAGCAGAGCAGCTCAGCAATAACTTAGTCACACTGGGTGTGCAACACATGCAGCTGACTGATCAAGCTGTCGACGCAGCACTCGACGGTAATGCGGACGCGAGCGCAATCGCAACCCAACTTTTTGATAATGGTAATACTATCGGTGCTGACGTTGGAAGCATCTACGGTTCATCTGCACAAACAACTTTTGACGCAGTGTGGAAACTACACCTTACACAATTCGTCAACTATGCCGTTGCCGATAAAGAAGGTAATGCAACCGCTAAGGCTGCAGCCCTAAGCGCAATCCAAACCGGTTATACAGTTCCTCTAGCGCAGTACCTCGCAAAAGCAAACCCATATCTTCCTGAGAGCGTACTACAGGCAGATCTAAGCGATCACGTCGCGATGACTGCTACGATGATCAATGACCATGTTCAGGGCAACTACACCGCAGAAGCAGCTGAATTAAACATGGCTGATACCCACATTGAAGGAATCTTCAGTACTCTTGCTGGCGCTATTGTTAAACAATACCCAAGCAAGTTCGCAAGCTAGTTAGAGATTCTCAAGCGACAATTTTTAAGTGGAACAGCTAGAACAAGCTGTTCCACTTTTAATAGATTGCCTAAAACTTCTCTCGGTGAACTATGGAAAGTCATAAAACATTTTATCGGCTTGCATCAGAAGCATTTTTTTGTGATGATGATCACAGAGATATACGTATCACATAATAATCAAACACGGAGTTTTTTTAATGAGTAGACAGAAGGTCCTTATTCTTGGTGCCGGCTTTGGTGGCTTTTATGCTTGCCGTCAATTAATACAGCAAGCAGATGCTGACTTAGAAATCACGATTGTTAATCGTAACAATCGATTTACCTTTGTGCCGCTATTGCCTGAATCAATCGCAAAGAAAGCCATGGAGAGTGCGGTAACCGCTGACCTCAAACGGTTTATCGATACCTCAAAAGCAGATCTCGTTATTGCTGAAGTCAATGCCGTTGATCTCAATGCTCAGCGCGTGGACACGAGTACGGGATCATTGTCGTACGATTATTTGTTATTGGCACTTGGCGCGAAAGTGATCTACTTCGGAACCGAAGGAGCCGAGGAACATTGCTTAATACTAAAAAGTTTTGAAGATATTCTAAAAATTCGAAGCGCCATAACCCAAAACCTTGCTGCCGCCTGTACTTCAGCTGATCCTATAGAACAACAGAAGTTACGCACCGTGGCGATCATCGGCGCGGGGCCAAGTGGAGTTGAACTTGCAACAAAAATAAACGAATTAAACGAAGGACGGTCGGAAGGCGATCGGATTTACGTGACAATTATTGAGAAAACAGAAAAAATATTACCATCATTTGATATTAAATCTAGTCTTAAAGCAGCGAATATCCTTCGTAAGCAATCAATAGAAATTCGCACTGAAGCCTCGATCGGTAGCATAAGTGAAGGGGAGGTGCATTTTGTCGATAATACTTCACTTAAGGCTGGGATTATTGTTTGGACGGCAGGAGTCGGGGCTAATGTTCCTGCTATAACGCCCGAAGTACAAATAGACCGTTCCAGGCGACTTATGGTTGATAGTAATCTGCGGCTTATCGATCACAAAAATGTATTCGCAATAGGGGATATCGCCAGTGTCAGAATAAATTACAGCAAGTTTTACCGACACTTGCACAAGTCGCGCAGAAACAGAGCGCTATCGTAACTAAGAACATCGTCGCTTCGATCAAAGAACAACCACTTGAAAGCTTTACCTTTACGCCAAAAATAATGATCGTCACACTCGGCAAATGGCGAGCAATTGCCCGGCTGTCAAACCGAAACTATTCAGGACCGTTTGTATGGCTTGCCAGCATGTGCGTCTATATGCTCCGATTACCTTCATTTTCTAAGAAAATGATAATGCTTCGTCAACTGATCGTTGCCAAAAGTGATTCAGCCGAATAGTTTTAGAATTATCGGCTGTGAGACTTAGGCACTATGAAACATAAGCCAAGGCCGGTCACCTTACAACCTGCATGTTGTATGTCCGTATCAGAGAGTAATAAGATTGACTACAGCCTGGTGCGTATATGAATATGAAAGATTATTACAGAAAAGACTTATATGCAGTGCGGCAATTCAGAGATGGACGAAGCATAAACAATGAAGAGTTACATCTAACATTACCTGCATATTACACACAACTGGGTTGACACATTTTATCTTATACTTTATAACATACAAGATTATGCGTAAAATTCCGGGCTTTGATCCCCAGAGTAAGTACTTTACCACCTATCTATAGCCCCCGCAAAACAAAACCCGCTAAAACGTGTAGCTGAACTTCCTGCCTGACACGAAGCTGGCGAAAGCCTGCTTCGTGTGGGCGAAGGTTTCGTACTGCACGTTGGCAATAGCTTGTTTGGTGACTCCCCAGACATGTTCAATGGGATTATGATCTGGTGCATAGGGCGGCATGGCAATCAAGTGAACTCGTTCAAGAATGCCGCCCCTCTTTAAGGCCTCCCGAATAGCCCTGCTTTTATGAAAGGGCGCATTGTCCCAGACGAGCGCTATCTTTTTGTCTGGATGGGCTTGTAGAAATTGTTCACAGGCTTTCAGTACTTCCTCGGAGTTTTGCCACGGTAGCTCAAACGTCTCACATTGAAAACTCTTCTGGTTTAAGAAGCCAATGTAGCTCTGGAACTCCTTCTGGCGGTTGACCTTCACTATGGTTCGCTCACCTCGTTTCAGCCAGGCTTTCCGGATGATGGCTTCCTGGTCCATGCGGACCTCATCTACCGCAAAGACTTCCCAGCGGTCGTCGTGGCACAGTGGGGCGATCTCAGCTTTGATGGCTCTCATGCGCTGCTCGATGAATGCTTCATCCCGTTTGCGGTCAAACGTATCGGCGTACTTAAAGCTGAGGTTGCTGAACTTCAGCAGCAGATGATACGTTCGCTCCGATTCGTACTGGATACCAAATTCCGCTCGCACATAGTCTTTGAGCTGTGGCACATCCCAGAACTCTTTTAGTAAACCATAGTCTGATGGTGGTGAGGACAGGACTTCTGTGAGATACAGCTTGTCCTCCGGCAAGAGCTTGGCGGCATTGGTATTGTCCTTATGGCCGGTGAAGATACTGGACATGCGACGTTTCTGCCAGTCGTTGATCCAGCCGGTAATGGTACGAAGCTGCTTATCCATGGAGAGCGCAACGGCTGATGCTGCCACATCGCCGGTGGAGGCCAGTAACACTGCTTGGGCCTTAAAGCGCAGTAAGACTAACGGTGCTGCTTTGGCATAGTGTTGTAGGATAACTTTTTCTTGTTCGGTGATGTTTGGTTTTAACATGCTCCCAGCATAGCAAAGCTATGCAGGTTTTGTTTTGCGGGGGCTAAAGAAGCATACGAAGTTGCTTCGTGGGATAGAGATTTTGCAGCCAATCCTGGCGTAAAAGCTGATGCCGCCTTAGATGCTTATGAAGACTTCCATAGACTTATGGATAAACTAGGTTACATGACAAAAGGAAAAGTAATTGTGGCCGCTGCCCGGAGAGCCGAAAAAAGGAAGCCCGAAATTGGCATGCGGCTTGCGGCCGCAGGAACGCTAGCGATCTTTGCTCTTTCGACAGCCGGAGCTTACGCTTTAGGTCGCACGCACAATGGAGCCCCAAGGTCTGAGCAAGCTTCTTCTAACAAGTCACATGATTCGTCATCTATTACCGTCAACAATACCTCGTCAGGGTGGAGCTCAACAACAGATAATGCACAACTACGAATAGTAGCAATGTTTGGAGATAATCCGTATAGAAGCACATGGGGAGTAAAACAACCCGTTGCATTTAGCTACGGCTATACGCCCGATTTATATGGAGGCCCAGTACCTAGTTCTAGTGGCGTTTATAAGATGGCAGCCGTAGAAACAAAACCTGATCTTAACAATTCTAATGACCTTGGGGTTGAGTTTACTTCTAAGCCTATTAAAGCGGATATCATTATCAAGGTGGGTGAACTTGCTACAGTTGTGTTTGATTTCGCAAATAGGACTGAACAAACTATATATACTCCAGAGCAGACTATACCCGCTACACCCGTATCACATCCAGCTTCGTGGTAGGCCGATAAGTAGCCTGAAGATACGATCAGGAATGGGCCTGCGAGATAGGTTCATTTGGTATTAGTTTATGATATAACCCTTGTACGCAGTGAGGTCGTGGACTACAAGGTAGTGTGGTTTCCTAGGATAAATACTTGTAAGAAGTAAGTATATGTGGTATAATAATCACTATGCAGCCCCTGTACTACTTGGAGGACAGCACAAATGCCGGTCCATTGCGCGCAACTAGCAGTGGGCATGTGCAATTTCGATCAATTTTTAGTGGTCGTACTAAAGCAGCTATCCGTCTCTTTTCAATCGTTTTAGCTCTCATAAACCTTTCTTTTATCCTTTGGTTGATTGATCCATCGCATCTGGTGATTACGAAATCACTGGCGACCACTATCTTTTCAATCACATGTTTTAGCCTGATTGTCATTATCGAACTAATCCGTATCATCCAGGCAACGACCATTAGCGCCCTGACAAGTCAAGCGGTTGATCCAATCCCTACAATTCCGATAAGCGGTAAAAAAGTCGCTATGCTAACGACTGTCGTGCCATCAAAGGAACCGCTTGAAATGGTATACAGGACGCTCTGGGCAATGAGACAAGTTACTTATGATGGAACGGTTGATGTTTGGATATTAGATGAAGGCGACAGTGATGAGGTCAAAAAAATGGCGTATCAACTCGGAGTTAAATATTTTTCAAGAAAAGGGATTGATCACTACAACCAACCAACGGGAACATACAGAGTCCAAAGTAAGGCCGGAAATCATAATGCGTGGCGGGCAGAGTATGAACAATACTATGATTATGTTGCCCAGATGGATCCGGATCATATTCCGTTTCCCAATTTTCTTGAACGAACATTGGGCTTTTTCGATGATCCAGATACCGGCTTTGTAGTCGCGCCCCAGGTTTATGGTAATCAACGACAAAATTGGCTAGCACGGGCTTCGGCCTCTCAAGCATATCTCTTTCACGGTATCTTGCAGCGAGCAGGTAATCGTTTTGGCAGCCCGCTGCTTATTGGGACAAATCACATTTACCGAACTACGGCTTGGCATCAAATCGGTGGATATCAAGACAGCGTTATCGAAGATCATCTCACGAGCATGACACTGAATGGCACGACTAATCCGCTCACCAACAATCGGTGGCGTGGAGTATACACACCTGATGTGGTTTCCGTAGGCGAAGGACCTACAAGTTGGAAAGACTACTTTTCACAGCAAAAAAGGTGGTCATACGGTATTTGGGAAATCATACTGCACCATTCTCGACGTTTAGATAAACAATTGAGTTCTGGTCAAAGTTTATATTATGCATTCTTGCAATTTTTCTATCCGTCAGTTGCGATCGCTTGGGTTATGGGATTCATTGTTTCAGCAGCTTATTTTCTGTTCGCAATTCAGCCTTTGCGGGTCAATGGACTGTTATGGCTGTGGCTGTGGGGAGGAAGTTTCTGCCTCCAACTTAGTTTCTTTCTCTGGCTTAACCGCTACAATCTGAATGCGCATGAACGGAATCATGGTAGTATGGACGCACTTTTATTAACATTGCTTACTGCGCCAGTGTATGCCGCAGCGGCATTCAATGCACTTTGTGGTAGATCGCTCCGCTACGCGGTCACAGCCAAAGGTATCCTGAGTAGTGCAGATTCTTACCGGACGTTTAAATCCCAATACTATTGGACAGCTGCAAGTGTGTTGTTACTCAGTGTAGGAATTATTGAAAAACATGATCATTTAACGCAAATATTCTGGGATATGATCGTTGCAGTGACGGGCATTATTCCGTGCCTGATCTACACGATTTCAAATAAGCTACCTAATAATTATGTTTACTCAGCGTCCAGACACATGATCAGGGTTTTCAAAAGTAGACACTCGGCTTTAGCCCGTTCGCTTCCGCATATGCCGCATATTTCTCTATCGCTAATCGATCCAACACAGTACGTCTTAAAAATAATTAATAACTTATAGCCTAATAAATACTAGTCGCTCAAATATTTCTCTAGTACATAGCAAAGCGCATGTTGATCGTAACTTGGAACGATAATATCAGCTACCGATTTAAGTGCTAGTGTGGCATTCTCAACCGCGACCTTAAGGCCGCAAGACTCAAATATAGGTATATCATTGCCGCTATCACCCATACCGACTGTATCTTGCGGAGCAAGCCCGTATAGTTTTTGCCAAACGGCTATAGCATGCTCTTTAGTTGCCTCGCGATGAGTAATGTGCACATCAATGAAACCGTTGCCATACCAAGAAGGTGTCAGATGCGCAACTTCGGCGCTATCAGTCTGGTTGATCTGATTGCATATACGCTCAGCAACCTCTTGTGACACGGCAAGCAAATATATAAAGCGAAGGTTGTCCGATGGTAACTGCGTTTGCAATGCTAAAGGACTACGTTTTCGGTCGGCAGAATGCATAAGAATACCTTGGTCGGTTATGGAATACAGAATCTTCAGCACTCGTTCCGAACCCCCGGTTTCAAACGCTTTTTGCCATACTGTCCTCCCGCTGAGCGGTTCTACGATACGTGTTCCTCCCTCGATAATACACGGGGTAACAATACCGAGTTTACGGATAATTGGCTCGGCTTCCTCCCATTCTCGCCCCGTCGCGCAGGTAATGAGTTTACCATTGTCGATTGCTGCTTGAACTGCCTGAGCTGTTTGCTCGTCAATATCCACCCCATTAGACGCCAGCGCGACCACGGTACCATCCAGATCTGTAATCAGAGCACTGTACATATCCATGCAATTATACACACCTATAGCATGAACACGGACTTCTCGAAGAAATAGGGAACAAAGCTAAATTATGAGCAAATACATAAGGGGTGTTAAGCTACATATGCGTGAGAATAATATAAATAGGACTATGCCAATGCCAACTTTTTTTGAAGCCATGAAACGAATCATACAGGGGAAACCGGTATATGACGCCAGTAATGAAACCCCAATCCAAGAAGAGCAGCCGCTTGACCCACAACAACCACAGCTAAGCGAAAATGAAAATCCCGAAATGACCCAAGGCCAGCCAGCCGAAGCCGAACATTCTCCAATACTTAAAAACGATGCACGGACGTTTCCAGTTGCCTTCATCCGTAAAACCGTAACGCGCTTCAATGGGCCCACAATGCAAGTTTGTTGTTTTATACAAAATAACTTCAGTGAACCGCTTGATCTTCATAAAATTGAATTAATGGGAAGGGAAGTGGAATTAAAACGGCCAATGAGGCCAAATGAAGAAAGAGAATTTGTTGTCTACGAAGGTCCCCAGCTCGACAGCCCCAACGAGCATCAAGCGCTTCTCGTCTATAAGACCGAAGCGGGCGATTACTTTGAAGCCGTCCATGACATTCGTTTTAAATTCAATTATGTAGCTAAAACTTACTTCGTTGACGAAATTAACTTACGCCTGCCGATACGAGATATCTACGGCTAAAGCCATCCAACGTATTGTATGCACAGTAAATTATTTTTAGCTTTTTTATCACTGATACCAGCACTTTTTGCATACTACTATTATTATCGGGACGTCTTAAACGACAAAACAAAACCAGAGACATTCTCATGGCTTATCTGGGGAATACTCGCCTTGAACGGCTTTATACTCAATTAAATGCACACGCCGGCTTTGGAGCATGGATCACGGGCATTACAGCCGCGGCAAGTCTTGGTGTCTTTTGTCTTGCTCTCTATAAGGGCGATTCTCACCCAGCTATATTTGACTGGGTCCTGCTAATACTTTCAATCATTGGTTTTGCCTTACTTTTTATTATAAACAACAAGAAAATAGCGCTCGTCATAACGATCGGTACACTTGTTGCCGGCTTTGCAATAACCATTCATAAAGCATACCACCGGCCGAAAGAAGAAACAGCTAAATCGTTTTTACTTAATGGCGTAAAATTTATACCCGCTATTCCAGCTCTTTCGACTTTTAACTTACTAACGCTTGGTTATCCAGTGGTTGCACTTTGCGGCAACTTTCTTGTGGCGGGTGTAATCTATTACCGACGGCAAATAATTGCGAAAAACTCAGCAGCTACTATCGTTTAAATGGCTAGACCAAGTACAGCTATGCATTGCCTGTGATATTATGCTCATATGAAATTCTTACGCTTTATTTTCGGCATCCTCATTCTTGAATTATGTCTTGTAGTTATCAGCGGTTACCTCACCCTCGATAACAGTCCGTGCGACATCATGAGTTCTTGGCATTGGTCCTACGTCACCAGCAATGAAACAAATTTTGCTAATCTCGATTGTCCAACTTTTACAAATGTCAAAGAAACGACCAAATTGCGCTTTATTAGTCTAGAGCTGGCCTTACTAGCCGTACCCGTCACGATCGCTATCGGCTACGGCTATAGCCTCACTCACGAACGTCATGCCATGAAAAGTTCAAAAAACAAAAAGATATCAAACGCTAACGAAGAGAACTTAAGCGACTGAGAGAACTTTTTTCTCAACCACAGGAACTTTTTTAGGTTGGTACTCGTTGATATTTGCAAGCAATTCAGTCATGGTGGCTTTTGTCATGTGTTTACGTATCACTACCCGTATACAATGACGTTTGATAGCCCGAATATAATGCGCACTCTGAATCCATCCGCATTCCGTTAAGTAATCAGAGAGTCCTTTGATATCTTGCCCACTGAAAAGGACCACCGGTACATCACCCATCGAAACATAGTTGATTGATCGGATTTGATTGAGTTCGTCAGCAAGATAACGAGCCGTCTGGAAATTTTGTTCGGTTATCGCCCAATAGCCATCATGCCCATACAACGTCATATTATAATGAGCATTGATCACGAAAGCAGCGTTTCGACTACAAGTAAGAGCATTATCGTTAACACCACCTCCCGCTAAATATGCTATATCGCCGTTATAGTCGGCAGGAATGATAGTCTGATCACGCACCAGCAAGAAACCAATTCCCGGTAAACAGAGACCATATTTATGCGCACTGATATTGATAGTTTTTACTGCAGGTAAGTCAAAACCCCAAGTCGGAGCATCTTTCTTGAAAGGTATCACATAGCCCCCGATAGCCCCATCTACATGCACAGCGATATTATGATTGAGAGCTAGACGGTTCAGTGCATTTATATCGTCAATCATACCGATTTCAGTAGAACCTGCGATACCGACTAAGCAAAACGTATTTTCGTCAATTAATTTTGCGACTTCCTTGATGTTGATCCTTAGATCTTCACCGAGTGGTGCACGCCGCAGCTCCGCACCGAACAAATTTGCAAATTTATCGAATGCTTTATGATAGCCCTCATTCACGATGAAGTTCAGCGAGTGGTGCTTCTTCTCCGGATATTGCTTGATAAAATTATTCCGATGCCAGGCAAGTGCCAGCACGATAGCCTCGGATGATCCGGTTGTTGCAAAACCCACACCTTGACCGTCATTTTTTGCAAGGTCAAGAAGAAATGAGACTGTCTGCTGTTCCATGTCTGCTACATCTGGGTAAGCGGCTTTGTCGACAAAATTCATCTCGCTTGTGCTGAATAAAATGTCGTAGAGGGTGCGATCATTGATTACGTTTGAGTATGTTCCTAAATTTCGCACTGGACCCCGTCGATCGCTCGTAAATTTTGTTTGCAGCGTCGTTTTACTTTTTAACATAAACCTCCATTAAAGCGCTGTGTAATTATGTAGCGCGATTTATTATTTTTTGAGTACCTCATTTGATAACTTTTAAAAGAGCTAGGTGGTAGCTATTTTTAAATTGAGGATTTAGTTCAATGTTGTTCTTTGATTTGTTCACTTGTGCGCACGAAGCGTCACCGAACTCCTTCTTTTTGCTTGGTTATCAAGCATGCAACTCTATAAATTTTAGCACTATCGATATGGCTGTCAAACAACCGTCGCGAATCATACAACGCGTCGGGGTTTAAGAAGTTCAAGGATAAAATAGCAGAGCGTATACTTATCGGTATGTCGGTACGAAAAAAAATTGACGCCTGGCTTCAACAGTTTGAAAAGGATTTTTATACTCATAACCTTATCGAAATATCCAAGTCAGCGCTCCTGCATAATCTTAATCTATTCGCTGAATTAACTGGTCAGACTGTTATCCCCGTATTAAAAGGCAACGCCTACGGTCATGGGGTAGTCCAGGTAGCACTCGCTTTAACAAACCAAGATCTGCCATATATAGCTGTGGACGGCTATTTTGAGGCACTACGAATTCGTGAAGTCAGTAAGCAACCGGCTCTTATACTCGGAGCTATCAGGCCCAAGAATTTCGCAAACCTCCACTACGACAATTATGCTTTTGCAGTCCAAGACAGCACCACTATTGAAGCACTCGGTAAAACTGGCCGACATATAAAAGTTCATCTTGAATGTAATACCGGAATGAACCGCTATGGCGCTCAACCATCCGAACTCAAAGTTTTAACCCAACAGATACTCGACTACAAAAACTTACAATTAGAAGGTATCATGAGTCATTTAGCCGACAGCACGGCTTCCAATCCCACAAATATCGACAAGGCCGTCGAACGCTTTGACGAATGTGTGGAAATAGTTAGAAAGGCAGGCGGCGCACCTTCACTTATACATATCGCGCAGAGTGCGGGAGCCCGGAGGGCGCACTCGAAGTATGCGAATGCCATTCGTCTAGGAATTGGTTTATACGGCTTAAACCCCTATGGGCCAGAGCATAGCCTCTACCCTAAGTTCGCAACAGATCTTCATCCGGCACTGACATTAAAAAGTACGATTACAAAAATCAATGTACTTGATCCGGGAGATCAAGTTGGCTATGGCTACAGCTATACAGCCGTAAAACCTTCCCGCATCGGAGTCTTACCGCTTGGATACTTTGAAGGGCTTAACCGCGAAGCATTTAGTAATGCGGGCATCATAAAGATTAATGAACAGTTTGCACCAATTGTTGGCAGGATATGCATGAATCATACAATGGTTAGTCTAGATAATCTTGAGGTGGCAGTTAGCCAATCCGTGATCGTTTACAGCAGTAATCCTCACGATCAAAACTCAATCGATCGCCTCGCTCAAAGCTTTCATCTCTTCAACTACTCAATGGTGACTGCTTTGAGTAGTGATATCAGAAGAATACTCATTGACTAAAACAGGTTTCAAACTAGAAACGTAACAAAAACCACGCTATACTGCACCTAAATAGTTAAAATGGAGTTCTTGTGATGAGTCCAAACAGCGCCAAACTTCGCGTCATCGGATCCGTGTTGGTGGTGATTATTATTTGTGCCGTTGCTATCTTCATCGTAAATCGCACGCCTAGCCAAGCAACTACAACGACGCATTATAGCGGTTGCGTTGCTCAACAGCTTGAAGCCGGTTCAAGCGGAGCGTGTGTCAGCGATGTACAAACGATGGTTGATTTTATGGAATCGGACGGCTTGACTGAGTGTAAATTTACGGGAAGCGCCGAATTGCCGATCAACGGTACTTATAACGCAGCCACGAAAACCCAAGTGCAAGTCGTTGAGCAATGGGAAAATTGCTATAACAAACAGGAAGGCTCTACAGTTACGATTGGCACTAGCGGTAATGTAACAACAGCAACCTGGTCTGAATTATGTACATACGCCTATCACTATCCAGCACAGACATCCTCAAGCTTGTCCTCCTATCGCCAGGCCAGTTTAGCTGCAGGTAAAAACGCCGGCTGCCCTGAGCTCTTTCAGTAAATAGCCCAACACTCGATGACTCGGGCTAATAACTCAAAAAGAAAGCATCGTATCAACAAGATACGGCTTGTTTTTGCACTTGTAATCACCATGATTGCTCTACTAATCGGTTTCTATTATGTTGAGCGACATGAGACAAACATGCCACCGAAAATTGCACTGCGTGCAGCTACTAACGCATACGAAACTGATTCTGGTAGAACTCTTATACTTCAACTTGGTCAAACATTGAATATTACGCTACCCTATATAAGTTGGGGCGTTACGGATCCAAGTGACCAAACCGTGTTACACCACTTGAAGACTACCGTACGGCAACCCAGTCCAAAACAACCTGGTGGAGAGACAATTCTTAGCTACAAAGGCAGCGCCATCGGCCGGTCAACTATATCTGCAATGAGAATAACTCGGCCTGATTGTAGTAATACTCATTTGACGTGTCCGAAGTTCATCGGAGTGGATCGTTTTCAGTTAACCATTCATGTAGTACGTCATAAGTATTGAACTGGATTGAATACACTAGACAAGCTAGATATTATTGCTATACTTTGTATAGCAATATAAAGCTCGTATAGGGATATAACATAATAAACAGGAGTAGCACTATGAAAATTCAACTTATTATTGGCAGCACACGACCGAGTAGAGTTAGTCCTCAAATCGCGGAATGGATGATAAAAAATTTACCTAAAGTAGACGGCGTCGAATATGAAGTCATTGACCTTGCCGAAGTTAATTTACCACTACTCGATGAAGCAGCTCATCCGATGGTGCAGCAGTACCAACATGACCACACCAAGGCTTGGAGTGAAACCATTAAACAGGCGAATGGTTATATTTTTCTTACAGCCGAATACAATGCCGGTTACCCAGCATCGCTTAAGAATGCCATAGATTATTTGTATCATGAGTGGATAGGTAAATCGGTTATGGTTGTAAGTTATGGTGTCGGCGGAGGAACCACGGCATCAGCACAATTACACCAAGTTGCAGAACGATTAAAAATGAGAATCACCGAAATTAGTCCTGCATTTGCAATTCCGAATGATATCAAAGACGCAAACGGACAGATCAAAGATATTGATATAAACTTTGAGCCCTATGTAGCAGGGTTACGAGACGGCGCAGAACAACTTATTGAACTCGTGAAGACTGATCCTGAGGCATAGCTCAATAGGCAAGACAATGCCTTCAATACTGTTTGTTTGGGGTGCCTGATTTTCTTGCGTAGTAAACATATTGCTAAAATGCTATTTATATGTTAAAATTATGGTATCATGAGCTATGGGTTTACACTTCAACCTGGTGAAACTATTACCAAAGTCATTCATCGTCATCTCATCAGCCTCTTGCCAACCACCGGTTTAGCAGCTTTTTTAGCGATCGTTGCGGTAGGGTTCACTTATTTTGAACTGATTGATCCAACAAGCGTACCATTCGGTCCCAGAACTGTTTTTAGTATTATTGCCGTCCTCCTGGGACTGGCAGTCATTATATTCCCGATAGGAATATACATATACGAATACAACGTTTTAGTCTTTACGAATCTCCATCTTATTGAAGTCGAGCAAAACGGACTTTTTAGCCGAGTCATATCTCAAGTTAGCTTTAACCGAGAACAAGATATATCCGGAAATCGTAGTGGTCTTTTTGCGACACTTTTCAACTATGGCAACGTTACTGTCCAATCGGCAGGAGAAAATGTAAATTTTGTATTTCGTTACGCACCTAATCCTGAAGCGGTTGCTCATGAGGCGATCGCCACGAATGAAGCCAGTATGAATAATGCCGGCCAAGGACTCGGTTAGTAAATAGCATTGTCTCCGAGATTTAAGACGTATAGATCAATCAACTATAGACTCCGCTTTCGTAGGTTTTCTGAAAAGAGTGCTTGTAATTAGCTCTTTACCGGAGGAATCGTAATAATCTTACCACTACCCAAAAAGTTAATCTGTAGCGGTTTGTTATTCGTAATATCTGCGGCAATTGCAGGCGGGACCGAGCCGTACTGTTCTGCTTTTACGAGATACTCTTTCGCTTCAGCTGGTTCGTTATACTTTTGTTCATCAATGGCCAAATACAGCCAGAGTAGCGAATCTTCGGGATAAGCTGATAAAGCGGTTCGGAAGAGAACAGTATCATAGCTAGGGCTGCCGTATACAAGCGTCAAACCAGCCATGTTCTCATAATTGGTGCTCACATCACTCAGCTTTGAAGCGCTTACATATGCTTGCTCAGCAGCCGCATATTGGCCAGAATGAGAAAGAGCCACTCCTAGATCGAAATAGGCAAAATAAGACGGGTAAATGATGATTGATCGACGATCATAGTATGCAGCCTCCTTATAGTTACCATTTTCAAAAGCAACATTAGATAAATTCGTGTACGCGTTATAATCATCAGGTGACACTGCAACATCCTTTTGCGCAAGCAGATTTGAATTCTGCCAGTCAAAGCCACGAAGCTCAGTCCGAATACCACAGCCCAAAATCACTGCGCACGCCAGAACGCCTAAGACATACGGATTAAATCGGAATGTCTGCAAAATAACTCCAATCATTCCAAGCAAGCCCGCCATCGAGAACAAAAACCATGTTTCACAGGCCGTCAGATCAATCGGTATGATCTGTAAACATGTAAGCATGCCAAGCCAAAACCATACGCCAAAAAATAAATAGCTGTAATACTGCGCAAGACTAAGTTGTTTTCGTACCCGAAAGCCACCATATATCATAACTCCAAGAAGACACAGATCCAGCAATAATGGGGCGAGCACATGTTCAACGCTAAATTTCGTATCAACCCAATAGTATCCGGTTGCAAGTCTCCATGGAAAAATAAATCGAGAAATATAGAACAGGAGAATCGATGGAGCGGTATACAGCCGTTGGACTAAATTCAAGCGATCAATTGGTGCTAGCGTCGATTGCGTAATAAAACCAACAGCCTTAATTTTAAGGTACAAGTATATACCTATAGGCAGCACAAGCATTGCGAGTAATGCATACAAACGTTCTCGGTTGAACCAGAACACGTATAAAAGCGCCATCGACACAAACGCCACGCCGGTCTCTTTAGATAACAGACACAAGAAGAGGCTCAGACAAACAAATACGAGACTTCTATAGGATTTAAAGCGTAAGAGCAACCAAATCGCCAGTGTACCAAATAGAAAGAAAAGAGCATCGCCCATAGACGAGATCGCGTACACCGTTTGGGAATTAAGCGGGTGCATGACAAAAATAAGCACCAGGACAAGTGATACGAGCGGCTTAAACGAATACCTGAAGATAGCATAGAGAAACAGAGCGCTTCCCAAAAAAATAGCAAGTAGTACAATATGAAACGCTAAAGGGCTTGAACCAAAAATTGAATATATAAGAGAGTAGACTGTCGTCATAAGCGGTCGGTAATAGCTGCCTCTGAGTGGCGATACCCCGTTTCCAAAATAAAAGGTGCTACCTTCAAAAAAGACGCGTATATTCCGCAGGGAATGAACTGGAATATTATTAACGATTTGCATATAATCATCGTCCCAAAACGGGCTACTCAGACCAGACAGATACGTAATACAACCAGCCAGCGTAATGATTAGAAACGCTTGCCACGTGGCAATTTTATTGAGCCTACTCAAAATACGAGCTATCATACAAAACCTTTTATGGTTACAGTTATTCCAATCATATCAGAAAAGTCATCGATCTCGGTTTGATATTGCATAATTAAGATGGTGCTAGAGAATAAATCGATAAAAGTTTAAATACGCTCGCTCAAAGTAAATTATTCCACAGGTAGCTCGTAAAAAATGATAGAGAATGGTAAACATTAGAGTTCGTCTAAGATAAAGGAGAACGGAATGCATCTACAAAATACTTTTTATATCTTAGGTATTATATTGATGTGCCTGATTTTTATCGCACTTATAGCCGGCGTAATAGCAGTATTTGCGATCAAAGCAAAGATCAACGCTATCCATAAAACCATTGAGGAAAAGTTAAGCTTAGTAAGGAGCGCCGCTACTACTGGAGCTCAGCTATTTAAAAAAGCAAAAGAAGTAGTCGACAAGCATAACTGAAGAGAGAAGAAAACTAAAAATAACCCTGTGAAACCTTCGGAAAAACCCAACGCCATCAATCGGATTATGGGAGCAATTGACCAATTTCAACGACATAATTCCGTCATTGGTTTTATATACGCCATTATAAAAAAATACGGTACCGACAATGGCGGCTACCAAGCAGCGCTTATTACCTATTACGGCGTACTATCTTTGTTCCCGTTACTGATTGTTTTTACGAGCGTCACACAGTTGATTCTAAAAAATAACCTCCAACTACGATTGAAAGTCTCGAATAGCATTTCACACTATCTGCCAATCGTCGGAACGGAGCTTCAACAACATGTCCATAGCCCGGCAAAAACAGGTTTAGCACTTACAATTAGTTTACTTATAACTTTTTATGGTGCCCGCGGTGGTGCCAGCGCCCTGCAATATGCCATCAGCTCATTATGGTATGTGCCACAAGATAAACAGCCATCCTTTTTAAAAAGTATGCTGCGTGGCTTTGGCATAATCTTTACTGGTGGTATCGGTTTGGTAGCCGCTACCATCATATCTGGCTACACGATGTTTCTTGGGCATACGGTATTTTTTCGAATTCTTGCAAATATGATTAGTGCCCTAATTATTTGGCTTACCTTTATTGCTATAATCCAGCTCGCAATCCCCCTGCATAAAAAAATCAAACAAATCGTGCTCGGGGCCGGTATTACTGCTATCGGGCTGCAAATTCTTCAAATCTGCGGTAGTGCATTATTAGCACACGAATTAAAATCTTTTAACACTACCTACGGTATATTCGCGCTTGTTATTGGGCTAATGTTCTGGATTTATTTACAAGTGGAGGTTATTCTCTATGCGGTTGAAATCGATGTCATCAGAGCCCATAAACTCTCCCCTAGAAGCCTGCAAAATCCTTTGACAGCTGCTGATAAAAAAGCTTTCTCGCTGCTCGCGAAAGCGCAATCACACCACAAGTCCGAACACGTGAGTGTTCATTTTACTGAAGATACTTAACTACTCATGGACTTCGGACTACGAAATTGTTTTGTATAGAGATTGCGAATTCCAAACACAATCAACCAAATGGTCTGTGGATATGCGACTAAACGTTCCATGCCTCCAATACCGAGACCACTATAGTGATGCGTCATAAACAGCCCTAAGCTTATAAGCCCGACAAGACCCGATACAAACGCGTACTTGCGTAACCAACCACTTATGAAACGCGTATAGCCGAAAAAGAGCAGGGCAATATTTCCTAGAACAAAAGGAAGTGCCGCTCCTATAATGTGAATGCCACTAACTGTATCTTCAGGAAACAGACCAACCAAGCCGGTGCCAAGACCAGCAAACGCCATACAAATCAGTCCAATACGTCCTGCCATGTTCGCCGTATTAGTTTTATATAGCAACGTCGAACCACTAACCATCAGCATACCTAATAGAACAAATGAAATATTCATAAGCAGGTGAGAGGGCGAGCATACATATCGAACTCCGTATTGACCACAGACCGTATTTCCGAGATCGCTAATCGTATTACGACTTAAGCTGTAGGTATTTTTAAATTGTATTGCCACCAAGATTTGCACAACATAGTACTGCAGACAAAGTGCATAGAGCAGTGAGGCAGCGAGTATGTGCCAGTTATTTTTGTTTTTAGATTGTTCAGAGTGAATCACCTCTTCAGACTAGCACAGTAGTGATCACTATTAACTTGTTAAAACCGATGCTATGTTAGCCCAGGCTGACTGCTACCAGATACGAACACGTTTTTCCGGGCTGAGATAGAGACCATCGCCTGGTTTGACGGAAAAAGCATCATAAAATGCGTCAACGTTTGGTAGCACACCGTTAACTCGATAATTCGACGGCGAATGCGGATTGAAAACCATCAAATGCAGCGCAAGTTCAGGACGCATATTTTCTCTCCAGGTTGTGGCGTAAGCCATAAAAAACCTCTGCTCAGGAGTAAAGCCATCAATTAACGCACGATCTTGTGTGTTCTCGAGCGTTTTTTGTAGGGCGTCGTAAGCAATAAGTATGCCCGCCAAATCGGCGATGTTCTCACCTAGCGTTAACTCCCCGTTCAGGTGTTGGTCCTCAAGAGTGTATTGGCTATACTGCCGAACAAGTTCTGTAGTTTTTTGATTGAATGCTTTCCAATCTGAGTCAGTCCACCAGGATTCTAATCTGCCATTTTCGTCGAACAAAGCACCTTTGTCGTCAAAGCCATGGGTTATTTCGTGACCGATTACTGCGCCAATGCCGCCAAAATTAGCCGCAAAGTCTCCATCGGCGTCAAAAAGGGGTGATTGTAATATCCCAGCTGGAAACGTTATGCTATTGGTATTTGGCCAATAACTGGCGTTGACTAATGCAGGCGACATCAACCATTCGTACCGATTAACTGGTTTTAAGAGTCGACTAACGTCATACTGCCAATCATCTTCGTGAACGGCCAATAGATTTTTAACATACGAGTCAGCAATGTTGAGCCTTTCAACCGGCCTCCATTTGTCGGGATAACCGAGCAGAGGAAGAAAGGTGTCAAGTTTTTCAAAAGCACGTTGTTTTGTTTGGTCTGTCATCCAGCTTAAATTAACAATCCTCGCCCGAAAAGCCTCTATGATACGATCGACAAGCTCATATATTTTGGACTTGGCGGTTTTATCAAAATAAGACTGAACAAAGATCTGCCCAGTTGCTTCAGGTAACACGCCGATGCATGTATTAATTATGCGGCGATATCGAACCTCTTGTTTTTCTGATCCCGCTAGTATTTTCCCGTAAAAATTAAAATAAAGTTGTGCATAGACTTTCGGCAGTGCAGGCAGTACATGCAATAACAAATGCACGGTGCAATACGATTGCCAAATTCCAATGCTCTCTGTGTTTATTAATTCTAGAGCCGCTGTTAAAAAAGTAGGCTGTGATACAAGAATTGGCTTTTCATTCGATACTCCCACTGTCGTAAGGTAACTCTCCCAATCAAATTCAGGCCATTGCTTTTTAAGCCTATCAAGATTATACCGATTATAATTAGCGATAACATCTCGTCTTTCTAGAGCCGTATCAGATCGTTTGGCCATTTTTTTCTCTAACTCATACACCTGACGGGCTTTTTCTTCAGCACGCTCATGCCCAAGTAGTCTAAAAAAATCTGTCAAGAACTCCCGATAATACTCCTGGACTCTAACAAATTCATCGGAAGTCTTAAAGTAATAGTCACGATCCGGAAGCCCGAGGCCACTTTGGCTAATACGCATCGTGTAGATGCTGCTGTCTTTATCGTCAATGTCCAAGTACGTTTGCCACACAAGCTCCATTCCGCGAGCATGCCAGTTTGTTATGTATGCTTTCAGATCTAATGCATTATGTAGCCCGGCAATCTCATCAAAAACAGATAGCACTGGCTCAACGCCATCCCGCTCTATTGTAGTTTCATCCATTGCGGCACGATAAAATGCTTTTACTTTACGGATTGCATCAGCTTCGCCGAGAATTGAGGGAGCTTCCATCTGGGCTTTAAGACGATCCAAATTATCATCAGACATCATGCTGAACACTCCAATGTGAGATTTTTCGGCAGGAATAGGATGATCAATCAACCATTGCTCGTTTACATATCGATAGAAGTCATCACCGGGTTGAATATTACTATTATGAGTCTGCTTGAGTGACATAGACTTGCCTCAGATTATTATCCTAAAGCTAACACACGTGGATTCTCTATGGAGAGGGTGTACGAAGAAATAGGAGGTGAAATAACTTCACTTAGCATACCATTTTATATTGGGAGATTCACTTCATTGGTTATGGACGAGCAGGCGAACCTTTTCGTTTTTTATATAATTTATGCACTTCTTGTCGTTCGCCAAGCCAAAAACTTACGAGCATAACTAGCACCACGATAAATGATGGCCACGCCAACCATAGCCAACTTTTTGATACCGCGAAGATCTTAATTGTGGCCTTATGATTAATAATGGGTAATGAATAGTTTGTATTTGACGTTGAAAGATTTCCGGTTGTATTAGGTTTAACGATACGTGCAGCAAGCTGTATAAAACGAACGACGCCCGTTTTATCGACGGCTTGAACTTTTACTGCGTAGTATCCTTCAACTGAATAATGATGTGTGATTTTAAATATAGGATCTGTGTCAAATACCAAATTACTCGATGTGCCATCACCCCATTGGACGTTGACCTTATAGGGAGGATAGCCTCCCTGAACGTCAACTTCCCAAACGAAATTAGAGCTGACTGGAGAAGTCTGGTACTGATAATTACTCGTAAGCAAAAGGGTAGGTGTCGATGTTGGAGTAGCCGCAGGTGCAACCGAAGTTAACCCCGGAGTGATTGTATCGTCAGCCGGGATAGTAGGTGACTGGTTAATTGTTGACGAACCTGTCGTAGTAGATGATCCCGTTGACGATGTGCTGGCAGGAGGAACATAGTCTACGGTGACAGTGGATGTGACAGGTCCTTGCTGATTTGTAACATTAAAATCTTCGGCGATAAGATTATTTTGGCCGAGATACAAATCGTCGTTTAAAGTGAAGGTCCCATTATTTTCGCAGAATGTAACCCCACTAAAAGTATTGTTGGTATAGAGCTTAATATATGCGCCGCTCGGGCATGTTCCACTAACTTGAAGATCAGCATTTGTTACAATCGTATTAGTACTCGGAGATGTAATGACCGCCCCTTGTGTCAAACTGGCTGCAGGTACAATTGCCGTTACCGTGTAGCTATCAGCCACCGCTTCATATGACCAGCCTGAAATAAAAACACCAATACACAGCAGAGTAAAGACACTGATCGGGTGCAGAACGATTCGCTTGTGTCGTGGCAAAGTATGCCTAACTTTTTTTTGAATCGTAACTTTTTGAGGGTTACGTCTAAAAACGGTACTAAAGCTCAGTTGAACTGGCGTATTTGTAGTACGTTTTTTTTGCCGAGATTTAGATCGAGTCTCAGATTTAGTTTTTTTCACGACTTTGTTTTTTATATCCTATTTGAAATCATAGCATAAACATAAACGTAGCCACTAATTGTATGGCATAATAAAGCGTAATGACAAAACCATCAATGCCGCAGATTATAACCGGTAGCATAATTCTAGTTGTCTGTATTGGAATTATAGGTTTTTCAATACTCGCTAATGCTCCGACAAAAACTTCGGTTATTGTCAGTAGAAAAGATGCGTCACCGCAATACTCTTTGAATCTTATGCCGGTTGTCGTTGAAAACCGCTATTTCAATTTCGATTACCCTGCAATCATGACCGCTTCTCCGACTAGCCTCGTATCAGGCGAGGTTGCAGCGTATACCTTCGTTCACCACGACATAGCAACTTGGAACTTGGCAATTGAGGTTGCGCCCGATCCATCCGGTTTGCTGAGCAGTAATTCAGGCTATGAATATCGGAAAATGAATCCACAGATCTATCAAGAATCAGTCGTGACAATACATAATCAGCCTATTCATATAATGACTGACACAACCTATGGTGGCTTTAGCAAAATTGCGTTCTTTGTCCATGATAACTATCAAGCAGCAGTGTCTTTATACGGAGACGACACCAATGGCCTCAATGCGCTTAATGACACTTTTAATATGATATTAAATTCATGGCAATGGCAGGTAAATTGATTAAACTTCCCACGAGCTTACGCTCGGGGAATTGTCTTGCTCAGAATAACGTGACGTTATTCTGTCCAGCATCTTCTTTTCCCTGATCTTGGATGTACCGACGAATGATCGATTCGTTGATACCTACCGTACTCACAAAGTACCCAGCCGACCAAATACTTCTCGTTCCCCAGTAGACTTCACGGAGATGTGGAAACTTCTCGTTCAGTGCATTGGCTGAATTAGTTTTGATGAGCCGAACAACCGACCCGACTGTTACGGTTGGTGGAATACTCACCAATAGGTGGATATGGTCTTGGTCGGTGTTTACTTCTTTGATGATGATCTCGGGTCGATATTTCGGCAGCTCCTTGAGTATATCAAGGAGATACGATTGGACACCAGGACTGAGAATCTCTTTTCGGTATTTGGTTGGCCATACCAGGTGGTAGTCACAGGCAAAGACAAAGTGGCTCATTCGACGGTACGTGGTCATAGTACCTATTAGTGTACCCGTAAGTCAGTGGTAGACCGAACGAAGAAGATGTCGGAAGGACTTCATCCCACGAGCTTACGCTCGGGGAACTCCGGGGGAAGGATTAGATCGCAAAACAGGCTCAAACAATTGAAAGTTGCTTAAGCCGCTAATCGAGCGATACAATAGACTAATATGCTCAAAAATTTATCTTTGCTCTTAATATCGGGAGGTTTGTTTTTTGGGGCGCTCTCTTCAAGTGCACATTATGACCTAAATAACTATAGCGTTGGCGCAGGGGGGGCTACTAATAGCACCGACGGCACCTATTCGTCCCAAGCCAGCCTGGGTGAACAAGCTAATGGCACTACAAGTAACTCTCCTGACACTGGAAATACTGGATCAATTCAGGCGCAACAACTAAGTGTTCCGCTCGCCCCAACGTTAACAAATAACAGTGGCATCGATTACAATAAACTGCAAATAACACTAAACGACACCGCAGGTTCGAGTAGTTATCCTACTGACACTACGTTTGCCATTGCCGTCTCAGAAACAAGTTCATTTGGTACGACATTTTATGTCCAAGCCGACGGCTCCTTAGGCGCTAGTCCAGTTTTTCAAACCTATACAAACTGGGGTGGATCAAGCGGCAGTTATATCATTGATCTCGCGTCCAACCAGATATACTATGCAAAAGTTTCCGCACAAGAAGGCAAGTTTACCAATACAGAGTACGGTGCGGCTACCAATGCTACGACCGCAAGTCCGACAACTACATTCAGCGTCAGTCCGAACACTCTTTCAATGGGTAGCTTGTTGCCCAATACAATAATTACGAGTTCTAATATAACCTTTGGCTTTTCAACAAACGGCGCATCAGGTGGCGCAGTCTACGTATCCGGCGCACATGCTGGTCTATTTAGTACATCCGAAAATTCTCTAATTGGCGCATACACCGGCAATTTAGCTACACCAAGTTCAGGATTTGGTATACAGGCTACGAACGCTACCCAGACTTCAGGCGGTCCTTTTACAATCGCAAGTCCATTTAATTTAACGGGTAACAACGTAGGAGCAGACTCAACGTCTCTTCAAAAGCTTCTCACCAGTGCGAATCCTATAACCAGTGGCACCGCCAACGCCAATGTGCAAGCAAAGGCATCATCAGTTACCCCTGCCGGTTTAGACTATCAAGAAACATTAAACTTCGTAGCATCAGGCAATTTTTAATGCTGTAATATTTCACACTATTTATATCTGGTAGAAGATATATCTACTATACTTTTTACGCTTACTCGTTGACATAAGCGGTATAAATCAATACGATTATGACGTTAACCTTTTCGAAAGTTAATAGTGGGTTTAAGTGGGTATTTACTATTAAGAAAGGACACTCATGTTACGGAAATTAAAAAATAAAACTGGGCTGCTCGTTATGCTGTTGTCCATGTTGGCTTTAAATGCTGGCTTCATTCCGAATGCTTTTGCGGTAGGTTACCTAACTAAAGCTTCAGTAATACTAACTAATGACAACGCTGCTGGTGCAGGAGCCGTTATCGTTGAGTTTACAACTTCATCAACAAACACAGGCACAAGCCTAACACTGCAATTTAATGGATACACAGGCACGACAAACGGCTTCGTAGCCGCTACGCAACCTGTCTCTAACTCATATAATGGTAGTACTTGTATGTCTATCACCGGCGCTTCAGCATACTTACCAGGTGCACCAGCTGCAACAGGTAACGCTGCTACTGGCCTGGTCACATTCTCTGGTATGACTGCCATGACCGCAAGCACTTCCTACTGTGCAGTCCTAAGTTCAGCCACGGCCGTTACTACTCCATCAGCAGCAGGCGCTTCAACTGCAACCATTACCGCTGGTAGCGATACCGCAGATCCTGTCGCACTGTACACAATTGCCAATGACACCGTCACCGTTAACGCAAGTGTTCCTCCATCATTTACTTTTGGCATTAGTGGAACCAGTGACAACCTTGGCGCACTATCTACTGGAAGCGTCGTAGGAACAACTGGTATTACCGCAAGCATCAGCACAAACTCCAAGAGTGGCTGGTTCCTCTTCGGCTCAGACGCCAATACCGGTCTACACTCTACCACTCAGAACTACACCATAGCTTCGGGTAACACCGTCGGCTCTATCCCAGCTGGCACTAACACTACGCTGAGTACTAATCACGAGGGTTATGTCAGTGCTGTCACGACTGCAGGTATCGTCCAGGGGACAGGTGCAGGAACTACAAGCGCTACAACCGCTTTCGCTTCAACAGCAACCGGAATGGGCGCAGGCTTGAACACTTCAGAAGAAGAAATGGCAAGCTCCACCGGTACCGCGAACGGCGCGACCGTACCAGTCAAAGAGTACGCATCCATTGGAGCTACAACTCCAGCTGCGCTTGACTACACCGACACAATTACACTAGTTGCTGCGGGAAGTTTCTAGTATACTTGTTCGCAAGATGAAAATTAGAAACCCGCGCAAACTTGCAGCATACATTTTAGTCGCAGGAATCACAGCTCTAGCAGGCATCATACTTCTAAGGATGCCTGCTTTTGCTGATTCAGCTAGTGGGTCGCTCCTCACAACTTCACCTATATCAGTCGATCTATCTGCAAAACCTGGGACAAGTGTTTCAACAACCGTTCAAGTCGAAAATAATAGCACGCGGAGTGAAACAATTAATGTCTTACTAGAGAAATTTAAAGCCGCTGGCGAGAATGGCCAAGCCACCATATATAAGCCGTCTTCCGATGATAGCTCAATGCAATGGGTTCATTTCTCACAGACGACCATCCAAGCAGAACCAAACGTCTGGAATCAAGTCACCGTAACAATTGATGTTCCATCTTCCGCCCATCTCGGTTACTATTACGCTGTCTTATTTGAGCCACAAACGGCCGTAGCAGGCAAGGGTAAAACAACTGTACGGAGCGCAAACGCCATTTTCATGCTACTTAATACCAGCGCACAAAGTGGTAATGAAACTCGGCGCCTGATTGTAAGCAACTTTACGAGTCAGAAAAGTATCTACGAGTATCTACCGGCTACCTTTACGGTAAGCGTTCAGAACGCTGGAAACATTTACCTAGCGCCACAAGGGGACGTGTTTATTAGTCGAACAAAAAATGGAAAACCAATAGCCACATTACCGATAAATAGCGGCCTAGGAAACATCCTACCTAATACAAGTAGACAATTCGATACGAGCTGGTCGGATGGATTCCCAGTATTTCAAACAAAGAAAATTAATGGCCAGGTTGTATCGAACAGCAAAGGACAACCAGAAGAACAACTAAAGTGGAACACCTCGAGTTCATTATCGAAATTCCGATTTGGTAAATACTACGCCTATTTAGCACTCGTATACAACAACGGAACAACTGATATTACTCAAAATGCGACAATATCATTCTGGGTCATACCTTGGAAACTCATTCTCCTTATACTATTTGTTATCATAGCTCTCATAGTAGTCTGGAAATTGATTAAACGATCGACCAAAGCAGCCATAACAAAGATCAAGAAATAGTTTTTATTGGAAGCAACTAGAGAATTTATTTACAACTATACTATTAATAGTATAGTTGTAAATAAACCTACGGAACGACCGTATTACGCTTGCGCTTAATTAATACTAGAGAATATAATATATTGAGGATATTTCCAACTAAAACGGAGAGCAATGCACCGAATGCAGACAGTCGATAGCTCGATCTGAGGCAGGGTTTTCAAATTTATTATCTATGAATATGCAAGGTAAACTAAGCATGGGCAAGGTTATTCATGTCGGTTTTAATCGTACGCGGCTGCTCGTTATGCTGTTGTCCATGTTGGCTTTAAATGCTGGCTTCATTCCGAATGCTTTTGCGGTAGGTTACCTAACTAAAGCTTCAGTAATACTAACTAATGACAACGCTGCTGGTGCAGGAGCCGTTATCGTTGAGTTTACAACTTCATCAACAAACACAGGCACAAGCCTAACACTGCAATTTAATGGATACACAGGCACGACAAACGGCTTCGTAGCCGCTACGCAACCTGTCTCTAACTCATATAATGGTAGTACTTGTATGTCTATCACCGGCGCTTCAGCATACTTACCAGGTGCACCAGCTGCAACAGGTAACGCTGCTACTGGCCTGGTCACATTCTCTGGTATGACTGCCATGACCGCAAGCACTTCCTACTGTGCAGTCCTAAGTTCAGCCACGGCCGTTACTACTCCATCAGCAGCAGGCGCTTCAACTGCAACCATTACCGCTGGTAGCGATACCGCAGATCCTGTCGCACTGTACACAATTGCCAATGACACCGTCACCGTTAACGCAAGTGTTCCTCCATCATTTACTTTTGGCATTAGTGGAACCAGTGACAACCTTGGCGCACTATCTACTGGAAGCGTCGTAGGAACAACTGGTATTACCGCAAGCATCAGCACAAACTCCAAGAGTGGCTGGTTCCTCTTCGGCTCAGACGCCAATACCGGTCTACACTCTACCACTCAGAACTACACCATAGCTTCGGGTAACACCGTCGGCTCTATCCCAGCTGGCACTAACACTACGCTGAGTACTAATCACGAGGGTTATGTCAGTGCTGTCACGACTGCAGGTATCGTCCAGGGGACAGGTGCAGGAACTACAAGCGCTACAACCGCTTTCGCTTCAACAGCAACCGGAATGGGCGCAGGCTTGAACACTTCAGAAGAAGAAATGGCAAGCTCCACCGGTACCGCGAACGGCGCGACCGTACCAGTCAAAGAGTACGCATCCATTGGAGCTACAACTCCAGCTGCGCTTGACTACACCGACACAATTACACTAGTTGCTGCGGGAAGTTTCTAGTATACTTGTTCGCAAGATGAAAATTAGAAACCCGCGCAAACTTGCAGCATACATTTTAGTCGCAGGAATCACAGCTCTAGCAGGCATCATACTTCTAAGGATGCCTGCTTTTGCTGATTCAGCTAGTGGGTCGCTCCTCACAACTTCACCTATATCAGTCGATCTATCTGCAAAACCTGGGACAAGTGTTTCAACAACCGTTCAAGTCGAAAATAATAGCACGCGGAGTGAAACAATTAATGTCTTACTAGAGAAATTTAAAGCCGCTGGCGAGAATGGCCAAGCCACCATATATAAGCCGTCTTCCGATGATAGCTCAATGCAATGGGTTCATTTCTCACAGACGACCATCCAAGCAGAACCAAACGTCTGGAATCAAGTCACCGTAACAATTGATGTTCCATCTTCCGCCCATCTCGGTTACTATTACGCTGTCTTATTTGAGCCACAAACGGCCGTAGCAGGCAAGGGTAAAACAACTGTACGGAGCGCAAACGCCATTTTCATGCTACTTAATACCAGCGCACAAAGTGGTAATGAAACTCGGCGCCTGATTGTAAGCAACTTTACGAGTCAGAAAAGTATCTACGAGTATCTACCGGCTACCTTTACGGTAAGCGTTCAGAACGCTGGAAACATTTACCTAGCGCCACAAGGGGACGTGTTTATTAGTCGAACAAAAAATGGAAAACCAATAGCCACATTACCGATAAATAGCGGCCTAGGAAACATCCTACCTAATACAAGTAGACAATTCGATACGAGCTGGTCGGATGGATTCCCAGTATTTCAAACAAAGAAAATTAATGGCCAGGTTGTATCGAACAGCAAAGGACAACCAGAAGAACAACTAAAGTGGAACACCTCGAGTTCATTATCGAAATTCCGATTTGGTAAATACTACGCCTATTTAGCACTCGTATACAACAACGGAACAACTGATATTACTCAAAATGCGACAATATCATTCTGGGTCATACCTTGGAAACTCATTCTCCTTATACTATTTGTTATCATAGCTCTCATAGTAGTCTGGAAATTGATTAAACGATCGACCAAAGCAGCCATAACAAAGATCAAGAAATAGTTTTTATTGGAAGCAACTAGAGAATTTATTTACAACTATACTATTAATAGTATAGTTGTAAATAAACCTATGGAACGACCGTATTACGCTTGCGCTTAATTAATACTAGAGAATATAATATATTGAGGATATTTCCAACTAAAACGGAGAGCAATGCACCGAATGCAGACAGTCGATAGCTCGATCTGAGGCAGGGTTTTCAAATTTATTATCTATGAATATGCAAGGTAAACTAAGCATGGGCAAGGTTATTCATGTCGGTTTTAATCGTACGCGGCTGCTCGTTATGCTGTTGTCCATGTTGGCTTTAAATGCTGGCTTCATTCCGAATGCTTTTGCGGTAGGTTACCTAACTAAAGCTTCAGTAATACTAACTAATGACAACGCTGCTGGTGCAGGAGCCGTTATCGTTGAGTTTACAACTTCATCAACAAACACAGGCACAAGCCTAACACTGCAATTTAATGGATACACAGGCACGACAAACGGCTTCGTAGCCGCTACGCAACCTGTCTCTAACTCATATAATGGTAGTACTTGTATGTCTATCACCGGCGCTTCAGCATACTTACCAGGTGCACCAGCTGCAACAGGTAACGCTGCTACTGGCCTGGTCACATTCTCTGGTATGACTGCCATGACCGCAAGCACTTCCTACTGTGCAGTCCTAAGTTCAGCCACGGCCGTTACTACTCCATCAGCAGCAGGCGCTTCAACTGCAACCATTACCGCTGGTAGCGATACCGCAGATCCTGTCGCACTGTACACAATTGCCAATGACACCGTCACCGTTAACGCAAGTGTTCCTCCATCATTTACTTTTGGCATTAGTGGAACCAGTGACAACCTTGGCGCACTATCTACTGGAAGCGTCGTAGGAACAACTGGTATTACCGCAAGCATCAGCACAAACTCCAAGAGTGGCTGGTTCCTCTTCGGCTCAGACGCCAATACCGGTCTACACTCTACCACTCAGAACTACACCATAGCTTCGGGTAACACCGTCGGCTCTATCCCACTGGCACTAACACTACGCTGAGTACTAATCACGAGGGTTATGTCAGTGCTGTCACGACTGCAGGTATCGTCCAGGGGACAGGTGCAGGAACTACAAGCGCTACAACCGCTTTCGCTTCAACAGCAACCGGAATGGGCGCAGGCTTGAACACTTCAGAAGAAGAAATGGCAAGCTCCACCGGTACCGCGAACGGCGCGACCGTACCAGTCAAAGAGTACGCATCCATTGGAGCTACAACTCCAGCTGCGCTTGACTACACCGACACAATTACACTAGTT
>CAWCCP010000006.1:0-11653 GCA_963794235.1 uncultured bacterium
ATTATCTGTGAAGCTCGCTATCGCCATACCCACATATAACGAAGCCGACAATCTAAAAAAGCTGATACCGGCCCTTTCTAAACATCTAAAAGGATACCCGAAACTAACGACCATCGTGTTTATTATTGACGATAACTCTCCCGACGGTACTGCTGATGTAGCTGAAAAGTTAGATAAAAAATATAAATCCAGCGGTTTTAAGGGTCAGGTATCTTCTATTAAAGAAAAAAGAACTTCCTGGTGAAGCCTATATTTATGCTTTTCATAAAATTCTACAAAAAAAGTTCGATTATATACTTCAAAATGCAGACTGACCTGTCACACGACCCCCGCTACATTCCAGCCATGCTTGATGCAACAGCTACTGCCGACTTTGTTGTCGGCTCACGCTATATCAAAGGCGGAGCAACTCCTGATTGGTCATGGAATCGAAAGCTGCAAAGTCGCGGTGGTAACTGGTATTCCCGCTTATTTTTAGGTTCGCGTATTACCGATTACACAGGAGGTTATAACTTATTCTCAACAGAATTACTACGCAAGATCAACCTGGATTCGCTGCAGGCCGGTGGATACGGTTTTTTAATTGAGCTCAAATATAAAGCCTTAAAGCACTGTACTCAAGTCGAGCAGATTCCCATTGTCTTTAAAGACCGTCAACACGGTAATTCAAAAATACCTCGCAATACAATTTTTAAAAACCTTATGCTGGTACCAAAAATTAGAGACAACTGAACAGTCAAGTAAAAATGAAAGCAGCAGTTTTACTATCGAATAAGACCTGATCTCACAAACACAAGGAAGGAACGACATGAAACGAGCCAGTAAGCAAGTTAAAGCAGCGGAAAAGCCGATCCAATCAATCGAAGGCTTTTCTCTGAAACATAGCTTGACTCGTTTTTATTATCTCGTAAAACAGCGTCCGCTTCTCTATTACTGCCTACTCTATATTTCACCCTTTATCATATATCTACTTTTCGACCTGGTTTTACTGGGGCCTTCATCTCTACATGAGATAAAACATGATATTTTCAACAATAATGGCGACTCGCAGTTGATCATGTGGTGTCTTCAGTGGTGGCCATTCAGTTTAATGCACCATCACAACCCATTTATTACGCACTATATTTGGAATCCCCAAGGATACAACACAGCATGGGCAACTTCAGTTCCGTCACTTGCTCTACTTCTTGCTCCAATAACGCTCTTAACCAACGCGGTGGTTGCTTACAATCTTTTATCAATTATTGCCCTCCCGCTTTCCGCGTTATTCTGTTTTTATTTAGTCCACTATCTCACAAAAAATTATTGGAGCTCGCTTTTTTCAGGATGTATTTTTGGTTTTTCTTCCTACCAAATAGGCGAATTAGCCGGTCACCCAAGTCCTCTATGTGACCTTCTGTATTCCCTTGATCGTTTTGCTTTTTATTCTCAGGCTTGACCGAAAACTTAATCGAATGGCGTTTGTCCTCTTGTCCACCCTAACACTTGTCGTTCAGTTTGGCATCTCCGACGAGGTCCTCGCAAGCTTTGTCGTATTCGCAGTTATCGCATTCATCTTATTTTATGTCTGTTCAAACCGAAAACGACGCGGTCTTTTACTTGCCACTACCATTGAGTTTTGTATAGCCGGTATTATAGCCGCCGTAGTACTGATTCCTTACTTTTACTATATGATCATCGGCTATAAAACAACGCCTAAAATTTTTAATAGCACTACGGAGTTTTCGGCTGACCTTCTCAACTTCATCATACCGACAACAGTTACAAGAATATTCGGTAATACTTTGTCACCCCTGTCCTCTCACTTCATGGGAAATTATAGTGAGCAGGGTGCTTACCTTGGCCTTCCCTTGATTGGCATCCTCTTTGCGTATATCTGTGTGTACTGGCGTAAAACTTATGTCAGGATTATGGCTACAATGCTCATAATCGTAATCATCGCCTCCCTAGGCCCGATACTGCACATATACGGCATACAGGGTATTGCCTTACCCTGGGCTATAGCCCATTACATACCCGTACTTCGCTCGGCGCTTCCAGACCGATTTACTCTTTATGTCTCGTTCATTGCCTCAATAATGCTTGGAATGTGGCTATCCTATCGAACATCAACCAGATTAAAAATTATCAAATACATACTCGCAATCGTCGTAGTAATTTCCTTACTCCCATCTTCTCTTTATTCTTGGCAACCGCAACCTGTTCCGCAAATTTTCCAAGCACAGTATGTCGGAAAATATATAAAGAAAAATAGTAATGTGCTTATATTGCCCTTTAGCTATGTGGGCAGCAGTATGTACTATCAAGTTGCATCCGGTATGTGGTTTACTCAATCTGGAGGATATCTAGGTTTTACGCCTCTTAATTATCAAAAGAGTGTTCTTGTTGAACAAGCTTTTTTCTCAGATAACCCAGAACCAACTTTTCAGCAAGATTTGACAGCTTTCTGCAACACCAATAATGTCACTCAGATTATATATACCTCCGACACTGCGCCGCTACTTACAAAAGCCCTTCAAAACTTGCCTTGGCCAACACATCAAGCAGGCGGCGCAATTATCATTACACCGCCCCATCAATAAATTCATCTAAAAAGAGTAAAAATCCTTAGGCAGAATTATAAATTCGTGATTGATTGCCGCAAGAAAAGGCGCGACAGCTTTCCTGGCTATTTTATTTAATGGCATGCTAGCTACAATAGTCGACAGAGAGATGAAGCGTACTTAATACGTTACGCACTGTAAATAGTCTCTTGAAAGCAGTATGCTTTTCCTATGACCGAAGTCAGTGACAACCTTGCAATCGAGCATTTTTCGACCGAACAACAGCAACTCGTCCGGACGGCTCTTGCGCTGCTTGCATCGCCTCGGACAATCAAAGACGGTCCCTATTACATGAGACGACGGATGACCGCAAAGGAAAAAACAAAGTGGTTAATGGGCATGGTGCTCGGATCAACGCTGGACGATTTTTCAGAGAAAGTTGCGGGTGAAAGAACGACTCTCAATCTGGAAGTAAGAAGCGCACAGATGAAACATGGTCCCGATACATTCTCAGGGGGAGGGGTATATCTGCAGCAAGAGCATGTGCGCGACTTTGATCATGATACGAAGACGGAATTGTTGACGCTGTATGCATCATCAGTTACTAATGGCAAATTTTCATTTTTTGACGAGAAGGACCCGAAACGCGAAGTGTTGTGGCAGATTAATTTGCTTGAACCGATTAATGATATGGCAGAAATAAAGCGCTTTCAGCTTGAATTGGACGGGGCGGCAGAACGTTTTCGTCATAACGAATAGCGCTGAGCAGACAAGCGAGAGAATATCACGTAATTGATTCAAGGATCATAACCATATAGAATAAGCTGTAAATGCAGAGGCTAAAAAAACGCTATCGTTACTCGATTATTATTCTAAAACAGTTGGTAAAAACCGACTTTAAACTCCGCTACCAAGGATCAACGCTTGGCTATATATGGTCACTCCTTCGACCTTTGTTAATTTTCTTAATCTTATACCTCGTTTTCACTGTCTTTTTGCCCGTCGGCAAGGGAGTTCCTCACTACCCTGTCTATCTGCTAACAGGCATTGTCATTTGGAATTATTTTACCGAAGTGACTACCGGAAGCGTCGGCGCAATTGTGGCCAAGGGAGACCTACTGCGTAAAATCAATTTTCCAAAGTACGTTATAATTTTGGCGACTTCTTGCTCAGCTTTGATCAATCTGTCATTGAATGCTGTCGTTATTGCTATATTTATGTATTTCGACCACGTTACTCCAACATGGAGTGCCCTACTGGTTATTCCGCTTATCTTCGAATTATTTGTAGTCTCACTGGCAATGGCCTTTTTATTGAGCGCTCTGTTTGTCCGTTTTCGTGACGTTTCATATATTTGGGATGTCGTTATGCAGGGTGCATTTTATGGCACGCCGATTCTCTATGCGCTGCAAAGGATACCCCATCGTTACGCAAAGTTCTTAATACTTAACCCGATGGCTCAAATTATCCAAGATACTCGACACGCTCTAGTAACACCATACGCTTTAACGATTAATCAGGTGTACGGAGGTGATAAATTGATTTGGCTTATTCCAATCGGCTTAACGCTTATTGTCATAGTGCTAGCCGGTAACTACTTCAGAAGCCAGTCCAAATATTTTGCGGAAGAGGTTTAACCATTATGGATGATGATATTGCTATCAAGGTAGACCACCTATATAAAGATTTTATTTTACCGCATGAAAAATCAAATTCATTAAAGGGTGCTTTTACGGGTCTCTTGAAGTCAAAAGATAAGGGCAAGGATATTCAGCACGCCTTGAAAAACATCTCCTTCGAAGTCAAAAAGGGAGAATTTTACGGTATTGTAGGCCGTAATGGCAGCGGAAAAAGCACCATGCTTAAAATTTTGGCCGGCATTTATCAGCCGACTAAGGGCACCATAACCGTTACCGGCAAACTTGTCCCGTTTATTGAACTTGGAGTGGGCTTTAATATGGAGCTTACCGGAAGAGAGAACGTCTATTTAAATGGCGCGCTGCTTGGTTTTGACACGACAGAAATGGATGCCCAATACGAAGACATTGTTAACTTTGCTGAATTACCTCAATTTATGGATCAAAAACTAAAGAACTACTCGTCAGGAATGCAAGTTCGATTGGCCTTTTCACTAGCGATACGTGCCAAAGCAGATATATTAGTTTTCGACGAAGTTTTAGCGGTTGGGGATGCGGATTTTCAAAGAAAATGCTTTAATCATTTTAGAGAATTGAAAAAAGAGAAAAAAACAGTCGTGTTCGTCAGCCATGATATGAATGCGATCAGAGAGTATTGCGACCGAGCACTGCTTATAGATAACAGTAAAATGGTAGCAATGGATACGGCGAACGAGATTGCTAAGGACTACTCACGCATGTTTATGAAGCCCTCTGAAAGTGAAGGTCAAACAACTAAAGACGGTAAGCGATGGGGAAATGGGAAGGCCCGCTATACTTCAATAGATTTGCGACCAGGCATGGTATCTGACGAGCCAAACTTAGAAATTAAATGTGAAATTAAAGCCCAGGAAGACCTTGAAGAGATTATATGCGGTTTCGCAATTAAAAGCGCCTCCGGCCAAAATTTGTTAGGCACCAATACACAACTTAAGAGACAAAAAATAAAAAATATAAAAAAAGACCAAACTATGAAAATTAAATGGGAGGTTCCGAATATCTTTGCCGATGGCACTTACTCCTTTGAACCGTCGATTGTGTTCTTTGATAGTGAAGTATGCGATTGGTGGGAAGATGCAAAAATATTTGAAGTCCGAAAAGAAGATCACACTGCATTCATGGTAGCCCCTCGTATCGGCTTAACGATTTCAGACTGATATCCGAAACTCTAACGTATAACACAAGAGGTGTCGAACACAACACTCGTCCCTTTAATATAGGAGAAAATAGATACTTGACTATCCTGCGACTTAGGCCGATTACTGGTACAATAGAATAAGTGCAATCGAAAAAAATTATGCAAAAATCCTGAGGAGATCCACATCATAAGTTAGCACCTCCCAGCATGTGCATTTCATATCTTATATAGACCATGACTCAATACACCATAACGTATGCTCAGAACCGTGAAGATGTCCTTTTGAATGGTTTTTTTAAAAAAGAAACTAAAGGATTTTATGTAGATGTCGGCGCAAGCGATCCTCGGTTATTTTCTGTAACTCGAAAGTTTTATGAAGAAGGCTGGCGAGGTATCAATATTGAACCTAATAAGGCTCTCTTTGATTTGCTTGAAGTTGATAGGCCAGAAGATATTAATCTGAACATAGGGGTAGCCGATAAAAATGGCAGCCTTACGCTTTGGGAGTATCCCGATGGAGACGGCCTATCGACTTTTTCACCGTCAATCAAGCAACTTTATACTGAACATACTACCTATGAAACAAACCATTTCAAGGATTATGAGGTGCCGGTCCGGACACTTCAATCAATATTCGAACAGAACCAAGTAAAAACCATTCACTTTATGAAAGTTGACGTCGAGGGATTCGAGTATGAGGTACTCGCAGGGAACGATTGGGATACCTACAGACCACTTGTGCTCTGTATTGAATCTGAGCATATCGTTAAAGACTGGCGGCCCATGCTTCAAAAAAATAATTACACGAGAGTCTTTTTTGACGGGCTAAATGAATACTACGTGGCCAATGAGCATCCTGAAATAACCGAGAACTTCTCCTACATTCAGGCAATGTTTGCCATCCCCCCCATACCGGCTGATTTTATTGAGCAACTGCAAATGGCGAACTGGAAGACCGATCAGATCCAGCGAAAATTAATTCAAAAAGAAATTCTCATACAAAATCTGCAATCTCAAATTCAACAGCTTCACCTACATATAAATTCTCAGAAAAGAATCCGATCCCTTATCAAGAAAATAAGTAGCCCAAGCAGTTAATGTAGCGATTTTACTGCATATAGAGAAACTCAATAAGCCGGTTGTTCACACACAGTCACCGCTTCGTTTAAAAAACACATCGGATGCAAAATCCCGTATACGCGAACTGCAGAAATATGATTTCAACAGTTACTATGGCGTTCAGCAAAAACAATCGCTTACCTACAGAATTTTAAATCGAGTATATCCAGCTACTAGACGGGCACTCTGGAATACTGCACTCAGGGCCTATCAAATAATGAGGAGGACGCGTCGGCATGCCTAAGAAAGAAGGTGCGTTATTCATTGATGGGCAAGTTTTTCAAAGCGCAGCTTGGGATCGTGGCATGGGCAAGTACTCATTGGAGCTTATTCGAGCATTAATGAACCTTAAGGATCTTCCTTACAAGGATATATATTTAATATTTACCAAGAATATGCCACTCGATACTGAGGTTAAAAATACTGTTAAAAAAATTGCTCCTGCCATTCATCAAGTCTCCGTAGACCTGCAAGTACCGATCGATCCATGTAAAGTAGATATTTTGAAGATGCAACAGGCTAATGAGGCTACCTTGGCTAAATTTATTGCTTCTCGTAGCTCCGGAACAACAGATGAAGTAGATTACATGATCCTATCACTCTTCATAGACCAGGTCTGTTCAGTTTTCCCCGAGAAATCTCGTAAGATACTGCTCTTTTATGACCTTATTCCTTTTCAGTACCACGAAAGATACAGCCAACTTTGCGCCTATAATAATTACCTGGGTCGCTTCAGAACGCTCTTTCAAGCAGATCTGATTTTCACGATATCTCAAAGCGTTGCCGATGATGTAGCTCTGAATCTCGGCATTGCACAAACTAAATTGTTCAGTATCGACGGGGCGCCTATAAAACGCGACCATCATGAGCCTACCAAACCCGATATTGCACTACCGACTCGCTATGTATTGATGCCCTCTGGAGATGAAATACGAAAAAATAATGTACGCGCCGTGCAAGGTTTTGAAGAATATATTCAGCGTAGTAAAGACAGAGACCTGAAGCTCATCATCACTTCTCGTTTCGAAGAGAAAACCAAAGAGGAATTGAATAGCTTATCGGCGAATATAATCTTCGCAGGTAATGTAAAGGAGAGTGAACTGGCTTGGCTATATACGCATGCTGAGCTCGTACTTTTTGTATCCGAATACGAAGGCCTGGGTCTCCCCGTCTTAGAGGCGGTGGAAGCAAATAAACCAATGGTCTGCTCTAATTTAAGCGTTTTTAATGAAATATCCGAGAAAGCGTTTTATTTTGCCAATCAATTCGATACCGCGAGCATAAGCGATTTACTCGGTGACGCTTTGTCGGGTAAAGATTATGGATTGAAGCATAAAGAGTATCCGTCAATCCTCGAACGGTATACCTGGTCCAATACCGCGCAAAAAGCCCTGGGAGCACTCCAGAACTGAAAAGACCGGCTAAAGATAAAGGCCCTAGCCAAAGACTTAAAATTGCCATCTTCACTCCTTCGCCAAGCGGATACTCCGAAATCGGTAGAAAAGTGACACAGCTTCATCCGGCAATGCAGGAATATTTTGATATACATTATGACCGAGAATCTGGTCTATCTCAACAGAATTTTCCGCGGCCAGATTATCTGTCACACATTGCTAACGTGTATGATGCGACTGAATTTAATGATGAAAAATATACCCAATACGATGCAGTTGTTTACAATATTGGCAATAGCGAATTCCACCTAGAAACTATTAAAAACGCACTCTTTTTGCCTGGATACGCTATTTTTCATGATACTCAACTGACCAATGTTTTTGAGGAGGTCTTGGTACCTCATCGCTACATTTCAAAAGACAGGGCACAGGCTGAACATCAGCTTGACGTGCTCATGAACAATCAAAAATCAAGCTATATTACTTCCATCGCAAATAGGCAACGAGGTATTATCGTTCACTCTGAGTACGGCAAGAACGTGGTAGGGCAACTACTCATAGATACCATTCCAGTACATAAGTTGAACCTTCCGACGGCTGTTCCTAAAATTCGGCCGCATCGTTTGAATCCACAAGAGATATGTATTGGTATGGCTGGGATTATCCATGCAGCGAAGGGGCTGGATGTCATTGAAGCGATTGCCCAATCAGATACATTTCTTAGGTGCAGAATTCATATATTTGGCTTATCTCTAGTTAGCAAAGAAGTACTCGAGCAGCTTGAAGCCTATCCTAATGTTTCAATTGATACTAACCTTACCGATTTTGAGTTTCAGGCAATGCTACGTGACATAGATATCTTAATTAACTTTCGAAAAGAATATAGGGGCGAGGCTTCGGCCGCGACTATCGATGCAATGCGATACGGTGCAGTTCCAGTTGTCGAAATGTTGGTTGGTATAAGTAACTCCCCTCAGGGGGCGTCATTAAGGCGTCAAATGTAGAGGAAGTGCTTATCCGCGCGCTCTAGGAACTTGTATTAGGTCCAACTAAACGGCACAGTATGGGTACAACAGCAAGGGAAAAAATACGTGAGGCATTCAGCTATGAATTATATGCGAAAAACTTGTATGAAGCTCTTACCGAAGAGCGGGTCGTGAATGACAATGAAACGTTCGGTGGATTAATAAAAAAGAATTTGGGCAAGAAAGCCCTCTTAAAAACATTCGCCAGCTAACGGAGGTTTTGGGTAATGGCTTAGTGTACAGTCAATATTGACCATGCTAGACCGCCCATATTCCATGCACTAGAGCCTTCAAGTACCGGCTGGAAATACTGAGTATACGAACCGGGAGCCATATTAGGTGGAACACTAAAGCTAAAGTTGAAGGCAGCAATTTCACCAGGCTGTACAATATGCTGATTCGGAGCAAGTGTGACACCATCAGAATCATATACAGCGGCAAAGGTAGTAGTTGCCCTATTTTGCGTAGGCCAGAAGGCGCTAAATATACTGCCCGTATTAATTGGATTGGATGTGGCTAAGTGAACAGGGTCTGCGCCGTACTGGCTAGCACTTACATCATCATACCAAGGTTGATTGCCGGTGTTCGTATAGAGCAATGTTGACGGCGTGCTATTCCCTCGAATGATTGTTGGATATGCGGTCTGGCCGTAATAGGTGGCCTGATACACCCGTGCCTGCACAGTGACATTAAACCATGCTAGACCGCCCATATTCCATGCACTACATCTTTTCAGCACCGGCTGGAAATACTGAGTATACGAACCCGGAGCCATATTAGGTGGAACACTAAAGCTAAAGTTGAAGGCAGCAATTTCACCAGGCTGTACAATATGCTGATTCGGAGCAAGTGTGACACCATCAGAGTCATATACAGCGGCAAAGGTAGTAGTTGCCCTATTTTGCGTAGGCCAGAAGGCGCTAAATATACTGCCCGTATTAATTGGATTGGATGTGGCTAAGTGAACAGGGTCTGCGCCGTACTGGCTAGCACTTACATCATCATACCAAGGTTGATTGCCGGTGTTCGTATAGAGCAATGTTGACGGCGTGCTATTCCCTCGAATGATTGTTGGATATGCGGTCTGGCCGTAATAGGTGGCCTGATAAGCAGGCGCATAAGTAGTACCCCACCACGTTACAAACGAATTTACGAAATTGTAGGTACCACGATAGTACAAACCAGTAGTGCCATATTGTAGGATTGCCGTACAGCCCATCCGGATTGTTATAGACATACGGGGTATAGCAGTATAGTGTCGCCGTAGCCATATTGGCTAAGGTAATATTTGCATACGACGTACCATTACTGTCTGAGAAAGTAACATTATTACCTGCCTTAATACCATTATTGTATAAGCTCGTCGCATTGCTACAAGGATAGCTCGATGCACTATACCCCCAGTAACTGTTTCCCTGCCCAGTTTCCATGTCCATTTTGTATTGCCAGGCTGCATTATCCACCTGATAGAAAAAACCGGAATCGGAAGCGCAGGAGGTATATCCCATGGCACAATTTAACTGGGACGCCGTTGGATCGGGTGTCGTAACAAGACCTTGCTTTTTTTGTAGCGTCGCTAAAATAACCTGGGGATTGATACCATACGCCTGAGATGCAGCATAGATTATTTGTGCAGCCGAAACAAGCGCTATCGACGCATAAAACTGCGCATAATAGGTATAGTGAGCGCCTGACGTGCTACCACAATCTTCTACCGCCGAGAAACTCGCCAGTCCGCTCCCTTCATTATCTAAGAACGCTTGAATATTCAACGCCCCTCCGGAACCCACACCCAAACTATCACTATTCATAAAGACCCAATTATCAATCAAGTAGTTAGTGTAATTAGACGACGCGAGGGCGCTCGCGTGCGCAGAAGGCAGCGTCAGAACTATACCGCACATAACCCCTAATGCGAGTAGTAGTCCGCGCAAAGGTTTGCTCGTAGAATGAATTGCTCTAGAAATTAACTGGAATCTGAACTTCATTTAATTCCTTACCTGTTGAATCAGTCGTAAATACGTCGAGTCTTCCGGTAGTACCGCTAGTCTGGAAGTTCACTTCAGCCGTAAAGGTACCGTTAACCACGTTAATGGTACCCTCGGATATCACGCCAACTACATTGTCAGTCAGCCTATATTGAACTTGCGTAATGCCGCTACTTGCTACTCCAGTTACGGTCGCCCCTGACTGCATTGTTTCGTTTGCAGTTGGCAATTTAACAGTAACCTCTCCCGAGCTTGAGGTTGACCATTCGCTTGGATTTGACGGTACTCCAGAGACAGCCTGGCCATTTTCATCCTTATCCGATTCACTCGATAGAGCCGGCGTCGTGGAAGGTGTTTTATTAGTAGCAGTACTGGAACCGGTAGCAGTACTACCCGTAGACTGTTTATTAGAACCGGTAAGATGCGAAATCGGTGCAGCGGGCGCCCGTACCACCGCTGTTTTATGGAAAAAATGTGTGGTGTTTGTAAGTTGTAGTACGGCCAGCACAATAACCGCGAGTATTATAAGCACTACAGTGGCCTTTAATTTGTATTTCCTAGGTGCTTTTGTTTTTTTTCTTCATACAATACAATTCTATTAGTCGGAACTTAATAATACAACTTATGGCTCTTCTTGTCTATTCATTGACGCTTGCTAAATGAAGCTTTTTTAACATAAATTCTAGTCTAATAAGTTTGTAAAATTTTACCTCTGAAGAAAGAGTATTTAACTGTATATGCCATAATATTAGCAATGAAGAAGCTCAGGC
>CAWCCP010000007.1:0-5309 GCA_963794235.1 uncultured bacterium
CGCCCATGATTTTGCACAAATAATAAGCTTTATTTACATACGTATTACGGCGATAAGGTTGTAGTTTTCGTAATATGAAGTTCTTGAACGAAGCAACTCAAAAAAGTGCGCTCAATATGCTGATCCATGGCTGTATCTTGCGGTATACTCCTATAAGGCCGGTAATAGCAGTGAGGCTCGGATTGCAGTTGATCATGCCGATGAGTTAGGCGGTCAAACTGATCCAGAATTGCTGCTTATTCTCAGCAATTATTGATGACCAGGAATTGTCGGGAGACGTAACACCGTGAAAAGCAATATTCATAGCCTCATTTCCAGACTAAATAAACTTTCCAATTGGCAGGTTGCTTTGATAATTGTAGTAGTTAGTTTTGTTGTTTATGCTTCAGGTTTTAGTAATCCATTCCAAGGCGATGATTACGGTCAAATTGTCGACAACGTTCCAGTACACTCAATAAGTAATATCGTTCTTTTTTTTAAAGGCGGCACTTTCTATAACGGTGAAGGTCTAGAACCTTTATCAGGAGTTTATTATCGCCCGCTTATGACGACTGTTTTTTCACTCGTTTATAGTCTTTTTGGTGCACATGCAATATATTTCCATATACTGCAGCTGCTCTTATTCACTGCCAGCGCATTTTTTGTGTATCTGGTTTTTGCTTACAGTTTCTCTCGCTGGATTGCTTTGTTTCTCTCGCTGCTATTACTTGTGCATCCTATTGATTCAGAGATAGTCTATGCTATTCCTGTTATGCAGGACACACTGTATTTCTTTTTTGGCATGCTTGGGTTGTACCTTATCTGATTAGATTCAAATCAAATTGGTCACTGATTTGCGCAGAACTATGTTTGTGGCTATCAATATTTGCCAAAGAAACAGGAATTGTTTTCATAGCCATGGCTGCATTTTACCTGTATTGGTATAACAGAAAAAGAAGTGCACCCTCCCTCGCAATTATCATCCCTGAGTTGATTGTGTATCTGATTCTAAAAGCACATGCTGTTGGATTAGTCGTGATGATCTGGGCACTGGACCAATAGATAATGTAAGTCTGTGGAGTCGTTTACTTACCGTACCGTCGGTGATGCTTTTTTATTTTGAAAAATTTATATTCCCTTGGAAACTGGCAACTAGCTATTTTTGGGTGCATACAAATATCACTTTTGGAGGAGTCTCTTGTACCTCTAACTATAGACGGAGCTTTGATTGCGCTTATTATCTATGGTGGTATTTGGATACGAGCACATGCTTCAAGAGCAACTCTTTATTCGTATAAATTCTTTGCCGTTTGGCTTTTTGTAAGCTTCATCATTATTCTGCAAATAATACCGCTCGATGATACTGCATCTGATCCTTGGTTTTACGCGTCAATGGTTGGTCTACTCGGGATATTGGGAACTTTTCTGAGTAGTATTAAGTTAGAAGTCATCTTACGAGCTGTACTGAGTACGGCCGTTGTTCTACTACTAATTCTAGGAGTTCGCACGAGCATACGGGGATTAGATTGGCGAAATCCTGTTCGTTTAGCTAACGCTGACATAGCAGCATCACCGAGCGATTACACAGCATACAGTACTTTGTCTAGTTACAACCTAAGCCATAATCACATTAAGACCGCTTTGGCTGAGGCTTCGAAATCGGTTGCTCTTGTTCCCTGGAGCCAGCAACTATAATGATCTCGGTGAAGCGTTACTTTTGGAACAAGATTATCCTGAGGGCCTATAAAGCATTTATGAATGGCATAAAGTACCAGGCCTATGACCCGCTCTACGATAACTTAGCGGTGCTCAGTGCTTATTATGGTTCGCCTCAAAACAATCAAAAACTGCTAGATAAGGCAGCTACACTCTTCCCAGATCAATTACAAATTTGGTTTTACCTTGCTTTGATTGACTACAAGCTAAATGATATTTCGGGAGCTAAAGTAGCAATTAGCAATGCCTATATCCTAGGTAAATCTTATTCCTGGGTGGCGAATGATTACTATGACATTATGAATGGCATTCCACTCTCCGGGACCTAGTATTTCTCTCTTCATTGTGATGATGATTTATCATACGTTTCATATCTAACTGAGGACTTATATATTATATATAAGACTTCCCCATGCCTCACTGTCGAGCAGGTTAGTAGTTTCTAATATATAAGGTCTCAGGTTAACTGACATCTCATGTTCAGCCTGCAAGCACATCACATTGCAAAACGATTATGCTAAGCGTAATCTTTGATTATGGGAATTAAATAACGTATGGGGAGTTGCGTATGATATTTCTTAGACTAAAACTGTTAGGCGCAATTATAATTATTTCAATGTCGAGCCTCCTTGAGAGGAGTAAATGCAAATTCTAATACTCTTTCAGGGAGTGTAACTAATTGGTCTGGAGCACCTGCAGCCTGGGGAACTGTGTCGGTTAACGACGCTAACTCCGACAGCGCAACAACTGATAGCTCAGGGAATTATTCTTTATCAATACCAGATGGTACTTATAACGTTCAGGTAACTCCACCAAGCAGTAGTAGTTTTTCATCTGCCGTGGCTTACGGTGAAGTAGTATCAGTTAATACCACTTTGAATTACGTTTTAACCCAAGCTGGTACTGCATCGCTAAGCGGTCATGTGTATGATGCTGAAGGTAATCCTGTGAGTGGTCAAACAATTTTAGCAGTTGCTGGTTCTACGCAGGTTTCTGCTACTACTAATTCTTCGGGCTACTACTCACTCTCGACTTCACCTGGAACTTACAGCCTAATAATCTATGGAACTACAAGCGCAGATGTCGGACAGAATTTACCGGCTGAATATTCTCTTGAATCTGATGGTTACTCGCTCGCTGAAAGATACGATACAAAACATAACAATACCAGCAAAACAAGTCACATTTCATGTCCTCAAGACTCTTCAAACAACCCCGTCTCCAATGTAGAGATTACGACTACTGATACGGGCTTAGGCACCCTATCTCTCGGTGGAGGGCTCACGAGTTCGGGCGACAGCACGCAATACCCTGCGGGTAACGGACCAAACGCAACAGACTCATCCGGCAACGCTACCCTATGGTTATTACCAGCAAGCTACACCTTTAATGCAACACCGGCAAGCGGGAGTGTTTACTCGGCCTTTACGTTAAGTAATATCTCAGTGTCAGGTAATCAATCTGAGTTAATATCACTTCAGTACACGCACAATACACCGACAACTATAGCTTCGTTGTCTCCGAGCGCGAATGCTGATGGTAGTTATTCAAATCCTGTGACTGTTTCATTTTCTGCTATAGCTGCAGTCGGTTACACAATTGCAGATACTTACTATACGGTCGATAACGGCTCGCAGCAAACTTACAGTAGTCCTTTTACGGTATCAGGAGACGGATCTCATACAATTACTTTCTATTCAGTAGATAACAGTGGCGTCCAAGAATCGGATAATAGACAGGCTTTTACTATTGAATCAGGATTATCCGCCCCCACCACCCTCATTGCCCCCACTCCTACCAACCAAGCCCCATCCTTAACCTGGACAGCAGTCACTAATGCTACTTCCTACAATATCTATCGTAATGGTGTAAACATAGGGTCGAGTACCACTAACTCTTTCACTGATACTACTCTTCCTAGCGATGGTACCTATTCTTATTACGTCACTGCAGTGAATGCTTCCGGAGAAAGTAGTCCCAGTAACACTATCTCAGTTCTTGCTGACACCACTCCACCAACTATTACCTATACTGTTAATCCTATAGCCAATAGCAATAACTACAATACCGGCAATGTCCTTGTTACTTTCCATTGTTCTGATGCTGGTTCTGGAGTAGCAACGTGCACGAGTCCAGTCACTGTACCTAATGAAGGTGTTGGCCAATCAGTCACTGGTATGAGTACCGACAATGCTGGTAACACTGCAACCGTCCAAGTCAATCCATCGCTCTTAGTGCAAGCGGTGAATGCCGGCGGAGACGCTGAAGGAGCCTACACTGCTGACACTGGCTTCAGTGGAGGGGCAACCTACAGTACGACTGCAGGGGTAAACACATCCAATGTGAATGATCCAGCTGCACCGCAATCTGTCTACCAAACCGTTCGATATGGTAATACCTTTAGCTATACCTTCAGTAACTTAACTCCTAATGCCAACTACACCCTCATGATGCACTTCAATGAACTATATTGGGGTACTTCTTTAGCTGATGGTGGAGGCGTAGGCAGTAGAGTCTTCAATGTAGCCGTGAATGCACAGTCTGCTCTAGCTAACTTCGATATCTACAATACGGCTGGAGCAGCTAACACAGGCTGTAGTAGAACAAGTACCTGCCACCGCTGACAGTAATGGTAACGTCACGGTCAAATTCACCAGTGATACTGATAATGCTATGGTCAGTGGCTTAAGCTTGTACAATGGAACACTCCCTACTGAATCACCGAATCCCATACCACAACCAACCACCTCAGCCATGATTGATGCCGGAGGAGTAGGTTCAGGATCCTTCACTGCTGATACTGACTACTTAGGAGGCAGTACCTACACAACCAGTAGTGCTATAGATACAAGCAACATAACTTCTAACCCTGCTCCCCAAGAAGTCTACCAGTCCGATAGATACGGTAACTTCACTTACACTATTCCCAACCTTACTCCTAATACCAGCTACAATGTCCAATTAGACTTTGCAGAACCGTACTGGGGAATCAATGGTAATGGTGGTGTCGGTAGTAGAGAGTTTGATGTAGACATGAATGGTGCTCAAGTACTAAATGACTTTGATGTCTATGCTACTGCCGGTGGAGCCAATAAAGCAGTGAGCGAAGACTTCACTACAACCAGTGATGACAATGGCAACATCGCTATTCAGTTCCAGTCAGTCATAGACAATGCTATGGTGAGTGGGATTGAGGTGGAGCAGAATTAGGAGAAAGTAAGAGACAACCAAACAAAGACAGTACAAATAGTACAGTCCTGATTAACTAAGCTAAAAGGTAACAAATACAAAGGCTAAGATTGTGATGGGTGTGTACCTTTATTATATTGACAGATAAGCTCAAGCCAGCCGAGTATAAATACCTTGCTGGCGTCGAACGTGAGACGCTCAAAGTTATGGTGAGTATTCTGCGTACTGACGAGAAGACAAAACGAAAACGTGGTGGTAACAAGAGCAAGCTGAGTATCGAAGTCCAACTCGGTGAGTTTTGAAGAAGCCTATTTGTGTAAGGACTTTTACGGAGCTGCTTGTGTTGCAAGAGAACATTAGTTGATTAGTAAAAATGTGGTCAAGTATATTGGTGTTAGATTTAATGTAGCTTATACTATTCCTAT
>CAWCCP010000008.1:0-250620 GCA_963794235.1 uncultured bacterium
TCACCAATTAATTATTACAACAATTCACAGACACTAGATGGCGGCCTTACTTGACGCGGCTCACTAAACTGTCCAGAGCCACATGACGAATAACCACAAAGTCATCTTCCATATCGGTTACTTCCACATCTTTAATCTGACCTTCCTCTACCTTCTTTGACTCCGCGCTAGCATGTATTGCCTTGTCTAGTGTGGTTGCAATGCCAAGATGAATGTAGCCATTGTTCGAAATGTATAGGCGGATATCACCAGGTTCGCAGTCTCTATCATCTGCCAATTTTGCAAGTTGTTGCGTATGACGAATATCAGGAGGCCAACGAGCCGTCGTTATTGCCAGGACGTCACAAATACTCGCGATAGCCAGACCGCTGCAATCGTATCCGTTTTGGTCCATGCCTCGTTCCATGCATGCAGCGATAGTAATTCTGCCTCCGTTGCAGAGGTTCTCCGGCTTGAAGTGATTACGGAAGGGCGCGTCAATTCGTGCTCGAGCATTCGAGATTACCTCTATGCCTAAATCACTCATACGGTAAATTATATAACGTACTGTAGATTAATCTAACGACCTAAGGTCCGTTTCTTCAAGTTGCAGGTTGAGTTAGTGCACAGGAAACCCCCACTAGGACCAGGCTACTCCATTCATTACTTGATGTGCTGCTAGGTGAGGTAATGAATACCTCGGACTTTGAAAGTATCGATGAAGCTTTTAAACAGTACAGCAGATTCGAGGCGACCTACGATGATACTTCGATCGAAAAGTTATATGCTAGTCTAGTGACGGCTGCTTGGACTGAACATCCTCAAGGGGAAGAGATGACCCCGCTGGTGTCACGGTTTATTACTGATTCCTCCAAGTCTGCCAAATAGACTTTTCCATAACGATATTCCATGCCTAAATTTACGAGCCTGCCATAAAAAATAAGTAGATCTTTCTCCAAAGATTTCCGCCCAAATATACGAGGGCTCACCAGATTAGACTTATTTCTTTTAGAGTGTACTCAATAAAAACATATAAAAACCTTCACAATTTGTGGAGGTTTTTATTATTTTGAGCCAACCTCATACATAAGTTTCAGGTTTTGTTATATTGATCTTTCAACTTACAGAAAAGTAGCTCTCAGTCATACAATCCTATCCAAGTTTTTTGGATATTCTGAAAAAAAGTACGGCCTCCTTTTTTTGGTGTTCTACTATCTACTTCTTTCTACTCCCACCCATCGGCCCGATACACTGCCATTGCCATTGCACAGACTGGCTGGTCTTTGCATACTATGCCGGCAACTTTGATCCGTATTAGGCTTTCGTCAGGTTCCAGATTCCGAACTCTCATAAACGACATCAAACTGTCATGAATCTTTCTTTCAACGCTTTCTTTGCTTGCACCCTCGTGCTCACAAAAAAGCCCCTTCGTGCCCCCGTCAAGCATAATCCATCCCACGCCAGCCCATGCCTCATCACCAATTGTACTAGTCCGTCGGTCGGCATATATGCAAGTTAACCTATCGCCCCACGTAAGCGATATAGTAGTTGGCCCATCGAGCGCTACAACTTCAGCGCCAGGAGGTATGACTGACGACAATCGAACAAGGTTACAGTCACCCACTCCCATTTCCATCTCAGCTGCATCAAAAGCTGCCAGTTCTGTGGGCCCTTGGCCCGTCCCTGATACTACTTCTATCCTCAAACCATACTCCTTGCTGTTAGTGTACTTATACTATAGCTTAATTCAAGCGCTAAAGTGTACCGATGGTACTATTTGTCTAGTAATAAGAAATTCAGAAAAGCCAAAGCCCCCATTAAATGAGACGGTCTTCTTGTCAGGGGCTGATTATTTTGATGTCAAACCTTTAAACACTTATTCTCTTCATGGAGAAGCCATTAAGGTCGCTAAGACGAGGCCTGTCGACCAAACTTACCAGTGACCTCCATATGCCATCGCCCCGATTACTACGAGTAGCTCTAGCAATGTAAAGAGGGCAGAGAAAATCATTAACGGTTTTTGTTTAGCTTCCCAACCATACCAAAGCCACGCAATGTCAAACACTACGAATGAAAGCCATGTCAGAATAGCAACGTTCGACGCGTCTCGATGGCTAAATATAGTGTAGAGTTGCGGCAACACACCCAGTGGTTCAACTGCTGCAACGATGTAAATACTTCGATTTATAAAGCGGCTCCCTAGGGCTTGCTTGTGTATGCCTGCGTCTTGATTATTAGATACGATGCCGGGGCCAACGGCAACTTGAGCTCCAAGCTTAGCTTTTAGTTGATTTGTCACCAATGACCTAGAATATCCATCGACACCTTGTTCAGCCATCGCCTTATCAATAGCTTCAATACTTAAGCCACTTGCCTGTGCGTTCTTTGCGTATGAAGCATACGACTCTAGCGCAGAAAGAGTGATCACACTAATGCCTTCTGCCCTTTTGTATTGACAATCATATTCGAACTAGATTATACGCCGTCGGATATCTATAGGGCCATTAAAACGTACGCGCGATAATCGATTCTGTACATTATTTCGTAGACAAGACACCCCATTAAGATACGCTGAGGTATGGTCGAGCTCGCTTTTGCCTTTTTAGAGTTCGATTCTTTGTGAGTTCACCAATTAGCCCTTAACTAAAATACTCCGTCTTTCGCGGAGTATTTTATGTAGAAATAGACTTACACTTGAGCGTTGATTACCTTAATATCGTACTCCTTCAGTTTCAGGTCACCTGTTAGTAGCTGTAAGCGTTCAGTTTTGGATTGAGCGATTAGCATTCGGTCAAATGGATCTCTATGGATAAGCGGCAAAGACTCATATTCATAGACGTGTGCCGTTATTATGTCGAGGGTTGTGAAACCAGCATCCTTTACAGTCTGAGGCATATCTAAATCAGTTGTTAGTTTTCCAATTTGCCGCTTTATCGCAATTTCCCAGAATGAAACTGTCGACACAAGATAGTTGCCTGGATCGTTTTCTATAGATTTGCGTACACTTGTAGACAATCGTTCATCGCCAACAAAAAACCATAGCAATACGTTCGTATCGAGCAGAATCATACTATTCGTTGCTCGCGCTTTCTTCAAAAAGTTCAGTGATTTCCTGATCAGCCGTGTCGTAATCTGAAGAAAAAGATATTTTACCTTTGTAGGCACCAAACACTGCACGTTTCGCCTGGCCTGGTTGTACGGGCGTAAGTTTAAAGCGCGTGACTTTTCCACCCCGCCGAGTAATCACTACCTCTTTGCCATCAGCGGCATCATCGAGTAGTTTACTTAGATTGGTCTTCGCTTCGTGTACATTTGCTATAGTCATGACTCAATACTAGCTAATATAGCTAGTATTGTCAATAGCTCTAGCATTTTGCACTTTTGTGCTCTCGACTCCGACTACGCCAAGTACCTTAAGCCTCGGTTCAATATATTCCAGCTCGCCGAAGAGGGTTTCGACCTGAGTAGTCGTTAGGTTCACCAAAAAACTTTCCGACAAAATTTAGTTATAAAATTGTATATCCTTAGAACGTAATAGCTAGTTCTTATCTTATATGTTAAATAGTTTGGTCCTGTTATCAACAATAGATTACTAAAGTATTCTATCTAGGTCTCTACGTCCATACAGCATGCGTCTAACAATCATGACGTTATCAATAACAACATAAAATATGAGGAAGTTGCCCACCAGAATTCTGCTATATCGGTGTGGTCGGCTGCTGAGTGACCGATAAGGTGCTGAACTTAGTGGATTACCGAGGCGTTTTTTAATGGCGGCTTCAGCATTGTTTACTAGTGTTTTTGCCGCTACTTTGTTTTTAAGCTCAAACAATAGATGACCCGTAATCTTATCTAAATCTTCATAGAAAAGTGGGGAGTATCGAAGCTCAAATCTTGCCATTTACTTTTGCATTAATTTTAGAAAACACATCTTGATGCGTTAGGTTTTCTGTATGACTTTTTGCGTAAGCATCAGCCTCATCAAGAGCGCGCTCAATATAATCCAGATGTGCCAGCTTGCTAAATTTATCAAAACTCATTGTTACCATAGAAGCTCTTCCGTTCGTAGTAAAGATAACAGGCTTATTGTTACCGGTAACTTCTTTTTCCACTTCTGAAAAGTGATTTCTTAAATCAGATATAGGTCTTATGCTTAGCATACAGGCGTATCCTTTCATTGTTATCATAATTATGATAACACACATTTTAAGACTTGCTTATTCCTTAATGTCGCGTTCCATATAATAATAATTTCGGCAGTGACACGCTTATAAACCGAAATGTCTAAGGTAACCGTAGGAAACTTACAGGTAGGATTTGATTATACTATTCAGCATTCGAATACTCGTAGCTAAGCCCTATCTGTTAAATAGTTCGATTCACCATAGGTCGTTTGATATAATTAAACCATGAAGATATCTATAAGCGAACTCAGTAATAAAATTACGGATTATTTATTGGGAAGCGGTTTTAGCGAAAAAGACGCACACACTCTAACGACATTAGTTGTTGAACAAGAACTCGTTGGTAATAGGTTTGATGCCGTGGGTGAACTACCAGGCAAGAACTCTTGCCTAATTAGCGGTATTAGTAATGACAGCGAAGAAGTTGTTGTCGAAAAGCCAAGCATGAAGCTAATTAAAGGCAATGGACGTTCCGCCCCCCTTATTACAGCGGATTATCTTGATGAAGCGGTAGCTAAAGCGGGGCAACAAGGAATATATGCCTTAGGCATTTACGACAGTACTTACAATGACTTTTTTAATATTTTTTGTAGAAGGATAGCTAAGCAAGATTGTATTGGAATTATTGTGGAAAATGGTGGACCACAAGGTGTCACACCATACGGTGGCAAAAAAGATGTAACTGGCACAAACCCTCTTGCTTATGGAATACCTACCAATCAATCTCCAATTGTTTTTGATGCAGCTACTGCAATGCATGCCTACGGACTTATTAAACAAGCTAAAGAAAAAGGCGAAAAACTCCCTGATAATGCATATGTAGATGAAGCAGGGAATATTACTACAGACCCCACTGTGGCCTATGCCGTATTACCCTTCGGTGGGTTTAAGGGATACGCAATTAACTTGTTAATAGAGGTTTTAACGACTAGTTTAGTTAGAGCTAAAGGCGGATTAGACCAGCCCACTGATAACCAGAGAAATATAGGTACGTTCGTAATTATAATAGACCCAGCAGCCTTCGGAGACATTGAAGTATTTAAGGCTTCAACAACGAAACTAGCTCAAGATATATTATCTATCGAGCCTATCAATCCTTCCGAACCTGTTAGAGTACCTGGCTTTCGGGGCGCTAAAAGACGTGATGAGTTTATGGCTAAAGGTGAAATTGAAATAGACGATAAAGGTTGGGAAAAGTTTTCTACAGCTCTTGGAAAACTACGCCCTTAATTCTCAGCGACTCGTTCCATCTAATAATTTCATTCAGATTTGCTTATAAATCGAGTGGTTTAGGGGTACCGTTTGAAAATGACATAGGTAAAATGCGCTTCTATTCTATCATCTTTTATTTTTTGGCAGGTTCTTTCGTATGTTCGATTCTTCGGACATAACTATAGAAATCCGGGCTGTTGTGCGACAACGAGTTGAGTCCTAATGCTGGTATCGCCCAATGGTTGAGATTGGGATTCTGTATCTGTAATTACTAGTAACCCAGCTTGAGAGATCGCAGCGGCCATCTCAGTAGGGAAGTGGCGATGGAGAAGAAACGGCATACCATTGTTGTCAACTACTTCTTGTTCTTTACATTGGACGGGTTGGTCACGGCGCACTGGATCGTAGGTAAATATTGCCCAACCATTTGGGCGCAATTGGCGAGCAATACCCTCTAGCACGAGCTGGTGGTCACTCACAGAAGGCATACCCCAACCATAGTAACCAAATCAAAGGCGGGATCCCTATTCTTTGACACGTATTCCTCAATAGATGTGGTTATAGTCTGAAGACCAGGTCTATTACCGAGCCGTTCACGGAGTCGAGCCAGCATGGCACCGGAAAAGTCTACTGCAGTAAGGTACTCTGGGTCGATTGCTTCGATAATCGCAGCGGCTGTAAGGCCAGTTCCGGCTCCAAGATCAAGTACGCGGCGTGGTCGTTCAGGTAGTCGTTCCAGAGCTGCTTTTAGAACGAGATTGCCCGCCCAACCATTGCCGAGTACTTCGCTATCATAACTGCTTGCTACACGATCACTATCGTAAAAACGTTGCAAGTTGGACGCGCTCGGTGCGGATTCTGCCATATAAGCTACCTTACGGGAAGTGGGTAGTTTGTCAAGCGTAGCTCTCTATGTCGTGGTATATTCATTAGACGTTCACTTGATCGACTCGAAGGAGATCTAGCCAAATTGGTGATATCTAGTTCATCAATGAAAATAACAGATAGAAATTGGCCTTATGCCAGCCTCTTATTTTTTATCAGCCATGATTTTAGCTTCCAATCTCGAGGTGATATGTATGCTATCATTGCCTAATGAAGGTAGTAATTACTGATAAAATAGACATCGATAGACAAGCCATAGATAAACTACAGCAAATGCCAGCTACAGTTTTTGAAGACACTCCAAAGACCAACGAAGAGATTATCAATAGAGTCAAGGATGCGGAGATTATCACTGCTAACTACATCGACATAACAGCTAAGATTATTGATGCGTGTGAAAACCTCAAATATATTATTGTGCCAGCCGTAGGCTATGAGTGGGTGGATTATAACTACGCTGCTATAAAAGGTATCAAGGTTATCAATTGTCCTACCTATAGCTCTTTGGCAGTTGCCGAACATGCTCTTGCTCTGCTGTTTGCAGTTGTTCGAAATATTAACCAAGCCCAAATTTCTCTTCAATATGGTAAATGGCAACCGCGTAACTTTAGAGGCATTGAGCTTCACGGTAAAAGGCTTGGACTTGTCGGTTACGGCAATATTGGTAAGAATATTGAGATGATAGCTAAGGGGCTAGGGATGGACTGCTCATATGTGAACTCCAAGTCTAGTCCTAATGAGGTACTAATATACTTGCGTAATCAAGCTTGTGTGATTGCTGTAAATATGTTGTATACTTTCGTATTAATGAGACGATCTATGCGCACTATCACCGGACTGTCGTTGTCGCTGTTTGCGATTTCTTTTTTGTTTACACAGAGTCAGGCCTACGCGCAAGGTTCAACGAGTCTTCATATAGCGGCGGCCTACAACAAGGGTAACGGCAAATATACCATTGTAGTCAGAGATGAGGCACAGACGCAGCTTTACATGTACGTCAATGAGAATAAGCCGGCTATAGCTACGGCCAATAGTGAGGGCTGGGCAACGTTTCATAAGACTAAGCTACCTGGTAGTAGCGGCGAGATAGAGTTCTCGAAGCTCGATAACGGCAACTTGCAATCCATTGCCTACTACCCCTGGTACACCATAAAAGACAGTAAGGCGCATTTCTCGCTCAGTCCGCCAAGCGGAACAGCCCAAAAAGTATCCGCCTGGTTCAGCCAATACGGTAATCCTAGCATCACGACTCTCAATAACGACTACGCACAAATTGACAGTGCGGGAAATAACAGTAGCGCCGAAGAAACAGCTTGCACGCAGATGTTTGACGATGCGGTAAAGGCTGAGGGGAAACCAGCTATCCCTGACAATGCGATTGAGAACGACTGGACTACTGCCCTCAATGACTATGTCAACGGTACGGAATCCTGCCAAACAGCTACCATTGACGACCAAGACGGTCTCACGAGCCAGGGCGACAGTACAATGGTAGATGCAGCGTCCAACATTCTTCAAGGAAACACCGAACTTAAAGTCACTTTATCAGCAGCTAAAACTGACTAACCTTGGTCTTAGGCATAGATTTACTTGTCAGGCTTCTTCTCGCCTTGCGACTTCTGTGGTTCAGGTTTTGTTACCGCATCTTTGGGAACGCTCGTAATCGTCTTCACGGCGTTGGTGAAGTTTTTCATAGGGTCGGGCTGCTCAGGCTTGCTATCGTTAGGCATACACCTATTATACTGCTCCACAATCGTAGACTGAACGAACTATTTTACATGAAGTAGAAGATTGAAAGGGGCAGGAATAAGATGTTATTGGCCTTATCAACACCGAAAGAGGTCGCGCTAATGACAACTCCGTAGTCGCAGCGGCTTTCCTGCATTGTAGCTTTTACCTGCCTGCCTGTCTTGCTGCCGAGGCCAACCTCGATTGCCATGCATGTGCCCTTTCGGGTCTGCAAGGTGAAGTCTGATTGACCGGAGCCAAGATTGTATGTTAAATCTGCCAGCCTCTTTTGAACAAACTCGCGATACATGTATAGCCCTACGAGGTCTTCGAGAAGCCGCCCCTTGCGAGTGTTCTCAGTGGCCTCAATGCCCGCAATGTAGTAGTACGTATTTCGTATAGCCGGGCTCATAAACAGGTACTTGCGAGGTTGTGATATCGCCACTCTTGCAGATCCCTTTGCAGGCACTTCTATGAGCATCTCCGTTTGGACAAGTGCACGCTGTAGGCTACCGATTGATCGAGGGTCAGTATCCAGCGTGTCGCCCAGTTTCTTTCTACTAATTACATCAGCGTCGGCAAGCATATATATCAGTGGCTCTACCGTATCCAGCGTTGCGGTATCGAAGCCATATACTTTTGCCATATCCTCATAAATAATCCTACCGACTAACGATGTTATTGAGTTATAGACCTGCATTTGGTTTGTCTCATTGACCAGGAATGGCAGAGAACCGGTATACATAAAGTGAGTAAAAGTAGACGCGTCTATTTTCGACCTGTACTTGCGCACCGCCGGAAGCAGTTTAGAAACTTTGCGATGCGCTTCTTCGGCACTACCACTCAGGAATACTGCCTCTTTGAGAGCTCTCTTTAAGCCGACTTCTGGCGTGATATCGAACCGTAGCATTTGATACTCGGTATAACTTAGGGGGTAGAGCGGCTCAACTTTGGCGCGCCGTACAATATCACTGTTGATTTTTAGGTGAGTGGCCGAGGAACCGGTGCAGAATATGAATAGTTGCCGACTGCGGCCATGAAGCGAGAACAGTACTTCCGCCCACTGCTCATCTTCTTGAACTTCGTCTAAGAATAGGAAAGTCGGCTTCTGTAGTCGCTCGAAGCTTCCGCCCAAGATAGCCTCATACTGTTCGAGGGCTACCCGCAGACTTCCTTTCAGTACGTTTACTACGTCATGTGCACTTAGGTAGAGCATGTTTGCTCGATCTCCGTACGTGTCCCGAACATATCGGAACTGTTGCGCGAGTAGCGTAGACTTGCCCACGCCGCGTAGACCGGGCACGATGACCCAACGAGTGTCTATGCCGTTCATAAAGTCATCGGCATACTGCTTAGTTTTGATGAACATATACCGGGTAGGTAGTGACCGACCATCTTCAGAGATAAAGCTGCTAGCCCATGCGTCGGCATTGGCGAGCTGCTGCTGTACGTGGCGAAGCATTACTTGTTCCATAACTTAATGATACATTGTAATGTTTTATCTAGCAATACTTTTAATACATCAGAATGTATCATCCAACTTAATCCACAGCGCTAACACCTTAGTTCTGCCACGAAAGATGATTCTCCACAGCGCCAGTGGAAAAATCATTAGAACGTTAGCCGACCAGGCTCTTATAGTCCAGCCGCCGGTTGCTAGCGGCAAAGCATCCAGAGAACCGCTCGTAAGCCGTCATTCCTCGATGGTTGTATCTGTAAACGTGTTCCGTCACATAACGCCCTAAATGTTGCGGTGCCATGTGCGTGTAAGTTCCTCGGTACGAGCGACGGAATAAGTTCCACACCCCTTCGATAGTATTTGTGGTTACATTGCCACGTGCGTACTCGCGCTGGCCATGGTTGATTACTTCGTGCTTGTAGTCGCGTTTTACACGATTGTAGATACGGCTTTCGTCGGTATGAATAACTGAATCTGGTGCAACGTTCGCTTTTATAAAGGCGACTGCGTCGGTTGCACTTGGAGTCTTCGTCACATATGCTGCAAGCCGTCCGGTTCCTTTCTTATTCTCGACTAAGCCGACAACTGCGGTCTTGTTAACAAAACCATGCTGCATGTCTGGGCGCATTTTTCCGCCTGCATACATTTCGTCGCCCTGTATAGTTCCGCTTAATTGCTCGAAACTTCCGGCCTTCAGTGCTTCTCGGATACGGTGTCCGACAAACCAAGCCGATTTCTGAGTGATGCCAAGTGAGCTAGCAATCTCATAACTGCTCACGCCATTCTTAGAGTTCACGATCTTCCAGACAGCTGCCAGCCAAATACCCAACGGAAGCGGGCTATCTTCAAATATAGTGCCGGTCTTCACGGAGAATTGTCGCTTAGCGTGGCGTGACTTGCATTGCCAACGGCGCTGCGTCTTGAGATAACTTATGTCTATACGCCCACAGGTCGGGCAGACAGCTCCATTAGACCACCGCTGCTCGGCTACGAATTTGATTGCTACATCTTCTTTAGCGAAGTACCGAATAGCCTCGACTTCTGTCTGGGGTAATTTCATCATACTTACAGTATATACCTCTGTAGTTGATTAGACAAGTATATTAGTACCTCCTAATGATGTCGATACAATGCTCAGTAAATCTGAAGTAATAGTTGTCTGTGCTTCACTGAACGATGCAACACGAGGTTTACTTGATGCTCGAAGGCTTGGATTACTCAAACCAACTGCCAATCTCGTCAACGTTGCAAGGGGAGCGATTATTGATCAAGCAGCCTTACTGCAAGTTTTGCGCGACAACAAAATCGCAGGAGCGGCGTTAGATGTTTTTGTTGATGAACCACTAATCGGAGAACCTAATGAAAGCGTAGTAGAGCTGTCCAAGTTGCCTAATGTGGTTGCTACACCTCATATTGGCTACAATACAAATGAGGCTACCGTTAGACTTGGTGAGGAGATGTACGCTAATATCGTTGCCTGTCTCAAGGATCAGCCCCAAAACGTAGTCAACTAAGTCCTGAGTATGATCTAGGACCAATGTTGCTTTAGGAATATTTACTGATCACGGTTTGTATCTGAGCAACTCATGCCAGGCGGAGATCTCTTTTGATAATATGTATGTATGAAAAGCGCATTGTTACCTTTGGTTCAAGAAGCACTGGAGACTCATGCTGTTTCCTACAAAGTCTTTGAATGTGATTCTCAGCTTGCCGATACCGCTGCATTCTGTGAAGAGTATGGTTTTAGTCCCGATCAATCTGCAAACACTATAATTGTAGCCAGCAGATCAGACCCCGTGCGCTATGCAAGCTGCGTAGTGCTTGCAACGACAAAACTAGATGTCAATAAGAAAGTCTGCCAGTTGTTGGGAGTGAAAAAAGCCTCCTTTGCGCCGATGGAAGAAGCATTAAAGCTTTCACGTATGGAATATGGGGGAGTGACGGCAATTGGTCTACCAGCTGATATACCAGTCTATGTTGATTCGAGAGTCATGGAATGCGATGAGGTTGTAATGGGCGGTGGAAATCGATCATCGAAGATTTTGATTAACCCAGACGAACTGAATAAAATGCAAACTGTAGAGATTATTGAAGGATTAGCAAAGGTCAAAGATCGGTAAGGCAAACAATCCTAGTATATTTGTCTATCGCCCGATTCTTCAACCTTTTGACTAAGTTAAACGAAAGTTTTTAGATTAGCTTGTCGGATTTAATTTGGAGAAATATAGTACTGGATGTCGGTAGGCAATCCACCTTCTCGCATTTCACCATTACCCGTGGTTGGGTCGATGGTGCCAGAATTTCCGTATATGAAGGTCAGCGGTTTGGTATTGACAACAATTTCAACATGACCAGCCGGGTAGTCAGATCCTTGTAAATACACTACATCTCCAAGTTGCGGTTTATGGCCTGCCGCGTCTCTGTGTACACCATTCATGTCAACGATTAGACTTGAGGCTTTCTCATCCCATCCGCTCGTTCCTTTCGTGAATTTAAAGCCAGCAGCTTTAAAAACATAGCTTATGAAATCCGCACACCACTCTTCATGTGGGCTGCCATCTGTATACAGACTCATGAGTGTATTCTGGCTGACATGATTACCCTGCCAGTTTTTACCACCGTTCCAGACGCAATATTCGTATTTGGCCGTAGCGGCAAGTTGTTGTCCTTCGGTGCCGCTTCCGGGATCAGCGCAATTTGCTGTATCGGCATGGCCGTAGACAATAAGACCAACACCGGCAACAGCAAATATGACGATAAAAACGAGCGGTAGCACATAGTGCAAAGCACCACGTTGTTTAAGTGATGTGTGTTGTTTGAGTGCAGCTTTTAAATTGGAAATATGCATAGATGTATTTTTTGTTTATTTTAGTATGTCTGTTTGTAAATATGTTGCTTATGCTTAATAAGCATATTCTTGAGATTTAATGCTGTCAACTATAAAAATTGGCTCTATGATCAGAATAATCATTGTTCAAGTTTAAATATTTCGACAAAAAGGTAGGAATGTTACAAGTTTTAAAGAGTTTCCGGGTTAATTGCTCATTCTCTTTTATTTGCACGGATAGTACTAGAATCGCTAAGAACTAGTGGTTGTAGGCACCGTTATATTAGTGCCCTTACAAGAAAATAGTATCTGTGCAATTTGGCGGCTCATTTGTGGCACGCTACTGAGTGCGGAGTCTCTTGCTTGTTCTCCAGACAGCTGTGGATCACTTTCGATTGTGTTTCTTAAGTAATTTGTGATGCTTGTGGTATTAACGGTAAGAACCTTTGCGCTTGCTTGTGGTCCGCTTGTCACCTTCACCCACTGTGAGATCGTAGTAGGCGATGGGGAAATCGTAATTGCTCCAAGAGTGATATTGATAGGCTGGGCCTCAATATCGTCAAGGTCATTCGCAAGGTCATTGCTACGGATAAGAATTGAGTGAGCAGGAAGAGAAAAGGCGGCTGGACTGTTCGTGTGTAAACTGCTGACAGTTTTTTCGGTAAACGCTACAGAAGAGCGAACGGTGTGCATAATCGTAGATTTAGCGATAACAGAAACAACGAGCACTGCCGAGACTACTATGAACAGCATTCCGTACGTAATAATTTGTTTCTTATAATTTGCGAGAAAGGTAAACGAGGGCAGTAGGCGCCTATTGCTGTCAGGTATGGCAGTCACATAATCATTGACAATCGCAGCAGATTCAGTAACCGGTGCAAGTGATATTGGTTCAACGGCCTGTACGAAAGATGCCTCGGCCATGTATTGGATAGGAGCTGCTTGCGGCTCAGAGTACCTAATCTTAGCTCTCGATATAGGTTTCTTTTTTGGAAGTTGCTGGGTGACAAAGTCATTACCAACAAATCCACCTGCATATATGTCAATGGTTGCCATTTTGCTCCAACCTCAATTTGTTTTTAATTCTTGTTTTTTTAATGAATCACGTTTATTTTACTACGATATGTAGGTAGGTTGTCAAGGCAAGATATATTTATTGACTCTGTGCATTGATGGTCAAATGAACATAGACTAGATATTTCCAGTAATGTTAACTTCTTAAATTAACCGTATGCATGATAAAATACGTGTATATATCATACTATGTTAAAAATAGAAATTACTACCTATGTCGCGTCTTCCTAACCCCGGTTCTGATGATGATGTTTGGGGCCAGATCCTCAATGACTTTCTGCTAGTCTCTCATGCTGCAGACGGTACTTTGCAGACGGTTGCTCTCACGAGTGCTGGGGCCCTCATTTCAGTCAATGGACATACCAGTACCACGGGCTCGATCTCCCTGTCTGCCTCTGACCTTGGCGCTCTCACCACCACCTCCTTATCTATCGATACTGACGTTGCTATCACTACTCCCCTGGACAACCAGGTCCTTACCTACAGTGCCGCTCTCAGCAAGTGGGTCAACCAGACTTCACAGAGTGGAGTCACGCTTGATACCACGGCGGCAGACATCCAGCCCCTCGGCACCCGATCTGCCGGTAGCACAGGCCTAGCCGCTGATGCCGGCCATGTCCATGCCATGCCCACACTCAACCAGGTCTCTGCTCCCACCGGCAATGTCAGCCTGAATGCTCAGAAGCTCATCAACCTCGCCAATGGTACAGCTGTCACTGACGCCGCTACCTTTGGACAGATTCCGACAGTTGGTGCGGCTGGCTCTGGTGCCACCAATGCCCTGTCTGCCAATGACCCAACCACCACCAATAGTCGAACGCCTACTGGCAGTGCCAGTGGTGACCTGAGCGGCAGCTATCCCAGTCCAACCGTCGAAAGTATCCAGGGTGTTGCCATATCCGGTACTCCCAGTACGGGTGAAGCGCTGATAGCCAGCAGCGGCACCGCTGCTGCTTGGGCTAGTCTGCCAGCTGCTCCAGCTGATGCCAATAGTGCTACTCCCGGTCTCATCCAACTGGATGGTGACCTGGGCAATACGGCAACCAGTCCTGAAGTAGTCAGCACGCACTTGTCCAGTGCCTTGCCCATCAACCAAGGCGGTACCGGCTCTACCACGCAGAACTTCGTTGATCTCACCAACAACCAAAGCATTGCCGGCACGAAGACCTTCACGACTGCTATTGCCGGATCAATCACCGGCAATGCCGCTACGGTGACCACCAATGCTAACCTGACGGGTGACGTAACCAGCATTGGCAATACCACGACCTTGACCAGCAGTGCGAACGTCGAGACCATCATCCGAGCTAATCGCTTGGATCAATTGGCAGCTCCCACCAGCAGTGTCAGTCTCAACAGCCAGAAGATCACCAACCTCGCCAATGGCGTAGCTGCGACTGACGCTGCTACCTTTGGACAGATTCCCACCAGTCTGTCTCCTACCGGCAGTGCCAGTGGTGACTTGAATGGCAGCTATCCCGGTCCTGAAGTAGTCAGCACGCACTTGTCCAGTGCCTTGCCCGTCAACCAAGGCGGTACCGGCTCTACCACGCAGAACTTCGTTGATCTCAGCAACAACCAGAGCATTGCTGGCACGAAGACCTTCACCGGTGAGATCATTGTACCGACACCCGTTAATGCCACTGACGCGGTTACCAAGACCTATGCCGATTCTTTGTCGCAGGGTCTGTCGGTTAAACCTTCGGTAGCAGCTGCTACCACGGCTGCCTTGCCCAGCAATACGTATAGCAGTGGCGTTCTAACGGCAACTGCGGATGGCGCCCTCAGCGTTGACGGTATTGCCATGACGACGAACGCCCGTCTCTTGGTCATGAATGAAGTCACGGCTGCCAATAACGGTATTTATACCGTTACGAATCCCGGCAGTGGTGCAGCCGCCTATGTGTTGACCCGGGCGAGCGACATGAACAGCGGTTCACAAGTCCCCGGTGCCTTTGCCTTTGTTGAGCAGGGAACACTCAATGGAGGAGCCGGCTTCGTCGTGAGCGGCAATGGGCCATATACCATTGGTACCACACCAATTACCTGGACCCAGTTCAGTGGAGCCGGTGAGATTACCGCCGGCAGTGGTCTGTCTAAGTCCGGCAATACCATCACCTTAACAAGTCCGGTAGCCATCAACCAAGGCGGTACCGGCTCTACCACGCAGAACTTCGTTGATCTCACCAACAACCAAAGCATTGCCGGCACGAAGACCTTCACGACTGCTATTGCCGGATCAATCACCGGCAATGCCGCTACGGTGACCACCAATGCTAACCTGACGGGTGACGTAACCAGCATTGGCAATACCACGACCTTGACCAGCAGTGCGAACGTCGAGACCATCATCCGAGCTAATCGCTTGGATCAATTGGCAGCTCCCACCAGCAGTGTCAGTCTCAACAGCCAGAAGATCACCAACCTCGCCAATGGCGTAGCTGCGACTGACGCTGCTACCTTTGGACAGATTCCCACCAGTCTGTCTCCTACCGGCAGTGCCAGTGGTGACTTGAATGGCAGCTATCCCGGTCCTGAAGTAGTCAGCACGCACTTGTCCAGTGCCTTGCCCGTCAACCAAGGCGGTACCGGCTCTACCACGCAGAACTTCGTGACACTAGGTGGTGACCTCGGCAATACCGTGAGCAGTCCAACCGTCGAAAGTATCCAGGGTGTTGCCATATCCGGTACTCCCAGTACGGGTGAAGCGCTGATAGCGACGGGAAGTAGTAGTGCGGCGTGGGGAACACTTAGCGCAAGTAGTATTGGTGCGGCTGAAGGTTTGATACCAACAGCAGTTATGGCTGCTCCATATACGGCCAATCCAAGTGATTTTGTACCAGTAGACGCAAGCGGTGGAAGCGTTACTATCACACTTCCAACTGCGCCTATCGATAAAAGCGTCGTCGGCATAAAAATGATTAACACAAGTACGACATCTGGTTATACGGTTACGGTTAGTACTGGTGGCAGCGATGTCATAAATAAAACTGGCGGCTCGACCTCAACCACTTTATCTTTGCCAAATCAGGCTGTAACTATGCAATATGCGAGTAGCACTGGTATTTGGTACATCTTTGATGATGATCTCCCGCTTGGAAGTGTTAAAAATATTATTCCTGATTGGTTCAACGTTAAAGCGTACGGTGCGACTGGTAACAATTTGACTGATGATACGGCAGCTATACAAGCGGCCTTGAATGCCGCAAATACCAATAGCGGCGGTACGGTTTATTTCCCGGCCGGCAATTACATTATTTCGTCGGTACTGACCGTTTATAACAATACTGCCTTACTGGGCGGCAGTCTCGATCAAGGCAATACCATAATTAAACAGACCTCTACGACTGCTAATGGCATTACCGCCAGCAATGTTGTTGGTTTCAAGATGGAAAATTTATACCTCTATGGACCAAGTAGCGGTAGCGGAATTGGCGTAGCCTTAACGACCACTGGTAGCAATATTAGCCAATATATTACTATGCGCAATTGCCGTGTGGCTCATTTCGGCAGTGATGGAATAAACGTTGGAACACCGATCGTCAGCACCTTTGACCGCGTCATCTCACTGCTTAATGGGGGTCATGGATTTAATATCGGGGGCAGTGGTGCCAGTGGTGGCACCTCGTGTGCGTTTACTGCTTGTTATGCCAATAGTAACCAAGAAGCCGGGTACTACCTTAATAATTTGCAGTATAGCAGTTTGAGCGGTTGCGCCTCGGATGCGAACGGCACCGGTTATTATTTAAGTGGTTGTATCGCTATCGCATTCCACGGCTGTGGAACTGAATCAAATGTCGATAATTCCCCTACCTATGACGGTAACGGTTTTGTAATATACGGCGGAAGCGCGATTGGCGTCTATAGCTGTTTTGTCTATCAAAATCCGGCTATTAGCTTCTGGGTAACTAATGCTGCGGAAAGCGTAGAGCTGTCCGGCTGTACGGATAGTTCTCCAACAGGTACGGCCACCTATTCCATAAAATACGATACTAGCTGTACAGGGTCAGTGGTTGATGCTCATGTTGCTTCGCCGACAAGCTATGTCCCTCAAATTAACATTTTGAATGATAATGCGGGAAATATGACTGTCGGCGGCGGTTTGACAGTTAAGGGATCAGCTGCCAACTCTATACAACTTATTGATGCTTCGTTATATACGCACACCCAAGTACAAATAAGCACCAGCGGCTATCTTGCGTTTGGACCCGGTAGCGCGACGGTCGATAGTTATCTAAGGCGCGCAGGTGTAGATTCTATCAGTACCGATGGTGCTTTCACTGCCGGTACGACTTTAACAGTTCCAACGATCTATGGTTCAACCGCCGCCAGTGCAAACCTTCAGATTACGTCCACGAGTAGTGGCTCTCTTGGCCAAGTACGCGTTGGAACTCAAGCGGCTTTCGATGGCGTAAGCGGCAGTATTCAGCTCGTGTCTTCTACGTTGAACATAGGCGGCGGACAAGGAGTAATTGGTATATCCAATGCAACGACCGCTCCAACATCTAATCCGACTGGCGGGGGTATCTTATATGCGAGCAGCGGGCTGCCAGTCTGGCTTGACTCAAGTGGCAATACCTATGATTTATCGGCACAAGGTAGTACTGCGAACACGCCACTACCTAACGATCAGAATCTTCTAGCCTGGGCCTATGATCCGGCACTGTCTCTCCAGTCGAGTATTCCAACACTTGGACAGTTACAGCTTATTCGCGTAATACTTCGGACCCAGCAGACAGTTAGTAAAATTTACGTCCAAGTCAATACACTCGGTTCTGGTTTGACGAGCGGCGAAAACTTACTGGGTCTCTATACGTCAGCTGGAAGTTTAATAGATAGCTGCGGTGATCAAACCAGTGGATGGAATACAGGTACCGGAACGGCCGGCTTAACAACTGGCACGCTCGGATCTTCCCATCTCTTAGTTGCCGGCAACTATTATGTCGTTTTTGTAACGAACGGCACAACTGGGCCAGCCTTTGCAAGGATGAATGGACTAGCGGGTTCCTCTGTCACAATGAACATTGGTCTTGTTGATTCCACTTGCCGTTTTGGAACCAATGGTAGTGGCGTCACCTCGTTGCCGAGTACTATCACGATGACTAGCAATGGTTTAGCGGCTGTGCCGTATTGGGCAGCAATCGCTTAAATGTTCATCCTACAATCTCTTGATAAAAGATCCGGATTTACAAAGCAAGTGACTAATTCCTAATGCATGGCTATCGCATAGTCGGATATCTACGGGTCCGTGTATAGCGGGTTCGGTTACAGATACGGTATATATCAGTGGTATAATCAGAAGAACAAAGAGAGGAATGCGTCATGGACATATCAGGTATTGACGATATACATTTATTGAAATCCATCGCTTACGATCAAATTATTTCAAGGGATCAAGCTGAACGCAATTTACAAATGATTAATGCACGTATCGCTGAACTAATGAATGTAAATATTCCTCGGACTGATAGCAAAGACGTTAAAACGACGCGGCCTTCGCCTCACTCTAAGGAATAAGCTGTAGAAAAAAGCATCACGTCTGTTTAGATCTAAAACGAATGGTATACTAAGACTATGATTTAAGTTGCCCCCTACTCCCCATTTATATATGTATAAGTCTAAAGAGGAGATGTGTGGCTATGAAAGACTCTCTTACACCAGCCAGCAAGGTTGCCCAGAAAGAAGTTCGTGCTTTACTGTTAGAAAATATTCATCCAGTCGCTGAAGAGGCGCTCCGAAAAGCTGGCTATGACGTTGAATTATTACCGGGAGCCTTAAGCGAAGATGAGCTGATTAAACGCATAAAAAATGTTTCAGTTTTGGGTATCCGGTCTGCGACGACAATCAATCAGAACGTTTTGTCTCACGCTGATCATCTAATGGCGATTGGCGCTTTTTGTATTGGAACAAATCAAATTGATCGTATTGCCGCGGCGCAGCAGGGTATCGCAGTCTTCAATGCGCCATTTCAAAATACTCGGAGCGTTGTCGAACTCGCAGTAGCAGAGATTATTGCACTGAAGCGACAGCTAATGGTAAAAAATGAAAAAACTCACCAAGGAATATGGGATAAATCAGCCCAGGGCAGTCACGAAATACGCGGATTAAAGCTCGGTATTGTAGGCTATGGTAGAATTGGATCTCAGCTATCAGTGGTCGCAGAAAATTTGGGTATGCAGGTACAGTATTTTGATATAGCAGATACCCTGTCGATGAGTAACGCGACAAGGTGTGACAGTCTTGAGGAATTACTCAAGACATCGGATGTGGTGACGGTACATGTTGATGGACGTCCGGAGAATAAGGATTTGTTTGGTGATGCTGAGTTTTCGATGATGCGCCCGGGATCTCTATTCCTCAATTTAAGCCGCGGCATGGTCGCGAATCTCGAGGCTTTAAAGGATCATTTACTGTCTGGACATATTGCAGGGGCAGCACTCGATGTATATCCCCAAGAACCAAAAATTAAGGGTGAAGCATTCGTATCGCCTCTGCAAGGATTACCAAATGTGATTCTTACCCCTCATGTTGCGGGCAGTACGCAGGAAGCCCAGAAAAGTATCGGACACTATGTATCTGGCAAGCTTATTAATTATATGGCTTACGGATCGACGACCATGAACGTTAGTTTGCCGAGCTTGGGCCTTAGTGGCGATCGACCCGCTCACCGGCTCACGCTAGTGCACCAAAACGTTCCAGGCGTTCTAGCTCGCCTTAACACTGTGCTTTCAGATGGCGGAGCTAATATTATTGCTCAAAACCTTGGAACATCCGGTAAGATCGGGTATGTCATGACCGATAGCAGTGTCAGCTATTCCCCCTCGATAATTAAACAACTCAAAGAGCTTCCAACAACAATTCGCATTCGAATAATAAGATAACGGACAAAAGGGTATCTATATGGCAACATTTTTTACACCTGGACCCTCGGAACCATATCCGAAACTTCGTTCCTATCTCAATGATGCGATAGCCCAAAATATTGTGTCTGAATCGCATCGTAGTTCAGCGTTTAAAGGGATTTATCAGCAAACTGATGCAGCCCTCCGTGCCATCATGCATATTCCGAAGGAATATCAGATTGTGTTTATGGGTTCCGCGACTGAAGCTATGGAGCGTGTTTTGCAAGGAGTTATCAAAAAGCGTAGCCATCATTTTGTCTACGGGGCTTTCTCGGAGAAATGGTTTGAAATCGCACAGCAGTTGGGTAAACAGCCAACGGCTATAAAAATCGCGCCCGGCAGCCACTTCAAACGTTCCGATCTAACAGTGCCAGAGGATACCGAACTAATCTGTATCACGCAAAATGAAACAAGTGTCGGGGCTACCTTTCCTTTATCCGAATTACAGCACGTTATAGAGCAAGCGCCGAAATCCTTAGTCGCGGTAGATATCGTATCATCCGCACCACTTGTCACCGTGCCATGGGAGAAACTAGATTTAGTTTTCTTTTCAGTCCAAAAAGCGTTTGGTCTGCCGGCGGGCCTAGGGGTTTTAATACTAAGCCCACGGGCGATTAAAAAAGCTAGATCGCTACAAAAAGCCGGACAGTCAATTGGCAGCTATCATAGCTTAGTTAGCCTTGCTGAGCAGGCTGAAGAATCACAGACGCCTGCGACTCCAAACGTCCTTGGAATCTATTTACTTGGACGTGTCGCACAAGATATGCAGCAGATAGGAATTACAAATATTATCAACGAAAATCGCCGCCGTGCCGAGCTACTGTACTCTACTGTCGACAACAGCAACTATCTCGAGTCATTCATTGTTATTCCTGAATGGCGTTCAACGACAGTTGTAGTGATCAATATTCGCGGCGGCAACAAACTTCTTCACGACCAATTATTTGCGCATGAGTTACTACCCGGTCAGGGCTACGGCTCATTTAAGGAAGATCATCTGAGAATTGCCAATTTTCCTTCGATTGATGTTCAAGCGTTCATGACGCTCATTGAACATCTTTCGGGTTATCATGCTTAATTTACGGGGATACCGCCACAGATATAACGGACAGGGGATTGTCGCTAACTATATTAGAAGTCCTGTTTCTGGTAGTATATTGAATTAGGCCCTATAAATATCAAAAAATCAAAAAAATAGCAGACCTCTCATGAAACGCGTTACAATTTCACGTAACTTTATAAAGTATTGCAGTGTTATCCGTTCTGGGCTCTATTTTTTGCTGGCTGCGACTTTGCTGACTGCATTGGTTCCAATGAGTGTTGTTCATGCTGCGGGCGACGCTTCCTTTTCGGTTTCACCAACTGGTGGTAGTTACGATGTCGGATCGAAGCTGGTTGTAACGGTTTCAGAGACAAGTTCAGCGACCGATAACACGAACTCTATACAAGCTAACCTGTCATATAATACCTCGCTTCTTACCTATAAAAGCATTATGCTGACGGGTCCTTTTAAGTTATGCGGGCAGGAAAGCGGAGGTGGTGGATCAGTTACTATTGACTGTGCCTCCACCTCGGCTCAAACGGGCACCCAATCAATTGCTCAAATTACCTTTACGGTCATTAGCACTGGCTCAGCCGCTGTCAGTATGGTTTCTGGATCAGATATTGATTCTACGAGCAGTTCGAGCGTTTGGGATCAGGTATTACCGAATGTCAGCTATACGCTCACGACGCCTAAAACGTCAAAGGGAACAGCTTCCGATACGACCGCTAAATCCAGTGCTGCAGAAGCACAATCATCAAAGACAGCTCTGTCAGTGCTTATCGAAAATAGTAGCGGGCAGCCATTAGATAAGGCTAAAGTTAGCGTAGACGATCGCTATTTCGCTGATACGAATGCCCGAGGTAAAGCAGATTTTTCAGGTATAAAGAGTGGTACCCATACGATTATGGTAACTGACGGCGGCAAAAAAACTGTTCAACAAAAAGTCGTGCTTGGTGCAAGTAAAACCAGACTTGTCACCATACAGCTAAAAGCTCAGTCACCGGTCGGGCTTATCCTTACCATAGTAATCATACTGTGTATACTTTCTGTGGCCGTTATTCTATGCATAAGGTATTTGCGGCGGCGTCCGAAATTTGATGGCTATGTTAATTCTCAACCTCCAACCATTGTCGTGGGATAAATTGCATCAAGTCGCTTATTTTACATACATCCGTATGCCGAAAGTGACATACTGAGCGTTACCATAACTGAGAGAGGATAGTTTATTATGAAAATCGGTATTTTAGGTAGCGGTTCCGTTGGAATTTCGCTCGCGAAGGGTTTTATTGCTGAAGGTCATCAAGTATGGATTGCCACCAGGGAGCCCGATAGCGAGAAGGGCCGTACTGTTAAGGATGCTGTCGAAGGAGCTAGCGTTGTTAGTTTTTCAGTCGCCGCCCAAGAAGCTGAACTGGCAATTCTGTGTGTGAAGTGGGATGGTGTCGAGTCGGCGATTACTGCGGCAGGACCGGGCAATCTAGCAGGAAAAATAGTTATCGATACCTCAAATGTGATCAAACAAGAAAATGGTACGCTGGTTTACGGCGGCGGAGAAATATCTGCTGGAGAACGAGTACAAGCATGGTTGCAAGGCAGTCATGTGGTGAAGGCCTTTAATACGGTCGGAGCTGCCATGATGTATAAACCTGAGTTTAACGGCCAAAAGCCAACTATGTTTATTGCCGGTGATGAGGTTGAAGCAAAAAAAACCGTGCAAGACGTGGTGAATGCTTTCGGTTGGGAACCACTCGATACCGGCGCCTTGTTAGCTTCGCGGTCGCTGGAGCCCATGGCACTCGTTTGGATTAATAATTCCATAACTTCAGGCAGTCCGCACCATGCCTATAAAATGCTCTAAACTTGCTACATCGTCGCATCACTTGGATGTCATGTGTTCCTGAAATAGACCAGACAATATTATCTCTATCTGGTATTATGAAATTACTGCATGTCTTATGCTGGTAATCGACCTGAGACATACCGTCATCAAAACTCCCCGGAAACTTAAACGATACATTCTCACTTTAAGTTAATAGAGCTTTGAAAATCTTAGTCTTTCAGCTTATTTGAGCTTTGAGCAGCTATTGTGCGTAAAATGCGAAATAATCCATACCAATCATCACCAGTTTCAACGCTACCGATCGCCGAAGCTTTTCATGGGCTTCGTATCTTATCAAATGGACATTTAATAAATGGTTTGGATGAATGGCGTCATCATACAAGTGCAGATTCTGTCAGTACTATCGATCTCGAGCTGAGTCAGTTGGTAAAAAAACAGCCCCCGACAAAATTCGGACATACTGACGCGCCTAGTCTTTGGACGAGCACACATTTCTACCTTGCATTACCCACCCTTAATTATGCGCTTCGAATGTATGGCGGCGAAGACGAAGCGATAAGTAAACATATACTGAAGGCATCCGAGCTTTCACGTTATTTTGTAGCATTTCCGCACATAGTACGTCACTATCAAGAATTTCGGTTACTAAGTGATAGCTTTGGTCCGATAGACGACATATGGTGGTCTATGCACGTCGAAATTCCCCTTGATGCAGTAACACCGCACACGCCGTTACTTGAGATATTACAGACTTTGCCTGTCTTTTTGCGTGATCGCACCGCCATGGTAATTGCCAACCAGGGTGACAGCTTACGTAGGTCGTATCGTGCTCGCATTCTTGCTCACGAAAAATATATCGCCGGAAATTATACGGCTCGACAAACGAGCTCTTAACTTTCTTGAGCCGATTGGTGAACATCCAGCGAAAAGTTTATATGAGCGCTTGAAACATGCGCAATGTGAGCTGTCAGCACTCGATGAATACCTATCCGATTATGACGAGCAACGAGGTCTTGCACTTGGTAAGCTCCTTCAAATCGTGCGCTGGTATGGCCGTCCGGAACTTGTAGAAATGGTAATTCCGGGACTTGTCGGAGCAGCTGAACCAGCAATTCGTGCCTTGCTTGCGCTTTTTAAGCACATACACGACGAGGGCGGTCCTGATTATACGAACGTTCCAATTGATACCTTACCGAGCGTACAAAAATTTCGCTCAACCCAATCATTACAGCAAATCGGCCGGTTATCTTTAGTAAAAGATATGCTTGATGACACCCACGTTTCCAGTCTAAGTGACGGTGCAGTACTGAGAAAATTGGCAGCTCGCATATACGATGATCAGGAGCGGTTTAAAGCCTGGGGTAATGCCTCCTATTACGTACCTGACGATAGAAGCAGTCTGAGATCATTTGATACCTATCGTCAGGATATAGCAAATATCATTTTTTGTGCCGGTCTAATCGTTGAACATGAGGCTGTATGCGACAGAAGTTTAATGCACGAACTGAAAGAGTTAGCGCTTGAGATACGACAAACTGGAACAACACAGACGATACGCGAGCTGGTATGCTCGCATGACAAAAGTTTGAAACAGCTTGCGTCAGACTGGGAGAATCACTATCCAGGGCACGAAAGAGTTCGCATAATTCACTTTTTGCGCCAATCATTCGGACTTGATGTCGTACGTCCGGTACCTATACGTATCAAAGAGATAAATAAGAGTTTTGTTGGTTCGTACTATGATGGCCGATCGTACCATCTGCATTATCAGGAAGCTAATGAAAACATTAGTCTCAAAATTATGCTTAGCTCAGATCGTATAGCCGAGGGTCGTCTCGTGCAATATCATGTGATCGAGGGGCTGACAGCACGGCTGCCGCTATCCGCCGATGGCATTCCGTATGCTGCATGGCTTGAACTTGAATCACCAACAGCAAGCCCCATTATCATACCCGTACCTGGAAGAGGCACAATTGATCCGTTTGGCAGAGTTGGCGATCTCCACGCCGGTGAAATTGTTGGATTTGGCTGCTCAGTTCACCATGGAGCTTTCGCCTTAGCGCTCGCCGAGTTAGCCGCGTTAGGGGCCGGTAAAACGGAGCTCCAAAAAGTTAAGCGAGCTTTTATGCGGATTAATAAAGGTGTCCATGAACGGTACGACCTTGCTGATTACCAGTTGGCAATGACACTGGCCGCTTTCAAGGAAAACCGTATGCTTACCATCACCGATTATCTTGCCGATCAGCCAGAAAGTATTTTTGATGCCGAACGCTTGCATTTGAATGCATACCGTCAGCCAGGCAAAAAATCAATTTTTTGGGCAGAATCACAGTCAGCTAGACTTGCATTTGGTTACCCAGAACTCTATCCGTACCACGCGGGTGACAGTCTAGATCCGCGCTGCTGCTGGTATGATGGCACATCTGTCTCAGCTCTTGGGGGTGCAGGTGCTATGTCGTGGCAGATGTTCTCCGCGATCAAAACACCAAAAGTAAACCTTCAAGCCAAACAACGATAAGATCTCGCCGCTTGCGACTGTTGATATCTCCTCGACTGCGTATATACTGAAGAGCATAGATTAAGACTCGGGGTGGAACACTTAAAAATGCAAGCAGTACGTAAAACATCAAAATCTTCTTCAGCTAATGCAAAGCGAGCTAAAATTATGGCTACTGTTGGACCATCGACAGATAGCTATGACTTGATCGCTGATTTATTACATGCTGGAGCGAACGGGCTGCGGTTAAATTGTAGTCACGGCACCAATGAAGAGCGTACCAAACAGATTAAGTGGATCCGTAAAGCTTCAAAAGAACTTGGCGAACCGGTTGCGATCATTCAGGATTTACAGGGTCCAAAAATACGACTTGGAGATTTTGAAGGAATCGTTAATGTGAATCCAGGGCAAGAACTCAGCTTTGGCTATAATGCCGACTTTGAGAAAACCGGTCATTTGCCAACCCAGTACGATTTGAGCAAAAAGGTGAAACGCGGCGAACGACTTTACTTGTTTGACGGGCGAGTTAAAACAATAATCACCAGTGTTAGAAACGGCATAGTGCACGCTCGTGCCGAAAACAGTGGAATTTTAATTCGCCGAAAGGGGATTAATTTACCTGATACGGATTTTGCTGGTGACGTTATAACTTCAAAAGATCGGGTTGATCTAGTCTGGGGTTCAGCCCAGGATATAGACTATGTAGCCTTGAGTTTCGTGCAGAGCGCTGACGATATCCGTGGCCTTAAGAAATTATTGAAAGGCATGAACAGTTCAGCGCGGATAATTGCAAAAATAGAAACGAATGCCGCGGTAGATAATCTTGAAGAAATTGTACAGGTAAGTGATGCGGTCATGATTGCGCGCGGCGACTTAGCTGTCGAAACAAAGGCAGAAAGCGTGCCAATCGTGCAAAGACGGATCGTGAGTCTCGGCCTTAGTTACGCAAAACCGACGATTGTTGCCACGCAAATGTTAGCCAGTATGACTGACTCTCCTGAACCCACGCGCGCTGAAGTGTCAGATGTGGCAACGGCAGTGCTGATGGGAGCTGACTGTTTGATGTTGAGCGAAGAATCCGCCAGCGGCAAATACCCAATTGATTCAGTCAAAACCATGCGACGCATTATTGATTACACTGAATCGAACGCGACAGTTGAGGTTGTTAAGCCGGCAAACGAAGCCCATACCCAGCAGATTACGATTAGTACAGCCGTGCTAAGTTTAGCGGAGAGTATCGCGGCTCACGCAATTGTTTCCGAGACCAAATCGGGCGCTACGGCTTTACGTATTGGTTCTCACCGCTCAAGGATTCCGCTGTTTGCCGTTACGAGTGATACGCGAACTGCGCAACAATTAGCGATCGCCTACGGCGTAAGGAGTTACGTTCGTCCAATTGATCAATATGCGGCAACTAAGCTGACCCGGTCTCTGAAAGATAGTAAATTATTACGTAAGGGTGACATTGTTATTACGACGTCTGGTCAACAACCTGGCGTGGTCGGTACTACGGACACAATCAAGGTTCGCATGGTAGAATAAAACCATTAGGGTTATAGCAGTATTAAAGTGAAAAAATGTGAATGTTGAGGTTGAATGTTTACTAAACAAACCATACGAGATGTTGATGTTACCAATAAAACGGTCCTCTTGCGGGCCGATTACAATGTTCCGCTAGAAGCAGGTAAAATCACGGACGACTACCGGATCAAGCAGTCACTGCAAACAATCAACTATTTGCTTGAGCGCAACGTCAAACTTATCATTTGTTCACACCTTGGTCGACCGACTGGTCCGGACGATACCAGCTGCAGCCTATCGCCAGTCGCAAGACACTTAGAACACTTGCTTGGAAAGCCAGTTGCATTTGCGACGGATTGTATAGGAAAGCCGGCTCAAAAAGCAGCCGATGAATTACAAAATGGCCAGGTGCTCTTACTGGAAAATCTCCGGTTTCATCCGGAAGAAGAAGCCAATGACGACACGTTTGCACTGAACTTGCGAAACTAGCTGAACTATTCGTTCAAGATGGATTTGGCGTGGTTCATAGGGCGCATGCCAGTACGTCGGCAATTACCCGTCATCTACCGAGCGTAGCCGGGCTGCTGTTAGAAAAAGAAGTCGATACTATAACCGATGTGATGCACAAACCAAAACGACCGCTTATGGCAATCGTGGGCGGGGCTAAAATTGCCGACAAGATCGATATCCTTAATCGCTTTATTGAAATTGCCGACTTTGTAGCGATTGGTGGTGCAATGGCGAATACGTTTTTAGCCGCCCGAGGCATAGATATTGCTGACAGCCTGTATAGCAAGGATGATATTCCACTCGCGAAGGATATTATGCGAAAAGCCGCTGTTGAAACAATCAAGCGGCATTTTATTTTCTCAATTCCATATGATGGAGTTGCCGCGCATGCAATCGATAAAACACAGCCTACTCGCATTGTTGGTTGGAGCGAGCACAGTTTTGCTGACATCGAAAATTACCCTAAGAAACCGCCAGTCAGCGCTAGCAAAATTATGCCTCACGAAAAAATACTTGATATTGGTCCATTCTCCGGTTCGTTTATCGCTGGTGGCGTGCAGCTTGCCAATACGGTAGTCTGGAACGGCACCATGGGCGTAACCGAGACTGATGGTTTGCGGGGTCCGATCGGCCCATATTCACACGGGACAGAACTTGTTATTGAAGCGTTGCTCGGAGATTTTGGCCATAAACCTTTTACGGTTGTGGGTGGGGGAGATACAGTCGGTTATGTCGGCTCGCGCAATTTGATGGATAGCTTTGGGCATGTTTCAACAGGTGGTGGCGCTGGCTTGGAGCTAATGGCAGGGCGTAAATTACCAGGCGTTGAAGCGCTACTGGATAAAAAATAGCCTAGTAATACGAAGGTAAATATGGTTAATTGAACGATCAGAGACGCATCACTTGAATATTGAGATAAACGGAGTACATAGTATATGAAACGAACCTTGATTGTCGGTAACTGGAAAATGAATCTTAATGTGCAAGAGGCAAGTTTACTCATGCATCGTCTTGATCAAAAAATAAAAATACATCGAGATATTGAAATTGTTATCGCACCAACCTATCTCTGCATACAGCCACTGAGTTTAGATATTGACCGTCGAAAATTCCGATTAGCCTCACAAGACGGATATCATAAAGACGAAGGTGCTTTTACAGGCGAAGTAAGTTTTACTATGCTGCGTGATCTCGTGCACTATGGCATCGTCGGTCACTCGGCACGCCGTATTTACTTTAACGAAAGCCTTGAAGAGATCCGCGATAAAGTTCAGGCAGCGGTTCGTAATAAGATTGTGCCAATTTTGTGTATCGGCGAAACGAAGCAAGAGCGTTCTGCCGGTGAAACAAAGCGAGTGCTGCATGATCAGCTAACCACAGCCGTCGCTAATTTAACCGCTGAAGACGTCAGTGAAATTGTCGTCGCCTATGAGCCGGTCTGGGCGATTAGCACCTTCGATGGAGAAGTAGCTAAGCCTGATGATATGCAAAGTGAGATTGATTTTATTCGATATGAAATCAAGGAATTATATGGCGAGAACGTCTCTAAAGATGTGCGCGTTTTGTATGGTGGTAGTGTCAATGATTCAGACGCTCAATCATACCTTGCACTTGAAGGTTGTGATGGTGTGCTTGTCGGTGCAGCCAGTTTGAACTATGAAAAATTCTCCGGGATCGTTGATAGTGCCTATCGTTTGCTCTCAGAACAACGAAATTAGAAGCAGTATTTTCTTACTATAAGGGATAAGTTGCTGTATTGTTTGAGTGTCATTTTTCGCTAATCTACAACATTATTCGAGCGTATATTTTGTTAGAATAATAAGGTGTTAGATCAGTTATTACAGGGACTTAATCCGGAGCAGTGCCGAGCGGTAGAAACTACTGAGGGCCCAATGTTAATTTTGGCTGGTGCAGGCTCAGGCAAGACAAAAACTCTGACGCACCGAATTGCCTATTTAATCGCAACCAATCGAGCGACTGCTTACAACATCTTGGCGGTAACTTTTACGAACAAGGCTGCTAAGGAAATGCGGACAAGGGTTGCGAACTTACTGAGTGAAAACGCAGATAACCGTAGTTTCATGCCGTACATGGGAACATTCCACGGTATTTGTGTCCGACTGCTACGACAAGATGGTGAAAGCGTGGGTATCCCTCGAAGTTTTGTTATTTTTGATGAATCCGACAGACAAGCAGCCGTTAAGCAAGTTTCCAAGCAACTCATGATTGATGAAAAAACTTTCCCGGCTCGTACATTATCCGGGCTTATTAGTAGCGCAAAAAATGAAATGATTTCTCCTCAAGAATATGGTGCAACCGCGTCAAGCCCCGCGCAAAAGACAGCCGCTAGTGTCTACCCACTGTATGAACGCGCTTTACATGATGCATCAGCTTTAGATTTTGATGATCTTATTAATCGCACTGTACAAATGTTAAAGAATAATGCAGAGATTCGAAAAAAATGGCAGCAACAGTTTAAGTACATCATGATTGATGAGTACCAGGATACCAATAGTGCCCAGTACCATTTAGTTAACTTGTTAACTAATGAAGATCACAACATTGCGGTCGTAGGCGACGATTGGCAGTGTCTAACCCCGGGAACCACCATTGAAACTATTGATGGTCCTACTAAAATTGAGGAAATCAATGAAGATAGTTTAGTGAAAGCTGCCAGTGGGTATACGAAAACCGGATATTCGAAGTTATTAAGAAAAAAGGAATTTAAATTCAATGGCGAACTAGTATGTATTGAAACGGCAAGTGGTAAAAAGATTAGTTGTACTCCAAATCATATACTTTTTGCGAGATGGGATAAGACTGACGCATATTTTGTGTATCTCATGTTCTCAAAAACAAAGGGCTATCGAATTGGTATGGCGAAAGGAGCTCGCTTTGACGGTAAAAAAGATGATATTGGATTGAGAGTACGAGCAAATCAAGAGAGAGCAGATCGTATGTGGATCATTAAAGTCTGCACTACACGAGAGGAGGCTGCGTATATTGAGAGCCTGTACGCTTATAAATACGGCATTCCTATGCTTGTATTCCACGCATATGCTAATCGAGCAATGAAATTTACACAGGCGTATTTAGACGCAATATTTGCAGAAATAGATACCAAAGAACGTGCAAAATCTTTAATGCAAGACATTGGACTTTCATTTGAACATCCTCATTTTATGCCTCAAGGTACAACCAGAGGGGGCCAAAAAAGAGTTAGTTTAAATTTAGTACTTTTTGGCGATAAACGAACTTCCGGAAACACTTCATGGTCTTCGAGTAGAATTTCTGTTAATACGACTAACCCACAAGATTTAGATGAGTTTAAAAGATTAGGTTATGGCGTAAGGGCAGGTCGGGTCAATACGTTTCGAACAGAAATTCAAAACGTTGATTACGGAAAACTTGAGCAACTTTTAGAGAGTATACATGAGCGGACACGTGATCAAATAGATTTTCAAATTTCAAGGTATGCTTTTCTAACCAACAAAAAATTCTCATTTATGCCTGCTACCCAAATTCACCCGGGAATGATGCTGCCGGTTCGCGATAACGGCTCAATTAGCGAGGATCAGGTCTTATCAGTAAAAACGCAAGCGTATGATGGGCTGGTATATGACTTGGATATTGATAAAGTCCATAACTATATTGCATCAGATATAGTTGTTCATAATTCTATATATTCGTGGAGAGGCGCAGATTTTCGGAATATTTTAAAATTCGAGAAAGATTATAAAGACTGCACGATTATTAAGCTGGAACAAAATTACCGAAGTACTCGAAATATTCTCGACTCGGCACATGCAGTGATTAGTAAAAATCAACAGCGGAGTGACAAGAAACTATGGACTGAAGAAGGTGATGGAATGCCGGTGCAGATGGTGTCGGTTGGCAATGAACGTGCCGAAGGTGAATCAATTATCATGCGCATTAGGCATGCAGTAGACGGCGGACAACGACACTATAAAGATTTCGCAATATTGTATCGTACCAATGCACAAAGTCGCTCGATCGAAGAAGCCTTTGTCCATTATGGTATTCCCTACAGGGTAGTTGGGGGTGTGCGTTTTTACGACCGCAAGGAAATTAAAGACATCATGGCATATTTACGCTTAATTTTTCAGCCGGAAGATCGGGTAAGCTTCGAGCGGATTGTAAATGTGCCGGTACGTGGTATTGGCGCAAAGTCTGTCGAGAATTTCTTTTCCTGGCAACAGTCTCAGCAACTTCCGCTTTTGCAAGCATTGCAACAGGCGGATGAATGTCCCCAATTAACGCCGAAAGCGCGTAAAAGCTTGAGTGAGCTCGGTGATATCCTCAGCAGTCTCCGCTTAGTCAATGAAGATGCCACTGTCGGTGGTTTAATCGATTCGCTTCTACGAAGAATTGATTACTTACAGTTTCTCAATGATGGCAGTCCGCAAGGTGAAGCGCGCCAAGAGAATGTTAAAGAATTACTGAGCGTAGCTCAAGAATATCAAGATGTGGGATTAGACGGCTTCCTCGAAGAGGTTGCGCTTGTCAGTGATTTAGACACTGCTAATTTTGATAATGACGCAGTTACCCTCATGACACTTCATGCGGCAAAAGGCTTGGAGTTTCCAGTTGTCTTCATGCCAGGGATGGAAGAGTCCATTTTCCCTCATTCGCGGGCACTGTATGAACAGAGTGAAATGGAAGAGGAGAGAAGATTATGCTATGTCGGCATGACCCGGGCTCGCCAGGAATTATATATGCTCTATGCCTCAAGTCGCTTGTTATATGGCGGTATCCAGCATAATCCACCGTCTCGCTTTTTATCAGAAATAGACAGTCAATTCCAGGTCCTTGACTCGGTCTATACTCAACCGAGCAGCCTGCTTAGCTTTTCTCAGCTAGCTGCACAACCACTGCAAGAGACGCGGATCGTACCGGAACTCAATGAAGGCGATGGAGTGCGTCATCAAATATTTGGGGTTGGTACGGTGCTTGAAATTGAGGGTGATACAGCGGTTATTTATTTTAAAGGCAAAGGTTCGCGCAAACTTAATATTAGTTTTGCGCCACTGGAAAAGCTATGAACGCGGCACCAAGTCCGTGGCAAAGAGTCGGCATCATACTATTTTGGTTAACTTGGCCGCTGAGCTGGGTGCATTTACGGGGTAGTATACGCACTCGACTATTGATTGTTAGCGGTAACTACCTGATCGTAACTAAGCGGTGGATTGGCGAAGGTAAGTGGTCATTGCCGGGCGGTGGCTTACACAGAGAAGAAGAATCAATCGATGGTGCTATCCGTGAACTGCATGAAGAAACGAAACTCCAGTTAACCGGAGATAAACTGACCAGGGATTCTGATCGGATCTATCAGTATCACGGATTTCGTTTTAATTACGTATTGTTTACGGTCGCAGTTAACCGAAAATCACGTTTGCAGCACCGTCCTTTAGAATTGTCGGATGCACGATGGATTCGTCGTACCGAATTATCGTCAGAAAATGCGCTTCCTGATGTGCTTGAGGCCGTACAGAGCTGGTGGGGGTAATCTGTTTTTGCTACAATAAGACTACAGATTTTTGAGAGTTTGCTACAGTGTGCCGGTGATTGCTTTTAAAAGTCGTAAATAGATTATGGTTAAGAAATTTCAGAGACTGAAGCGTAGAATTTCACAATTCCGTAAAGCCGTTCGATTACCTCAAGACATGCGGGAATTGAGAATCATGAGCCGGCACCCGTATGCGGTACCGTTTATTACATTTGGCGTACTCATCATTCTGACGGTCAGTATCTATGGCGTTGCAAGACAGACTAATCACATACCACCGGTTCAGGATGCAAAAATTGTTATTGTCTCGCATGACGGTGAACAGCAGATAGTCCCAAGTCGTGAAAAAACGGTAGGAGCATTGCTCAAAAAATTGCATATTCAAATCAATGAAGGCGATGTTGTCGAACCATCGACCTCGACAGCTATCAATCAGGATGAATTCCGTATTAATATTTATCGGGCAGTTCCCGTTGAAATTGTTGATGGATCACAGAAAACATATACCTTTAGTGCTGCGACAACGCCGCGTGCAATCGCTGAACAAGCAGGCAAGACCCTCTATCCACAAGACTATATTTCGACCGTGCCGTCCGATAATTTCTTAAAAGCAGGTGCCATAGGAGAGCAAGTTGTTATTGACCCTGCTACACCGGTAAACGTGAACTTGTACGGTACCCCGCTTGTTATTCGAACCCACGCGACTACGGTCGCCGGACTTATAAAACAAGAAAATATACATCTCGCAAGCAGCGATCAAATATTGCCATCGCCGACCACGCCAATTACTGCAAACGCTCAAATCTTTATCGTTCGACATGGAACGCAAATCGAGTCTGATACAGTGCCCCTTAGTATGCCAATCCAGACAATCGATGATGCTACACTAGCCTATGGTACTAACGCGGTTCGACAGCAAGGTTCAGCCGGACAAGAAGTTATTACTTATCAGGACACGTTATCAAATGGTCAGGTTGTTGGGCGCACTGTCATCCAAACTGTTGTAACCCAGCCACCGGTTACCGAGATTGTCGTTATTGGAACCTCACTGAGTGGCATAAAAGGTGATATGGCGCTTGCCGGAATTGCGCCATCCGATTATCAATATGCCGATTACATAATTACCAATGAGTCAGGTTGGTGTCCAACAAAGGCCCAGGGTGAATATGGCGCTTGTCCACCATATGCTGGTTCTGTTCCAGCCTATGGCGGCTATGGTCTCTGCCAATCCACTCCTGGAGACAAGATGGCTTCCGCAGGAAGCGACTGGGCAACAAACCCGATTACGCAACTTAAGTGGTGTAGCGGCTATGCTGAAAGTAAATATGGCAGTTGGTATAACGCCTATATTCACTGGGTTAATTATCATAACTGGTAATACTCTTAAACTATCATGCCTGAAACACCACTAACAAATAAATCACTCGGCCAGCATTGGCTGTTTGATGCCGGTATACTGACAGACATAGCGAATAGCGCAAATATTAAATCAACTGACACAGTCTTAGAAATTGGTCCCGGACTTGGGACGCTCACGAGTATACTCCTAGCTCGCGCTCAACAAGTTATCGCAGTGGAATTTGATTCTGCACTCGCGCGAGATTTACCCGAGCGCGTTACGGCAAATAACTTGCAAATTGTTGAGCAGGATATTTTACGTTTTAACTTTTCAGTGTTACCAGACGGTTATAAAATTGTGGCTAATATACCCTATTATCTTACCAGTAACCTCATCCGAGTGATAAGCGAGTTAGCGAATCCTCCAGAGGTTGCAGTACTACTTGTCCAGAAAGAGGTCGCGCAGCGTGTGGCAGCCGCTCCAGGAAAGCAGTCAATACTCAGTGTAACGGCACAGTATTATTGGCAGGTGCAATTAGGTAATGTCGTGCCAGCAAAAGCTTTTACGCCGCCTCCAAAAATTGATTCTCAAATTCTTATACTCGAAAAACGTGCCCAATCACTTTTTGAAGACGTTGACTCGAAGCTTTTCTTTCGCCTGGTTAAGGCTGGATTTTCTCAGCGCAGAAAAACCTTACTTAATAGTTTGAGCGCTGGGCTGAGAATTGACCGCAATGACGCGAAAGATCTGTGCACAGAAGCTGGCGTCGATGAAGGTAGGCGAGCTCAGATGCTGAGCTTAGATGAGTGGCATGGACTATATATGGCATGCAGACATTTCGCAGACTAGGCAATACTTGACGTGTTAAGTAATGTTATTTACACTACACCCGTAATGGGACCCATCAATAATCTCAATTATTTGATTCAGCATATTGCATCAGTTATCAATAAGCAGGCTGATCAAGTTTTGCAGGAGCAACTTGGAATTGGTGTGAGTCAATATAAAATACTGTCGGTTTTGGAATGGAGCCCAAGAGTTCAGCAGAAAGCGATTGCTAAAGCACTCGGTCAAACTGAAGCAAGTATCAGTCGACAAATTAAACTGCTTCAATCAAAAGGTCTGCTTGTCACAAAGATTGATCCCAAAAATAGACGCAAACACATTACTGCGCCTACGACACTTGGCATGCAAATAACTGAAGCCGCTTCGGCAATTATGAGGCGAAATTTTACGCCAGATCTCGATGAATTCGGCCAGGATAAAGCCACTCCTCTTTTAACTGAATTACAGCGTTTACACCATATAACCTGTCAGCCTGGAAAACTCGGTGCTTGTGATCATTTCTTCAATCTTTAAATTTAATACTCTGAGCTTAGGTGCCAGAGTCCACAATCTCTGCAAAGATATGTTTTAAGCTTTGTCCCATGTTGATAGAGAGCCACCGTAGCGGCGGCTTGTGCTTGTTTTTGACTGTCAAAGCTTAGTTTAGCAGCACAGGGAAGATCATGTTCCATAGTTCTATACTAGCAAATTGTTTCATGACAGTTGCCCTCGCGTAAGCATCTTGCTATACTATATATCCCGCTCAGTTCTAGATTAACTGGGCGATGTATACGGGGCTGAATTTTAAGCTCGACGTTGGACTTTATCGGTTAGATCAGCAGGTCGCTTGTCAGCGTATAGGCAAAACCTTTTAGATGCAAATTCTAAATTTAACGGCTTTGTCAGTTGCATTCATGAACAGCCTAAAAACTGTTTTTTCTGCACCTACAGCCGTACCTCTTGCAGCTTAGTTTAATTGCAAGCCGCGCTTAACGTGACGCCAGATAGTGTGAAAGCGCGCCATATTTTCTGGATGCTCAGCTATCCTGTTCTAGCTAGTTGCTAAGACTTTGGACTGCTGCAATGAAATGTTTGTTTGTTTCGATACTCATTGCTTAAGATCATAAAACAGACTATGCCTGTAGAAGACTAACCAAGATAAACCGGCGGACGTGGGGGCGGTACCCACCAGCTCCACCATTTAGACACGCATAAGCGACTTTCGAGTCGTTTTTGTTTGTCTTTATTTCTATGTTATATACGATTTGGTTTATAAAACCACACGGTCTATTTAAGAAAACACCGATGTGCACATTGTATAAGTGTATAAATATTATATAATCTTATATAAATATGACCGAAAGTACAGTTGGGCACACTGCTCCACGTGGTGAAGCATTATACAGAATTGGTGTTAGAGCGGCCGAGATGAAAAATCCGCAGGCTGATTTTCTTAAACTGGCAATCGGTGAATTTCTTCTTCCCAAAACTACCGAACTCAGTAGCGTAACACATGCTGCAAGAACGAGATCGGTAGTAGAGTATTATGGTTTTACTGACGAGGCTGTTAGCTATCAGCTAAGTCTTATGCCGCTTGTAGCAGAATTAACCTCATCCGATCCTGCTGCACGGGCCGAGGCTCAAGCGTTGACTCAGGATCTGTATGATGCTATTGAAGATGAATCAAGAGTGCCATTTTTGGAAGGTTTGGGATTTGCAGTCAGTAAGGCTAATCTTGCCAATGAAATTAGGCAAACATTAAGAAATCAGGCCAGAACAAGTGTTGATGTGATCTATAGTAAAGCGCCAAGAGAAATCGAAGTAGATCAGACTGAAACGAATGGTACGATGAAAGTTCATGGTGCTGTAGTAAGCCGTAACTATCAGCAACGTGTTAAGGACCAGGCGTTACTACATGCGGTTATAGACGGTACTGTTCCGGATGACACGGATCCACAACATTTGAAGGATTTGCTTGTTGGTACTCCTTTGTTGGATCTCGACATTAATATCCTAAAAGATTCGATGGATGAACACGATGTTCAAGGTTTAGTCGCGCGCGGAGCCGAAGCAATCGCCACTTTACGGAGAAGCCGCATGACTAGTGAGCAAACTGGGGAAATATGGTTGTTGTGTAATAACGTTCTTGCGTATGATGCACCGTTCCTTGATGTGTGTGGCCAAAGCGCAATGGCAGCTGAACTACAAGGCCTAGCGTATGAGTTTTTCTATGGCAATGACCCGGACGTAATTCAAAAAGCAATTTGGCAGCGTGAATTATCAGAAGAGTATCATCCGGTCGTGGTAGACATGATCGATAGTGCTTTAGATACTACAATTGCATTGAATCCTGATACAGAATATGCAACGCAAGGAGTTACGCTTGAATCGAGAGTAAAATCAGTCGGATCACTTGAAAAGAAATTTTCGAGTTCCAAATATCAAGATCAGGATCTTGTTTCCGATGGAATTGCGATTAGACTGCTAGTCCCTGATGAAACATTTGAACATGATCCAGAAAACTTTGTAGTTAATTTTATTCAAAACCTTGACCTAAAGGTTCGAGAAGCGGATAACACACTTATCCCCTGGCATCCGACTGGTGATGCATACACTGACTACCGTGATAAGCCGAAGCCAAACGGTTATCGCTCATTGCATTTATGTTATGCGATTGAGATTGATGGTGAAGTTGTGCCATTCGAAATTCACGTTGTTGGAGAAATGGAACATGAAAAGCAAACCTATGGTCCGTCCAATCATTTATCGTATAAAAGGACGGAGAAGGATCCTGTAGACGGGGACATAGTCGTGCAGAATTCATTTTCTGAAATCGAGTTGCAACATATGGCGCTTTTTAAGGCACGAGCTGAAACGACTATAAAAAGTAATGAGACTACCTATTACTCTGGTTTGAATCCACACACTTGGATTAAATTAATTAAAGTACTGCCAGATCTTAAAACCCGACTTACGGAAGTGTTTGGACTGAGCTCGAGTGATGACTTAGTTCCTAATGAAATTCAGGGCGTAACGATCGATCGACCTGACCGTATGAGTCAAGAAAAGACCTTTTTGCCGCCAAGTCATCTAGATCGTGAGCAATTTTTGTTTTTACTAAAGCTTCTTGATTCAAAGTTAGCGCAAAGCCCAAGTATAAGCAGAGCACTCGACTTAGTGTATGCAACACAGAATGGACCTCGGCAAAATGAGTATACGGTTGCCGAGGGGCATTTATTACCAACGGCCCTGCACACAGCAATCATGATGACGATTTCTAATCGGCGCTGGGAAAATAATCCTGATATGAATATACCGATAGATTCATCGCTTATGGAAATAGTCGTTGTGACTGCATTGCTCCATGACACGGTCGAAGACGTATATAGGGGTCGAAGAGCGGAAGGCCTTGAATACGTCGAGTCAAACTTCGGACATAATGAGGCACTGCTTTTAGATCGATTAACACTTCCAGAGGGTGAATTTACGAACAAACTTGAAAAGCAAATTAGTTATCTGCTAGAAATGCTTAAAGAGCCAAGTGCTGTAGGGGAACTCTCACTAGAGATTAAGGATTCAGATCGTATGAGTAACCATATGAGTGACATCATTAGTGTGCTCAGGGGTGACGCTATAGATACTAATCGGGCAGAATTTATCCTAGAATACATATCCAAGACCGAGCGAACACTTAAGTATGCTCTTAGTACACTCCCAGAATCATATAAGACAATGCATCAAACTGTGTTCTTGCTATTAGACAAAGTTAAACTTGCCTTAGCTGCTTAAACGGAGTTATATCACAAAAAAAGACAACGTCATTTCAGCTGCGAGGATGTAAATGTCTAGTCTCGGCAACATTTACAATATGCTTATAATATCCGAGCTCGTCGAATAACCTGTTGAATCCTTTTTGAGTAAGTCGGTAGTAAGTCCGTCCTTTTTGTTCGAACGGCATCTCTTCAATAAAATTGGCTTGAGATAGTTTTTTCAAACAACCATAGATTGCTCCCGACCCGAGCTGAACTCTTTGTTCTGAATCGTGAGCGATCTGCTTCATTATTTCGTATCCATGCCGTGGCTTTAGACTCAATGCAAGCAGTATACTGAAACTTACTTGGGGTAAAAGGGTTGATGTTAATCGTGCCATCAATTAATGATATATCATTAATCGCTATATCACTAAAGAGAATTACTACAAATATGTTTTTAGAAAATAAAAGTACAGTTAGTTCTTGCTAAAAAGCTCAGTTCAGTTTATTGTGAGTGTATTAAATGAGAGGTTTAAACCGTTGTCAAAAGTTACCAGATTAGTCCTATATGTATTTTATTTCCTGGCTGTTATTGCATTAGGGGCTGTCATCGTGATGTCATTTACGTCTAAGCACACAACGACAATTCCAAAATCTTCTCATGCGACGTCCCAAACCACGGCTTCTTCTCAAACATCAACTTCTAGTACGACTACTCATACCCAGACTAAAGCGCCAGCACGATCAACTAAGCCCGCAGCAAGTGCGGCAGTGACGACAACTCACCCATTAACAAACACTGGTCCGGGCAATGTTGTCTATCTCTTTTTAGCCGCTACGATCGTAGGGTTCCTAACGTATAGAACTATTCTTGTTCGACGCGCTGACCGCCAGTTGTGATCCGGCTGTCATTTTAGCTTGCCTTTTTTCTGGGTATTTAGGTTGTGCTTACCATTGACTTGGCATAAAATAAAACGAACATTATGAGAAAACAAAAATATGTAATTCTAAGTGTGCTTACTTTGTTGTGCGTGGGAGGCAGTGCTAGCGCAATCTATTATGTTCAATCGCAGAAGCAGTCAATCCAAAAGAATGGAATATCGAACAGTTCCTTAGCTGACGCATCCGAAGCCACAGATAGTGCTACTACAAACGCTAGTAGTGGTTCTCTGAATGTAGCTACTCCTGCAAGCACGGGTGCAATGGGTCAGCTCGGGCAGAATCAGAACAACGGTCAAAGTGGAACGAGCACAAGTCAAAGTGGTGTGCCATCCAGTAATGAATCGACTGCTTCAGGTTCCGGCTCTGCGACAACATCTGCCAATGAATCTGCAATTGAAAAGATGCTCGACCCAACTACTTTCAGCCAGTACGACGCACCGAAATATTTAGATGCTACAAGTACCTATTATGCTGACTTGCAAGTCGGCACGGGGCCTACCATAGCTGCTGGACAAACAGTATCTGTCTATTACAAAGGCTGGTTGACTAACGGACAGCTATTTGATGAAACCAAAGATAATAGTAGTGGACAAATGCAGCCCTTTCAATTCACCTATGGAGCTAATCCAAGTCAAGTCATAACAGGGTGGGAAGATGGACTAGCAGGAATGAAAGTTGGCGGTGTACGATTTCTCATAATACCGCCTTCGGAGGGGTATGGTGCCGCAGGACAGGGTGCGATTCCCGGTAATTCTGTGCTGATTTTTCAAGTGCAGTTAGTAGCGGCTCAGTAGTCTCCGACCATGGTAATTCTTGTTGACAGCACCTATAGATCGTGCTAATGTATGAGTATTGTTCTGATGAATCCGGGTTTGCTCCGAAAATAAATTACTCGATTTCATTACTAGCAATCGAGCATATTATTTTAAAGCAACAAAGGATTCTTTTTTTATGCCTTCATACAAATATTCTGTTTATAAATCAACTAACCAAAATCGTCGTCGCAGCCAAAGTAGTAGTAGCCGAGGCAGTAATAATAAGCGTCGAGGTGAATACATTGACCCATCTCGATTTGTTCGAGCTGCCTCACCGACTGCTGCAGTAGAATATATTCCAATTCATCATTTTGAAGATTTTGCCGTCAATCCTCTCTTGAAAGCTAATCTAGCCTCCAAGGGCTTCACGCTTCCAACGCCGATTCAAGATCAAACAATTCCACCTGCGCTTGAAGGAAAAGACATTATTGGGATTGCTAATACGGGTACCGGTAAAACAGCGGCCTTTGCGCTGCCTGTATTGCATGCCCTGATGCTTGATCAACAAGCGCGAGCACTTATCATTGCGCCGACTCGTGAACTTGCCCAGCAAATTAACGAAGAGTTTCGAAGCATTGCAAAAGGCAGCGGTTTACGTGCCACGTTGCTTATCGGTGGTACTAATATTGTGCCTCAATTACGTGAGCTACGCGGTAATCCTCAAGTCGTTATCGGTACGCCGGGACGTATCAAAGATCACCTTGAGCGCGTAAGTCTCCAGCTTGGTGGTTTTAAATTTGTCGTGCTTGACGAAGTGGATCGTATGCTAGACATGGGCTTTATTAACGATGTGCGTTCAATCTTGAACGAACTATCAGTTGAGCGCCAGTCATTTTTCTTCTCTGCTACTCTCGATGATAAAGTGCAAAGTTTAATTCAAAGCTTTTCAAAAGATCCAGTCATTATTTCATTAAAGACTAGTGAAGGCAGCGAGAATGTCGATCAAGACGTTGTTAAATACACCGGTCCTCACGACAAACTGGATAAACTACACAATATCTTGCTTCAAGGTGAAATCAAGGCAATTATATTTGATGAGACTCAAAGAAGCGTTGAGCGATTAAGTAAAGAACTCATTGCTCGTGGTTTCGACGCCGACGCTATCCATGGCGGTAAAAGCCAGGGTCAAAGACAACGGGCTCTCGATCGCTTTAAGAATAATAAAGTCAAAGTGCTTGTTGCGACTGATGTCGCTGCTCGTGGTATTGATGTCTCTGATATTACTCACGTTATTAATTTCTCGCAACCGCAGTCGTATCAGGATTATATACATCGTATAGGCAGAGCCGGACGTGCTGGTCGTGTTGGCCACGCGCTGACGTTTATAAGCTAGTCCTTTCGCTCGATCGGTATATCGCCGTAACCTTTATAGATCGCCGCTTGCAATAAGTTGAAAAAATTGACTTGTTATCGTTTGAGGTAAATGTTATACTTCCACCACTAGAAAAGCTGCTAATAACGTTTGTTAGGTTCTAGCGTCAATTAAGTTAATAATAAGTACATGTCATAGGGGAGCAGCTAACTGGTTTGCCAGATTACCTCTAAGCAATACAGGAGTGAGAATGGCAACCAAACTATTCGTCGGCTCTCTGTCGTGGAATACGACAGATGACCAATTAAAAGACTTTTTCTCGACAGTGGGAACAGTCGTATCGGCCAACGTTATCGTAGACCGAGACACTAACCGCAGTAAAGGCTTCGGCTTCGTGGAAATGTCTAGCGACGAAGAGGCTAAGGCTGCAGTCGATCAGCTCAACAACAAAGAGCTTGACGGCCGTACTATAGTCGTTAACGAGGCTCGTCCTCGTGAAGAGCGTCCCCGCGGTTCATTCGGCGGTGGCAACGGCGGTGGCGGTGGCTACCGTGGTGGCAACGACCACCAGCGTTATTAGGCTTTAGTGCTTAATAGGGTCCTAGCAAACCTAAATACCCCCTGTGATAAACAGGGGGTATTTATTTGATGCAAGCCATAAGACTAATCGGACTCTTTTAACGTGTAACTTACGAAAGTGTTTTTAAATTACTAACGAGTGTCTTCGCGTCAGAAATGGCGGCCGATATGTCTTCTTGAGCTGTTTTGAGCTGATTACGATCACCACTCAGAACGGCATGATTGGTATTGTAATCACTCGGTGTTAAGGTAATCACTCCGTTTTCAATGCCACTCGAAATTGCTTGTGCCGCCGCTGTTTTTACAGAAAGCGCATTCAACTCAATTTGTAAATTAGTTACATCTCTTCCTGAGGTTTGGTCGACAGTAATATCTGCTTGAATTTTCGTAGCCAGCGCGGCCAACTTACCTTCAGTAATTTGTTGCTGGTCAGCTGTTTTGATGAGATTTACTTGCGGTACGACGAGGGCAAAAACCCGATAATCCGCGAATATTGCTTGGGCATCAGGTATTGCTGTCGTAAGAGATGTGTCGGCATCGAGTTTAGTTTTGAGACTGGTGAGGCCACCAATTTCACCACTTACTTCGCTACTGAGCGTTTGCTGGTCGGCGTTAGATAATTTAGTCGAAGAAGTAATTTTAGTTGTGAGTGTATCGAGTACCGTAAGGCGTCGGCTGATTTCAGTGTTGCCCCTTGAAATAATGAGCTGTAAACGTGCCTGCGCTGCTGGCGTGCTTGCGGTCGAGCTACCGGATGAGGTTGTAGTCGCAGCTGTCGACAAAGCTGCTACTGGAATAATCGTTAAACAGAGGGTGCTGCTTAGGACGCTGAATAAGAGCGCGATATTTTTTGTTGCTAAGAGAGTTGGGTGATTACTGTGTTTCATGATTTTATTGTGGAACCGTTGTAAAAGTTGATTGATCATTGAGGGACGATGATGAATTGTTCAAATCCTGATTGCTGGCTGTGCTCGATGAGCCGATACTGTTCAAATCTGACTGTAGCGCTACGTTATCTTTGCTTCCTGGGCTATTTCCAGCTTGAGTAGAAGGCTTCGATACGTTAGAGGAAGAGCTGTTAACTGTGCTCAGAACTTTGTTTGTGTTATTTCTTGCATTCCAGATATACCAGCCTACGAATATAACGGCGGCTACAATGACGACAATTAAAATGCCCTCAAGGGCGCCGAAACCTTCGTTTGCTATACGTTTTCTAGTCATAGCTATCCTTTATTCTATATGTTTACGCTTATTGTACTGTACCGCAGCATTCAATCCAGCGCAACGGAGTGTGTTTCTTATTTTTTCATCCTTGACCAACGCTTAACTGATAGTTAGGCTTAGCATATGACATTACGTAAAGCTAAAGAAATTGTATCGAATGCCTTGCAGCTATCGTTTAGACCTGACAAAGAACTGACCCCTGAGGATGTTAAGGAAGCTCGAGAGTATATTGCTAATTATTGGCCAAAAGTTGAACGATTTCATCCGAAGGACGATGAAAGTTTGCTTGGTATACCTAAGCCATATCTTGTTCCGTCATATCGAGCTAAAACTGGATTTGACTATAACGAACTCTATTACTGGGACAGCTATTTTATGGTTCAGGGAATGCTTGACGCTGAGCATCAGGAATTGGTCATGGGTATACTGGAAGACCTCATGGCGCTCTTTAAGCGTTTCAAGGTCATACCGAATGCATCACGTACTTATTTGATGGGGCGTTCGCAGCCTCCATTTTTAACGACCTTCATTTTTGATATCTACCAAGCCTATGATTTAGATAAAAAATGGCTTCAGCAGGCCATGGAGGTCGCAATCAATGAATATAATACGGTCTGGCTGGGCGTAAAAAAGCCGAATGAACGGCAGGTTTACCGTGGTCTGAGCCGTTATTATGATATTAATTATCTGCATGATCTGGCAGAGGCGGAAAGCGGTTGGGACTTGACGCCGCGTTTCGATCACAAAGCACTCAATTATCTACCCGTCGATTTGAACGCTTTGCTGTATAAGTATGAAACCGATTTTGCGCGTGCCGCTCGCATTTCCGACGATATGCGCGCGGCAGCTCGCTGGGATGACGCTGCTACGCTTCGTAAAAATACAGTTAATGAGCTGATGTGGGATCGTATTAGGGGCTTGTACTACGATTACAACTACGTGAAAGGCAAAAGAAGCGGTACTAGCAGTCTGGCGGCCTATTATCCCATGTGGGCGGGTATGGTTGATGATAAGCAGGCGGCCAGTCTCGTGAAAGCCCTTAGACGATTTGAAAATAAAGGCGGCCTTGCTACTACTGACGCCTTGCCGCTTGGTCAATTTGTATTCGGTAGTATTCCAACCCAATGGGCATATCCGAATGGCTGGGCGCCACTCCACTTCATTGTAATTAAGGCGCTCGAGCGGTACGGGTACCACGCGGACGCTCGGCGCATCGCCATGAAGTGGCTCAAAACCAACATGTATTGGTTTCATGAAGAGCACGTCTTCTTAGAGAAGTATAATGTCGTATCACCGGATAAACCGCCTGTTAAGGGTGTCTATCCCTCACAAACAGGTTTTGGCTGGACAAACGCTGTCTTTGAACGACTTTGCAAAGAGTACGTTGATCGTCTTCAGTAAATAAACTAACGACTTCCCAATGCTATAATTGGATTTGTTATTCAGGGGCAATTAGCTCAGTTGGCTAGAGCGCGGCATTCACATTGCTGAGGTCAGAGGTTCAAGTCCTCTATTGCCCACCACAATAAATTTACAATACTAGTCAGACAATATTTCTCCTTCGATCTGGTTTTCTGAATTGTAATAAATGAAAGAGTGGTTTGCCTTTGTTGGACTCATAACGAGGGTGCCATTGTTTCGGCAAGATCGCTTTGTGGCTTTCGAGACTAAAGTCCGTATTTTGAGCAGTTCGTTCGTATAGATCAACTGTCCGAATGATATCGCAAAGCACCCCAAAACGTTTGCCAGAATCAATACGTATAGCTGCCTCTTGTGCCCCAAGTTTTTCTATCTCGGGGTAATAGTCTTGATGTGAAGTCGTGGATCTATCGAAGTCACTGACAATTGTTACAAATAATCCACCTGGCCTAAGGAGTTGAAATATTTTTTGAAATGCCGCATCTAGATCCATAAAAGTCTCAACCATAATAAGAAGCGCGAGATCAAATTGTTCCTCTGCAATGTAGTCCTGTAGCGATGTTTGGAGGTAGCTAATGGTCGGGTAAAGCTTGCGAGCAGCTTGTATATTCTTGGCGGATGGATCAATCCCCGTCGCTCTACCGCCGTGTTCCAATGCCTCATTGCATAGCCAGCCTAGGCCGCAGCCAATGTCGAGAACATTTTTACCTTCAGAACCACGCAATACGGGTTGTAGATACTCAAGGAAAATCCGTCGATTTGGACTGCTTTTACTTCCTTCGTGCATCCATCGTAATTCATTGCGGTCATATTGAAGTGGATCCGAAGCTATATCTACTATTCTGTCGACCATTTTGTCATTGTAGCACTCATGAATCGATGGCCTTAGAGCCATTCCTGTTTTCCAGCACTACATCAATCGGTATCTGATTAGTATTCTATGCAGAGACATTATTGTATCGGGAGTATTTAGCTGGTTTATTTTTTTGTGTTTTATTGCTCAGTATAATTTTATTTATTGCCAACCCTTCCTACCCTATTTATATAAGGGAAGGAGGCACAAAAAATTCTACTTAACAGATTAAAATAGACAAAAAAATGTCCCAGCCCGCTGGGACAAAAATATATATAAAATTATAGCGATCCACAGACTTGGCCTGACCTCTTTTTGCTACAATAAGCGTCGTGGCAAAAGTTCAACTCCATACATCTAAAGAAGGCTTGCTGGCCATTACGACTTTATCCGCAATTTACGGCTTAACTGCCGTGTTTGCGCGGTATCTTGGTACGAATACGGGTTTATATGAACAGTGGTATCTGCGGTACGGAATAGCTTGCGTAGCTTCAATTATCATATTTCATAAATACATCGATGTACGCAATTTCCTACGCCTTGAGCGCAAAGAATGGCTACTCATCTTAGTGCGTACTTGTATTGGCTGTGTCGCTGCGGTAGCGCTCTACACACTTGCCTCCGAAAAAACGAAAATAGGCGTTGTTTCGTTTATGCAGGTTGTCCCGACCACTACCTTACTCGGAGTTTTAATTTTGCACGAAAAGATTTCACGAAAGCGAATTATGCTAACCTTACTCTCATTTTTAGGGGCAGCAATCGTCGTCGTCAATGGCTTTAACGGCTTTGAGAGGATTAATATAGGAGCTTTCTACTCACTGCTGTCGGGCATTTTATTCGGCCTGTTCTTTATAACCCGTACCTGGCATACAAAAACGCTCAATAATATAGAGCTGACAGTTATAACGACGGGGCTAGCTTTTCTCATCAACTATGTACTGAGTGTACTTGTATACCACCGTGTCTTTGTGCGATCAGCGGTTTGGAGCAAGGACTACATCTTGGTTTTGTTACTTGCGGCTGCCGTAAGCGTTGCAACAAACTTCCTGCTCAATTATGGTTTTGAGCATGTCAGTGCAGTCATTGCCGGCACTTTGTTATCGCTTGAAGAAGTATTCGGTGTATTATTCGGATTTCTTTTCTACGGGGAATTGCTGTCAGAGCGAGAAATAATCGGCGGTCTCATAATACTCGTCGCAGTTGTATTAACAAATACAGTCAATAATCATGAGCGAATAACTGGAGAATTTATTCCGAGTGTAGAAACCTAAGCTTATATCTGGTTACTTTTTAAACGAAGCTTCGAGATCAATCACGTATCGATGAGACATGGATTTATTCATCATCTGATCATAGGCTTCGTTAATCTGCTCGATAGGAATCACTTCGATGTCGGGCAAAATAGCATTCTCAGCACTAAAATCGAGTACTTCTTGCGTTTCCGGAATGCCTCCAATGACCGATCCGGCTACGCTGCGTCTTTTCGTTATCAGGCTTCCGCCGTGAAAGCCTTCCATCGGTGCTATAGGCCCCACTAGCACTAAACTCCCATCGAGCCCTAAAAGATTGATATAAGGTTGTGCATCATGACCAACGGGCACAGTGTCGATTAAAACATCGAAGTAACCGGCAAATTTGTCCATTTGCTCTTGTTCAGTCGATACGATTGCTCCGTCGGCGCCATATGATTTACCGGCTTCGGCTTTCTCGGGAGAAGTAGTAATAATATAGACCTCTGCGTCAAGTGCTTTGGCATATTTAACGCCCATATGCCCGAGTCCGCCGAGTCCAATAATACCTACCTTTTTTCCAGGTCCTACCTGCCAGTGTTTCAGCGGCGAATACATCGTTATTCCTGCACAAAGTAGTGGCGCAGCTTTGTCTAGCTCCAATTTTTCAGGAATCTTCAGAACAAAATCTTCTTGAACCACTTGATATTGACTGTAACCACCTTTTGTAACTTCACCATCAATCGGGTCGATTCCGTTATAAGTGCCTGTCATTCCTTTTTCGCAGTATTGTTGCAGCTCCTGTGTGCAAGACGAACAAACCCCGCATGAATTAACCATACATCCAACTCCAACTCGATCGCCAACCTTATGTTTAGTGACAGCAGAGCCAATGCGTGTCACAATCCCAACTATCTCATGGCCGGGCACTGCAGGGTATTTGGTAGGGCCCCAATCACTATGGACCGTGTGGATGTCGCTATAGCAAACGCCACAGTAAAGTATTTTGAATTCGACATCATGTTCTGTTGGTTCGCGTCGATCGAATTCGTACGGCTCCATTTTTGAATCAGCGCTGCGAGCAGCATAAGCTTGTGTATGCATGAATACCCTCCAAAAGTTTAAGTATCTATAAAATATAGCACGCGCTCTATACTATAAATAGTAAGCTACCTTACTTAGGTGGAGGAGAAAAAAGGGGGAATGTATGGTTAATGCAAGTCAAGCCGGAACGATAAAAATTGGTGACATGACTGTCCATAGAATCGGTTTAGGTACTAATCGCATTACTGATACGTCGGAGGCTAGAGCACTCTTACACAAGGCTGTTGAGCTGGGAGTTAATTTTATTGACACTGCGCATCGTTATACCAATGGTGCAAGTGAGATGATGATCGGGAAAACCCTGGCTCCTTACGAGAACGGTTTAGTTATTGCAACGAAGGGCGGACTTACACACGAGGGGCCGGCCGCTTCTCCGGAACAACTGCGCGCGGATTTAGAAGACAGCCTCGAGCGTCTTAAGCTATCATGCGTAGATCTCTATCAGCTGCACCGAGTTGACCCAAAAGTACCTATGGAGGACAGCCTCAGAACTCTCAAAGAACTGCAGCAGGCCGGTAAAATCCGTCATATCGGCATCAGTGAAGTAACTCTCGAGCAACTTAAGGACGCTCGTAAGATCGTTGATATTGTAAGCGTACAGAATGAATATAACGTGGTGGTCAGAAAACACGAAGCGCTGGTCGATTACTGCGAAGAACAAGGAATTGCGTTTATCCCTTGGTTTCCATTAGGTGGCTTAAGAGGAGGTGCAGAGGAAGTCAGTAATGTATTAAAAGACATCGCAGAGTCTTATGACGCTACGCCTCAGCAAATTGCTCTAGCATGGCTTTTGAAGCGTTCGCGAGTGATTTTACCAATACCGGGAACCCTATTCGTCGATCATTTAATAGCTAATTTAGAGTCTGCAAGCGTATCTTTACATGATAAGGATTACGATTTGCTCACAAAAATGCAAACCGCCTAGTAGCTTATTTAAATGGTATTCTCTAAGTCTCTTATCTGTTATACTAGTAGTAAGATGAGACGCACGGTTCAGACACACCTAATGCTGAATATGCCCGGCCGGGCTATATACTTTTCAACTTGAAATTTTTATTTATCTCTGTAAACAGGTAGACTATCGGTATGAGTGACTTTTATGTAACAACTTCTATTCCCTATGTAAACGCTGAACCACATATTGGTTTTGCGATGGAACTTTTATACGGCGACGTGTTGGCAAGATGGGCTCGACAGCACGGCGATACGGTTATTTACTGTACGGGCACTGATGAACACGGGGGAAAGATCGCAGAAAAGGCGGCAGAGCAAAATTTAACCCCTAAAGCGTACGCCGATCAGATATCTCAACGTTTTCTAGAACTAGGTCAGCTATTAAATATCAGTAATGACCGGTTTGTTCGAACGACGGATTTAGGCCATGAGCAACGCGCACAACTTATTTGGAATGCCTTAAAAAATGATATTTATAAAGGCAAATATGTTGGTTGGTATTGTACGGGTGACGAAGCTTTCTTTACCGAAACGGAAGTACAGGCTAATCATGGTGTTTGCCCAAACCATAATCGTCCATATGAAAAAATCGAAGAAGAGAATTATTTTTTCCGTCTAAGTAAATATGCACCTCAAATACTTGAGGCAATCGAGAGTAATAGTTTTGTAATTGTTCCGGATTCCAGGCGCAATGAAATCCTTGCCGTTATTAAGAGCGGACTTGACGATATTAGTATTAGCCGACCAAAAGAAAAAATAAGCTGGGGTATTGCCGTGCCTGATGACCCGAACCAAGTAATATATGTTTGGTTTGAGGCGCTTTTAAATTACATTACGGTGCTTGGTTATCCAGAAAAGGATGATTTTAAAAACTTTTGGCCAGCAAACGTTCAAATAATAGGTAAAGATATTATTCGTTTTCATGCGGCCATTTGGCCGGCTATTTTATTGGGACTTGGGATAGCTTTACCAAAGCAGCTGTACGTTCATGGCTTTATTACGGTTGAAGGCAAGAAAATGAGCAAATCCATAGGCAATGTTATTCATCCTCGCGAAATTATTGATAAGTACGGCATCGATGCCTGTCGTTATTATTTTTTGCGTCATGTACCAAGCTATGAAGATGGTGATTTTAGCTGGAAGCGACTTGAAGCCGCCTATAACAATGAACTTGCAAATGAGCTTGGCAATGCCGTGCAACGCACCTCGGCAATGATTGTTAAGTACCAAAAGGGCCTTATCGGAACAATTCCATCTGCCGAGCACGACGATGTGGCTTACCAAGAAGCTATAGCGGCATGTAAATTCGATCGGGCACTAGATTTCGTTTGGGAGCGGATACGGGGGATTAACCAGTACGTCGATGAAGAAAAACCCTGGCTGATTGCAAAGCAAGGTGATGAAGACCATCTGAGGGAAGTATTAGCCTACCAGGCAAGTTCGTTACTGCAGGTGGCTGACTTACTACAGCCATTTTTGCCTAATGCATCCGCAAAGATTAAGGCTGTTTTTGAAGAGGGTATTGTCCATCCGATCGAAGGGACTCTTTTCCCGAAAGAGGCTAAGCAAGAGCAGCCAGCACTTACAAGCGAGCCAGTCGTTCCATAAGTCATGAATGAGTTAACTGATACTCACTGCCATATTCAATCGATAGGTTTAAGCGAAGGCGAAAAAACCACCCGTGAATTATGGGCCAAAGCACCTGAGCTGACTGTTCAAACAATCCTGGCGAATGCTGCCAACAATACGGTTACACGTATGGTCTGCGTGGGCTGTGATTTGGAAGACAGTCGACTGGCAATTCATTTTGCAAGCGATCATCCGAATTGTTGGGCAAGTATTGGTATCCATCCCCATGAAGCAAAACAGTATGCCGGGAAAATCGATCTGTTAGAAGAGTTTGCGGCTCTTGCCCACCAAGAAAAAGTCGTGGCAATCGGAGAGTGCGGACTCGATTACTTTTATGAGCATTCACCGAAAGACAGTCAAAAAGAACTGTTGCAGTTTCAGCTTGAATTAGCTGTCAGGAGTCACTTGCCGATGATTTTCCATGTCCGTGAAGCATTTGAAGATTTTTGGCCATTGTTTGATCGATACGCGGGCGTGGCTGGTATTGTGCATAGCTTCACCGATTCTATAGAAAATCTGAAACAAGCTCTCGAACGGGGCTTATATATCGGGGTAAATGGTATCGCTACTTTCGCTAAAACTCCTGCTCAATTAGATGTCTATAAAGCAATTCCACTCAATCGTCTTGTGCTAGAAACAGACGCGCCATTTTTGACGCCTACCCCTTATCGTGGTAGTATAAACGAACCGAAACACGTTAAAGAAATTGCCCATTTTTTGTCTGAACTCCGCGCCGAATCTTTCGAAACAGTCGCTCAAACAACGACCGAAAATGCTCGCAATCTGCTCAGTCTCTAAGCTCCATTAGCTATGTCAAACCACTCACCAATTTATTTAGATCACGCTGCGGCCACTCAACTTGATCCGGCTGTTTTTAAAAAGATGGAGCCTTACTTTAAGTCTGACTTTTATAATCCTTCGGCAACGTATACTGCAGCTCTCGAAGTACGACGGGCGCTCGAAGCTGCTCGAAGCAAAGTCGCATACTGGCTCGGTGCACAATCATCAGAAGTTGTTTTTACAGCTGGTGGAACAGAGGCAAATAATCTTGCAATCCATGGAATTATGCGCAACTTTCCATCAGCTAATATTGTTATAAGCACTATCGAGCATGAGTCAGTCATAGTTCCCGCTTCCAATTATGATTTGCGCCTGGTGCCGGTCTTACCGGATGGCTCGATAAATCTGGCGGAACTACGGCGTAACATCGATAAGAATACCGTACTAGTAAGTGTGATGTACGCCAATAATGAGATCGGAACGGTCCAACCAATCCGTGAAATATCCCAGCTCATTTCAGAAATTAAAACTGAACGCCGCACAACAAATCAGGATGATCAGCATCTGCCGATTTATTTGCACACTGATGCCTGCCAGGCGGCTAATTACCTCGATCTCCACACTGCTCGACTCGGTCTCGACTTGATGACCTTAAATGGTGGAAAGATGTATGGACCAAAACAGAGCGGAACGCTGTATGTAAAGCGCGGGCTGCGTTTGAAACCGCTGATTGAAGGCGGCGGACAAGAATCCGGTATAAGAAGCGGAACGGAAAATGTAGCTGGCGCCGTTGGTTTCGCCGCTGCTCTCGACGAGGCGCAAATACGTCGAAAGGATGAGACGATACGGCTCCAGAAATTACAGGCATTCTTTTTTGAAGAACTTTCAAATACCATTCCATCAGCTCGGATCAATGGATCTCTTAAGCAGCGTCTTCCCAATAATGTACACCTGACTTTAGACGGTCAAGATAACGAACGTTTGCTTATTGAACTTGATGAGAGAGGAGTCCAAGCTGCTGCAGGATCGGCATGTAGCGCCAGTAATGAAGAGCCGTCCCATGTTTTACGTGCGCTTGGACTGAGTGACCATGAAGCCCAGTCGAGTATTCGGTGTAGTATGGGCCGCGAAACGACTGAAGCGATGATCGAACGTACTCTTGTAGTACTCAGGGATATATTACAATTAACATAAGAGTTTAGCTCACGAATCAAACGCGCTATACTGCTAGTTACGTACATGTAGATATCATGCGCAGACAAACATATAAATCTGGTACAAACTAGTGAAAAATCAATTACTTTGGGCTCCAAAACGGCTCGCTTTTATTGGTGTGCTCGCTGGCCTGCTATTAATCGTAGCACCGGCCTCTGCTGCCACTACCGCAACTGCAAGTTCAACGTCAACAAAGGCTAAAACAACCAAAAGCAGTACGCCTTCGACGAATATTTCGAGTGACGTTACGCAAAGCTACAACGCCACTGGAGCTGTTCAAGAAGGCATGTTGGTGCAGCTGGCATCGAAGCAGTCGAATACCGTCATTCCTTTAACGCAAGCGAATATCGTCGACATGCTTGGTGTGGTCGTGCCTACCAATAACGCAACGATCGTATTAGCGCCTGCAAGTGTTACTGAACAGCAGGTTCTGGTCGCGACTTCTGGACTCTATAACGTACTCGTTAGTAATCAGAATGGGCCAATTAACGTCGGGGACTATATCACGATTTCGTCTATTGAAGGAGTCGGAATGAAGGCGGACGCCAGTGAAGGGGAAGTGCTCGGCAAAGCGGCGGGCACTTTCAGCGGGGTTTCGGATATTATCGGAACGGTACCCCTGAGAAATGCACAAGGCGAAACAAGTAACGTCACGATTGGTAGAATTCCAGTCGATCTTACCATTTCAAGAAACCCGCTGTATCAGCGGGCTGCAGACTATGTGCCGCAGTTCCTATCGAAAGTTGCGGTTACCGTTGCGCGAAAACCCGTTTCCTCCGCTCGCATCTATTTAAGCATGGCCGTACTCATTATTACCGGAATTGTAACCGGAAATATGCTCTATAGTGGCGTACGAAATGGCATGCTGGCTGTCGGTCGAAATCCACTCTCTAAAAAATCGATTATTAAAAGTCTTATAGAGACAGTTGTCGCTGGAATGATTATTTTTATTGTAGGCATACTTGCAGTATACTTGTTACTAAGGCTCTAGCGCTTTTACAGATAATGCGATAAAAAATAGAAGCTATAATGGCTTAACATCTGTCAAATATGAAAACTATGGTGGGCGAACAAACATGACAATCTGGTGGCTCGTACTTATCTTGGCGGCATTAGGTGCTGCAGGGATAGCTTTTATTTGGCTTGCTGTTCGTCTTGGTAGTGTTCCAGGTAAAGGCAAAAGTCGAATAGACTCTCTTGAAGTAGCGGCACAAGAAGACGTTGAGCACGTCTTTAATGAGGAATTTCGCGAAGAGCTCCGTAATAGGGGCCGCTTACATTTTGAAAAAATTATTGGTGAAAACGCGATGTTCTTGCAGCAGGATCTTCGTCTCACGACCTCTCAGCTCAATGAGTATATGAAGACCGAGATAACGCGTAAGCTTCAGGATGAGTTCAATAAATACGAGCAGTCAATTATGGATGCTAAGCAATTGGCAATCGAATCGATTCAGAAAACGAATGCCGCTATTGACGAGCAGCGGCAGGTTATGGGTCAGCAAGTGCAAACAGAAATCGTGGCCGAGAAAAAACAAATTATTAATCGTTTTGAAAGCAATATGACAGATATTGTGAATCATTATGTGCTGGCTGCGATTGGCAATCAGATAGACATGAATGATCAACTCGAATATATTCTGGCCGATTTGGAAGCAAACAAGAAAGCTATTCTGGAGGATATCCAGAATGGCGCCTAGTCAACAAACACCGGACCATTCAGAGAAGCAAGACGGCAGACTTGCCGGGCTGCCCATACAAGTTGTCGGTCCCGTTGATGTCGGCCGGCTTATTCGTGAGCTTGATACTCTGGATAATGCTATTTTACAGGCGAAATTGCGAGCCAATGGGGCAGAACCAAGTGTCAGCCAAAAGTGACTCAGATTATGGAGCAGACACTCGCATTTAATAAATTAGACATTCTATCTGATGCTGATCGAAAAAAATTAGCTGGCTTGCTTACCAACGTACGTGAACGAGCTCCGGTATTGCATATTAGCTTTACGGCAGACCCAGCAACGGCATTCGTCGAAAGATTAATGACTTGGCTTCGTCAAGAAATACACCCAGTTGTCTTATTGACCATCGGTTTACAGCCCAACATCGGTGCAGGTTGTATTATACGAAGTACTAACAAATATTTTGATTGTTCTTTGCGCAAAGATTTTATGCAGAAGAAAGATATTCTAATGAGCAAGTTAGTTGCTGAGGAGCCGGTTAAGTGAGTACTGGTAATCAGCATTTTGACAAACTTGTTGAGTCTGGCAATCCAGTCGGTGAAGTTATTGCCGTTGAAAAATTCTTAATAAAAGTTCACGGTCTTCACCCGATTGCGGTGCACGCGCTCGTGATGTTTGAAGACGGCAGCAAAGGGTTTGTACACCAAGTGCATGAGGACCATATTGTAATTTTGCACCTTGGCGCTCAAAGTCTTCGCGTCGGCATGATTGTAGTATTACAGCACCAGGAACTTGTCAGTAAGGTCGGGAAGGATTTTATCGGTCGGGTTATTTCCGTGACAGGAGAACCACTTGATGGTCAAGGTCCGATAGCAGCCGATGATGTATGGCCCGTTTTTAATATTGCGCCTTCTCTCCATGAACGTCGTCTGCTTGAAGACCAACTCGAAAGCGGTGTTACCGCAATTGATGCCCTGTTTCCTATTGTGCGCGGTCAGCGCATGGCGCTCTTAGGTGACAGTAAGTCCGGTAAAAGTACGCTAGTAACCCAGCTGACTATTAACCAGAAAAATACCGATCAAATTGTAGTTTATTGTCTTATTGCAAAAAGGCGCAGTGATGTTGATACCTTGCTGACTCGTTTGCATGAGAATGGTGGCATTGAGAAAGCTATCGTGGTCGTGTCAACGATGTTTGAGTCTCTCATTATGAGTTATATCGCTCCCTATGTAGCCTGTTCCATGGCCGAATATCTGTGGCAGAAATGTGATCAGGATACGATTATTATCTATGATGATCTAACATCGCACGCTCATGCATACCGAGAAGTTGCGCTTTTATCTGGAGTGAGTCCCGGACGAGACTCATATCCTGGCGATATGTTTTTTGCCCATTCCAGCCTACTTGAAAGAGCTGGTCGGCTTGACCGAAATGGAAAATGTCTCACAACGGTGCCAGTTGTCCATGCTGCCAACGGTGATATTACGGCATATCTGCCAACGAACATTATGTCTATTACTGATGGTCAATGGATCTTGGATATGGATACGTTTCGTGCCGGTATTCGGCCGGCAGTTAGTATGGGTCTCAGTGTGACTCGTGCCGGTGGAGTTGGTCATAATAAGCGCCAAAAGTCTTTAGCGGCCCAAACACTTAAAATACTTGCTGATTATAGACAGGCTGAAGAGTTTTCTCACTTCGGTTCGGAGTTAGCTGCTGAAGCGAAGCGAGCCTTGTTGACTGGCAAGCGAATATTTGAGATTTTAACGCAAAGTCCGTCCGATACTTTTTCATTAATGGCTCAGCAGATTGATGCTTGATCTGATTTTGAACCTCCCTGACGGTGAAAATCTAGACTTGAATGCCATGAAGCTGCATGTAATGGAATTTGCTGAAAAAGTTACTGGCGATGATAACTACGAGGCGATTAGAGACCAATTAAAAGCTCAATGTCTGATACAAGTTAAGGGCGAAGCAAAACCTGCCACACCGCCAGCAACAACCAAATCCCGAAGCAAAACATGATGACGGCAAAGACAAAAAAGACGATAAGCACAAGGATGATAAGAAAGAAAAAGAGAAATGCTGAAAAAAAAGATAAAGAATTAGCCGAGGCAAAGACGTGAAGCGGCCAAATGAAATAGCCCGAGAAGAAGTATCAATGGCGACACTCGTTGAGCTGACGAGTGTGTTTGAAGGTATTGCCAGTATGCGCATTGCCCAGACTAAAAACCAAGTGCTGCAGTCTACTAAATTTTTTGATGCACTTTGGAATATTTACTCCCAGCTTACGAGTCGATAGTTTATTTAGTTTCGGCCGTGAAGACGATCAGAGCAGGAATAATCGATAAGGAACTCTACATTATTATTACTGCTGAGGGCGGATTTAGTGGTGACATCGACCAAAAACTCGTTCAATTAATGCTGACCAATTATGATAAAGACAAAAATGACATCATAACGATTGGCCACCATGGAGCTGTACAGTTAGCGCAGCGAGGAATTGAGTATAAGAAATACTTTAAATTGCCGAGTAAAGACCAAAACATAAACGTCACACCCATTACCCGCGAAGTGCAGCAATATCGTTCAACCAAAATGTTCTATCAGGAATACGTTTCACTAATGGTTCAAGATGTGAAGAGCATTGAACTTTCGTTGGCAGTTAAACAGATCAGCTCAATTGCAGAATCACCTGATGATATCATCAGCGAAGAGACGTACATTTTCGAGCCAAATGCTTACACACTTGCCGCTCACCTAGAACGATCGATGATGCAAATTGCAATTTCACAACTGATCTTGGAGTCTAAACTTGCGCAGTATGCATCAAGGTTTCGAGCAATGAGCGCTTCACATCAGCGAGCCGATGAATCAAAAACCGAGTTACACTTGAGCTATAACCGGGCCCGTCGCGCTGTTAAGGATGAGCGACTGAAAGAAATTATCAATGGCTTAAAGAAAGCGAAAGTCGGAGCTTAAGTTATGAGATCGATGCAGACAATAATTTTGGATATGTGCAGGCAAGGGGGAATGCGCTGATGCCTGGAGTGGTAACAATGATTAAAGATCTAATCGTGAGGGCGCAATTTGATACGGATTTTCCGGATATTAATGAGCTGCGTAGTCGTGCAAAATGGCCATAATACGCAGTTGCTCGTGGATCACCTAGAACCAGGCGGAATAGCATTTTGTTTGAATGTTCGAAGCGACCTTCATTTAATGAAAGGCATGTCAGTTGATCGCACCCATAAAGGTATCGAAATTCCGATTGGTGAAAAGACCATCGGCCGTATCATGAACGCCTTGGGTGATTCGCTTGATGGTCTGGGTCCTATCGGTGACGACGACGATTCAGTACAAAGATATTCTGAAACTACCTCCTCGCACGACTGACTTTAAGATTAATAAGCCTGAAATACTTGAAACAGGTATAAAAGTCATGGACTTCTTTACCCCATTCGTTAAGGGCCGAAAGATCGGCATTATCGGTGGTGCAGGTGTGGGAAAAACAGTGCTTAACGATGGAGCTTATTAATAATATTGCACGATCAGGGAGTGGTCTTATCCTTCTTCTCGGGTATTGGTGAGCGTATTCGTGAAGGTCATGAGCTTTACGAAACACTTAAAGGAAAACGATCTGCTAAAAAATACCTGCATGTTTTTCGCGCAGATGAATGAAAACCCCGTACAACGATCACTTAATTGGTATTTCGGCCACGGCTTCTGCGGAATATTTTCGCGACGAACAGCATAAAGACATTCTATTCTTCGCAGACAATATGTTCCGTTACATTCAGGCCCGTAACGAACTATCCACCATTTTGGATCAGGTTCCAAATGAAGGTGGATATGAGCCGACTGTGTTCTCGGATGTTAAAGTCTTACAGGATCGTTTAAGTTCTAATGAAAACGGATCAATTACATCAGTCCAGACGATTTATGTCCCAGCCGACGATATTAGTGACCCGGCCGTGCAGTTCATTCAGCATGAAATGGATTCTATTATCGTTCTCTCTCGTAAAGTGGCCGAGCAGGGAATCCGACCCGCCGTTGACTTAAACTTAACGACCTCTTCACTGTTAACTCCAGAAGTGGTCGGCGAGCGTCATTACTTACTGACAGTGCAAGTTCAAGCACTGTTACAGAAATATGAATCTCTAAAAGGAATTATTGCAATTATTGGAGAAAACGAATTAAGCCCGGCAGACCGTGCTGATTATGCCAAAGCTAAAAAATTGATAGCGAACTTTACGCAGAACATGAATGTGATGACTAAGCATACTGGCGTGCCTGGTGATTTCTTTACGCGTGAAGAAACTCTAAAGAGTATCGAAGAGATTGTCGTATGAGCTCGGACGTCGAAGAAAATAAGGTTATTGGGAAAGATTCTACTCCTGCATCAAAAGAAGAAAAAGAAAAAGATGACGCGGTAGCCGAATATGAACAGAAAGAAAGTAGCAAAGTTGATGGCAAGCTCATCATGGAGGTCAAGGTCTACTCGCCGTTCCATGATTACTACGACGGTACGGCCTTTAGTTTAAGTGCCGAAAATACAACTGGTCCTTTTGATGTCTTACCTAGGCATCATAATTTCATTTCGCTTCTGAGCCCCTGTGAGATGGTGTTACGGACACCAAAAAAAGGTGAGCAAAAGATCCTTATTAGCGGCGGAATAATGCACGTTAAAGCAGACAAAGTTATTGTTTTCTTGGACGTTTAAATAAAAGTTTCTTTAGCGTTGTTAACTACTCTACTCAACTATGAAGTAATCGAACGCGAATGAACTGCCACTAGGTGGATTTGTAGCATCGCAAATACTGAAGCTATTGGTGTCCCGATTTACATAATAGGACAGACCTGCTGCTGCTACTCCAACAGGAGTTATCACCACATGTGGAGTTTCATCAAAGGCTTGGCTGAAATTAACTGTTATAAAACAACCGGCAAATGGGCTACTGCCCGTATTAATTGTAACTGAGCCACTCGTATCTGAACCACCAACGGTCGCCGTACCACCATTACCTACAGCCGAGCCGGCTGTATGACTGGGCGTAGGGCCGCCCGCACTAATATGGTGCGTCAAAACTAAGTTGCCATTCAATTGCAGGTTTGCGGTAGTAATTTGACTAGCTGATAGCGCGCCACTAAACGTTCCGGCACCATTAACCTGGAGGCTGCCTGCAATTGCAACAGCACCTTGTATCGCGGCGTTACCGGTAAGCGCCAGGTTTTTACTGACGGATAATTGCCCGAGCGAGGTTGTCCCACCGACTGTTAGGTTAGTCAATGCTACGGTACCGCCGATTTCCAGGCTGCCTGCAACCTGCAAGTCATTTCGGACAAGTACTTGTCCAGCGAAAACAGCGCTGGAGTCCACGTTCAATACTTCCTGTGAGTTACCAATATTCGCATCACTACTCGCCACTTTATCAAGCGTACTCTGGGTTAACGTTTGACTTTTTACGGATGTTTGATCGTTGGATTGTTCGCTCTGGAAGTAGCCGACAGCGATGATCACTCCAGAAAGTAAAAGAACAAAAATAAACAGCAGTAGATACAGGTTAAATTGCTTCAGTTTTTGTTTGATGCCGCCAGGTTTTTTGGAATTTTGCGAACCAGATTTATTTGTCGAGTTGGCATTAGCTAAAGCGTCTACGGGTGAAGACGACCCTTCAAGTGAGTTTTCACCACTATCTACAGTCCCTGTATTGTTTGCATCTTCTTTCGGTGGCTGTTCAGGTGCAGATTGGCCGGCATCCATATAATTCGTAAACCTTTATGTTTAGTTTTCACTACTCATGATACTAGAAACCTTTTATAAGGGATAGTATTAGCCATAAACGATTTGTTTTTCCGGTAGGATTACGTCATTATAGTAATAGGTACTTACAATGATGGTTTGGAAACAAAAAGCTTCTTTGAGCAAAATTCGTGGTCGCAATAAAACATTGCTGCAGTTTCCTTATGAATTGGTAAGAAATACTGTGCTTAAAGCAGTACCATCTTCTTTAAAGAACCGCTGGCTCTTATTTACGACCAATATCGTCACGCTTATTGCCGTACTCCTTGCAATGCCTGCGGTTGTTTTGGCCGGAGGTTTGACCTCGAGTTCGAACTACGAACTAGGAGAGGCTTTTTTTGGCGCTGGTGGACAACTTGAGACCTGCTCAAGTAATTATTGTTCAAAAACATCTATAGGAGAACTGGCGGTTGGAGATGCCACAAGCGCGAATTATCAGGCTCACGCCGGGTTTAATACTGACCGAAGTCCGTACATTCAAATTACTGTCAGCAATACTAATGCAAATTTGGGAAAATTGACGCCCAGTTCTACAAAAACCACCCGCGCGACGTTTTCCGTGGAAGCGTATCTATCTCATGGCTATACTGTCACTAACGCCTCACCCCCGCCGACAAACGGATCGTACACAATGCAGACTCCAAGTACTCCGACGGCTTCTACGCCTGGTACCGAACAGTTTGGTATTAACCTTGTCGCCAATACGTATCCTACGACATTCGGTGCAAATCCTGTGTATGCCCCTGATGCGAGCTTCAGTAATGGGCAGGTTGGCAGCTCGTATGATACCTCGAACCTATTTATGTATAACCAGGGCGATACTATCGCTTATTCGACAGCAAGCTCCAGTTTCACCATATATACCATCTCTTATATATTTAACATCAGTAATGTTACGCCAGGTGGTACGTATACGTTTAATCATGTGCTTGTCGCTACTGGAACATACTAAGGACTAAAAAGATACGGTGACTATATAAATGAAAGCGTGTGGATAACTTTCAGCCGCAAAAGCAATATTTTGCTTGCGTAAAAAAACGTAAACATGATAGGATTGGCTCAGTAGAGTAGCAAAAAACGTAAACAAGTAGTAAATAAAAATATGAGTAAACATACAAAAATAACATTTCAAGCGATCCGGCGTGGATTTTATGCTGTCGTCGCAATAGTACTATCAGCAGCCTCGTTGCCGCTTCTATTCCAAACAGGGCAGGCATCTGCCGCACAATTGCAAAGTAGAGGCATTCAAATGAGTGATTCTTCGGCAAGTGGAGGAACCATAACAAGCGGTGTAGGAAGCGGCACTAACGTGAATTATAACGTCACATTTACTACTTCAGCCGCTGGACCTGCCGGTTCAATGGTTATTGATTTTTGTGCACAGTCTCCAATTATTAACGATACTTGTACGGCACCAACTGGCATGAGTGCATCGAGCGCAACGCTGAACGCCACAGCAACTTCAGGAAATGTCCAGACCACAACCGACAACTGGTCAGTAACCGATGGGCTCTCACAAATTCAGCTTTATGATGACAATGTGCAGCCGGCAAATGCACATCCAACGCATGATATGCAGCCAAGTACTACCGAGTCATTTACATTGAGCGGTATTACGAATCCGAGTGCGGCAAACTGTTCTCCTGCGGATGCAAACTGTACATTCTACGCTCGTATCTACACATATTACGGCAATGCTTTCAATAGTGGGCCGGATGCATACTCGAGCCCAACTAGTGTAGGTACCTATATCGACTATGGAGGTATTGCTCTTAGTACTACCAACCCAATTACTGTTACCGCTACTGTTCAAGAGCAGCTAACCTTTTGTGTCAGTAGTACTGATGCAGCAACCTGGACACCTTCAGCAACGTCACAGATTAATGGTTGTAGCGCAAGTAACCTGGCCTATCCTGCGCTCACGTTAGGCCATGGTACGCCAACACTGATATTGGATACAACCGCAGTTGATATAGGAAAAATATGGACGGATCTTTCTACGAATGCGACCCATGGTGCCGTCATTGATATGAGAAACAGCAACCTCACGTGTACGGGCCCGGGAGGTGCAGGCGGACTGAGTGCCGATGGTGGTACTACTTGTGCGATTCCGCCGGTAGCTTCAGGTGCGTCTGGAGTAGTGCCGATAGCCGCAGGAACAGCAGCCTTTGGTATGTGGTGTGGACCATATGCGGTATCAGGTGCGGGCACAACTGGTAGTCTTGCCTGTACCACTAACTTCAACGACACTGTCCATACCGCTTCATCGCCTCCGATTTACTATGGTATGTACACTAACGGTGGAACGGGCGGAGTAGTAGGTCCTTATGGAGCTACGGTAGCCTCAGCAAGTGGTCCAACCTACAACGATTACTTGGAATATGTCTTCGGTGCAACTGCCAGCTTAACCACTCCAGCAGGTATTTACAACGCAGATTTGAGTTTGATAGCTACTGGCACATTCTAGGTAAAATCATGCAGGGCATCGATGTAATGCCAAAGCAGTACATAGAGCGAAGGTAAAATGGATGGGCATAAAAAAGTTATTTGCTCATCAGAGAATGAGATGGCTGGCGTTCCTCGTATGCATAGTATTCGGGCTCTTCATAGGCATCCATTATTTAACTTCTCCAAATGCGTATGGCGCTCAACTCGGTGATCGCTCCCTACAATTAAGCGATGACAGTATTAGCGCCTCAGCAAACTACCTGCTAACGTTTCACACGTCTACTCTCGGTGAAGTTGGTTCTATCTTAATACAATTTTGTTCTAACGATGCGATCATCGGAGACACGTGTACTCCACCAGTAGGCTTTAGTGATGGCAATGCCGCGCTTACAACTCAAGCCGGGATGACAGGATTTACGATAAGTTCTAACTCAACAATTAATACGCTGCTTTTAACAAGAACCTCAGCGGTCGCTGGAATCACCGGGGCACAATATACGTTTACGGGGGTTATTAATCCTTCAGTTCCGGGTTCATATTATATGCGTGTTCAAACGTTTGCGACGAGCGATGCTCAGGGACAAGCGAGCGATTATGGGGGCGACGCCTTTGCAATTGCAAACAATGTCGAGATAAGCGCTGAAGTTCCCCCGTATCTTATTTTTTGTACGGGTGTAACAATTACGGGTCTCAGTTGTGATAATGCGAGTGGTGACTACATTGACGTTGGCGAACTTTCAAGTACACAGGCGAGTACCGCGTCATCTCAAATGCTAATTGCAACAAATGCTGGTAATGGCTACAGCGTGACGGTGTATGGAACGACAATGTCGAGCGGTAATAATTTTATTCCTGCTTTGAACAATAATGACGTTTCACGGCCAGGGGTAGGGCAATTTGGTTTTAATTTAAGAGCCAACAATACTCCTCCCAATGGCTCAAACCCTACAGGCCCCGGAACCGGAGAACCGACGCCAAATTATAACCAGGCTAACAGTTATCGCTTCGATAATGGCGATACGATTATAAGTAACAATACGTCAGATAATTTAAGAGAGTATACCGCCAGCTATTTGGTCAATGTACCAAATACGCAGGCCCCAGGAATATACGTAACGACCTTAACCTATATTGCTGTCGCAACGTTTTAGTTTATGGAATCCTAAGTATTACATTTTGCAATAATAATCCATTTCGTTTAAGAATACGTATTTCTGTTCTTGTTTAAGCTTTGTTATTTTGTTACTATTAATTACATAATAAGTAATGGGAAAACATATATAATGCGTCGAAAAATACGACTGTCGCTAGTGTCTCTAGGGACATCATTATTAATCTTATTAAGTGGTGCTCAAATTGCATCGGCAGCAACGGGACTAGGTGGAAATGGCATACGGGTTTCGCCTGTCACTACAAATATTACGATTGCACCTGGTACTAGCCAAGTCGTCCCCATTGAAGTTACAAATGTTACAACAACACCCGCAGTACTACAGACGGTTGTTAATGACTTTACTGCAAATCCAAACGAGAGTGGCGATCCTGAAATTATATTAAACCCAGATCAATATGCAACGAGCCATAGCCTAAAACAATTTGTACAACCTGTTACGAATATTACACTTGCACCAGGCCAAGAAGTAAGTGTGCCGGTTACAATCTCTATTCCTAAAACGGCAGCAGGAGGCGGATATTACGGCGTTGTACGCTTTGCTCCCGCAACGACTCAGAAAGGCGCTAATCAAAATGTGACGCTTGCAGGAAGTGTCGGCTCATTAATTCTTGTCAAGGTTCCTGGTAAGATTGTTGAACACCTTACGGTGGCCAGCTTTGATGTACGTCATAATGGCAACCCGAGCACCTTATTCACTACCACTAAGGGACTTGATGCTACGGTACGTTTCCAGAACGAGGGAAATTTACAAGAACAACCTTTTGGAAAAATCCTTCTCCGTAATAGAAGCAATAAAATTTTAAGTGAGTACGAAATAAACGATACCTATCCCCCAGGAAATGTTTTGCCAGATAGTATTCGTGAGTTCGGTATTCCAATAACAGCTGTTAAATCATTCGGCGAATACAAACTTGAAGGTAACTTTGGTTACGGAAGTAACGGACAGTTATTAAGTGCCAGCACTACCTTCTATGTCGTACCAGTTCCGGTCATTGTTACGGCTGTCATAGTTGTTCTCCTTATACTTTTCCTGGTATTCGTCTTGCCACGCATGCTTAAGGCTTACAATAAGCGAATTCTTCGAAAAGCTGGTCGTCGCTAGATACTCTCTCTGCGTCTTAGAATCAAACCGCAGAGAGGCGTTATGCGCGCCATCATCCTTTGCGGTTTAGCCTAATGAGGTTATGCTTAATATATGAAACGTTCGTTACTTTGCCTACGTTGGTATCTCGCTACTGTCGCAGTTTTAATATTCGTACTATCTGCAACGATACTCAAGACTAGTGCAACCTCACCATTTCCTCCTGAATCCTCATCGGGTTCAGTCGGTATTCAGGGAGAGATTTCGACAGCTCCACCATCTCGGGGTGCGACAATTGCCACCCCATCAAATGGACAAAATATAACGTCGATTCCAGTTAACGTTGCCGGTATTTGTCCTTCGAATCTGTTAGTGAAGGTATTCGATAATAACGTTTTCGTCGGGTCGGTGCTATGTGTTAACGGAAGCTATACTGTTCCAGTTGATTTATTTAGTGGTGAGAACGATCTGGTGTCTATTGTCTATGATGCGCTCGATCAGGCTGGTCCAGATTCAAATCAAGTAACCGTGAATTATACGGACGCAGAATTTTTACAGTTTGGAACACATGTAGAGCTATCTAGTAACTATGCCGAGCGAGGTGCACAGCCGAATACCGAACTTGATTGGCCCGTTATCTTGAGCGGTGGTACTGCGCCATATGCAGTCAGTATTGACTGGGGTGACGGGTCTCCTAATACGCTAATTAGCGAAAGCGATCAAGGAACACTTAATTTGTCTCATGAATATACAAACGCCGGTATCTACGCTGTGATTGTTAAAGCGGCTGATGCAAATGGGGGTGAAGCTTTCCTGCAGCTAGTCGCAGATTCAACAGGTTCCGCACAAAGCAATAACAAGCCTGAAAATGACAATACCGTAATTCAAACAAAGCTTCTGTGGTGGCCTGCAGCCGCAATGGTGCCGCTTTTCTTTGCGGTGTATTGGCTCGGAAGACGTGCCGAACTCTTTGGACTGCGTAAAGAGCTGGAAAAGACTCGTGATGAAGAGAAGAGGAACGGTAACGGAGCTTAAACCCATTGGTCTAGGTAATTAAGAGCCATCAAGGCTAAATTTTGCTAAAATAGGTAAGTCATGTCAAAAAAAGTCTATGTTGGTATGTCTGGAGGCGTTGATTCATCTGTGACTGCAGCTTTGCTGCTACAGGATGGCTATGATGTTACTGGCGTCTATATGAAGAACTGGAGCCAAGATTTGCCAGGCATGACGTGTACCTGGCAAGAAGATTATCAGGACGCAAAGCGTGTAGCGGTACATCTTGGTATTCCTTTTAAAATGTATGATTTTGAGACTGAGTACCGGCACAAAGTAGTAGATTACATGCTTAATGCCTACCGGGCGGGACGCACCCCAAATCCAGATATTATGTGCAATCAAGAAGTAAAATTTAAGTTGTTTCTGGAAACAGCTCTCAGTGATGGAACGGATATGATTGCAACGGGACATTATGCGCGGATCGCACAGGGCAGGCTGCTTACGGCCATAGATAAAAATAAGGATCAAACGTATTTTCTGTACCGTGTCAGCGAAACAGCCTTAGCCCAATCTCTTATGCCTGTCGGTGAGTACGAAAAAACGGCCGTTCGTGATATAGCTCGTAAATTCGGTTTTACTACCGCTGAAAAAAAGGATAGTCAAGGCATCTGCTTTGTCGGCAAAGTAGGTATTAAAGATTTTCTGCTGCATGAACTTGGACCGCAACCCTACGGTGAAATTATAGATCAGCACGGTACGGTCATTGGCGAACACGACGGGGCTTTATTTTATACGATAGGCCAGCGGCATGGGTTACAGGTTGGTGGGGGCCTACCGTATTACGTCACCGCTAAAGACATGGAAAAGAATCAGATTTTTGTAACGACTGACTTGCAGGACGATAATTTGTGGAGCAAACAATTAAAATTAAACGATATGTTTTGGATTAACGGTGAACCGCAAAGTCAGTCGCTTTTTGTTCGCACGCGATATCGTTCTCCGCTCGTTCCTGTTGAACGGATAGAAAAGCTGTCTGATATGAATTGGCAGGCTTACCTGAGCGAGGATGTTCGCGCCGTTACCACTGGACAGTCGGCAGTATTTTATGATGGTGATCATGTGCTCGGCGGCGGTATTGTTGTTTGATTGATTGTTAAAAATAAGGTGATAATAATGAGCAAACGTGAATCTATTTTGTACACCGTATCACCTCTGTTAGAATAAATACATGACAGCGCAAGAGATTCGTAAGACCTATTTAGATTTTTTCAAAGCCAGGGAGCACGTAGTCATTCCGCGGGCGCTTCTAGTTCCTCAAAACGACCCGTCGACGCTATTCACTGGTAGCGGCATGCAGCCGCTCATACCATATTTACTCGGAGCTTCACACCCTGAAGGCGTGAGACTCGTTAACTCACAAACCTGTCTCCGCGCACAGGATATTGAAGAAGTTGGTGATAATCGTCATACAACGTTCTTTGAAATGCTTGGCAACTGGTCACTCGGCAATTACTTCAAGGCTGAGCAAATACCGTGGTTATTTGAATTCCTAACCAGCATTGTCGGGCTTGATCCGGCTAAGCTCTATGTTACGTGTTATTTAGGCAATGAAGCTTTGCATATACCGAAAGATACCGAAGCCGCAAAATTATGGAAAGATCAATTTTCACAAAAAGGCGTTGCTGCTAATGAAGTTGAAATTGGATCCGAAGCGGATGGATATGCCAAGGGCATGCAAGACGGTCGTATATTCTTCTATGACGGCAAAAAGAACTGGTGGAGTAGAGCTGGTGATGAGGCGTCTACGCCTGTAGGCGACCCATGCGGCCCTGACAGCGAGGTATTTTATGACTTTGGTACTCCTCACGATACAAAGTGGGGTCAATTCTGTCACCCGAATTGTGATTGCGGACGGTTTCTCGAAATTGCCAATAGCGTCTTCATGGCATTTAAACGTACCGAATCCGGGTTTGAACAATTAGCTCGACCGAATGTCGACTTTGGTGGTGGTTTAGAGCGAATTGCAGTTGCTTCAATGAATGACCCTGATGTGTTTAAGATTAGTCTGCTTAAACCTGTTATCGGTAAACTTGAAACTATTTCCGGTAAAAATTATGAAAGTCATACTGAAAGCATGCGGGTTATTGCGGATCACTTGCGAGCCGCCACTTTCTTAGCGGTTGACGGTATTATCCCAAGTAATAAAGAACAAGGTTATGTCATGCGACGCTTATTGCGCCGAGCTATTCGTTTTGCGTTTGAATTAGGCATAGAACAAAACTTTCTTAATGACATAGTGCCGGTTATTACCGATCTATACGTCGACGATTATCCTGAAGTTGCAGCTAACCGGGATAAAGTTATCGATATTCTCGCGAAGGAAGAAAAAGTTTTTCGACAAACGCTTCGAAAAGGGCTCAAAGAATTTCTACAAAACGTTAATTTAGTCACAGAAAGTGGCAATAATCTTATAACTGAATCCGGTAACAATCTAATTGCTGCCGTTCCCAAAGATTTTCTTAGCGGAGAGCTACTTTTCAAGCTTTATGACACCTATGGCTTTCCGGTTGAGCTGAGTAAGGAGGAAGCTTTCAAGCGCGGGGTTGAGCTTGCCGACAATGCAGATGCTGAATTTGAACGCTTAATGCAGGAACAGCGCGTTCGAAGTCAAACTGCTAGTAAGGGTGTTTTCAAGGGAGGGCTTGGCGGTCAGACGTTGCAGCACAAGAAGTATCACACGGCGACCCATTTGATGTACCAAGCACTCAGAGACGTACTCGGCGACCATGTTGTTCAAAATGGTTCGAACATAACAGAAGAACGGTTGCGGTTTGATTTTAGCCATCCAGAAAAAATGACAGCCGGGCAAATTGCTAAAGTTGAAGCTATCGTCAACGAACAAATAGCTAACGATCTTAAAGTATCGTTTGAAGAATATCCTACCAAAGTGGCCATTGAAGAAAAAGGCGCACTTGGACAGTTCGGCGATCGTTATGGCGACACTGTAAAAGTCTATAAAATGATCGCTGATGGTGCCGATAAGCCCTTCAGTTTTGAGATCTGTGGTGGTCCCCATGTTGATCATACTGCTCAGCTGTCTGAAGACGGAAAACGATTCAAGATCATCAAAGAAGAAAGTTCATCAGCTGGTATACGCCGCATCAAAGCTGTTCTAGAATAAAATGCATATTTTTGTGGTCGTTTGTGGTATCCTTTCGGTTTTAACTGGCGGATGCGTCGGCATTCCCTATATTCGAAGCATATTGCGCGGCGCAACGAAGCCGCATCAATTTACTTGGCTTATATTCAGTATCGTGAATGGTATTGTAGCGCTGTCGCAATTTTTAACTGGCGGTCGTTTGTCTGTTCTGGTATATCTGCTCTATTTTATCTACGCAGTCCTCTATTTTATATTTTCGTTAAAGTACGGTGTTCGCAACAGTTCACGCTATGATCGCTTACTTCTCTCAGTTGCCTTAATAACTATAGTTTTGTGGGTACTAACACGTGATAACACACTGGCTATTTGGCTTACTATTCTGATTGACACGTTTGCGACGACAATGCTGGTTTTAAAAATACGCGCGCATCCGGGAACTGAGCCCTTTCGTTTATGGTTGCTTGGCACCAGTGCAGTCGTTTTCAGTTGTCTTACGCTTATTAATGGACCATTCGGTATCTTATATTTGCGTCCCGTCTACAGCGTTCTCAGTGATGTTGTCATCCTGATTGCAATTGCTTATTACCAGCCGAAAATAAAAAGCCGGACGAAAAAATCAGAACATGACGAAGTAGTAATGCTTTAGTTCTAGGTTGGTTACGAAATTTATAACGATTTCGGGTCTGTCATTCACGTAAAGTATAGTCATAGCATGTTAGAAAGTTGCAGAATCTACTATTTCTAAGGCTTTCTCAAGGTAGGATTATGCTAAAATAGTGAATATGCTTAATTCATTAAAAAGCGTGGGCTCTAAAGTCACGCGCCAAGCACTGAGCCATGCTGAGAAAGCGACCGCTCAGGTTCGAACAAAAGCAAAATCCGGTAAAAAGGGTGAACAGTATCTGGTTGCTCTCGATATCGGGACTGAATTCGTGAAAGCTTTAATTGGCAAGGTTGGTGAAGAAGGCGCAATTGAAATAATCGGTGTAGGGAGAGCTCATCAAGGTCTGACTGATATGCAAGCCGGGGCGATTGCAGATATTGCGAGTGTCGTCGAAAACTGTGACAAGGCATTAACGGAGGCGGAAACCCAAGCCGCAGTAAGCGTGCGGACTGCCATTATCGGGATTGCCGGTGAACTTGTTAAAGGCACGACTACAACCATACGTGTCGTTCGTAAAAAATCGACTGAACCTATTGATATTGTCGAAATGGAGAAGATTATTAATCTTGTTCAGGAGCGGGCGCAAACCAAAGCTAAGCAGATGCTTGCCTGGGAGCTCGGTGGCAAGGAAGTTGACGTTCGTCTTGTAAACAGTGCGCTTGTTAGTATTGAAATTGATAGTTATCCTGTCACGAATCCCATCGGTTTCCAGGGGAAGGATGTAGTTGTGCAGTTGTATACCGCATTTGCACCAATGATTCATATTGGCGCTCTTGAAAAGACCGCTCAAGAGCTTGATCTTGACTTACTCGCTGTTGCAGCTGAACCTTTCGCTGTTGCTCGGGCAGTAATCGGTAATAATCCGAATCAGAACTTAAGCGCAATCCTAATGGATGTCGGAGGTGGTACTACTGATATAGCCGTAGTTAACGATGGCGGGGTTCAGGGTACAAAAATGTTTGGAATCGGTGGCCGGGCGTACACGCATGCTATCGAGCGGGATTTAGGTGTAGAATTTGAGCAAGCAGAAACATTAAAAGTTGGTTTAAGTACCAATAAGGTTCCTGCTCAAACTCGCCCAGCTGTAGAAGCCTCCCTCAATAAGACAGCAGATGTGTGGGTTGGAGGGATCGAGCTTGCATTAGGTGAATTTACTAAACTTGATCATTTACCGCACCGTTTATTTCTTTGTGGCGGCGGTTCATCACTTACAATGCTCATGGAGCGTCTTGAACAGACTGAATGGTACCGTACGCTACCTTTTACGCGTCGCCCAACAGTCCATCATATTCGTCCAGAACAGGTAGCCGGCATTAAAGATATGACCGGTGACGTAAATGACCATACCTTTATTACGGCCATGGGATTACTGCGAGTCGGGATGGATACGATACAATTTACTAATGGGTCAAATTCAATCCGAGATAAAATTGATAAAATGTTAAGAGTGTAAAATCTATACATTATGGCAGTAACCTCCAAAGACACGATATACATCGATATTGACGATGAGATAACAGGCATCATTGATAAGCTCAAGGGAAGCGATGCAAAAGTTTTAGCACTCGTATTACCAAAGCGCGCCGCTGTATTACAGAGTGTCGTCAACATGAAACTTCTGAAACGCGCCGCGGACGAAGCCAAAAAACACGTCGTCTTAATCACCAGTGAAGCTGGGCTATTACCACTTGCCGGTATGGTGGGCCTGCATGTCGCTAAGTCTCTAACAACCAAACCGGAGATTCCTCTTGCACCAAATCAAGATGAAGGAGAAGAAACGGTTGAAGAGCTAACTGGCGAACCCCCAACGGATGGAGATGGAGTAAATCCTGAAACTGCCGCCGCAATGACAGTTGGTGCACTTGCTGGAATGCCTCCAAAGGATGAAGTCGAGACGGTAGAACTTGATGATAACCCGGCATGCTGATACTGCGAACTGCTGGCTTAGCAGCCGCAGATTCCGATGATGGCAAAGGCAAAAAGAAGAAAGAAAAGAAGCCTAAAAAAGATAGCAGTCTACACGTACCAAATTTCAATCGCTTCAGGTTATTTTTGATCATCGGTATCCTGCTGCTTATCGTAATTATTGCTCTGCATTGTGTTTGCGATAGAGATGCTACCGAAGGCTACTATTGACATAAACACTGACGCTACTAATGTGAACGCCAACCTCAACCTGAATTTATCGACTACAGCGGGCTCGCTTGAAACTGCATCGAGCACTGTACCTGCTACTCTTGTCCAGCAACAGAAGACGTACTCACAGCAGGTCGCGACAACTGGTCAAGAAAATGAGGGACAAACTGCGAGCGGCTCAATCAATATGACTGCTCAAGAATGTGCGCCTAATCTTGGACAACGTGCCAGATGTGCCTGCCGGGAGTGGTGTGACAACGAATGGCCTTACCTATATTACTCAACAACGATACAACTGTCGTAAGTTTAGTTTACATGGCGAAAGGTAGCTTGTCAATCTTATGATGCTTCCAGCCGCTACCAGATTACTGCACAAAGTGGCCGGAGTTCAACTATAATACAGGATCGTCATCATCATTTACTGTTGCCGGTCAGTCAGATGTAACCGCTAACGCTAACTCAGATATCTCTGGCGGTACAGATAATATCGTCCAAACTGTCAGCCAAACAGATGTTAATAATGCAAAAGCCAAGATATCAACTAATAATGACAGCTCGGAAAAGCAGGCGCTTGAGAGTCAATTGCAAGGCGAGGGACTGTACCCGATAGCGGCGACCTATAGCTCAGGAACACCAACGACCACAAATAGTGCCAACGTTGGTACATCCGGCTACTACGGTAACGGTCACAGAGACGATCACCTATACTATGTTTGGAGTGCATAAGAGCGACTTGCAGACACTAGTGAATAATAATGTCGATAACCAGATCAATACCTCCAAGCAGAGCATTTTAAGCGATGGACTTGATAAAGCTGAGTTCAGTGTGCAGAATAACTCTAACACCTGTGCCCAGGTAAGTATGAGCACGGTCGCAAGTGCGGGTCCGGAGCTCGATGTTAGAAGTATCCAACAAGAAGTTGCTGGTAAAAAGAGTGCGTCAGGTACAAAGCGTAATTGAGTCGAATCCCGATGTTACTGGTGTAACGGTAAAACTGAGTCCGTTCTTTGTAGACACAGTACCGACTAAAAATAATAAAATAACCATCACTATCGCCAAGCCAACAACACAGCGAGTAGTAGCAATGCTAACAACCCTTAAGTCGGTATTGTCTCTTGATGTTGGTGCAAAACGCGTCGGCATAGCGGTGGCCACCTTCGACGCACACATAGCCTCGTCCCTTATCACACTGCCAATAGGACGAAAACTTTCTACAGCAGCTAGCCGAAGTTATGACCGACGAGTCCGTAGCAAAGGTAGTTGTCGGTTATCCACGAGGCCTTCATGGGCAAACAACTGCTCAAACCAAATCTATTGAGGATTTTCGTGAAACATTACAACGCATATTTCATTACCGATCGATTTCCAGGATGAAGCATTGACTTCTCAAAACGCGGAACAAGAATTAGAGTCTCGAGGTAAACCATACAAAAAGGGCGAAATCGATGCTCTTGCGGCAACCTATATCCTTGAGGATTTTATAAATGAGCATCACAACTAGAGGAGCTAAAGACATGAAACGGCCTATAAGGTTCCAGGACGTTAGCGCCATATTATTCCATCTAGAGTATGGGGTGTTCTTACAACGCTGTGGTACTTATAGTGTTGGTATTATCTTTGTTCGTCATATCTATAATTTAGAACTACGGCCGGTAAGCAGTAGTCAACAAACGCAAATCTTTACCGTTAAAGAGGGAAGTTCGGTTAAGGAGATTGCCGATCAGCTTGAAGCGCAGCATCTCATTCGAAGTGCCTGGGCAATGGAATTGTATGCGCATAGTACGCAACTAAGCAGTCAACTGCAAGCGGGAGTATATGCCTTTTCGCCGAGCCAAAGCACATCGACTATTGTGAATACCATGACAAAAGGCAAAGTTACCACGAAGCTTGTGACAATTTTACCCGGTATACGAATCGATCAAGTTCGAGCTGATCTTATTAATGACGGTTTTTCACCTGCGAGCGTTGATGCCGCCCTACAGCCAGATCAATATTCTGATTTACCGGTAATGCAGTACAAGCCAACTACAGTGGATAGCCTGGAAGGATTATTATGGCCGGATTCATTTGAAAAAGATTCAGACACTCAGCCGTCGACAATTATTCGTGAATCACTCATTGAAATGGGAAACGAGCTCACTCCGCAGGTTCAGCAAGAATTTGCCGCGGAAGGTTTGACAGTTTACCAAGGATTAACACTAGCGTCTATTATTGACCAAGAAGTCAGTAAACCAACCGATCAAACTCAGGTTGCACAAGTCTTTCTTTCGCGTTTGCGAACCAATATGATGCTTGGATCCGATGTCACCGCCTATTATGGAGCGATTGTGGCAGGTCAGGCGCCAAGCCTTACCTATAGTTCCCCCTATAATACCTTACAGCACACCGGCTTACCGCCGAGTCCGATTAGTACGATTAGTGCCGATGCTTTAAATGCGGCCACTCTATCCAGCAGCCACGAACTGGTTATACTTTGTTACTGGGGATAATGGTGTAACCTACTTCTCAACGACTCTTCAGCAACAAGAAGCTAATACAGCACAGTATTGTCACAAATTGTGTGGTCAATAAGCCACTAGCTTGTGCACAACACTTGCTATGGTCTGTCGGTTTGTTATAATAATTCGGTACACTTTAAAATAAGCTTTTTGAAGCTAAAAAGTGCTACCTCACAAGTTTGGAAAATTCAATACATACAAAACGCCCGTTTTCCATACTGGCACATAGATTTTGAAACCTTATAATAAGGAGCTTGTATTATTACTAGCACTTACCTCATTGGTGGAGCCTTTAGCGAAGTCGCTGCAATGCAGAAGGCCGGGAGTTTCGTCCTGTGAGCAATACGGGTCATTCAACTATTGCGGCACACCTAGTGATGCCACGTAGAGCCCGTTCCATAAAACTCTATACGATAATTCAGGCAAAATTGAAGCGGAAAACTATTCGCAGGCGCACCATTCGGATGAGCCTGTTGTTTTCGAACGTTATTATTCTGGCAATTATTCTCGTCTTTATTTTAGATAATCCAAGTAAAGGCGTCGCTATTAATCAATCTACGGTAGTGGGTAGCAATGCGAATACGCAAATCGCGCCAGCAAATCCACTTGATCAAATATCGTCTGCCGATATCGCACTCACTGTTGCTCGCATGACAAGTCTTCCCGAAACAACGGCTATAGCGAATCAGGCAGAATCACAAGCTGCCGACCTTGCGATTATTGCAAATAGTGATGATGTTCTGACAAAACCTCAAGTCGTGTACACGGCATTAAAGTCGAGACTGGACATTGTCAATTATGTAACAAAAAATGGCGACACACCAGCCAGTCTAGCGGCACAATTTGGTGTTACGTCGAATAGTATCTTATGGTCGAATGGTCTTACGGGGACTACCCTTCCTGTTGGAATGCACCTCGTTATTCCCCCTGTCAATGGTATTGTCTATACCGTTAAGGCAGGTGACACACCAGCAAGTTTAGCTCAAAAATACAATGCAAATGCCGCAGAAATTATAGCCTTTAACGACGCCGAGATTAATGGCTTGCAACCAGGAGAGCAAATTATCATACCAAATGGTACGCCTCCAGTTTCACCCGCCGTGGCTTCATATTCAGCTCTCTCTTCTAGCTTTCCTTGGGGCAGTGGCCCAATTTACGGCTCAAATGGTTATGATTTTGGCTATTGTACGTGGTATGTTGCCAGTCAAATTAGCGTCCCGAGTAACTGGGGTAATGCAAGTAGCTGGGCTTATTATGCCCGCATGAGCGGATGGAATGTCAGTGACACACCAACAGCTGGTGCGATTGCTCAAACGGCAGATGCGGCTGGCGGTGAAGGACATGTTGCTATTGTTACTGGTGTGGCAGATGGAGGTGCGCTTATTCACATTTCTGATATGAATAATACTGGCGATGGCGGTGGTTTTGATAAGGTTGGCTCTGCATGGGTGCCTGCCACCGATTTCCAGAATTTCATTACCCATTAAGCCTGCATATCATCAATCTGTTACGAAAAGTATTCATTATGGGCTAACTCCTTTATACTGTAGTCAGTATGAGTTTTGTAGATAAGGTATCAGTATCGGTTATTGCCGGTGACGGCGGTAATGGCAAGATGAGTTTTCGGCATGAAAAATTTGTCAATAAAGGTGGGCCTGACGGTGGCGATGGTGGCGATGGTGGCGACGTTATACTGCTCGCGAGTCGAAATCAGAACACACTTGCCGCGTTTCGCTATCAAAAAGAAGTAAAAGCAGAATCCGGACAGCCCGGTGGCACAAATCGAAAGCATGGTCGGAGCGCCCAGGATCTATTAGTAGCCGTTCCTGTCGGTACACTAGCTACAAATGAAGCGGACGAGATTATTGCTGATTTGGTTGAGGACGGACAGCAAGCAGTTGTGGCACACGGCGGGAAAGGCGGCTTTGGGAATGCGCATTTTGTGAGTTCTCGTCGGCAAACACCTAAGTTTGCAGAAAAAGGGGAGCCTGGCGATCTATTAACTATGAAGCTTGAGTTAAAACTTATCGCAGACGTCGGTCTAGTTGGTTTACCAAACGCTGGTAAATCAACGCTGCTCAGTAAAGTCAGTAATGCCCGACCGGAAATTGCTGACTATCCATTCACGACACTAACTCCAAACCTTGGAGTAGTGGATATTGACGCTGAAACGACTATTCTTTTGGCCGATATCCCTGGATTAATAGAGGGTGCTGCAGACGGCAAAGGACTGGGGCACGATTTTTTACGTCATATTGAACGCACTGCTGTTATTCTGCATCTCATTGATTCATATCAGGAAAATGTTACCCAAACTTATGAAATTGTCAGGGATGAGCTTAAGGCCTATGATGCACAGCTTGCCAAACGAACCGAGATTGTAGCGTTAACCAAAATTGAGGGCCTTGATCCTGAAATTACTGAAGATCTTGAAGCGCAATTACGGAAAGTGGTACCAGTAAAAACCAAAATATTGACTATTTCCGCGCAGTCGGGGCAAGGTCTGAATGAACTGAAGTACGCGCTTAAGGCAGCAGTTCTGAAGGCCCGAATTAAAAAAGCGCCTAAAAAGACAGACCCGGAACTACCCGTATTACGCATAACAGACACGTCAGACGAATGGCAGATTTTGAATCAAGACGGCGTATATATAATCTCTGGCCAACGTATTGAACATTTCGCGAAGCGAACTGACTTCAGTAATGACGAGTCCGTACAGCGGCTTCGTGATATTATGCGTAAAGTTGGTATCTTACACGAATTATTACGTCAGGGCGTTAAAAGCGGAAATGTGATCAGAATTGGTCAGTATGAGATGATTTTCTAGCGGTATTCACGACTAATACTAGACAATATTTATGAATAGTTATATAATATAAGTTTTTATGTTATATACAGGATCTCGAGGACACGGAACTGAAACTGAGCATAGTATTCTCGTACCGAGCGCTGTTCCGGAGCATAATGGATCACGCCAGTTAATTGAGAAAGAATTGCTTGAGGTAGCTCGGTCGTATCTAGAAACTGTTCCTCACCTCGGGCAAGCCCACAGAGCATTCTTAGCCAACGGTGCCGAATTATACAGGGACCTAGATAGTATATGGGAATATGCAGGTCCTGAAGATGATTCTTATCTTGGCACGACGGCCAATGAAATGGCAGGAGAAAAGATAATCTATGGTGCTCTTTCGGACGCAAAAAGGAAAGGTGTTATTGGTTCTTTCAATACCTATAAGCGGGTAGTGGATGATCAAGGCACTACAGTCGGCTATCATGAAAGTTATAATACCAATCTATCAGTACATATAAACAAAGCCGAGCTTGCACTACTGGGGCTACATCTCGCGACTCGACAAATCTTCTTTGGATTAGGATATGTCGATACAAGCGGAAATTTCTGGATAAGCCAGAAAGTTTCAAATCTTAATATAGATTATGAATCTCGAACTACTAATCAATTGAAACCGGTCGTTAATTTACGCGACAAACCTTTGGATAATTCGCTGCAGTCTCGTCGTGTACACGTAACCTCTGGGGATCCAAACCGATCACCCTGGGCTACGCGGGTTAAGCTTGGATCAACGTCGCTTGTACTCGGTCTTTTAGAACTTGGAGAGCAGTTACGCTCAGTCCGTTTCAGAGATGAATTACATACCGTTTCGCGTAATATTGGACGCGACCTCATGGGACGTAATGGCTACGATATGCGGATCGGAGGAACGAAAACTGCTGCTGAAATACAGCAAGCAATTATTAAACTAATTCGAACTCAACAGGAAGCTGGAAATATGGTGTTGAGTGACGAAGACGGCTGGACACTTGATGAATGGGAAAAGGCTGCTGCCGATATAATTCAAGAGCCATCACTGCTAAAAAGGCGGGCCGATTGGATGACGAAATATTATCGTCTTGAACGTACGGTGCATCAAAAAAATGGGATTGCTTGGGCAAGCGAAGAAATGCGCGCACAAGATCGTTTCTATGACTATATTGGACCGAATCATGTTATTGACTATTTAAGGGAACAAGTTTGGAACGAATATATGCCGTCAAGGGAGCTTATTGAGCAACGCATAACAACAGCGCCTGAACATACGCGAGCCCGACTGCGCGGTGCATTTGTGCTCGCCTGCAGCGGCGATAGTCGGGCGAGAGCGGAGTGGCATCAATTAGTATATTTAGCGACGCAAATGAAAATTAATAACATCTATGAATATCAAAATACTGAGGTAGAAGAATTTATAGAAAACTATTTACGTTCGAAAGAAACTAATCAGTAAGCCTGAGATTAGTTTTGAGTAAATATAGTAATCTCTCATAATTCGATCCCACTAGTATACCTCTGAATGATACACTGGGTGCAATGCCAAGTTTTTATTTTTATGATCTCGAAACCACCGGTATTAGTCCCCGTTCGGCACGAATTATGCAATTTGCAGGTCAACGGACTGATTTAAATATGAAGCCGGTTGGTGAACCGACTAATCTATTGATAAAAATAGCAGCTGATGTATTGCCCGAACCCGACGCGATTATGCTCACTGGTATCACACCGCAACAAACGATTGCTGACGGTATAACGGAAGTTGAATTTCTCCATCATTTCTATGAACATATCGTAAAACCTGACACTGTTTTTGTCGGTTTTAATAATATTCGTTTCGACGATGAATTTATGCGTTTTCTCAACTATCGTAATTTTTATGATGCCTATGAATGGGAATGGGCAAATGGTACTGGTCGCTGGGATATGCTTGATGTTATCCGAATGGCGCGAGCATTACGACCAGAAGGCATTGAATGGCCGTTCACAGCTGATAACCGACCAACAAATCGACTCGAATTATTAACGAAACTCAATAAACTTGATCATGTTAGCGCCCATGACGCTTTAAGTGATGTACAAGCAACAATCGCAGTGGCAAAGCTTTTACAAACAAGACATCCGGAATTGTTTAGCTATTTATATGGACTACGTGACAAAAAGAAAATTGCGAGTTTAATAACATCAGGAGAGCCATTTGTGTATACGAGTGGACATTATTCGGCGGATTTTCTTCACACCTCAGCTGTCGTTCTACTAGCTGAACATCCACAACAAGCAGCGGCACTAGCCTATGACCTGCGTTATGATCCCACACCTTTTCTTGATATGGGGACTGATGAACTTATTGATGCCTGGCAATATTCTAAAGACCCTACATATATTCACTTACCAGTTAAAACTATAAAATATAATCGGAATCCGGTTATTGCACCGCTCGGGGTTATTCAACAGGATGACGTTCAACAACGAATTGGCTTATCGTTAGGTGCTATCTCAAAAAATCTCGCTATTCTTAGGAAACATCAAAACTCTTTTGCAAAAAAAGTGCTTAATGCAATTGCAAAGCTCGATAAAGACCAGCAAGCGAAACAATTAATCGTAGAGCATAGCTCACTCACGGCGGATGAACGACTATATGAAGGTTTTGTTGGTCCTCAAGATAAAAAAACAATGCAGGCAATTCGAAATGCAGCGCCTGATTCGTTCGATAACTTAGCTGCTCAACTTAAAGATGAGCGCCTGAAATTAATGCTGCCACTATATAAGGCCCGCAATTTTCCGGGCAGTCTAACAACAACCGAACGAGCCGAGTGGGACGATTTTTGCCGGAAGAAATTATTTGAAGGAGAAGAAAAAAGTTTGCTTGCTAGTTATTTTGCTAGATTACAAAAGCTCGTGGCTGGAAAACTGACGCCAGAGAAAGAATATCTGCTCGAAGAATTACAGCTGTATGGGCAATCAATAATGCCTGCAGAGTTAAGCTGAGACTTCATCTTCTTGTACCGGAGCAATCGAAGAGTGCTTAAGAGCGAGTCTGAGTAGATCATGCATAGTACCCATGGAAGTTACTAGTGTATACACTACGTATGATACGAATTTAACATGAATTGGATGACGACGAAGTAGCCATACAATGCTCACCAACTCAATGCCAACCAGAATTATATCGGTCCAGATTAAAAAAGTGATTTGAATTGATGTGCCTGGAATAAGCCCCAGAACAAAGAATGTGTACACGTGACGCCCTTTAGTTAATTCGCATTATACATATTATTGTAAATAAAGCAAATATATATTTATATTCTTATGTTTATTACTGCTTACCCCACATATCTATCGGCTATAGATAATATGATCAGCTCCATAGTGGTAAAAATCTTGATTTTGAAGTATAATAGACCAGCTAAAGCTGGGGGAAAATGAGTGGCTGAATATATCGTCGTCAAAGGCGCACGTGAACACAATTTGCAAAATATTGATGTTAGTATTCCGCGGAATGAACTCGTCGTAATTACCGGTTTATCAGGTTCGGGGAAGTCAAGTCTGGCCTTTGATACAATTTATGCAGAGGGCCAACGTCGTTACGTCGAAAGTTTAAGCAGTTATGCTCGACAGTTTTTGGGCCTCATGGAAAAGCCTGACGTTGATCAAATTGATGGGCTGTCGCCAGCTATTTCAATCGACCAAAAATCTACTTCTCGAAACCCGAGGTCGACTGTAGCAACCGTTACTGAGATTTATGATTATCTACGGTTACTCTATGCGCGTATAGGCGTGCCGCACTGTCCGATTGATGGTAAGGCCGTGGTACGTCAGACCACGAACGGTATCATTGATCAAATAGTAGCCACCACAACTGATAAGCGTCTTATGATTCTTGCTCCTGTGGTGATCGATAAAAAAGGTGCCTTCGAGCACATTCCGGAGCAATACCAACGAGCTGGTTTTGCTCGGGCCAGAGTAGATAGCGTGGTCTATGCACTTGATGAATTTCCTGAACTTGATAAAAGTTATCGTCATCGAATCGAGATAGTTGTTGACCGATTAGTGAACGATAGTGACAGTCGTTCACGGCTTGTACAGTCGGTAGAGCAGGCACTTGATGTGGCCGAGGGTAAGATCGTGATACTTAACCCTGACGAGGATCAGACCTGGAGCTATAGTCTCATGTATGCCTGCCCAGAACATCCAGAAGTCACAATCCCTGAACTTGAACCTCGTACGTTTAGCTTTAATAGTCCGCACGGCGCCTGTCCAGTCTGTACCGGATTAGGCAATCGTTTAGAGGTTGATCCAGAGCTAGTCATGCCAAATGGTAAGCTCACAATTGCTGAAGGGGCCATCAGGCCCTACAACCGGATTAATGTCGATAACTGGTATATGAAAAAGTTACAAGCTGTTGCCGACAAGCATGGCTTTAGTCTACATGTTCCAACCGGTGAGCTTACTGAGTCACAAATGAAGATGATCATGTATGGTACTGGTAATGAAAAATTTAAAGTCTCCCTCGGGTTAGGTCGAAGTTTTGAAACGACATATGAAGGCGTCGTGCCTAACCTAGAGCGTCGTCATCGTGAAACAGATAGTGATTTCATCCGGCGTGACATTGAACGATTCATGCAGGAAAAACCATGCCACGCCTGCAACGGGTTACGTTTGAAGCCTGAAGTACTGGCGATTACGATCGGTGCTGAATCAATTATGGATATCTGCTCGCTCTCAATAGACGAAGCTCTTATGTGGTTTAACAAATTAACGCTTAGCGATAAAGAAACGAAAATTGCGCAGCTGATCTTGAAGGAAATTTGTGCAAGATTGCAGTTTCTGCAGGATGTGGGGCTTAATTACCTAAACTTACTAAGAAGCGCGGCAACTCTGAGTGGTGGTGAAGCGCAGCGTATTCGCTTAGCTACGCAAATTGGATCTGGTTTGACTGGAGTCTTGTATGTTTTGGATGAACCAAGTATTGGCTTACATCAACGGGATAACGCTCGCTTGATTCGAACTTTACAGCACTTGAAAGAACTCGGCAACACGGTTATTGTCGTTGAGCACGATGAGGAAACGATTCGAACTGCCGACTGGCTTTTAGACATCGGGCCTGGAGCCGGTATGCACGGCGGTAAAGTAGTGGCCAGCGGTTCCCCCGCCGAGGTCATTAAGGCCAAAGCAAGTTTAACAGGCGAGTACCTTTCGGGAGTAAAAAGTATTAAGGTGCCCAAGAAACGACGTACGGGAAACGGAAAATCACTCCTTATTAAAGGAGCACGCGAAAATAACCTAAAGAATATTAATGCTGAGATTCCACTTGGTAAATTGGTGGTAGTGAGCGGCGTTAGCGGATCGGGCAAATCCAGTCTAATCAACGATATTCTCGCGAAGGAATTACTGGCACGATTGCACCGCGCAGGGACTGTATCCGGGCGGCATGATGAGATTGAGGGCATCAAGCAGCTTGATAAGGCTATCATTATTGACCAGTCACCAATTGGGCGAACGCCTCGCTCAAACCCAGCTACTTATACTGGTTTGTTTACGCCAATTCGTGAACTATTCGCCCAAATGCCAGAAGCAAAACTACGTGGTTATAGCGCAGGACGTTTTAGCTTTAATGTTAAAGGTGGCCGCTGTGAAAATTGTTCTGGCGATGGAATAATCAAAATAGAGATGCATTTTTTGCCGGATGTATATGTTACGTGCGAGGTTTGTAAAGGCAAACGATACAATCGAGAGGCTCTTGAAATTCACTATAAAGGCAAAACTATTAGTGATGTCTTAGAAATGACATGTGAACAAGGGCTCGAATTTTTTGAAAATATCCCAGTCATCGCACGCAAGCTGCAAACTTTAGTTGATGTAGGTATTGGTTATATAAAACTCGGCCAACCTGCGACAACACTGAGCGGCGGTGAAGCACAGCGCATCAAACTTTCCAGTGAGTTATCGCGCCGTCCAACCGGGCGGACATTATATATACTTGACGAACCGACCACTGGTTTACATATGGCAGATGTCGATAAATTGCTACACATGCTACATGCATTGGTCGATGCCGGTAATAGTATGGTAGTAATTGAGCATAATTTAGATATTATTAAAAATGCCGACTGGCTGATAGATATGGGGCCCGAAGGCGGTGAGGGTGGCGGCAAGATTATTGCTGAAGGTACACCCGAGCAAGTTGCAAAAGTAGTTGACAGTTACACAGGTCAATTTTTGAAGAAAATGCTCTAGTCTTTTGAGGAGGCTCGCTGCCTTCTATGTTTTTTAAGCGTTATATTTGCAATGTGATACAACGTGGGTGAAAGCGTAATGATAACTACCGCAGCTACCGCAATCAGGACGTAGTGATCAATGTTAGGTATGCGACTACCGACGTAGTAACCGAGTAATGTTACAATTACCGCCCAGCACGTGTCACCGATCGCATCGAAAGTTAGATATTTTTTATAGGGCATTGATGCGACACCGGCAAGCAGTGGCGTGAAGGTACGAATCACGGGAATAAAGTGGGCGATTAAGACAGTCTTGGAGCCATGCTTTTCATAAAAAACTTCAGCCTTTGCAACGTGGTCTGGCTGAAACAGAAGACTATCTTTGTTCCGAAAAATACGTGGTCCAAGTTTACGACCAATAAGATATGCAGTATTATCTCCAGCTATAGCCGCTAGAGCCGCCACAATAAGCACCATTGCAATAGATAATTTACCTTGTTTTGCATATACTCCAGCGGCAATGAGAAGCGTATCGCCGGGCAAAAAGAAGCCGAGGAAAAGTCCTACTTCGGCAAAAAGAAAACCACCGAGCAGCAGGAGACCGCCACTTTGAATAATGTGATTTACATCGAACATGTAAGACTAAGCTTAGCTGCTTTTAGGTTGAGAGTCTAGAAATTTATGACAATCCGATCGATTTCGAAGCTGAACCACATGCACTTACCTCCAAATGTTTCTCTCCACCTCTGACCGGCGTTAGCCGGTCAATGCAAGGCTTTCATGTATGGCTCTCTGCCAGGCTTCAAAGGCAATCCGAAACCACGAACATTGTTTTTTAGGATGTGCTGAATGGCTCACTCTCACTAAATGTTTAGTCGCCAGATAAAGTAAGGCTATACCTAATGCCATCAGCCATAAGATAACTTTTAAGCTATTGGGATTGTTAAATCTCGTTCGTTTTAATCCCAGGATATGTTTAATATCCTTGAAGTCTTCTTCGATTTCGAATCTGTAATAGTAAATACGGATTACCTTAGCTCTGCTACTGCTAAAGTCATTGGTTAAGATGTACCAGGGCTCATCATTCTTACCGTCCTTCGGACTACGAACAATCCGTAGTCTCAGGCCAAATAGTTCAATGACAGCATCTTTCTCGAGCTGCTCGGCCTTAACTCGCTTACCTTCACACTCAACGTATCTGCCGGCTTTTAGCCTAATGTAGTAGATAGCGCCTTCAGCAGATAGATGAGTCACCAGTGAATAATTAGCAAACCAGCGGTCAAATACTAGCTTGGGCCAGAAGCCTAAACGGTCGTGGAAGCCTTGTAAGCTATCTATGCAATGTCCGGTGAAGCATTGGCTCAATCTAGCAGCTTGTTTGTTCCAACGGAGCGATTGTTCCCTTGGCGGCGCATCATCCCGAGCAGACAAATCTTCGCTGTAGGTAGTTTCAACGAGACATGGCAAGGCTCGGCCTTTTCTGGTTTGCATGGCACCGACCAGGGCTGTTAGTCCATTCATATGACTGTGGTCAATGTTGACGTAGCTAGTTGGTTTAACAAGAGATAGGGAGTCGAAGAGTTTGCCAAACTGGTTAGCTAACTTCTGGTTAGCTAGTAACCGTTCGCTTTTACTGACGGCGGTATTTGAATTAGCCACTACCATCCGGGCATTGGACGCGGCAGAGTGGAACTCATTCATAGCATAGGCACTAAGCCCAAAGCTGACCTGTTCTTGCCAGCGAGGCGATACCTCAGGTAGTAGTTTGTTTTGTATTTGAGAGCGTACAGCTCGTACAATATCTGTTGACGGCATAGTTTTCCTTTGTTTGTTTTAAGAGATTTACAAAGAAAGTATGTCGTCTTTTTAAGAGTACCTCAACTATTTGGAGGTAAGTGCATGTGGGTCAGATTTCGAAGTTTGCATAAAAATAGTAATAATTTTTTTATATATTTTATGAGTTTGTGCAGTATTCCCTTAATTCGGGAAGCGCTACCAAATCTTACATACGATATAACACGTTGCCGAGCTGCGTCAAAAAAGAATTTCGGCCTATATACTTATCAAATGAGCCATCATAATTGAGATTTATCTGAAAATTGAGTCAGCTCAAGAAGCATAATCATTCAAAAAGATACCATAATCTGTTATAATGCTTGTTAAGAAATAAGAGGTACTACTGATATGCCACAAGATTCTATTAGTTTAACGTTAGAACCGCGAGAAGTTGTCGGTAAGGCTGTGAAGCACTTACGAAAAGCCGGCCAAGTTCCTGCGGTTATCCATGACCATGGTAAAGATTCAATACATGTTCAGGGTGATTATGCAGCGATGTTTAAAGTTTGGCAGCAGGCCGGTAAGCATCATCCTGTCCAGCTAAAAACAGGAAGTTTGATTTTTACCGCGCTCATTAAAGCTGCTGACTTTGATCCACAGAAACATATGCTACGGCACGTAGTCTTCAACGCAGTTGATAAAAATCAAAAGGTTGAGGCAGAGATACCTATTCACCCACGGTATGCTGAAGGTAATGACTCAAGCCCAGCCGAGCGCAGTGGACTTATTGTGCTTGCTCAACTAGAAGTTGTCCCGGTTAAAGCGATTGCTACTAAGCTACCTGATTTCTTAGAATATGACGCAGAGAAACTTATTGAAATCGGCGACCATGTTACCGTTGCAGATTTAATTATTCCTGAGGGCGTAGAAGTCGATATAGAAGCTGACCATGCTATTGCTACGGTGTATGAACCAAGCGCTCTTGCTGCGGCCAACGACGCGGTAGGCGGTGACTCAGAGGCTGATGCAGAATCTGTATCTTCCGAACACGAAAGCGGCAGTGAAGAAAATACTCAAGCCGACGAAGTTCGTCCTGGTGGTAAAAAAGAATTCGAAGACACAGAACAGGGACGCAATCCCGAAAAGAAATAGCAGCCCTTTTACGGTTCAATAAAACCGCCTGATTGTCGTTCCCAAAGCTTAGCATACAAGCCCTTTTGTTTTAGTAGAGTCTCGTGATTTCCTTGCTCTATAATTTTTCCGTTATCGAGCACAACAATACGGTCCATGTGCTGGATGGTACTTAAGCGATGGGCGATCACAACGGTCGTCTTATGTTCCATAAGCTCCCATAAGCTTTCTTGTATATAGGCTTCACTTTCAGAATCCAATGCAGATGTAGCCTCATCGAGAATTAAAATTGGGGATTTTTTAAGCATAGCTCTAGCAATCACAATTCTTTGTCGCTGGCCGCCCGATAGCTTAATGCCTCGCTCTCCAACTAACGTGTTATAGCCGTTCGGTAATTTTTCTATAAAATCGTGTGCATGCGCTTGGCGAGCAGCCTCTACGATTAGGAGATTCTTTGCCATAGCTTATGTTCTCAAGGATCGTACCATGAAACAGTAACGGTTCCTGGGGAACATATGAAATGGCACCATGTAAATCATCTTGCCGTATCGCACGTATATCTTGTTTATCAATCATGATACTTCCGCCTTGTACGTCCATGAATCGCAAGAGTAGTTTAGTCAGGGTAGATTTACCACCGCCGCTCGGTCCAACTAAACCTATTTTTTCACCTGACGCAATATACAAATTAAAATCTTTTAATAAATCGGGATTGGTTTCGGACTCATCATTATAAGCAAAACTTAGATTTTTAAAGCGAATAGCACCAGCTTTTATATGGGATTTTTCAGGTCTTCTTGGGTCGGTAATAAGAGGTTTACGATTCATGAGTTCGGTCATTTCTGCCGCATCGCCAAAGACGCCCTCTAGTTGACGCATTTCTGTACTCGCCTTCATAATGCTATCTATAATCCGTAAGATATAAACTTGGAACAGAAGGAATAAGGCCAGGGTGAGGCCCCCGTCTTTTACTTCTCGGATCCCTCCGAATACCACTACTAGTTGTAATGCCACGCAAATTAACTGCAAAATAAAGTGATTGCTGATGGCTCTTCGCCAGCTAACGTTATATCGGGCAGACAGTTCCGTGTTGTCGATTTCATAGCGCGCCTCTTCAGCTTTTTTCCGAGAAAAAGTTTTTATCGTTATGGCGTTCGTTATGATATCCGCAAGCGTGCCTGTTAGGGTACTCTCCTGATTAACAGCACGCCGTCTTAGCGGTATTCGTTTTACAACTAAAAAAAATGACCGTAGCAATAGATAGTAACCATAGAATACCTACCGTGATACCCAATGCCGGGTTATAGTAAATCATGATTACGACAGCGGATACGACTCCACACCAAATCCGGAGCATTTCCAGAAAGATAGTATTGGTGAATAATTCGTAGCCTTTTGCCAGACGGTTTGCTTGGGTTACCAGTGAACCAGCATAACTATTGGTAAAAAACCCGTATTCTTGCCGTAGGATGATATCTAGACTCTGGCTATATAAGCTATGGATGATTTTGTTAGTGAGTTTCATAGCAAAAAATCTATCACCAACATACGTTATGACTGCTCCGGCAGCTAAGGCAATGGTAGCAAACCATATAAAATACGGATTTACTGCAGTATGCTCCGATAACTGTCCAAGTATTTTGGCAATGAAGAGAGGACTAATAATATTTTGCAACACAAAACCGGGCCCCATCATCAACGCACCACAGAACAACCAAGGATGTTCACGATACTTTTGCGTGTATAGCTGTAGTGTCTTCAGTGTCGTTGACATAGGGCCTATTGTAGCAATTACTCCTCTATAAAACCGCCAGATTGATGGGCCCACAGTTTTGCGTACATGCCGGGCTGCTTCAAAAGCTCGGTATGAGAGCCTTGCTCAACGATCACACCCTCTTCGAGCACGATGATTCGGTCCATATGTTGAATTGTACTTAAGCGGTGGGCAATAACAATGGCTGTTCGACCCTCCATGAGTTTCCACAGCGCAGACTGAATGAGGACTTCGCTCTCGGAATCAAGCGCCGATGTTGCTTCATCAAGAACTAGAATAGGTGCATTTTTTAGCATCGCTCTAGCAATTGCCACACGTTGTCGCTGGCCACCACTTAACTTAACTCCTCGTTCACCAACAAATGTTCCATAGCCTTTCGGTAATTGCGTTATGAATTCGTGAGCATTCGCTTTCTTGGCAGCTTCCGCCACGGCTTCATCGGATGCAGATAAATTACCATAGCGGATATTATCAGCAATAGATCGGTGGAAAAGAACGGGCTCTTGGGCTACGTATGCAATATGTGAACGAACTTCGGCTTGTGGAAGTAATGCGATATCCTGACCGTCAATTTCAATGGAACCTGCCTGGATATCCATAAATCGAAGCAGTAATTTTGTGACAGTCGTTTTTCCGCCACCACTTGGGCCAACAAGACCAATCTTTTCGCCAGGCTGCACCGAAAAACTTAAATCGTTAAATAATGGACGTTTTCGATTTTCTGGATAGAAAAATTGCACGTTCTTGAATTCAACCCGACCGTTTTCTGAATGTAACGTTCGCTTTATGTCTACATCCTGAACTTCGGGCTGTAAACCGAGAATTTCGGTCATTTCGGTGGCATCGCCAAAGCTACGATTTACGTTTCGGATAATTCGGCTAAATTGCCATAATTGATTGACGATGTTCTGTGTGTAACTGAGCACGAGATAGAGCACGCTAACACTTGCACCGTATCTTGTGACTGCAATTAAACCGCCTAAGATTGCGATAACCTGAAAGGCATTTGTTTGAAAATGACTAATTGCTTCAGTTTTTAAAACTTCAACAGATAATTTCCGGCCTGCCTTAAAAACATCATTTACTTTTGAACCGAAGAGCGCTGATTCGTGTTTTTCTTGCGCAAAAGCGCGGACCGTGCTTAAGTTAGCAACTGCATCAGCAAGAGCGGCGGTTTGTTGACTTTCTTTAGCTGCCTCATGCACATTATAGGGCAGCTGTTTTCGCACTCGCTTTGACATGATGAAAATGTAAAGCAGTGCTACAGAAAACAGTACGGCGGCGTAGGCCGGTGAAACAAAGACTAGTACTCCGATTCCAAAAACAAGTGTCGTAATTCCAGGCAAAATGTTCCATATTAAATCGTCCATAAGGCGTTCGTACGAACTGATAAATTTATTCGTTTGCGATACGAGTGCTCCAGCAAAATGATCGGCATGGAATCGTTGGCTCTGAGCTTGTAAATGATTGTATACATCGATTGCGATGTCACGCTTTACTTTAAATTCATATTGCCAGACGAAGTACGATTGAACACGCCAAAAGAGTGCACCAACAAACATCGCGAACGCATATTCGATAATGTACGATTTAAATTCATGCAGCGACAATTGCTGGTGGCTTGCATATGATGTTTCGAGCTTTGCTAAAGTTCGCGCCACGATAAAAGGCGGAATAATGCTCTGTGTTATATTTGCCAGAATCGCACCGACTGATCCAACCAGAAAGTCGGTCTTATAGCGAAGCGTATATCTCCAATATAACTGTATGGTTTGGTGAGTTGTAGATAAAGTTTTCATTGTACGCCTTCTCCTAAATGGCGTAATGGTTGATAGTAAACACTTTTTATGCGGATGTGTTTTAAATAGATCTAAGAAATCTACAGAAGAATTAGCCCGTTGACGGACAAACAAATTGCAGGTAGATTGATCGTTGAAATTTTCATTTGTGCCGTCTCCGATTAAATCACGAAAGTGATATTGCTAATTAGTGGTATTTATAGTATACTAAAAATATCAGTATTGCAAATAAATAAGCGTAAACTTTTTATCATGGAAGGCTTACACCAATCAGAAACCTACGATAGCCTCGATAAAAAGGTTAACCGCAAGTGGCGGAAAAACAGCGAGGTTAAGATTCCGCGCGCCCAAAACACGACTGCCGAACGCGTTGTTAACGAGCATAACGAACATCCTGAACTCTGGCAGCAACTTATTGGCGTGGAGCCTGGCTCAAAAAATGAGACTGGTATTGAATCAAAAAAACAGGAATCATCCAGCAGGGAAGCGCACTCGATTGAAAATCGCCATGGTAACCCTACCGAAGCGCACACCATACATGGTGGTTTACAACTTGAGCAAATTGGCCATGTTCTTATTAATGCCGCGGAAACCAAGCATGATGCTCCAAGAGAGCAAGCCAAAATATCGCATGCAGAAAATAACAAACAGCACCCGCAATCACTTATTGAATACATCGCAACTGTTAATCGCGAAGAACTGCTAGACATTAGTAGTAAAATTTCTGTTGATGGTACGACTTTACGCCAAGCCTATGAGACACATCTAATTGGTGAAAATGCGTTGCGCAGATTAATAGCTGAGCATGTTAGGGGTGGTGATTTACACGCTGCCTTAAAAGCTGAAATTACTCAGCATGAAATTGATTTTGAACGCGATCCCCAAATGCGCGATCATGCGAACCAGCAAATTACTGATGTAAAAGATGATGACAGTGACGATCAAGTCATACAACAAATGAACGAGAACCCAACTGAAAAAACTTCATCAAAGGCCGTGAGTACAAAACTGACAGAGGAACAAGAACAATATCCAGAACCTTCATTTTCAGTTTTTCGTAGCCATACATTGGATATGGTGCTCGCAGGTATTATAGCGGTGCTGCTAGCGTTAGTGATTTTTTTATTAATTAGGCATAATTAACAGATCAAATATAGGTTATAATTGGTTTATGCAGAAAATTATTCTTTATTATATTTTTACGCCGATTACGGATACAGAAGCAGTCCGTTTATGGCAGAGGGCTTTATGTGAAAAATTAGGGCTTAAAGGAAGAGTAATTATCGCTAAGCATGGGATTAACGGAACCCTTGGTGGTGATATTAAGCACCTCAAAGCGTACATTAAAGACACGAAAACCTATGCACCATTTAAGGAGATCCAATTTAAATGGAGCGACAGTAACGGTGACATTTTTCCTCGCTTAAGCGTTAAGGTGCGTTCGGAAATCGTAACTTTTAATGCTGTCGAAGAAATAAAAGTCGACGACAAAGGGATTGTTGGTGGAGGTATTCATCTTAAACCTGAAGAAGTACACGAGCTGGTGGACTCCCGTGGTGAAGATGTCGTGTTTTTCGATGGGCGAAATGCTTACGAGGCACGTGTAGGCCGATTTAAGAATGCCATCGTACCTGCAATTGATCACACTCGTGATTTTGCAAAAGAACTTGAAGATCCCAAGTATGATTCTATTAAGAAAAAACCGGTTGTCACATATTGCACGGGCGGCATTCGCTGCGAAGTTCTGAGTATGCTCATGAAACGAAGAGGTTTTGAGGAAGTGTACCAAATTGACGGTGGTATTCAGAAGTATGGTGAAAAATATGGTGATAAAGGCCTCTGGGAGGGTTCGCTGTATGTCTTTGATGGGCGGATGGGTCATAAATTTAGTGATACAGCAAAAGATATCGGAATTTGTGTCCATTGTCAGGGGCGTACAAGTAATTATGAAAATTGCGCAAACAAAGCCTGTAATAAGCTAATTCTCATTTGCAAAGCATGTGCCAACAATCAGCTCTGTCCTAACTGCGTAGTCGCTTCCGTTTAACGATATAATGGTAATGAATGAGTGATGCTATTACCGAGAAACTGAATCAGTTACCTAGATCGCCAGGAGTGTATTTTCATAAAGATAAATCCGGCGAAATAATTTATGTTGGCAAAGCGGCGGTTCTACGTAATCGCGTCCGTCAGTATTTTCAGAAGTCTCGATCTCGTGATCCTAAGACCCAGGCATTAGTGAACGAGATTGTCGATATTGATTGGATGGTTGTTGAAAGTGAACTCGAAGCCTTATTTCTAGAGGCAGAGATGATTCGGCGCTATATGCCCCGATACAATATTCTACTGAGAGACGACAAGGCTATGAGCTATATTAGGATTGACTACAATAGTGACTACCCAACCGTTTCAACAACTCGTCGACCACTTGATGATGGTGCACGTTATTTTGGTCCATATTTCAGTACGATCGCTGTACGGCAGGCACTTAAAGCATTACGCCGAGCGTTTCCATTTGCTACTCGTCGCATCGTTGGCCAAAAGCGGGCTAGTCTGCATTATCATCTGGGATTAGATCCAGGTTTGGAAGAGGGAAGAACGACTCTCGAAGATTATCGGGCTAATCTCCGTAAACTTATCGCAGTCATTGAAGGAAAACGCCGCACTATAGAAAGAGAACTTGAAAAAGAAATGCGGCGATCAGCAAAAACAGGTGATTTTGAACAAGCAGCTCGTTTTAGGAATCAGTTGTTTGCGCTCCAAGGATTTGATAAACAAGTCATATTCAGTGATAAAGAATTTATGGATATAAGTAAAGATCATGCACTGAACGAGTTAATTAACTTGTTAAGTATCGATTCATATCCCTATCGAATCGAAGGTTACGATATTAGTCACATGCAGGGAACGGACGTAGTTGCAAGTATGGTCGTATTCACCAATGGAGTCAGTAATAAGTCTGAATATCGAAAATTTAAGACGAAGATTAATCATAATAATGATTTCTATAATATGAACGAAACGCTTAAGCGGCGAATGAGTGAAAAAAATCGTAAAGCCTGGGGTATGCCGAATTTGGTACTTATCGATGGCGGAAAGGGACAACTTGATGCGGCTATCCAGGCTCGTGATGAACAGGGCTGTGAAAAGATACCGTTTATTGGACTTGCTAAACGTGAAGAGCAAATTGTTATTGAAAAAAGTAAATCTGGAGTCACAGTCGATGAAAAAGTACTTCATGAGCTCGGTGGCTACGCCATAGAGAACGAGGACTTTATCCTACTGAATGTTCCTCATAACACGAATGTAGTAAAATTACTTCAACGGATTCGTGATGAATCCCATCGTTTCGCTGTGAGCTATCATAGTGTGTTGAAGCAGAAACGTCAGACAAGCTCACTTTTAGATGAAGTTCCAGGTATCGGGCCGGTTACCCGTAAAAAACTTTTAAAAACGTTTGGTAGTGTGAGGGGTATCTCGCAGGCTACCGAAGCTGAACTAGAGACAATCTTGGACGCCAAAAAAATACGATTACTTAAGCAGTATCTCGTTTAAATATAATGCTTGGACACTAGCTAAGAATACTTATATGCTAAGTTTTTTGCTATACTGATGAATTGTCTATGAATTCAAGATTTTCTAGTGATTTTTTTATTGGTAATCGTCAACGCCTGAAAACTCTATTTACAGGTACGGCACCGATTGTAATGACTGCAAACGGTCTCTTGCAACGTGGTGGCGACTCTTCCTTTCGATTTGCGCAGGATGCGAGCTTTTGGTATCTAACGGGTATCGAAGATCCCGATATTGTTCTTGTGATGGATCGGGACAAAGAATACTTAATTGTGCCGACCCGGAGTGCTTCTCGGGAAAAATTTGATGGCTCTGTAAGCAACGAAGTATTAAGTAATCGTTCCGGAATCAAAGATATATTCGATGAACGGGAAGGTTGGGAGCGGCTCGGTGTACGGTTAAAAAAAGTTAAACATGCTGCAACGCTTGCCCCAGTACCCGCTTATCTCGAATCCTACGGTATGTATTCCAATCCCGCGCGCGCGTCGTTAGTCCAAAAAATGAAAACCGATAATCCAAACTTGGAGTTGCTTGATCTGGGGATGCACATTTGTATCATGAGAATGATAAAGCAGCCTGTGGAAATTGCTGCAATGCAGTCGGCGATTGACATCACCTGTCGCGCACTTAAAGATGTTGCACGCGCCAGTAAACTTAAAAAATACAGCTATGAATACGATATTGAGGCAGAATTAACTCGCATTTTTAGAAAACGGGGAGCAAGCGGTCATGCGTTTGAGCCAATCGTCGCGGGTGGCTCTCGGGCGTGTCGAATGCACTATGTGTCAAATGACACGATTCTCTCTGCTGACGAACTGGTAGTACTGGATATAGGAGCCGAAGTTGAACACTACTCTGCAGATGTGGCACGAACAATTAGTATGGGTACACCAAGCCGGCGACAGCAAACTGTTCATGAAACGGTTCGTGATGTTCAAGAATTTGCGTTCGGATTAATTAAACCCGGAGTTCTTCTCAAAGAGTACGAAAATCAAATTGAAGTATATATGGGCGAAAAATTACGGGAACTCGGGCTCATTAAATCAATTAGTAGTGAAACCGTTAGGGAATATTTTCCGCATCGTACGTCTCATTTCCTTGGTTTGAATACTCATGACGTTGGTGATTATGATCGACCTCTCGAGCCAGGAGTTGTTATGACGGTTGAACCGGGTATATACATCCCTGAAGAAGGTATCGGGGTTCGGATAGAAGATGACGTATTAATTACGGCGCATGGCTTTAAAATTTTAAGCAATAAGTTGCCGAGAGCATTAGGCTAACCTACAATACAGATATGAATCGTCCGATTATTCGTTTTTTAACACGTTGGGTTGTCTGTGGATTAGGTCTATGGATTGCAGCAGGCCTTCTCAGCAATAGCATTACCTATAATAGTAAGCTGCGCGATATTATTATTGCTGGCCTTATCTTGGCCATTATTAATGTGATTGTTAAGCCTATTTTAGTTATTTTTGCACTGCCGGCCATCTTAATTACTCTTGGCCTTTTTATGATTATAATTAACGGATTAACCGTTTTTTTGGTGAGTAAACTGTACCATCCGCTACATATTACTAATTTTTGGGCTGCAGTTTTTGCCGGAATGGTCATAGGTTTGGTAAACTATTTAGTAACAGCTATTTTAGAGGATGTGAAAAAATGAGTGTATACAATTACTTGACCCTGGGTTCGATGCTATTGATGACTTTTTTGATACTGGTCCAGACGCGAGGTGCGAGCCTTGGCGCTGGACTTGGTGGGGCCGGAGAAGTCAATACAACGCGTCGTGGTACAGATAAGACTATTTTTCAGCTTACCATCGTGTGCGCTGTGATCTTTAGCCTATCATTGGTCCTCGGCGATCTTGTTAAGTAATATTTAGGGGTCCTACGTTAATGCCTAATCGTGAAGCTTGGTCTAACCGTTCCGATTCGCGTCAAAGGCGTGATGCCCTAACATCGTACCGTAAGAACTATGGGTGGGTAGCATGCGACTTCGATTAATACGACTGCGCTTTCGGAGGAGGCTTCGTAAAAGTCAACAGCAATTTGAGGATATTGGCCAGCAAGCTGAGCGTGGGATTGAACGACACTTTTTCCGGCGGTTCAGTCATCTCTCTCGGGTTCGTCGATTCGTTATCGGCTGGTTAGCACTCATTCTTTTACTGATCGGTGGATTGATCACTCAGACATACTTATTAAGTGGGTATTATCAAACGCTACGCTTTGTTCCAGGTGGGATATATAATGAAGGCCTCATTGGGCGATTTACGAACGCCAATCCGCTGTTTGCAACCAGTGACGTTGATAGTAGTGTGTCACGTTTAATATTCGCGAGCCTCTTTACCTATAATGACAAAAATCAGTTAGTTGGCCAGTTAGCGAGCTCTTACAGCGTTAATACAAAGGGTACCGTCTATACTGTTCACTTAAAACCTCACCTAACATGGCAGGATGGTAAGCCCCTTACAAGTAAAGACGTTGTGTTCACATATAAGATGATTCAAGATCCAGACACGCAATCACCTCTTCAAAACAGTTATGAAGGGGTAAGCGTTAGCGCGCCAAATGCTTTGACGGTAGTATTCAAAATACCTGACCCTCTCACTTCTTTTCCTTATAGTCTGACAAACGGTATTGTGCCTGAACATATACTAGACGGCATCGCACCTGTTAATCTGCGCTCCGCTGATTTTAATACGGTTGACCCAATTGGTTCTGGGCCGTTTACCTGGCAGGCTATCCAGGTATTCGGCGATGATCCCACAACCTCAGAAGAGCAAATTGCCTTAACGCCATTTGCGCACTATGAAGGAGGGAAACCAAAGCTTAGCCAGTTCTTCTTTCACGTATATGCTGATTCCGATGAGCTCGCACAGGCTTTTCAATCACATCAGCTCAATGGAGCCGAGGGTTTTAATGATGTGCCCGCCAGTATAAAAACTATGTCTTCGCTCGAGCAACATAGCCTTTTGTTGAGTGCCGCTACAATGGTATTTTTTAAAACTTCAACAGGGGTTCTTGCAGATAGTCAAGTTAGACAAGCATTAGTACAGGGTGCAAATGTGCCTGCAATTATCTCTCAGCTTGGATATTTAACACGCGCTGTGCAAGAGCCTCTCTTAATGGCTCAGCTTGGCTATAATCCAAGTTATAAACAGGATAGCTATAACCTTGCGGCTGCGCAATCTGCGCTCACAGCTGATGGTTGGGTTATGGGTAAGAACGGTTTGCGCACTAAAGATGGTAGTCAGCTAACCTTTAATTTAACTGCTGCAGATACGCCTGAATACCATCTTGTGGTTAATGATCTTCAAAAGGATTGGAAAAAACTCGGTATTCAGATCCAGCCTTTATTTTTAAATAGCGTCGACTTTCAAAGTGCAGTGTCTCAGCATGATTATGATTCCGTTTTGTATGGTATATCAATTGGAGTAGACCCTGATGTTTTTGTGTATTGGGATAGTTCGCAAGCAGATATACGATCAGCTAATCGGCTCAACCTTTCAGAATTTAAAAACTCTACCGCTGATACGTCACTCGAGGCCGGGCGTACAGTGCAAGATCCGGCGTTACGGGTCATAAAATATCAGCCATTTTTACAGCAGTGGCAGCAGAATAATCCCGCCCTCGGTTTGTACCAGCCACGGTTATTGTATCTAACTGACGGCCCGGTCTATGGTTTGAATGATCAGACTACAATCAATACTGCTACTGACAGGTTTAATAATGTTCAGAACTGGGAAATCGACGAAGCAAAAGTCACGGATTAAAACGGAAAGATTCGAAAAGTATAATCTGTAAAAGGCTTGAGTTTTACAAGTAAACTAGATACCATATGGTGGCCTTTCATGCGCGGATGTGGCGGAATTGGTAGACGCGCTAGCTTCAGGAGCTAGTGGGCTTCGGCCCTTGGAGGTTCAAGTCCTCTCATCCGCACCATTTCATAAGATAATTCAGACGCAATGAGCTCATGTGAAGTAAATGGCCAAGTGTATGATAATACCAACGACTTACGCAGCGCCTTTGAGGCGTTGCCGGTTATTAAGGCTGATCTGCCGGAGGGGGATCATGCCTACTGGATACCTGACGAACCGCGGCAGAAGGGGGAGTGGCGCCTTCCGGCAAACGGTGGTGACTTACAGAGCTCTGACGAAATTCTGTGTCATCCGACACGTAATTTTGAGTACAGTCAACTAGAAGGACGAGCTTTTAGCCCTGATGAGGGCTTCCACCCTTCTATGCTAACGCCGGTTCCGGGTAGTCAAAGTTTCAATGCCTACCTCAATATTATTCCGACGCCAGTCTTCATGCACCCCAAGGTATCAGAGATTTTTGAACAGCAGGCTACTGTACTCTTCAATAATTGTTATCCAGTAGAGAATTCGCTTGCTCGTCGAGAATATGACGTACCAATGCTAATAGCGCGCTTTGACGATGTGCCTGATCAGACAGGTACCGTACAAATATGCGAACTTGATGATGTCCCTAGTTTGTGGTCAATATCGCAAGAATACAACCCTATCGTAGAAAGTCACATTATAGCCCTGGAAGACCAGATGGGATTGCCGATTCATACAGCTGAATTATTTGAAGTGGAACAAGCAGACCTGGCAGGGTTGCAGTCCTTTTATACGCCGCCGGGAGAAACCGAGAGCTACCATGTGCCAACAGACGTATTTGAGGCTGATGGGCAGCATTACCGCAGAGCACATCATCAGTATTATCACACTGAAGATTGGTGGCGGGGCTCTCTCGGTGGCAAAGATTACGTTGGGCCTTATCTGAAAGACCTGGATGAAGTGGCGCTTATAGTAAGAGCACGACGACATGCACGTAATTTTAAGAAGTGCATGGACAAATTCGGACCGCGCAGCATTACTATGGCGTGGGAACGTGATAGTCGCCGGCCGCTAGCGAAAGCTGGCCTTGGAGTGCTGGCGGCGAATCTGGAGGTGGCACTTGAATTCAGCGAAGAGTACTTAGTTGAAAAAGCCCATGCCGATGACCGCGTTGTAATAAAGGCCGATGGCGCCCGCACTGAGTGCACGGCCATTCACACAATTAAAGGTACGAAGCGGCCTGGCGAGTCTTCGAGTAGTTCAATTCGCCGAAAGTTTGAAAAGGGTGGCTACCAAGGAAGTGAGCCTGTACTGCTACAGCCTTTCAAGCTACCGCCTACACTTGCCGAAGTAGGGATACGTTTTCTCGACAGTGATCAGGTAAACATTAAAAAACAACCCCATCAGAACGTCTCAACCCCCGGCGAAACAGTTGTGCCAGGTCAGGAGGGTCGTTTCAATATGATTTTCAGAAACTTTGTGGTGTATCTGCCGACTGAGAGACGAGTCAAGCATATTGGCGGCTTGTGGCAAGCCACTGATGGGTTAATAGTACATGGCGGCTCGCATTCGGTGGCTGGCCCTCTGTACGTGGATGGCTTAATGGGACATCCGGACGTGCCCCGCTACAGCTCTCTTAATGAAGCCGAATTTCTCGTTAAGCGCTATAGTCATATTAGGCAGTCAGCATCGTGATCCTGATCCGTTTGTAGTTATAGTAATGCACAACATGGCTCAAGGGTTGTCTCACGTTGGCTAATTAATGGGTGAGTGCGCTTAAGTCTGACTTATTTCAGGCTTTTATTCCATTATAGTCACTGAGCTCCTCGATGAATTGATCGAATTATATATTCAATATTGTATAAGACTTATTGAGAGTACTGTCCAAGGAAATCATTAAGCAGTCGTATGGCAATGCAATAATATATTGCTGCGGTATCGGGATTAATTGTAGTCCGATATGTAAGCAGGCGACAGTAGTGAATAGCCTCATGGAAGAGGATACTACGGTACCGACTCACTGGCAGTCGTTTTCTTAGATAGATACATAAATCCTTATAGAGCGTCTCATACTGTGCTGAATGATGCTCTTCAAAGCTGATGTAATTATCCGTTATCGCACAGCTCGGCAATAAGTTTATAAATTCATAGCCAGAATGCAGTGACTGCATCAGTTTGGCGTAGTCGACCATAGGGTCAGATATAAAATTCTCATTGTTAGGATCGAGAATAATAAATTGATTGGTGGTGGGATTAACAATCAAGTTATCAATCGTGAGGTCACCCTGAATTGGACATTCAACGACCGCAACAAGATCGGCCATTGCTTCTTTATTGCTAATGATAGCTCCAATAATAACTTCAAAATTATCAACCTTCCGACCATTGATAATCAGATTACTATAACTTAATAACTTGGCTATTTCAGTATTATCACTTGCGGAAGCGGTTATTTTGTCGATTGCTTTTGTGTTGATGTACTCATTGAGTATGTCCGGAGCGTTTTTTATCGTCTTCTGTGGCGTATGAATGCGCGTGTCCATAAAGTTGCAAATTGTGAGCAGTATTTCTCTGTTTTGACGAGCTGATGAAGAATGAATTACATCAAAGAACGGCACATATTCCTCGCGATATTCAAGATCTATAGCGTAGTAATCGCTCGTATTTCGATGTTCACGTAAAACATGTGGTATTTCTGGTAGATCCTGGTGCTGTTTTAGCCATATATACTGGGCCCGAAGTTTATTTTTATACTGTTTAACTACTATTTTCTTAACGACTATCATGTCGTCTTGCCAGACAAGTAAAGTCGATGCTTTTGAGCCGCCTTTAAATGTTTTAATTATTTGAAAATCTTTTTGTGGATCATCAGGATTAATGAGCTGCATCTATCTGACCACCTTACAGATATGACCACCAAATGCCTCGGCAGCCTTGAAACCTTTTTCTGAGTCTTCAAATATAATGCACTGCTTCGGTTCGACAGCAAAGTGACTTGCGATTTTTTGAAAACACTCAGGATCGGGTTTTTTATGGACAACATCATCGCCAAAGATCGTATATTTAAAAAATCTATCCAGGTCAAAATATTCAAGCAACGCTTGAGCGTTTTTCTTGCTTGCAGACGTAGCCAGTGCAGTGAAGTAATGCGGCGCAAGAGCCTGTAATAGTCCGGCCGCGGTGTTATTGAGTTCGCTCATATGAAAGAATGTTGCATAAGTATTCGACTTCTGTGCCTTAATTTTTTCTAGTGTTTCTGGATCGTAGTGAAGTTTATGGAGGGTAATGTAACTTTGATAAATATGTTCTATATCGCTACCCTCGTCGAAATATTGGCTAAAATCATTTTCGGTCAATGCAAGACCGGCATGTGAAAATGCGTCCTGATATGCTGCAAAGTTAGCCTGTTTATTAAAAACAAGGGTATTATCAAGATCAAAAATAAAGCACAGGATATTATCCATACTGATTCTTTATTCGATACCACATCAAGCTGTCCACATGAACGGGCGTCTGAACGGTAATGATTTCATAAAGATGCTTAGCGCCCAGCATTGTTTTTGTAGGCATTCAATTCCTCCGGTGTTCCAAATGACGCAAACTGTTCAGCGGTCACAGCATGAACAACGTTCCCCTGATGCAAAAGTATGTCGTATACGTACGAAATATAATACTCTTTCATAGTATCGCTGATGGGATTTGCGAGCAATGTTTCAGCGGCTTTTACAAAACTGCCAGCACGCCCAAAAAAGTAAGCGCCAGTTATCGCCGAATGCGAAATTACTTTCTTTTCGGCGATTTCGATAACGTTGCCATGGGAGTCAACAACGGCATAGCTATACCGAGGATCATTTGCTCGAAAGGTAAGGAGCCCAGCATCGATATCTGATTCGTTTTTAAGTGTCTGCTCAACCATTGCATCATAAGCCGGGCTGTTAAAACATACATCGCAATCGAGTAAGATAAGACCGTCGCTTGGGTTGAGCATCCCCTTGGCACCTAATGCGCTTTCAGCGGCTCCACGAGTTAACTTGGGCAAAATGATGACGGTAGCTTCGGGGATGATATTCAGTATTAGCGCATCGAGTTTATACGAATCGACATGTTCTTGGCGGATTATAAAAAAGTAATTCTTTGTCACTTCAATTCGTTCCAGACTAGTCAGCGCTTTTTTAAACATTGGCATACCATCAACTTCAATCAGTGGTTTAGGAACCGAATAATTGGCGCCAATAAAACGAGAGCCGAGTCCAGCCATTGGCAAAACGATCTGTAAGGCTCGTCTAGAATTCATTGTCAGGCATGTTTCTTTCATGACTAAGTCGCAAGGGTTTAGACGTATACCGATTAGCAATCTGCGCATGAAACGGTTCTCGGTTTATTCGCCAGCGTAATAGTTTTTTTATAGCGATTAAGCCAACAGCAAGATTACGGGCATTACTTATCTGATCTTCTTCACGCCAGCTGATTGGAATGAATGTTAGTGGAGATTTCTTTTTAAAGTAGTCAAGTAGCAGATCGATATTAAATGTGATACCGTCATCAAAACCTAGGTACCGGTGATCAGATAAATCACGCAAACGGAACAGATTTAAGCCTGAGCCTAAATCTCTGCACATTCGCATCGTTAAGACACTATACAAACAATTAATTACTCTATTACCGAAGACACGTTTTCTCGAATAACCTGATAATTTCGAGTTGCGCATAAAACGCGAACCTAAAATAGCGCTGAATTCAGGGTGAGCTTTAGCGACCTCAATAAGTTCGAGAAGTTCTTCTGTTTTGGCTTGATCATCGCCATGGAGAACGGCTACATAATCCACTCCCATCTTTTCAGCGGCTAGAAAAGCGACTTTATGCGTTCCTCCTAAACCGTAGTTGACTGTGTTTTGCCAGACTTCGAATTTCTTGCTGGCTAATTTTTTAGCGGTTTGCGAGGCCACGATGGCAGTACGGTCATGGCTGGCGTTATCGATAACAATCACTTTTTCAACTTCGGCAAGGAGTCTATTATCAAAACCCTTGAGAACTCGTGAAATCTGTCGTTCACAGTTATAAGTCGGTATGACTACTACTATTTTCGGGGCTTGCATACTGCCGGAATTATAACAAATAAAGTGACCCTAACTTCGCGCATTGTTACGGTAATTTAAAATTTATCGTATAGTATAAGCACAAGAGATTTGAAGTTTGTCGGTACATAATGCTCGCCAAGATACATAAACTTACTACGTTACAAGTATCGATTATTATCGTGATACTTGGCTTTGCTGTATATTTTACGGGTTTAAAAACCCCATTCCAAGGCGATGATATTCTCTTAATTGTCAATAATATACCGGTTCACTCCATAGCCAATATTCGTATCTTTTTCGAGGGAAGCACCTTTTACAATGGGCAAGGACTTGCTCCGTTAAGTGGAACGTATTACCGACCGCTTCAGACAACGTTCTTCTCCCTTATCTATACTCTATTTGGCGCTAACGTGGTTGCCTTCCATGTGTTCCAATTGCTGGTTTGTTTAGCGAGCACCATCATCCTTTTCCTAATCTTTAAGCGTACCTTTAAGACGGCCTTGGCCCTCGTCCTTTCATTAATTTTTTTAGTACATCCTCTCGACTCGCAAGTAGTGTTTGCGAATACGCATTTACAAGATGCGCTCTATTTTTTCTTTGGAATTCTCGCTCTTTGGCTGCTATTGCAGTATAAGTCGAAAAGAAGCTTGGTCATAGTCGCTATCTGTTTATTATTGTCGATTTTGTCGAGAGAGAGTGGCGTACTATTTATATTTTTATCACTGCTGTACCTCTTCTGGTTCGATCGTAAACGGCTGTACCCGTTTATTGGCATCATGATACTTCCGCTTACCCTATACATGGCGCTGCGAATAAATGCCATCGGTCTTCTTGGCGGTAAAACAAATCTCGCTCCGATAGATAGTACAGGTTTTACAGGACGCCTATTTACTATGCCCTCTATCATGTTGTTTTACTTTTCGACGTTTCTATTCCCGGCAAAACTAGCGACCGGATATTTTTGGGTATATCCAACCTTTAGCGTTCAGCACTTTTTGATTCCGCTCATTATTGATCTCGCTATCATCGCAGCAGTTATTTATTTAGCATTTAAATTACGGAAGAAAGTCTCGAGGGCTCGTTATTTTTCGTATCTTTTCTTTGCGGTGTGGACGTTTATTGGCATAATTCCGTATTTGCAGATTATTCCAATTGACATGACTGCTTGTGAAGCATGGTTTTATTTTTCTATGGCCGGTTTGCTTGGAATGATAGGTGTCGTGTTAACGGCTTATCCGCTTCAGCTACGGTTCCGGCGGCATTTTATCTGGGTCGTAGCGGCACTGCTTGTCATTTTGGGAACTCGCACCGCTTTGAGAGGTGTAGATTGGCAGAATCAATATACGCTTGCCCGGAAAGACATTATTGCATCGCCCGCCAACTACGATGCCTATACTACTTTAGCTAGCGGATATAACAAGCAAAATAGATATAATCTCGCAAAAACATATGCGATGCGCTCGATTAGCATACAACCAACTTTCAGTGCTTACTACGCACTCGGCGTTGCATATGGTAACCTGGGGGATTACGCAGCTGCTGTCAAAGCCTATAACACTGGTTTATCTTATGGTAACTTTAATCTCATAAATGAAAATCTTGGTGAGTTAATGTTAGTACAAGGAAGCCCAAGTTCTAATCAACAATTTTTTATTGATGCATTAGCTCAGTATCCTGAAGACTCACAACTATGGATGTATCAAGCTATCTTTGATGACCAACAAAATGATAGCTCTGACGCAAAAGTTGCTATTGCACATGCAGCGCACTTCGGCAATATTCCTCAATCGTTATACGATGAAGTTATGAGTAGCCAACCATACACTGTTAAGCTTGTTAATCTGCGTAATAAGGATGTAAATATTCCCTAGCTGCAAGCTGTAATAATGATTCTATTCCGTAGTGCAGAGCGCGCGGTACTCTACTTACACTCTGGCACAACAAGCCTATTGATACTGTATGGCTTCAGATAAGCACTAGCTTCTTCAAGGGACAAGTACTACACTTAAGTTTATGACAAAAGCTAAAACAAAAACTAAAAGGAAAACAGTGGTAGCCACCAAAAGGCCGCATACTATAGCCCATCACGCGAAACGAGTGTATCATGCGACTCCTAAATTTATACACGGCATGATTGCCGGTGCTTTCGTGGGCCTCGTTGTGGTCGGTGTAATACATGCCAACACGGTGGCATTTGCAGAAGGTAGTACAACACCGGATTGCGATGCTAACTCGGTAATCTGGTGCGGTGCGGATAGCCCCAGTAAAGTCATTTCAGACTATGAGCATGGAGATGGGCATAATAGTGCCTACAGCATTCAGGAGATCTATAGCTGGTTCGGCATTAGCGGAAGTGAAGTTTCGAATATGACAAGCGATGCAACCGCTGGCTATGTAACAAAAACAGGCGACGTATATGTAGGTAGCACACTTGTTGCGAAGAACGTTAAAACCGCTGGCCGTCAAAATATTAGCGGAAGTACTGAAGAAAAGAATGGTAGCATCATCTTTTATGTACGTTCACCAAGTGTTTCATTTGAGAATCCCTCGCTAGCTGCGATGGTAGTAATGAAAGATAACGTGTTTCAGTTTGCGATATTGACGAGTTGTTCGAATCCCGTTATTGGTACGGCAACTACAAAGCCCCCCATTAAAACCGTAATCCCAACTCCCCCCAAGCCAACACCGACACCGACTCCTACACCCACTCCAACGCCTACGCCTACACCCACTCCGGCCCCGACTCCAACTCCGACTCCCTCACCTATGCCAACTCCTACGGTAGTGACAACTACGCCAGTAGCAGCAACAGCACTGCCAAACACAGGTCCTGGGGCAGTCATTACGATCGGTATCTTGGCGGTCATAGGAGGCTATATTTTTCACATGACTCATCGGCACATACGTCATAAACGAAAGGCCGCAGTTCATCATAAGACAACGCATCATACGCATCATCCTACGCGCCCGCATCATAGTCATAGTTAAGAAATTGTCTTGGTCATGCAAAAGTAAATTTTTGAGCGATTATCAGCTTGCTATCGTACACTGGGGCTATGAAGAATAAACCTGTTTTCGATCCGGAACTTGTCGAGCATGGCGATACAAGAAATGTCATCGACAAATATAAGTTCTGGCCGGTCGGAGCTATTAATGAGGATCTCAAGCAGCATGCATTTTCATACCATATTGCCATAGAGAACTATCAGCATGATTTTAATATCGGTACGATTGTTCGTAATGCCAATGCGTTTAATGTGGCGGGCGTTCATATCGTTGGCAAACATAGATGGAATCGGCGTGGCGCTATGGTAACCGAAAAATATTTGCAGCTTTATCATCATGAAAACATAGCGAAATTTGTTGAGTTTGCTATCCAAGAAAAGCTAGATATTATTGGGATCGATAATATTCCGGGAAGTGTTCCACTGTCGCAAACTGAACTGCCCCTGTCAAGTATTTTGGTGTTTGGTCAAGAGGGGCCAGGTTTATCATCGGAAATGGTAGCAGCTTGCACAAAAGTCATTGCAATCGAACAATTTGGTTCGACCAGATCAGTTAATGTCGGAGTAGCATCAGGTATTATTCTTTACGAATGGGTGCGCCGGAATCAGTAAAAATGAGATTAAATTAATCGGGTAGTTTGGTTAAATAACATAAGCATTGTAGGGTCTAGGTATGCTATCATATCACCTAGATATTGAAGACAATTGTCGACGAGGACAAATTTAAACGATGAGTAAAGTAGCCCACTATTTACAAGAACATTTAACCGGTGAAGTGATGATTAGTACAGATGCCCGACGTTATTTTGCGACGGACGCCAGTATTTTACAGCTTCCACCGGCGCTAGTGGTCTATCCTCGTAACGAAAGTGATGTTCGCAAAACTGCGCGTTTTACTTGGCAGCTGGCTGAACGAGGAAGAATTATTCCTATGACCGCACGAGGATCTGGTACTGATCAGACAGGTGCCGCTATCGGAAGCGGTATCATGATCGTATTTCCGGCTCATATGAACCGAATTCTCGAACTCGACACTAAAGCGAACATAGTTGCCGTTGAGCCGGGAATTAATTTTAGTAAGCTACAACAGGCACTACATACGCACGGCCGTTTTTTGCCTCCATACCCTGCCTCGGCTGAATATTCAACAGTTGGTGGGGCTATCGCCAATAATGCTAGTGGCGAAAAATCGATCAAATATGGGGATATGCGTGCTTATGTTCATTCACTGCGGGTTGTACTAGCAAATGGAGAAGTAATCGAGACGGGTCGATTAGGTAAACGTGAGCTTAGTAAAAAGCTAGGTTTGGCTACATTTGAAGGTGAAGTATATCGATCAGTCGATACGCTTATTGAAGAGCATAAAGAGCGTATTATGAATATGCGACGCAATATTGCTAAAAATAACGCCGGTTACAATTTGCTTGAGGTAAAACACGACGATGGTTCTTTCGATTTAACCCCGCTTTTTGTGGGTAGTCAGGGAACACTGGGTATTATTACCGAAGCGAGTCTTGGAACTGAAGAGCATAATCCTCAGACCGTTGTCATGATGGCAAATTTTGAGTCACTTGAAAATGCGCAGGCGGCGATCATGGAGTTACGAAGTTTGGCAGATTCCCCCAGCGCGATCGAGCTTATTGACGCAAAACTGCTCGATCAAGTATATAAATTGAATCCAAATCAGCTAAAAGAAATTTTACGTCCGCCATTCCCTGCAATTATCTTGATTGTTGAATTTGATAGTAAAGAAAAACAAATTAAAAAACAATCTAAGCGTATTAATAAGATTTTTGAAAAATACGCGACCAATGTGCAGAGTGCTACTGATCCGGAAATGCAACAGCAAATTTGGAAAGTTCGTGAATCATCGAGTGTAGTCTTAAGCAATAACGATGGTCCGCTTCGAGCAGTACCCATTATTAATGATGCAATTGTTCCTGTTGAGCAGCTGCCGGTTCTTATTACCAGCTTATATAAGATGTATGAAGCGTATAATTTGACTCCTGCAATTTGGGGACATGCAGGGGACGCAAACTTGCATGTTCAGCCACACCTTAATTTGAGTCAGGTTGGTGATCGTCAGAAAGCATTTAGACTCATAGATGAATACTATAAATTAGTGATTAATTTAGGCGGCAGTATGAGTGGCGAAGCGGGTGATGGGCGACTGCATACTCCCTATATTGAACATTTGTACGGCACTGATATATATGCAATCCTACAGAAGATTAAGCAGATTTTTGATCCTTATGGAACGTTAAATCCTGGAGTCAAATTTGGAACCTCATTAGAAAACATTAAATCCATGGTTAGACCCGATTACACGTTAGACAATATCTTTGACCATTTACCTCGTAGCTAAATGGTGCTTGAGTTTTACAAGTAAACTAGATACCATATGGTGGTCTTTTATAATACGCGGACGTGGCGGAATGGTAGACGCGCTACCTTGAGGTGGTAGTGGGAGTAATCCTGTGGAGGTTCAAGTCCTCTCGTCCGCACCAAAATCTGTAACAGAGTAGAAAATTCCACGTTTTATCAGTGTGGAATTTTTGCTTTATGATCACCTCTGTCTTCATGGGTTCAAGTCCTCTCTGGTTCAATATGGTAATTAAGTGTTAAAGTTGTAAAAGTATATAATCATTGAATGTAGTTGACCTCGAGAGTTAGTTGGGCGGTTGTATTCGTCCAATAAGCTATGTTTCAAGAAAGCGAGAGACATCAAGATATTAGGATATACCGGTATGGAAAGTCCCCTAGAAAGGAATAGACATCAGACGATATGTACACATGGACCGGAGATTCCCATATTCGATTTAACAGTTTTGATAGGTTGCAAACAGTAAACTGTGACGCTCTCAGAGACCCTAACGTAATAAGGCTTTTGGGTGGCTGGGCAGAGGGGTTGACCAAACTTAACGATGGAGCTTTTCTTCCTGATTTAGATAATGATGGAATATTCAGTTTGCCATCTTCACAGCGCGACACCAATAATGTTGCGCTGTTACCGTTAGTTGGAACGGAGCGCAAGGGCGTGTTACTAGATGCAAGTATGTATCTTCCGACCTCTCAACGTACGTCGACTTTTTTGGAGGCTGGCGGTACTAAAAACGACCTGCTGCAAATTAGTGCAGATTTAGCTAGGAGAAGCATGTCCCACTCGGTATTAGACAGCAGACGCCAGGCAAAGACTCGGTCTCAGATTGAATACCAACTTGGTCGCGGAGGGTTATTTTTGACTACCAGGCCGGTAATATACTTTGACACTGCCTTAACATCTGACGATACCCCGAAGCCTCTAACAGCCGCTGTAGGACTTCATGAGTTTGTGCATGCTCAAGATTTAGAAGGCCTAACTGAAAGACAAGTATTTCAGTACGCGGTGTGTGGAACACATACTCGACTATTTATGGCATGTGAGGGAGAACTGCGGGCTTGCCATGCGGGAGCTATGGTGCTACAGGCTGCTAATTGGCCATATAGTGATGATAGAAACTTGCAGGTTGAACGCTTGCGAATTCAGCATACTCAAGAAGAAGCGCCATTTACGCCTACCGAATTACTCATGGACGAGATGGTGACTCTAGGAGCTTGTGCTTCTCCGGCAACGCATTAGTGTGATTTTGCTGGTAAGGATTTTATGTGTATCCAAATGCGACAAGCTTTTCGTACATGAGAATAAGACTTGCCTCAATGGTGTTCCACGACAGGTCGATTGAGCGCATCATAACAGAATCTTAGATAAGAAAGGGTTCCATAAGGAACACTTTTTCTTTTCTGGGCAGAATCTGGAGACGGACCTATATGAAGGGATTTACGACTTTTACTTTTCCGTACACTGCATCCGACTGTAGATCCTCACTGTACAGGATCGTGCAGTTCAAGTCATTTGCTGCTTGTACTATCGCTGCATCGTAAAAGCTAAGAGAGTATCGTTCATACATCTCAAGAACTCTAAGATAAAACGTACCATCGGGTTGATGAGCCAAAAACGGCATGAGGAGTTCCCTGACTATCTTACGAGCATCACTAACCTTTAGCGGGGTAAGGGACTTTCTGAGAGCAACATTACAGAACTCTTGAATGACTTGGGTGCTAATGCGCCCTTTGTGTGAATTCATGCATTCGATCAAAAGTTGACGCGCCTTCTGTGCTTTTTGTGGGTCAGTCTCATCATGAGCATATACAAATATGTTGGTATCAATGAAGTTCATACACTATCGCTCGTTCATCTCATCACGTGATAGCTTTTTGCCTACTCGGAGATATCCGGTTTGTTCCCATAGGCTATTTAAATTGCCAGATACCGCTTCATCTGATGTTTCCTGGTTTACACTATCGAGCCATTCGCGGAATAACTCATTAAGTGTGCGGTGTTGACGAGCTGCGACCTTACGAGCATTTTCTATGGTCTCTTCCTTGGCTGAGAAAGTAATGTTTTTCATATTTATAGTGTACACTGTATGGTGCACACGAGTCAAGGATTTCTTATGACGCTTATTGTGTCTTTTCAAGTTCAACTAGCTTCTCATAAATCAGCAAAATACTGGGTTGGGTGGTGTTCCACGACAGGTCGATTGAGCGCACCACTAAAACCGGCCTTAGCAATAAATGTTTGTTTTCATGATATGATAGGCATGCATTTCGATAGTACAGTGGTCGAAATTAGGTTTCGAGGGCGATTAGCTCAGTTGGCTAGAGCGTCTGATTTACACTCAGAAGGTCGGGGGTTCGAGCCCCTCATCGCCCACCATATTTAGTTTTTGATTTTCAACATAAACCTTGTATTATCTGGTCACTGATGGATAAACTAATTAATCCGCGATTTCCCGAGAGCAGTGTGTTTCCGGTTAGTAACTATCCTGGTTATCTCATTTACAACAATGATCCAGCTCAAGTTGCTGGCAACTTACGACGAAAAAGCCTAGGCATCCTGGTATCGGGTTTGGCGCTCATTGCTGCCGCCGGCACGACACTTAAAGAAATACCGCAGCCAGAGTTGTTTAAAGTAGTCGAAGCGGCTACGATCTTTTTTGTAACGCCCGTTGTAATAACCTATTCGCCGGGTTATTTTTTTGCGGCAAAAGCTCTAGAGCACCCAAGAGATGACTCAGATCTTGAACTTCGAGAACAATACGGGATAAAAAGTATAGGTTATCGTTTTGAATGGCCAGAGCCGTTTGAAGTAGGGACAGTGAGGCCTCAACAGCAATCTGAATATTCACCAAAACCTGAAGCTATGACTTTATCTGCCTCCGACTTAACGTAGAATATCTGACTGTCAGCGTTGATAATACCAAACTCTTCTAGTTTTTCTGAGAGACTTAGTAAGCCGTCAAGGAAGGGGTCCCAGACGGAGACCTTATCCCTCACCATAGTGATTATGTTTCTTTTTATACTATTCACAAGACTTTGCAGGATGTAAGTCCAAACCCTGTCTAACCGACAAAGGTATACCTTACTAATTGATTTGGGTTTTCAGACCTGGATCAGGCAATTGCCAGTTCAATTCTCCACCCGGCCAATACTCTTCCATCTGGCTAGCATACTCTTCGGGGTGATTCAGTCGAAATGTATCAGGCTCTTGTGGTTTTAAACTATAGGCAATTGATTGTGCAATGCCATAGTAGCCGAGTTTAAAGAAAGGCGATTCTGGATCGACAAATTCACGAACAGTATGCATTGCTAGTAGATCAAAATAGGTTGCTTCTGAAGTTACAGGCCGTACTTTTCGCAAAGGACATCCTATTGCAATATCCTCTTCCACAATCGGCTCAAGTAAATACCCTCCGCGATCACTTGTCATGAATTCAGCAGCATGGTCTGCGATTACTCGATCTATTCTTTGTGCTAGTACTACATCATCATCGGTGGCTAGACGCAGGTAGCGTTCATCGTATGAATTCCTATGGGTTAACGAATCGAGTAATTTAAAACATTCATGGAATAAAGGTCCGCCAATATCTATCATTAAATTATTTGACTGCACATCTACTAGGTTGCCGACATGCCTGGCTGCGGCCAAAACAATTTCACCAAGTTTTTGTGTTTGGATTTCTGAATTCCATACAGTAGAAGGACAACTTTCATGAGTAACTATTTTTGCTGCTGCTTGGGTGAGGATACCTAAGTCAAACATGCCTAATTCTGCAATGGAAGCCATGGATCGTCTGGAACTAGGAATGGTTTTTTGCTGTATATATGGACTTGCTAAAATTTCTCCTCGTAGATCCAGCAGTGTGCCCGACATATAATAATTTTATAATAAATAATCAAACTTGTTGAACTGAACCACATGCACTTACCTCCAAATGTTTCTCTCCACCTCTGACCGGCGTTAGCCGGTCAATGCAAGGCTTTCATGTATGGCTCTCTGCCAGGCTTCAAAGGCAATCCGAAACCACGAACATTGTTTTTTAGGATGTGCTGAATGGCTCACTCTCACTAAATGTTTAGTCGCCAGATAAAGTAAGGCTATACCTAATGCCATCAGCCATAAGATAACTTTTAAGCTATTGGGATTGTTAAATCTCGTTCGTTTTAATCCCAGGATATGTTTAATATCCTTGAAGTCTTCTTCGATTTCGAATCTGTAATAGTAAATACGGATTACCTTAGCTCTGCTACTGCTAAAGTCATTGGTTAAGATGTACCAGGGCTCATCATTCTTACCGTCCTTCGGACTACGAACAATCCGTAGTCTCAGGCCAAATAGTTCAATGACAGCATCTTTCTCGAGCTGCTCGGCCTTAACTCGCTTACCTTCACACTCAACGTATCTGCCGGCTTTTAGCCTAATGTAGTAGATAGCGCCTTCAGCAGATAGATGAGTCACCAGTGAATAATTAGCAAACCAGCGGTCAAATACTAGCTTGGGCCAGAAGCCTAAACGGTCGTGGAAGCCTTGTAAGCTATCTATGCAATGTCCGGTGAAGCATTGGCTCAATCTAGCAGCTTGTTTGTTCCAACGGAGCGATTGTTCCCTTGGCGGCGCATCATCCCGAGCAGACAAATCTTCGCTGTAGGTAGTTTCAACGAGACATGGCAAGGCTCGGCCTTTTCTGGTTTGCATGGCACCGACCAGGGCTGTTAGTCCATTCATATGACTGTGGTCAATGTTGACGTAGCTAGTTGGTTTAACAAGAGATAGGGAGTCGAAGAGTTTGCCAAACTGGTTAGCTAACTTCTGGTTAGCTAGTAACCGTTCGCTTTTACTGACGGCGGTATTTGAATTAGCCACTACCATCCGGGCATTGGACGCGGCAGAGTGGAACTCATTCATAGCATAGGCACTAAGCCCAAAGCTGACCTGTTCTTGCCAGCGAGGCGATACCTCAGGTAGTAGTTTGTTTTGTATTTGAGAGCGTACTGTCAAGCTCCGCTTTCCCCGGACACCTTGTCTCTTTCCGGCGTTAGCTGGGTGAGGCTAGCGGCGTAAGCCGCTGGGCTCATGCCTAGCGCCAGGTGAATGCGGTCGTGGTTGTAGTAATGTACGGTTAGGGCAATGGCTTCGTGCAGCTGGCCAATGTCTTGGTACTGGGTTAGTTTGCCCAGTTCGGGCTTGAAACTGCCAAAGAAGCGTTCCATGAATCCGTTCTGCCATGGGCTACTCTTGTTGCTACAACTGAGCGTAATTTCGTACTGGTCACAGGTTAGCTGGTGTCGGTAGCTTAGATACTCACTGCCCTGGTCACTGTGCAGAATGCTCGGTGACGGATATTTACCAAGTGCCTCCATGAGTGCAGCGTGCGTCAGCTCGCTACTGTGACGCAGCCCCAGCTTCCAGCCGACTACCTGCCGGGTTTTGAGGTCGAGCACAACTGCTAAGTAGTGCCAGCTTCGCTGGAACCACAAGTAAGTAAAGTCTTGCACCCAACCTCCAGAGTCGGCCATGCCAGCGTAGCTCTGACCGTCCTGTGGCCGTGTAGCATTGCGGTAGTGGGCAAAGCGTTTCAGCGCATTTGGGGCTGCCAGTATCTCGGCCGACCCGGAAGTGCCATAGCGCTTCTTCTTGCTGGGTCGGGCAATCTGTACGCCAGCTAAGCTGCGTATCCGGCGGGTTTTGGCTTGGCTCCAACCCAGATGCAAGGCTAACCGCCTGACACCGTACAGTGGGTGCTGTGCGTGAGCTGCTTGCAGCTCTGTAGTAGCCTGCTGGTCTCGCTTGGAGCGAACAGCCGCTGGAGCGTAGTAACTACTCCGCGAGATGCCGAGAGCAGCCGTAAAGTGCTGTCGCCATCCTGGCTCGACTTCTTCCAGGACAGCTAGTCTTTTGGGCGTTTTGTTTCGGCAGTTAGTCTGCCCAGGATTCGGTAGGCAATCTCCAGCTCCTTTTTGAGCCGGTTGTTTTCCAGGATGAGGTTGCGGTTGCCGTCTACGACGCCCTCACGCAACCATGCGTAAATGGTTTTGCTGCTAATCCCGTATTCGGCACTAACAGAGCTGACGCTCTGTCCGCCGTCACGGATTTTACTGACTATGTCGGCCTTGTGTGTGCGGTCGGCTGGTATGCCTCGGGGCATGGTGAATCTCCTACATTAAACTGACAAATACGTCCTTTCTAGAATAGACGATGTGTCCAGTTTAATGGGAGCCTGACAACTTGATTCAAATACAAGCTGGCTTGGTGGCTACGGAGTTAATGTTTGCAACAATGGTACTCCCTTTACGAATAAGTGGGGTAATAATAGCGTTGGTGGCGTCACGAGTGGTGAAGAATGGCAATGTGTCGAAATGGTTAATAGACTCTACCTTACTAATAACTGGACTTCGTCTCGCTGGGCTGGCAGCGGCGATTCTCTGATCAATAACATACCTGCCACTCTTTCTGCTCAAGCCAGTGGGTCGATAAGTTACGTTGATCCTGGAGACACAATTACACTCGGTGACGCTACTACAACTTCACCAACACCAGGCGGAACGGGTGATGACGGCGGACACACGGCAATAGTAAGTGCAATGTCAGGCAATACGCTTACCTTTATTAGTCAGAACGCTCAGCTAAGTTCTACTGCGACATTAACTTCAGGATCTTTGAGCGCGGGTAATGCTACCTTTTCAACCACAGGGGGGTGGTATACTCTTGGCTTCTATATTCAAGCTATTGTCCATCAGCCTCCGGCTATTGCTTACGTCGATACATCAGGCGACGTATTAATAAAAACCGGACAACCTGGAACCGCGTCATTTACCAACATTTGGAGTAGCTCAACACTCCCGGCCGCTTCAACTGTAGAGGTGTCTCCGAACCGAATCGCAATTCTTACCACGTCTGGGGAGCTTTGGGTGAACCAATTACCTATTACGCAAGCGTGGCAAGAAGAAAGTACAGGTGTCTCTACATCCCCCGGCAATTATCAGATCACTGACGACAACGTTGCCGTATTACTCAGTGGAGGGGTATACATAAAGCCAGGCACAGGTTGGACAACGCTTAACAGCGGCGGATGGGAATCCGGTGGTCCTGCAGTAACATCCGCGATGAGTTTCCAGGAGTCTGAGAATGACAACATTGCCGCCGAGCTAAGTGACGATTATGTGTATGTAGCTTGGGGTGGATATGGCAGTTCATGGACGAAAGTAGCTAATAGTTTGGTAGCCAATAGTCCCTTGTCATATTCTATAGCTAATAACTACACTGGAGTTGTTCTCAGTAACAATGAACTCTATATTATGGTAGGTTCTCCAACAATACCTGGCAACAACTGGAATGGCGCCTTAAGTAGTGCTGCAACTATTCAATTTTCGGCAGATGGCAATATAGGAGCAGAGGATACGAGCGGCGATTTTGACGTTGACTGGGGTGGATATGGCAGTTCATGGACAGGTTCAGTCGTATCTCCAGGGTACCTACAAGCAGAGGTATCTAACAGCCAGGTAGCTCAGATCACAAGTGGTAATGAGCTATATCTTAAAGAAGGTACCGCTACGGGATCATGGGTGACGAATGTTGCCACCAACGGTGATGAGTCGGCTATAGGGTATTGAATTTAATCTCTCTGGGCTATTTTCAAAGTAGAAAATAACTATTCCGAGTGCCTTAATAAATCCATTAAGGCTTTAGTCTGTAATATAATATCCTGTTCGATTACTGCGTAACTTTCACCACGCATATTAAGTCGAGTGTTAAGAAGCTTAAGAATTTTATCTGCTGTGCCAATAAGTTTAAATATCTCAGCATAAGTTGTATCGAGCGGAGCTACATTTTGTATGTTAAGATGTACTAGAAATGAATCACGATGATTTTTTAAGTTGCTCAATGATGGGTGCAACATCTTCAAGATATTGTCAAGCTACCTTCTTCCCGAACACCGACCGTAAGTTCTTGCGTGGCTTCATGAGGCTGGCGGCGTAAGCCGCTGGTCATGTGTTGGTATCTCCCGATGAACATGTTAATTCCGTGCATGATTTAGAAAAACTTCGAAGAAGCGATTTTATTAATTTACTAGGAGAGACTTGTGCACGCATCATGGAAATAGAGGGTGCTATTACTGTATTCCAGCATAGTTCTCCTTCGCTCCGGACATTCGTCGCTCTTCATGTGCTGATCACGCACACGTACAGGTCGCTCCGGGTACCTACAACTTAGACGATGATCCTCAACTAGTAGATGCGCTACATTTCGAGTCGTTGCCCGATTTCTATAACCGCTCTGCGCCGTATGATGGTTACATAATGTTTATCGACTGAGTCGGCAGAGTAACGACAGTTCGGGATATTGGACAACCCCAATATTTACGACAAAGAATCTTTGAAATGATAGGGAAACCCGATGAATGGGACTATGCGTTGTTTCCAAATGAACAGAAAATGCGCGATACAATAGCTCTGTTTGAGGCATAGTACGAGCAGGTCCACCATTAATGTTGGCTATACTTGTTCGCCAAATAAGCATAGAAGCTTCGACATAAAAACGCTTAAGCATGTACATACTGCCGAAATTACTTAATGACACGAACCTTTCCGTCGTAGCAGGTGTAGCCAGACTGCTCTTAATTTTCTTGCTACTGAAATGAAACCGGTGAGCAAACTGTTCGAACCGTGGGGGGTATACCCAACCAATGAATTTTTCGCATAACCTGATAGCACTTTCTATGATGAGAAAGTAGAAATACCAAGAACTCATATTTGAGCTCGTGTCTTTTGGGTAATGGCTACCGTGCCAGGGGCACCCGAGGATATAGCTATATTAATAAGATACCCGTCTGGTTTATCCGTGTGTTCCAATAGCCGGAATGCCTGCCATAAAAGATTCAGTTATTGAACGTCAATCGGTTTGACTCTCGATTGTGAAAACATCGTTTGACGAGCCACACTTGCCCCAACCGGCAAGCTCATTGCCATAACTATAGATACAATCTCCGTTATCTGAGCTTATAAGCTCGTATCCCCCTGACACTGCTGACGTATACCAATATGTATCCAAAGCTGCACTACAACTTCCTTCATCAATGTCTTTGCTGGATATATTCAAAGTCATACATCGTGAAGTGCCGTACTGTTCCCATTGGTCGCCCTCACGACAAAAGGTTGTGGGTCCTTTTGTGTTGCTAAAGTACATCTTATACGGGCTCGTAGATGACATCCAGTCAGCGTCTGCATAATCGACATTGATCAGGTAGTGAGATGTATTACATTTCACAGCTGCTGATACACTTGCCGTACCTGCTGCGTTTGCTGTTGCTGGCATGATAGTTCCGAATAGTGAGACTATAAATAATAATATAGCAGCCATTCTATAAGCTGCCCGATGATCTATATATTTGTGAAAATATCGTACAATCATAGTCTTTCCCCCCGAAACATTATGTTGTTAATAATATAATAATGTGAAGCATCAATTTATGGCAAGGCTTCTAATTTGATTAGCGACCACTCGCTCCAGCTATGAAATTATGCATTCTAAACCCCGTTGAATGAGTTTGATCTTCCATAGGGCAATAATACGATCAAACTTTTTTTCTCTTTACGCAAATGGCAATCATTCTATAGGCGGCTAATTGAACAAATAGTAGCTAAGGTTGAGCCGCCACTGCTGGGATCAACATTTGTTTCCGTTAACAGACAATCATCTCAGGCATATATCTACAATTGTGTGTATAGCAAGTGTGAAAAACGGAGTGGAGCAACTGCCCAACACACAACAAAATAAATACGCTTATATTCTTTGACTATCCTAGTCTTGAGGAATGTATTTCCAAACGCATCGATTCCCGCTTGTCACATTGTCGTTGAACATGCTCTGTCCGTTTCCTTCTTGAGTGCAGGCATAATAGATTAGATTAGGATTATCTATACCGTTCGTTGCCCATACGTTAATAAGATCAAATGCCGCACCGTCTTCTACGGGAGCCGACACGTATTCAGCTGCATTTGCACTACAAACCGCAAGGTATATTGTGGTTTGTATTCCGTCGTCGACAGCACAATTAGATCCGTTGTGCATATAGATTACTACAATCGGATAGCCAGCATACTTCGTGTTAAAAGTCGAATCGTCGAAAGGACAGCCACTCTTTACGTACCCGCCACAAGCTGTACTGAGCTCAATGTTAGAGTCCTGCTCGGAATTACCGCTACCACCACCATTATCCCCCACTAGAGGATCATGCAATACTCCGTTAGAAGTGAAACAGTATCCTCCGATAGTCGTACAAACATTTACATTGCTTTCAAGTATTGTATCGGCTGCAGCCTTAGGCGTTGGTAGTACTGCCATTACTAGAGCCAAAACGGCAACTGCCGTACCAATTGCAGATAGTGCCCTATTGGCTTTTAAATGCATGACCATATGTGTAAACTGATCTTTGAACCGCATATCCCCTCCTAATGCTTATGTTTATGGTTATACGCCCACCAACGTATAAATTGCAACTACTTTTTTTAACGACCATCCCCTGCGTCAAGGAACTTGCATGGCTGTTGGCTTTGATTTCGCATCCCTCACTTCTAGCCATAAGGGAGGCGAACAGACCAGATCTGGCTAGGTTATTAATTTATTAAATCATTGATATTTGTTGTGTTGTTCGAAATCTCAAAAGATACCTCATTCAATCGTTAAAGTGGTATAGATATTGCAGAAGTGATTCGTTCTGTGATAGTAATTCAATATGACAACTAACAATCTTGAACGTATTCATGACGAATTTCAACCCGAGTATATAAAACCTTCCAGAAGATTCTCTTACGAAGAAGGGCTCAGAGCGGCAAGCACAGTTGCCACTCGTCTTCAAACCTGCCCTGTAGTAGATAAGGTATTACTGTGTGGCAGTCTTGCAAGGGGCTTCCGAGGTGACTTGCGTGACCCTCCGCTTATTGGAGATCTCGACTTGGTAGCGGTAAGCACTACGGGCTGGTATAAATTCCGGGCCCTCATGCAAAATCGTCCAGATCCAAACGCACTAATCAGTAAGTCAGATCGTCTCATGTGGGCATCTCAGGCTTTAGAGCCAGACCCTAGGTCTAACCAGCGTTGGGAAAGCCCTCTTGAGCCATATTTTTATCACTCAAGCAGTTATTATTGGCAGCCGCGAATCAATGCCTCAACTGGGGAAGTGAGCCCAGTGCCAACAGTCGATATATTTGTATTTCCTCCTTTCTGGGAAGCTGATAGACGTGATGAAGTATTATATGCACTTAGCTATAGCTATGTTGCACCACAAGGCTTGGTAACTTGGGCCGCTTCTGAGTTCCTGTCACACGTTCAACAGGAGGCAATTACATTTACAGCTGATCTACTGACCACCCCTATCGGGGAAGAAGGATGGCAAATATGAAACCATCGCCTTACTGTTTTCTAGTAGAATAGTTATTTCTAAGCTTCCACTGGCCTCCTTTTACAACAACTGAGGCCTACTAGAAACACTAGTAAGATGTGTTATCGTTAACCAACCTCGAGGCTAACAGATTGGCGAATCAATAATCTTGCACGAAATCCCTACTATTATGCCACCTACTATTGCTCCTGTTCACTACGACAGAATCGTTCATAAAGCGTCCCCTATGGTCAGCCAAAATTGTTATGGTATAGTATCGTTAAATGTACAGAAAATCTGTGGGCATTCTTCTACTGGTTGTTACTGTCATCCTGTGGCAAGAAACTATACCATTAATGGGAAATGGTACGCCGCCATTCTGGTTGCATCGATCGAGCAACTTTGATTACAGCTCTCAAATAACACCTACTCTTATAGTCATTAGCCTGCTGGCTTTGATCAGTCTTGGATGTGCTATGTGGTTGCTAATAGGAAAAATACGTTTATCGATTATCATTACAGCTGGATGTGGTCTTCTATTGGGGTTTATTGCCTTTATTGTATCGTTATCGTATATAACTTTTTAATAGTCTGGGCTTGCGATAATCACTAAGCAAAATATTTTAATAGCATCGACTATCATCAGCCACTATGATGCATAACTTGCGGCGCGCGCAGGTGGGCAGCGCGCAGCATGTGTGTCTAATTACCTCCTCGTACAAATTGCATTAGTGAAGGACCAAGTTGGGTTGAATCCCTACGCGTAGATCAGTTCTCACCTCGTTAACTATTCCCGGCTAAATATAATGGGTACTCATATTTTTGTTCCTAAAATACGGTTCAAGCTTTGTACCCACGGCCAGCCAAAAGCTTGACAAATAGAGTAAAATATAGCTATGGCTTTATCGTTAGATGTCGACCCCATTCTGCTCAGAACTGATGCGCAGCAGCTCTTTTTCCCTGAGGTTGGTTGGTTGCTTGAGCGTTTTGGCGGCCTCCCTGACCCTGATTTTATGCGGCACAATCTCCCAACTGATGAAGCCTATCAAGCTACTACGACCATTTGGTTTCAAACCCCAGTTGAACCTGCCAGCCACGTCCAATGGCTGGCTTGATCATGAACAACTATACACACCAGTCGTTGATAGAATTAGGCAACGTGTTAGCGGGTCGCTGCTCGGCTTGGACACCTTTGAGTATGCCTATCCCAGCCATGGATCCACTGAGGCACTTGGTACTTTATTGTCCAGATGGCACGCTGTCGGAAAATTTTCAAAATTAGCCGTAGTAGACGGAGAGTACGCTGGCTACAGGCGTGAAGCTGAAGACCTAGGCATTGAGGTGGTGCGCTATGCGGATCTCGATGCTGCCCGTCAACCTCGTAGTGACGAATTATGGTTTGTGTCCAATCCAAGTGCCCGCGACGGTAATTTGCTCGACGATGAGGTCTGGTCACGTTTTGTGAGTGCTGGCCACCAAATCGTCCTCGACACTGCCTATCTCGGTTTAACCGATAGTGGACGGTTGGATGTTAGCCCTCCCAACATTAACGCCGTCGTCTCCTCACCATCAAAAGAACTTGGGGTGTTCCACTATCGCGGCACCGGTGTGACTTATACACATGAGTCAATCCGAAAACTTGATGAGGGTGCACGATTCTTTCAGGATGTCCCCGCTTTGCTTCAGACCCTGGCATTGCGTGAATCCGTAGAATTTCACGAGCTACCGCGCCACTACCGGGAAAATATATGCCAAGCACTATCTGAGGTTATGGGCGTCTCTGTTGAGGCCAGTGACACACTGACCTTGGCCTACGCTACGGACGACCTACCAGTAGATTATCGAGCCTACAGACGAGGTAACGGTTACCGGTTCGGGTTAGCCCCGCTCTTTGAGAGTGTTATATACGGTAAACACGAGACGATCGGACCCAGAACCACGTAAATACCGGTTCAAGAGGCCTGTAAGTCAATTTTAATTTCGTTAAGGATTCGGGGACAAACTACGCATTGGTAAGATTGTGGGCTATACTGCTGCTAAATTATTGCCGAACAGGTTAATGATGGCCAGCCGGCATGAATTCGAACAGCAATCAGTTATGCTGGTTGGGTAATCTGACAGCTGTTTTAATATTCCCCAAGGCTTATAAGTTTTGTGATCCCAGTTGATATAATTTCTCTATGGGAAAAGTAATCGCTGGTATGACCATATCTTTGGACGGTTTTATCAATGACAGTAATGGAAGCGTAGAAAAAGTTTATCCAGATTTTGCCGAAATGCATGATGTTCCTACTTTCCAGGAAATGATTAAAAACACGGGTGCTGTTATTATGGGGAGACATACGTATGAGATGGAAGACCCATTTTTGTGGGCTAACGATGACTATGAATTTCAAACTCTTATTTTTGTTTTAACACATACACCTCCTGCAAAGTATCCCAAAGGAAATGGCAGACTTAGCTTTACATTTATAACCGATGGTATTGAGAGTGCTATTTCTCAGGCAAAGAAAGCGGCAAGTGATAAAGATGTTCAGGTAATAGGTGCGCAAGCACCATTCAACAATGCCTTAATGCCGGGCTATGCGATGAATTACAGATAGATATTATCCCTGTTCTCCTTGGAAAAGGACAAAGACTATTTGAAAATATAGACACAGATAAAATAAAGCTTGAAAGAACTAAAGTAGAAGAAGCTACGTCTTTTAGAACCAGTATTACCTTTAGGGTTACAAAGACGAGTTAAATATTAAAAGCTTACCGATCAACATGCTCAGCCAAGAGCCAGCATTTTGCAATATATTCAATAAGGATTAAAGCGACCAGGTCTTTTAGTTAATACCCAAAGCTAACTATCGATTTTTTATGATTGCAAAATAGAAAGCTACATAAACCAAAATAACACCAATGTTTACGGTTAGCCGTTCCCAGAATTTATGTCTAAAGAAAAGTATGTCCAGGACAACTACAGTAGACACCATGGCCAGCACATAGATTATATTTATTGTGTTTTTGTCCATACAGTAATTATATTCTTTTCTGCAACATAGAATATAGTTTGAAAATGTTTTTGACCGGCATGCTTAGCCATAAGGGACTTAGAGTCCGATTTATGAGATCTTCTTCTATCTTTTTCTTGCTCATACTTTGTTCAAATGCATCCTTTAGTTCTTTCTCCTTTTTTAGACAACAAGTATTAAAACTACCGCGAGTGATGATACTACCAAGCCAAATTGATAGGGTTTGAGCTTCACTTTCGATAGTGTATAGATGATCGCATACGAAGCAAGCAGGTAGAATGGAAAGCTCTGAAATGCTGTGATGTGCCACAGATTGTTTGGCAGGTAATAATAGACATAGCTCCCGAATAGCGCCAGTGATAGTAGGTTAAACAGGGCTTCAAGCATGATTGCTTCAAGGAAAAAAATAATAGCAAGTTTGTGAAACAAAGATTGCTTATTGAAAGTTAATTTTTCGTGCAAAAGATACAGCTGAAAGCCCATAGTTCCCCAAATAAAAAAAGAATAGATTGAAGTGTAGCCACTGCGAACGGGCAATACTTCATAAACCCAGAGCGGACTGCCGGCAATAAGGTTATAGAGACTATCTATTGTCACCTCGCCAATTACACCCAGTATCGAGCAAATTACGACAAAACATAATGCATGTTTCAGATTTATTTTTATAAACTTATGAGAGACAAAACAATTTAGAAGATAGAGAGTTACCGCACTCAGTACGAGTAGTAATACAAGTTGCAAGGTGTTCATTTTTTATATACGCACTACTGATTATAACAAACTGTGGCGTTCAGAACTCCACTTAACCCAGCCAAAATATCAGATAATTTATGATTCAAAAATAGCAGGCAGTAATCATTGTGTCAGAATCTCAGGCTGAAATGTGATATTCTCGTAATAAAATTTCTTAATAAATCAGCGTGGTAATCGCAGAATGTAAGTTGGCAACCTATAATGAAATGGGTCACCGTCGAAGGTCGTAAGCTAGAACGAACTATTAATAACACACTGCCAGCCTGCACCAATACTGCAGAGCTTATACGTATGTTTGCCCAACCACTAACCGATCACGCGCAATACTTGCGCGATGAATTCGGTGTTCACTATGGCGGAAACCCCGCTTCGGCGGAGCGGCTATTGCAGCGACGACAAGTCGGCTACGTGTATATGAGGCTGGCAATTTTTCTCCGTTAGAGGGTAGTCCGAAAAGCTGTCCTGAAATGAGCATCGATGAAGAGACACACGCCTTCCCTGGAGTTTTGTTACTTATTATGTCTGTCGTCGGAACCTATAGTAAAGAAAAGATTTTACAGGTAATCGGAAGAGAACTACCAACTATGCCTCTGTCAAGCTCCGCTTTCCCCGGACACCTTGTCTCTTTCCGGCGTTAGCTGGGTGAGGCTAGCGGCGTAAGCCGCTGGGCTCATGCCTAGCGCCAGGTGAATGCGGTCGTGGTTGTAGTAATGTACGGTTAGGGCAATGGCTTCGTGCAGCTGGCCAATGTCTTGGTACTGGGTTAGTTTGCCCAGTTCGGGCTTGAAACTGCCAAAGAAGCGTTCCATGAATCCGTTCTGCCATGGGCTACTCTTGTTGCTACAACTGAGCGTAATTTCGTACTGGTCACAGGTTAGCTGGTGTCGGTAGCTTAGATACTCACTGCCCTGGTCACTGTGCAGAATGCTCGGTGACGGATATTTACCAAGTGCCTCCATGAGTGCAGCGTGCGTCAGCTCGCTACTGTGACGCAGCCCCAGCTTCCAGCCGACTACCTGCCGGGTTTTGAGGTCGAGCACAACTGCTAAGTAGTGCCAGCTTCGCTGGAACCACAAGTAAGTAAAGTCTTGCACCCAACCTCCAGAGTCGGCCATGCCAGCGTAGCTCTGACCGTCCTGTGGCCGTGTAGCATTGCGGTAGTGGGCAAAGCGTTTCAGCGCATTTGGGGCTGCCAGTATCTCGGCCGACCCGGAAGTGCCATAGCGCTTCTTCTTGCTGGGTCGGGCAATCTGTACGCCAGCTAAGCTGCGTATCCGGCGGGTTTTGGCTTGGCTCCAACCCAGATGCAAGGCTAACCGCCTGACACCGTACAGTGGGTGCTGTGCGTGAGCTGCTTGCAGCTCTGTAGTAGCCTGCTGGTCTCGCTTGGAGCGAACAGCCGCTGGAGCGTAGTAACTACTCCGCGAGATGCCGAGAGCAGCCGTAAAGTGCTGTCGCCATCCTGGCTCGACTTCTTCCAGGACAGCTAGTCTTTTGGGCGTTTTGTTTCGGCAGTTAGTCTGCCCAGGATTCGGTAGGCAATCTCCAGCTCCTTTTTGAGCCGGTTGTTTTCCAGGATGAGGTTGCGGTTGCCGTCTACGACGCCCTCACGCAACCATGCGTAAATGGTTTTGCTGCTAATCCCGTATTCGGCACTAACAGAGCTGACGCTCTGTCCGCCGTCACGGATTTTACTGACTATGTCGGCCTTGTGTGTGCGGTCGGCTGGTATGCCTCGGGGCATGGTGAATCTCCTACATTAAACTGACAAATACGTCCTTTCTAGAATAGACGATGTGTCCAGTTTAATGGGAGCCTGACATACAGCTCGTACAATATCTGTTGACGGCATAGTTTTCCTTTGTTTGTTTTAAGAGATTTACAAAGAAAGTATGTCGTCTTTTTAAGAGTACCTCAACTATTTGGAGGTAAGTGCATGTGGGTCAGCTTGTTGAGGGCAAGGATTTACTTATTATCATTCGGTTATAAATAAACAGGAGATTTTAGATGTTTGATGGATTCTGTTATGGTTATTCTTAGCTGTATAACCATCGGTTTCTGTGGGCTTATTAAGTCAGTACGTTTATGTATGAAAAATTCGCCATACTTTTGAGGGAGTCGTTACAGATGATTTTAAAATAATAGGGCTACTACTTATCACATTTTCACCTTGAGTATATCGAATGGCGCCAACTGTGCTCCCAGCTTCTTGTGATGCACTGATTGCTGAGAGTGAGATTCCTGGATGATCCAACGGTATGCCTTGCCAGGCAACTGATCCAACTGCATTTGCTGCTACTGCGTCAATCGTGCCCCCCCATGGTAGTTTATAGTATCCGATTGTCTGACTGGTCTGCACAGTTGAGCTATAAGAGAATGCTTTTTGAGCCGAAAGCAACAGTGCTGCACCATCGTCCATTGCTTTTTGTAAAGTATCGCCATCCATGACGGCACCGATAATTGTAATTTTCTGATTAGTAGTAAGTTGGTATGATGCAGAAAATAAGTACGCGCCTTTATCTTGATTGCTATTCCCGGTTTTAAGCCCGTTTATGCCGTATGAGCCGACCAACCAGTTTACGTTTGTAATTGTTCCTGCAACTGGAATTGTTGCAGTATGTTGCGAAACAATTGATGCAATTACAGAATTTGTTTCGGCTTTAATCCCAAGACTAACTAGATCACTTGCCGTGCTCGTTGTACTTGGTAAAAAACCGCTTGCATCAGTACCAACGTGTGTATTCGTCAGCCCCATGTCGGCTACCATATGGTTTGCATAGGTATCATAGGAGGGAAGTGAGCCAAACGCCCATATTGCCAGACTATCTGCCATATTATTAGCCGAAGGCAATAGCATGCCCTCCATGAGCTGGTATTCACTAATTTGTTCGCCAGCCGTGACTGGTGCGACTGAACCACCTTCACTTGAATAGGCATTGTATAAATTGACGTCGTTTTGAGTAAGAGTAATCATCGGTCCCTGGGCGTTAATGGCTATAGGCCTAACCTTTAAGACAGCTAAGGCAGTAATCAACTTAGCGATACTTGCTGTTGGAACTGGAGTTTGAGAACCGCTCGTACTGAGTACTCCATAATCTGTTGCACCTATTGCTGCTTGACCGGTTGCAGGCCAAGCGAGCTTAATACTTGTGCCGTCGGCATAGTTTAGTCCACTTGTATGAGGCTGTATGTTCGGTAGTGGTTGATGAATTCGTCTATATCCAATTATGCCAAAGCCTATCAGCAAGATACAGATAATGAGAACTGGAAATCGTAACTTACGAAATACTTTGCGCGAAGATTTTTTAGTCATAGTACTCCTCTATATAATACAGGATAGAGAATTGGCTGAGTGACAGCTTAAAGAGTAGTTATCTGAGGGTGTGTAATCTTTATAGATGCGCTATACTGAAAGTAGATAAAGTGCACTACATAAATAGGAGAAAGAAATGGTTATTCTTGGTGTAATCGTAGTTATCGTGCTGATCGCGCTTATTCTCGGTCTCTCATATAATGGTTTGGTTCGTCTAAACGTGCAGGCTCAGGAAGCATGGAGTGACATAACGGTTCAGCTAAAACGGCGTTATGATCTTATCCCGAATCTAGTAAATACAGTTAAGGGTTACGCTTCTCATGAAAAAACTGTCTTTGAAGATGTAACCGCAGCTCGAGCCAATGCTCTCAATGCGCAAGGTGTCGCTGAAACGGCTAAGGCCGATAACCAGTTCCAGCAAACGATGAAAAGCTTGTTCGCGGTTGCCGAAGCATATCCAGACTTGAAGGCCTCTCAGAATTTTCAGGAACTGCAGGCGGAACTCACCGATACAGAAGATAAGATTCAAGCTTCAAGGCGTTTCTATAATGGCGTAGTCCGTGATTTTAATACCAAACGCAGAACATTCCCAACGAGTCTAGTTGCGTCGATGTTCGGCTTTAAGCAGGACAAAGAGTTTTACCAATTAGATGAATCGGAGACAGCAGCTGTCTCTCAGCCAGTCGATGTAAAATTTTAGTATAGTTAACTATTTTCTATGTATAGCGATATAGCAGCTAACAAGCGCAGAACTATTTTAATAATGGTGGTGTTCTTTGCTTTCTTAGCTTTGATTGTCTGGATTTTCGATAAATATATTGGTGGAAATAATGATGTATTTTACGGAGGTCTGATCGGCGCTATTATCTACATTATTATTACATACTATAGTGGGTCAAAAATGGCTTTAGCGGTTAATGGCGCGACCGAGATTCATAAAAAGGATAATCCGCGTTTATGGCGTATCATTGAAAATCTAAGCATTACTGATGGCTTGCCGATGCCAAGAGTATTTGTGATAAATGACCCATCTCCTAACGCTTTTGCTACAGGCAGAGATCCAAAACATGCTGCGGCGTGTGCGACATCCGGTATTTTGGATATGATGAATGATGATGAGCTGCAAGGCGTATTTGCACACGAACTTGGGCATATTAAAAATTATGATATTCGGGTTAGCATGGTGGCATTTGCACTTACGGTTGTTATTTCATTTGTTGCCGATATTATGCTGCGTCTAACCTGGTTTAGGGGTAACGACCGCGAAGAGGAAGGTGGCCAACTATTTTTAATCCTTGGTATTGTTGCAGCAATTCTCGCGCCCCTTATCGCGACTTTGATTCAACTTGCGGTATCGAGGCAACGGGAATATCTCGCTGATGCTACAAGTGCGCTGACCACTCGCTATCCGGAAGCCTTAATTAGCGCGTTGTCTAAAATTGATCGCTCCGGAAGCGTCTTAAAACGGCAAAATACGGCGACTGCCCACTTATTTTTTGCAAATCCCCTCAAAGCTCATGGGATTACAAATTTATTTAGTACCCACCCTCCTATCAAAGATCGGATAGCCCGTTTGCAAGCGATGGAATCACATGCTTAAAATCTGATTGTTTTCTATAAAACAATTTAGACGATACCTACCATAGTCTTATATAATTAAGTCTATGGCAAAAAGCGTTAAAAAATCTGCGAAGACCAAGTTAAAAACTAAATCTAAAATCAAACAAACAAGTGCTCAAAAAAAGGCGCCTCAAACAGAGGCGAAAAAAAGAAGCACGCAACTCGCTCAAGCCGCCGTAACAGCTGACGATGCGGTTGTTGATGATTCAAAAAAAACTCCGCGTCCTCCGGTGGCTTTATCATCAGTTTGGGAGCTGAGTAGAAAATCTGTGAGTTTGTTGTTAAACAATAAGCAGCTCTTTGTTGGCATTGCCTTTATTTACGGGTTACTCAATATCATACTTGCGGGTGGCTGGGCAAGCAAAAGTTCAGTGAGTCAGTTAAAAACAGACTTATCGCATGCGTTTAGTGGGCATGCTGCGTCGGTTGCGAGCAGTATCGATACTTTTATCAAACTCGGTAGCACGAATAATAACAGTTCAAACACCTCCGGGGGTGTATACCAGTTTTTTCTTGTGCTATTTGCGAGTCTAGCGACGATTTGGGCCTTGAGACAGGTCGTTGCTGGCCGTAAAGTAAAGATACGATACGCTTATTATCGTGGTATGTATCCGCTTGTGCCATTTGTAGTAATTCTGATGACCATTGGACTTGAACTACTACCCTTGCTGCTCGGAGCCTTGATCTACACGGTTGGCATAGACAACGGCATTGTTATTGGATCCTTACAAAAAATAGGATTTTTGGCAATATTTGGTGGGCTCACTTTACTGAGCCTTTATCTCATGTCAGGCAGTATCATAGCACTCTATACGGTTACAGAGCCTGACATGACACCTCGTAAAGCAGCGCGCGCTGCAGCGCAACTTGTACGGCAAATTCGATGGGTCGTGATCAGAAAAATGATGTTCCTGCTTTTTGCCCTATTAGTTATCGCGGCTGTTATCATGATCCCGATTACACTTTGGGTAACTCCTCTTGCCGAATTAACTTATTTCTTGCTTTCGATCTTAGCGGTCCCCGTCATTCATAGTTATATGTACACCCTGTATCAGGAGCTGTCGATCGCTAATGACTAAACAACAAGCCAAAGATCGTATCGAGAAATTGCGAGAGCTTATTAACGACTATCGCTACCATTATCATATTCTTGACGAATCTATTATGACCGAGGCAGCTGCCGATAGCTTAAAGCATGAATTATCACAATTAGAAGCAGAATATCCAGAGCTCATAACACCTGATTCGCCAACACAACGAGTCGCTGGTGCACCACTGGCTGGCTTCGAGCAGATACGCCATCAGAATAGAATGTTAAGTTTGAACGATGTATTCGATGAGGCTGAAGTACGTGCTTGGCAAGAGCGAGTAACGAAGCTGCTGCCTGAAGACGCGAAGATAGCTTTTTTTGCCGATATTAAAATGGATGGTTTGGCTTGCGCACTTGTTTACGAAGATGGCGTATTAATGTATGGCATAACTCGCGGTGACGGCTTTGTTGGTGAAAATGTAACAGCTAATATTCGGACTATCGAGTCGATCCCGCTACGGCTTAGGCATGAGAGTAAGTTTAAACATCTACTGGAGGGCAGAACTGAAGTTCGCGGTGAAATTGTAATGTATAAACGGGACTTTGATGCACTTAACGAGGCGCGTAAAAAGGATGGTCAACCACTCTTTGCAAACCCCCGGAACACAGCTGCAGGCACGATTAGGCAACTAAATCCCGCTCTAGTAGCTGCTCGCCCACTGTACTTTAGAGCATACGATATGATTCGGGATGAAGCGGCTGATATACCAACAAATAGATTTGCCTATGATGCCTTAAATGCCCTCGGTTTTTTAGTAAACACTAAAGCGACTGTTTTAAAGAGCGTAGATGAAATAATGTCATTTGCAACTATTTGGGAAGAAAAGCGCAAAGAGCTTCCATTCAATACTGATGGATTAGTAATTAAATTGAATGATCGTGAACAAATCCGCCGTTTAGGTGTGGTTGGTAAGGCACCCCGCGGAGCGATCGCCTATAAATATGCAGCTGAACAGGCGACTACAAAAGTTAAAGATATTTTTGTTTCAATTGGGCGTACGGGAGCGGCGACACCCGTGGCGATGCTTGAGGCTGTGGTTGTAGCCGGAAGTACTATTCAGATGGCTACTTTGCATAACGCTGACGAAGTGAAACGAAAAGATATTCGTATCGGTGATACCGTCATTGTGCATAAAGCAGGGGATATTATTCCTGAAGTTGTTGAGCCTCTTGTTAAGTTGCGAAACGGTTCTGAGAAAATCTTTAGCATGCCAACTCACTGTCCGGAATGCGGTACTAAACTTATAAAATCTAAGGCCGAAGACGTAGCCTGGCGTTGCCCAAACGAGGCATGCCCCTCACGGGCATGGAAACGAATTGAGCATTTTGCGTCAAAGGCAGCCCTAGATATAGAAGGCCTTGGCGAGAAAAACGTAATTGCCCTTCTTAATTCAGAATTAGTGAAAGATCCCGCGGATATCTATACACTAACGGTTGAATCAGTCCTCACACTAGATCGTTTTGCGGATGTATCGGCACATAAGCTCGTTAATGCTATACAGTCAAAGAAAAATCCACCGCTTAATCGGTTTATATATGGGCTTGGTATTCGGCATATTGGCACCCAGACAGCCGTTGACTTAAGCAATACTTTTCGAAGTCTTGATGCTCTCAGGAACGTAACAATCGATCGATTGAGTGAAGTAGAGGGTATTGGTGAAGTAGTCGCCGAGTCACTAGTAGAGTGGTTTGCCGAACCACGCAATACCAAACTGCTTGATAAATTCAAAAAACTTGGGGTTGTGCCGGAATCGGTAAAACATACGGGTGGGAAGCTGAGCGGTCAGCGGTTTGTAGTAACAGGAACCTTGCAGACGATGGGCAGGGAAGATGCCGCAGAAAAAATTCGTTCGTTTGGTGGCACTTTTCAGTCTAGCCTCGGTAAAGACACTGATTACTTGGTTGTTGGACAAAATGTTGGAGCCGGAAAATTAACAAAAGCCATTAAATATGGAACAAAACAGCTCAGCGAAGAAGAGTTCATAACCTTGCTTCAATGAAAGAGATTGTCTTTGTAACAGGTAATGAAAATAAAGCTCGCTATGTAAAACTATGGCTTGATTGGCCGATCACGTACCGCTCACTTGATATTACCGAAATACAATCGCTTGATTTGCATGAAGTTGTACGCGCAAAAACTATCCAGGCCTACCAATATTTACACCAACCTGTTTTAGTCGAAGATGTTGCGCTCACTTTTGAAGCCTTCGGCAAATTACCCGGAACGCTTATCAAATGGTTTCTTCATGAGCTTGGAGCGGACGGACTTTGTGAGCTCTTAAAAGATAAATCCGATCGCTCTGCCACAGCTGAAATTATATATGGTTTGCATGATGGAAGTCGGATACATTATTTTTCAGGTATCGTCGCAGGGACTGTTGCTCTAAAACCAATAGGTAATTATGGTTTTGGCTGGAACGGTATATTCATTCCTGATGGGCAAACTAAAACATATGCTGAAATGACAGATGAGGAATTAAAACCCTATTCGCACCGAGCAATTGCGCTCGAAAAACTCAAAGAGTACCTAGATTAGTTAATGTTGTATTTATGACACTATTCACTAACATCTCCCCTTTTCTTTAAAATAGCCGTATCGTTAATGCTTAAATCATGTATACTATTATGTATCTTTCACAAAACATAAAAGGTAAAAAATATGTCGCCAGAGGAGCCTTCTTCGAATACTCCCCAGACTTCTAGTAACCGGCCAGTTTTATCACGTGCCGACGTTGCAATTGGAAGTCTGTCACGTCAATTAGTGAACCGTACATCCTCTATCCAAAATGACCGACCTGTAGTACCCGCAAGCGTTCCATCTAATGATCAAGCTGCATCAGTGCAGCTTGAGCCGATGCTTGCTGCTCCGAATCAACAGCTCCCTGTTATCCCCGTACAGCCTGAACAACAATTCGTTGCACAGTCTCTTAACCCGGTACCGGAACCGGTTGCTGCTATACCAACTCCTTCCTTTCAACCACAACCTGAAGTGAAACAAAGTAGCCCTAATGAGTTAGTACAAAAGAAATCTCGTCTGGCGTTGCCTTTCCGTTCGAAGCAGCTAGTACTTACTGCTCTCTGCACGCTCATTGTAGTCGTTGGCGGCAGCGGATTGTATTCTTGGATTAATTGGCAGCATGCACAAAATACACCCGATAAAATTTTTAGTGATGCTCTAGAGGCAAGCCTTGAGACATCTCAACTCCAAACACAAACTCATACGGGGAATGTGCAAGATACGGCCAGTTATGATTTTAGTGATGTTACGAATCCTGTTGTAAGCACCCAACAAACTGTTTCGATGGACGGGGCTACTTTTCAGCTTGCAGGATATGGCTCAGCAAAGAATACCTATGTTAGTTATACTAAATTTCCTACAGTTGTTTCATACAATATTACCTCGCAAGCAACAAACGGATGGATACAGTTGCGCAATAATGGTATTTTGCCATCAGGAGTTACTGCGATGTTGACGGATGCAGCTGATCCAAGGTATCAGACAATTGGGTTATTGGCCTTTGGTGATTTCTCTAATCTGACCCGCGAGCAACTCGTGCGGTATTTATTATCCGAGCATATATATAGCTATAAAGATTCTCAAGTTGCGCACACTACTCTTGATGGCGCAAAAGTTTTAGCATACCCCATAAAGCTTAATCTTAACTTCCTTCAGGTCTATGACGAAAGCTTCGCAACCGATGAAGGTTTTTCACCATCCGATATTCAGGATGCGGTAAATACACTGAATAGTTGGAGTGGTGCACATGCTACCTTCTATGTTTCAGCCATTACGCATCGTTTTGTCGAGGTAGCACTTAATAAAGACGGAGTTTCCACTACGGTTAATTACAGTAACTATAATAACGCTTCTCTTCCTGGAGAGCCCGAAACAAAATTAACATGGGATGATTTTGCACCGATTCAAAATATGATTGATGCACAAGTCGTGGCTCATCAGAATGCTGTTGTAGCTACACTTGCCCATCCAGGAGTAAAGCCTGCAGCCGTACGAGGCTGATATTTCCGCAACACACATAAGTAATAGAACACCTGTATTTGACAAAGTTCTGAAATCAGTTATGCTTAGAGTAATTCGTGCGTTCTAGCGGCGCGTGAAATAAACACCTAAAAACAAAATATACACCCGCCGCCGGGTGGGCACGCACGAAAAAAGCCGCCAATAATTGAGCGGCTTTTAATTTAGGGTCTATCTTGTTAGAATTTAATCTGTTCGAGGGGATATAGCTCAGTTGGCTAGAGCGCTTGCATGGCATGCAAGAGGTCCGGGGTTCGAGTCCCCGTATCTCCACCATTGTTGAGGTTATTCTTGCGGTAGAGGTGTTAGTTTGAGATTGCGCTAGTAGCTGATCTATATTGAATTATCAGTTTGTTATTGCAAACATCTAGTTGGCAGGCATACAATAACCCTATAACTGAAGGGAATAGATATGCCAGGGCTTATAGTTGTTCTGATTGTCGTAGTTATTATCATTGTAGTTATGGGGGCTCGGGTTATAACCCAGTATGAGCGAGGCGTTGTTTTTCGCTTAGGACGTGTTAGGCGTGAAATTAAACAACCTGGTTTTTGCGTGATTGTTCCGTTTGTTGATCAAATGCGGAGAGTGAGTCTAAGAACCGTAACCTTGCCCATTGAGTCTCAAAAAATTATTACAAAAGATAATGTCTCAATTGACGTAGCGGCAGTTGCTTATTACCAGGTAGCGGATCCGGTAAAATCAATCGTTGAAATAGAGAATGTCGTGTCAGCCATTTATCAAATTGCTCAGACTACAGTTCGAAATGTCGTTGGTCAAAGTAGTCTTGATGAAGTCTTAAGCGATACCGTTAATATTAATAATAAGATTAAAACTATTCTTGAAAAGTCCACTGAAAAATGGGGAATATACGTCAGTACGGTAGAGGTAAAAGACATTCAGTTGCCAGAAAGTTTGCAGCGTGCGATGGCGAAACAAGCTGAAGCGGAGCGAGAAAAACGCGCAAAGGTGATTGCGGCTGAAGGTGAACAACTGAGTGCGGCAAAATTAGGCGAAGCTGCAGATATTATTGCCGCTCATCCCATCGCGCTTCAATTGCGTAATCTGCAGGTATTGTCCGATATTGCGGTGGAAAAGAATAGCACGATCATTTTCCCGAACCAGTTCCTCGATACTATAGATAGCGTTACGAAGTTCATGGGTAAAGAAAAAGTATAGATTTTGTTTACCTGTATTTTTGAGCTAGCTTGAAATAACTTCTTAATTACCTTAGAATTATGTAGTCTTGTTGATTCGATAGAACGAGAAGTAAAGCCCTAACTCGTATTACGGCTAGACATTTTTGGTGGGGCTCTTTAGCTCAGTTGGTAGAGCAGAGGCCTGAAGAGCCTTGTGTCCCCAGTTCGAGTCTGGGAGGAGCCACCACATAAAATGACAGACAAATGACATCAGTATTTTGGTGTCATTTTGCTAAAGTAGGCATCACCTATCTGCTGCAAGAGCCCGAGCCTGCTAGAGTTAAATTGCATATATTATCAATAGGTGTTAATATATTAAATATGAGTATTGAGTCCGAAGCATTAGCTGATAGACGTGTCGTAGAGTCTCGTCTAGGAAGAATATTGGGAATAGCAAGCCGTATCGGTGGCGCTGCTATTACTGGCTATGCCGGGTATCTTTTCGGTCGCAATGGCTACCCAGAATTAGCATTAGCTATACCTGGAATTGGGTCAATGGTAGGGGGAGTTAGGCTAGGGCTAGAACGAGGTGCTGCATTAGAACGTATTGCTCAGCGAGAACAATTTGATGGCCAGGTTGTAGTAGGTATTAGTGATGAGCGTAAGGAAGCTGATAGAATATTTACAACTGCTGGGGTAAAAGCCGGTCCTTTTGTAGAGTTAGCAACTGCAACTATGGCTGGTGCTGAAATTGCAGTTGGTAACAGCCCGGGCGGCTTCCCGTTTCCGTTTGAGTTAGGAACAGCTGCGATGGCGGTCGGTGCTGCAGCATGGGTTGAAACTGCTATTCAACAAGCAGGACAAACAACTGAAGTTAAGCCGCGCTTACATCAGGCGTTGCATTTAAGCTAGTCGCTCCTGTACCTATATTCTAACTCATGGAGTTACTTCGAAATTTAGTTGTTCTAGTCGCTTGAATAAAACCTGAAGATTGAAGAAAATATAGTTCGAGAAATATGTGGGATGACCCACCAGTCGAAATAACAGAAAGTTCGAAAATCTATTTTCTTGATCTTTTGTTTTACCTCCATTCCTGTTTCTTGAGTTCGAGTCTGAGAGGGATGGAACGTGTACTGTATGTGTCTGAAAGAAATAATCTTTCATCTTGTGTAGGCACTACTTATAGATTTCGGCATTATGTTAACCTATGGTTTTCTCTGACTCTGTGTCTAAATCTTTTGGCTGAATGAGGCTGGTAGCGTATTGTCACCTTGTTAGTTTTCAGTATTAAGTTTAATTGACAGTGATTATCGTGAGGGTATACGATGACAAACATATAAGATGTATTAACTAGAGGAGGTGAGGTGAAATGGCGAGTAAAGTAGGAGGTCTGGGGCCAGAGGGGATAACGTTTGATTGTGGTGCGGCAGGTGCATGCGCTCAGGCAATCCCCCTATCGCTTGGCGAATACGGACCTGGAGTAGGACTTGTCAATAATCAGGACCCGAGTGGAAGGTTGCTGTGCTTTCCTAAAAAGCATTGGAATAGGCTCATCACTAGTGCACAGGAAGGTTTACTGGATGGGATATGGACCCAGCCCGGGAAGGTCATAGTGCCGCTTGACGAACGTGGCGGGGTTGACCTCAAGTTCACTATAACCGAAGGAGAGGACGACCCGACAATTCGTAACGTTTCCATGAGCTGGGCGGACACCGAGAAGTCGGGTCCCGGAGGGGATGCTAGTGTCCACTCTGTACAATTTAATGCTACGGAAACTGAAGCGTTGATCATAGGATTGCGTAAGGGGGGAAGCGAGCTGCTGTTTCGGCCCCACGTCGGGGAGATTGCCGGAGTCCAGATTGCCGTACTTGCCATGCGGCAAACTGCGGCTCTTGAGTCACCTCAGCAAGCTGCTTAAACGTTCTTTAAGTAAAACTGCTGATGCATAACGTCAGCCATCCTAATAATCTTAATCTGTTTTTGGGCTCAAGTTTCGCTTACCCGTGAAGGGACTTTCTATTATAATATCCTTGGTTGTCCTTCTTATATCAAACGAGAAAGGCAGTCTAGAAAGACTGCTCGTAGTAAAGCTGTGAAAGCAGCAATTCTACATCGTTCCTACTCGTGAACCTTTTGAAACTAAACATCGTCAGTCTCTAGCATCGCATCGATGTTAAGCTTTCCCAACTGTTTATTCAGCCGCTCGATTTCAGAGAAAATACAGTTCCAGTTTTCCCTTGTAGAGTCTACGAGACAGAATAACGGATACAGAAAGTTCGAGTGCGTATTTTCTCGGAGTTTTTTGTTAATGGTCCACTATACCAATAGACGACTAATCCCCCATGATAGGGTGCTTCTAGAGACTTTAACAGCTTACTCGCTTTGAAGGGATGTCGGCTGCAAAAAATGTTAGATCACTAAAAATGTCCCGAAAGAAAGACTATCTGATTTAAAACAAAATTATTTGATGCTTTCTTGAGTTGCCTTACTTCTCTGATTTCTGTATGATATCTCCTGTGTATGCGGGTGTAGCTCAGTTGTTTAGAGCGCGTCCTTGCCAAGGACGAGGCCAGGGGTTAGAGTCCCCTCACCCGCACCAAATGGGAATTTTTAACTTTTTTTGATGAACTCCAGTTCACTCCGTATCTGTAAAGTATACTAATTTCGTTCGTGTAAACTTTTTCATTTTTGTCTAAGTAAAAACCATCGGGAAATAACAGTTGTTTACACTTTATTCTGTTCTCAGGTGAAATTGTAAGAAATTGATTGCCTAAGTTCTTAGCAAAATTGAGTCCAAAGGCTAAAAACTCCTCAACATCTGCATCATTCTTTTCTGTTATTAACTTTAATTCATCTTCTAATTCCCTGACTTGCAACTTCTTTCTATCAATTGCCGCCAGTAGCTCGTCTTTTATATTTGCATTGCTTGGTTCTGTTATAGCGTTAACATGCTGTGATATTGAGAGCTTTAACTCTGAAATCTTATGAGATAACCTATTTGCGTCTTGAAGCGCTTGACCCTCACGCTCCTTCCATACATTTTTGAGCGCTTGCATTACCTCAACTATAGCCTCGTCTGTTATCTGATTCTTTTTGAAATACTGTTCAACTTTTTTATGCATATCATCACGTAATAAGTATTTACCACACTGACGACACCTATACTTTTCATAAACTAGTTTCTCATTTTGACCATTACCGTGGTCAAAGCCTACAAAGCGATTTATACCATCAGGACACGTATCATGCGTTATGTGATTAGAAAGAGGATATTTAGGATTCCCATTCTTTCTTGGTCCTTTTTGGCTCTTGGGTTTGTTATCAAATATTCTGACTAGCTCATAATGCTGTTCTTTAGTAATTAGAGGTTCGTGCAACCCATTTTCATTACGATATTTAACTTGTCTGTTTATTTCAACTATTCCTGCATTGAATGGGTCAGTGGCTATATTTCTAAATTTATCCATTTTATATAAGCTGTGGCCTATCATAAAGTCGCTTTTATTGAACTCGATTAGAGCTTTAGTAGGAGTAAGCTGTCTAGTTACGATTTTGACTAGAGTCTCTCTTAAAATAGGACCCCTAATAGGGTGTAGCTCTTGTATTCCTGATACGCTACCTTTCATATATCCAGGTTTGGGGGCAAAAGGGTAGCGTCCTTGTTTTAGAGCATCAGTATCGCCAGATATGGACTTACGTATCCTTTCTACATTGCTGCCCTCACCCTTAAATGCTTCAAGTGCTTTCAATAGCTTTGAATGGTAATCATTGGTATTTAACTCAGGCTGAGAGGCGTAAATAATCTTTACTCCGACTTCCTCACGGAAATCAACCTCGAAATAGAAAAGTTCATCTACACTACGCATGAATCTATCCACCTCATGTACAATCAAGTATTTAACGTTACGATTCTTACGGCAGTATTCAAGCATCTGCTTCAAGTCATTACGATTTACATTCGTGCCCGATTTGCTAGATACGCTGCCTGACCACTGGCCATCTTCTGGGATAGTCGCTTCTAATTCATTTGCCATCTCTATGACGGCTTCCGCTTGACGATTTAAGCTACCATTTAACTCTTGCTCTGGCGTAGACACTCTACAGGTTGTTATGGCTAGTATTGGCTTAGGCATCGCAACTCCTTACTAGAACAAGTGGAAGCTTCCTGGACATGGTCAATGCAAGACCAAAGAAAGCTTCCACTAGTGCTAATAAACTATATTCTGAGTTGAGGTTTTGCATTGTTTTGTCCTGAAACCATTCTAGCGCTACGCTGCTCTTCTTTGAAGGCCTCATATATTATTTGCGCTAAGGCTAGTGCGTCAGACTTTTGTTTGACTTTGTGATTCGTCGGCTTTTTTAACAAACGGTAATATTTCCTTCGCTATAAATAGCGAGATTAAATACCCCTTTCGTTACTTCGACTCTTTACAGCTACTATACATCTTGAATGTCTGATATCTCAAGCAAAATATGTTGTCATATCTATAATATGCAAGCTATTTAGCTTGTGATAAACTCACACAAATTTATCGCTTCAAATATCATGGGCGTCTAGTTATTCATCTGTAATGATTACCACTTGTTACCAAATAGGTTACCAACCAAAAAGAAGGAAAGTTACTTAAGATACCTCAAGTAAAATAAGCTTGTAGTAAATAATGTTTTTCGCCCCTGAGCATAGTTCTTATGCGCTATATTTTTAGAAGTCAAAATAGTTACTCATACAAATACGATTGTTAATCGTTGATTGCTATGTATAATTGACCACAAGATGATATGGGTTGTCCTTGCAATACTGGTAGTAGGCTATTTTATATATTGGGCAATTCAACACAATACTCAAGTCAATGCCGCTATAGCAACGCAGCAGCTAGAATCTAAACGAATACCTTATGCGCTTGATTTGTCACAGTATGAAAAGTTGCCTGTAGCAACTGTGCAGTCATCAAGAGTGCCTACGATACACCACACCATAATGGCTTACGCTCCTAAAGTTGGAAAGTGGGTATATAGCCTCACTGAAGAATATCGAGATACAATGACCCCATTTATTGACACTGGCGGTATAGACGGTGGTAACTTCGGAAACTGGCAGTTGTATTACGAAACGCTATTTTTCGCCTGTGGCTACGTAGTCGAAAATTTACGGCCAAAGCTAAACAAACATGAGCAGGTGTACATGTTTGTAATTCTTGCTGGTTTGGCAATGTTTGAAGACCCAAATTTTGTTGAACCAAAATCTGACAACCCTTCGGTTCATATTGCTTCGTTAATGAGCGATACTCCACTGCCGCACTCACTTCGGAAGTATCTTGCGGCAGACAGCTCGAAGAAACTATTTACAAATATAATAAAAGATTTTACATATGCGCCTGAAGCTATTCGTAAAAAATATTTACAAGACGCTTTTAAGAGGTTGGATAATAATTGATTTTGATGAACTTATTGAGCAATAAATATAAATTAACCACTACCCCCACTTTACCTTACCGCTATATACCTGATTGATAATTGGTGAAGATAATATTTTTGTCTGACTTTTACAAAATCTGTTCAATAGTCGGGCGAGGAATACCGTTTCTTCACCTCCTTTAGCTGAAAGCTCTCATCCCGAAGGATGCCTTTCCCTATCTCTTTACTAAGATTATGTACAAGTTCAGTGGCGAGGGGCTCTGGCTGTCAGTGGGCGGCATATCCAGGGAATTAACTCCGCTACCGAACATTGCGAGTACCTTTTGTTGTCATCAGTGATTTTATAACACTGGTTCTTGTAAAAGTGTTTGTTTCATGAGTGAGTGTGGAGTGTAGCAATAAGCCAGTCCGAAGCAAGCGCATCCTCCGAGGTATGATTACTTCCGCCTCCACATCACTTACTTCCAGCATGACAGTGTGTTTGACATTATTCAATAATCATGGCATTGATAATAAGACAACAGATATGTAGCTTGAGGTAAAATCCTATAGATATTTTGCTCTGAATTAAACGAGGCACTAAGCTTTAGAAAAAGTGAAGTTGAAAGAACGCAAGAAAAATACTATTACATCTTATTTAGTCTTATAATGATGTTTATGACAGAGGAGCAACTTGAAACATCATTAAGTCGTGTGAATGACTGGATAAAGTCAGTAGACCAAAAAATTAGTATAGCTCTTGTATTTGAAGTTGGAGTAGTAACTGTTATAGCTAAACCAGTATATGAGCACATATCACGCCATATAAGCAGGGTAAACGGCCTTATCGAAACAATAATAGCAATTACCATCATATTACTGTCATTGAGCTTTTTGTGGTGTATTTTTTCGCTAAAACCGCACTTGGGAAAATCTGATAAGAACGAGTCAGTTATATATTTCGGTTCAATAGCTAGAACGCAAAAACAAGCATTCATTAAAAAAGCTAGTAAGCTGTCTAGTGCTGATTATTTTAAAGATTTATCTGAGCAGATTCACATAAACTCTAATATTGCATTACGAAAACATAGGTTAGACTTGCTCAATCAATTAGCTTATTCATTTTTGGAATAATAGGTGTCCTAGTTGTACTAGCGTGTACGGTTAAGATAATTATGGTCAGTAAGAAAGTCGTTATCTAGAACAGGTGAAATGACTATTTTAATGGTAATTTAACTGTGAGCGGTGGTAGTACTGTGCCAAGCATAGACGAAATACAACTTGGTAAATTCGGTAAAGAGATGGAATTAGCAATGTTGTTTGTTGACTTGAGAGAATCGACAAAAATAGTTGATGGTTTTCGTAGGGCAAACTGCAGCAAAAATGTATAAATCTTTTTTATGGGGTGTAGGGTAAATTGCAAAGCAACATAGTGGTGACCTCCGCAGTTTTAATGGAGATGGTGTTTTGGTAGTTTTCGCTGGAACGGACAGAGCGAATAACGCAGTCAGAGCTGCAATGGAAATGAGCTGGTTTATACAAGATATTCTGAAGCCAAAAGTTGATGGTTATATGAAAGCCAATCGAGAACTTAGTAATATAGGGCTTTCTTTTGGTATCGGTGTGGACATGGGAACAGTTTTGGTTGTACGTGGTGGTTTCAAAGGTGAGAACAACAATGATTTAGTATGGGTTGGTAATGCAACAAACTATGCCGTCAAGTTATCAAATGTGACATCTAGCAACGCTGGACATGTACGTGTTATGGAGTCTGTTTATAAAGCCCTGAATGATAATCTGACTTATCATATGCAGCAACCTTTTGTAGAATAAAGTGAATATGTGGAAATCATCATCATTAAATTTGCCAGTATCTCTAGTGTCAACACCACAAGTACCCCCCACTGGCCTAGTGAAGGCGTTAACAGACCAATATTACCTACAACAACCAAGTTCAATCCTCTCGAAGATACAGCCTCCAATATTGAGCCAGAAATCTCCGAAAACCTACTATCATACAACTTATTACATCAAGCTTGATTAAGTGTAAGTCCCAACCCTCACATTGTTAGTAAATGTTTCTGATACGGTTCAGTTAGGATGTTTCGCCAACGTCTTATTTCAATAGTGATATCGTGTAAACTTTTACCCATCTCCTGCACCAGATGAACCATGGGCAGTATGACCTCTACGACGAGATTTTTATTTTGAAATGCCTGCCTCACAATTTTACATTGACATGACCAACTTAGTCCAGTAGACTAGAAGTATGAATGTAATCAATGTACACGAAGCAAAGACTAACTTTTCTAAGCTACTTGAGCGAGCTGCTAATGGTGAGCGTATTATTATTGGTAAAGCCGGAAAGCCTATTGCACGTCTGGAGCCATTTTCAAACACTAAAGCAGTACATCGCCAATTCAAGGGTGGCGATCTGCATTTGCAAGAACAGGCCGGTCGTCCTTTGACCCCTGAGTACCTAAACGAACTTGCCGATAGCAAATATGATGAGTAGCTCACAAGTATTCTTGGATGCTAATACGCTAATATATGCTCTGGACAAGACGAGTGAACATAACGCTACTGTTGTTGCTACTGTGCAACAACTATTAGATGAAGGGGTGACACTTTGTACTTCGCACCATGTCATCGAAGAGGTTCTACATGTTGCTCGTAAGATTGGGGGAACTACTGCCGGCGAAGTCGTAAAAGAGATTACTAAAATACCTGGATTGGTTTTGATTGAGCCGGATGCTATATTAGCGTTTGCGGATCGATATGCGGCACTAAGCGATAAGTTACACATGGGGGTTAATGACGCATTGCTCTTGCAGCTTATGCTCGATGCAGGTATTACCCGATTGTTCAGTTACGATAAGCAATTTGTGGATCGAGCAGCCGGCCTAGGAATTGAATTGGTGGTTAGATAGCACTCCTAGCCACCCCAGCAGGTGTTGGAATAAAAATGCATAAGCACACCAAATCTGACTTTCAGCCCTGCCTTGGGGGCTTTTTGTTAAAATAAGAATAATAAGGAGGAATCTACTATGAAAAAATCTAAATATGACGATCAGGTGTGCTTTTGAGTCGATGAGTAAGCGACGACGAAGTTTCCCTTCTGAAACTCGCGTCAAGCGAGGTACTCGCACAATCAAAGGTGGTAAAGTTGAATTAATCGAGCGCCTCGGCAATAACGACCCATGTCCATGCGGGTCTAACCGTCGCTTTCAAGGACTGTTGCCGCAACAGTGGCCACTTTTGACGGCGTGAATAGATCAAGCTACCAGCGCTAACGCTATATATTAAGCCACTCTTACCTATTAATCGTGGGTGAGAATGGCTTTGCTAGTAATATCGATATATTCCAACCACCTTAAAAGGTGTTGGAATGAAAGTGCATCAAGCGCACCAAGCATAAGCACTAAAAAAGAGGCCTAATAGCCTCTTTTTTATTTCAGAACACTTGGATTGGATTATTTACTATGACAAGCCATCGTAAAGTTTTACAAGTAGACCCATCAACTGAGTATGCTCATCGCTATCTAATACTTGGTTACCTTTTTTAATTACATCGCTTAATACGTTGTCAGCGTCTTTAAGCACGATTGATCCGTGATTAGTAATTGATACATTCAAGGATTTGCTATTACCTTGGGCGAGACTACGTTTAATAAGGTTACGGTGTTCCATACTTACTAGTAGGGTATGCATAGTTTGCGGTGTTACGAATGATAGCTTTGCTAGCCTTGCACCCGTAATAGGCTCTTTGCTACCATTAAGAGTTTTTAACACAGAGTACTGAGGTAAAGTCAGAGATATAGTAAGCAGCTTCGTATTCATTAAATTATGAATAAGAAACTGTACTTTTTTTATTGTGTAACCAGTGTCGTTAAAATCCATATTGACCTATACATTAATTATCAGTATACTGATAATATCATATAAGTAGAGGTGGTACAACATGTCATTTAAAATTATAGGACCAAGTTTCCTTCCAATACAGGTAACTGATATTGAGCGAAGCAAGACATTTTATACTGAAATATTAGGACTTGAGATAGACCCTAAGGGGCCTCCTCATGCCTACGTATTTAAAACTGAGCCGATTGCATTTGCAATCCGTGAACCTAATATGGATTTGTCAGCGAGCACAAAGTTGGGCTGGGGCATTACGCCATGGTTCAGCGTTAAAAGCGTTCAGGAACTAAATGATCGCTTAGTGTCGAAAGATGTGAAGATACTGGCCGGAATCCAGCCTGGACCATTCGGAAACTTCTTTACGTTCCAGGATCCTGATGGTTACATCTTAACTGCCCATGAAGCGCAGGATTAAGGCTTGGGAAACTTACGCTAATCGACCCAACCACTTCAAAAGGTGCTGGAATGAAAGTGCGTCAAGCGCACCAATTCGGAATAACACAGCGTACCACAAGGTGTGTTTTTTGTTTTACATGGACCCAGCGACTATCTCTGTTGAATTAATGTAAGTTCCACAAGGTTGCAATACACGTGGAGATATTATCAATCCAATCATACAATGATATATAATGACGGCATGAAATCGAAAAAGGCTATCTTAGTAGCGCCTCTTATGGTCGGTGGTCGGAGTACTGCGTCATTACTTGATGGTAGATCGTTGGAAACTGGTGACGATCTGCAATTACTGAAGCCACTCGAGTTAATAAGTGCTGACAAGCTTAATAATTCGTATCTGCATTTGGAGTACAAAGTGATAAATTAGCTATCAAATTCGTTGACAAGTTGCCCCAAAAGGTGCTGGAATAAGAATTCGTCAAGCGCACTATCTTGGATAATATGAATAGTCTTACATACATGCGAGACTATTTTTAGTTAAGAGGTTTGAGTTGCCTTATTTCTAGATTCGCAGAACCGTATTCCTGTTTGAGTTGCGGAGCAGGTTTGCATAATTCCAGCGCTTCATCAATATTTGCTGCTTCTATGATCGCATAGCCATTTATACTGCTTTCGTCATGTTCGTAATCCATGTACAAGTTATCTTTTATATATTTGCCTTCAGGGACAAGCGGAGATCCATCGATAAATTTGTCTTGACTTCTCAAGTCGTTCATCCACGCAAGTCGTTCAACTACGCTCTGTTGTCTTTTGTTCTCCGGGATATTGCCCCCGTGAAATAATAGTAAGAATTTCATAGTGTCGCGGTCTTTAATAGTATTTAGTATAGACCTTATTCAGTATTTTGAGGCACGAAGAACTTGTGCTAAATTATTTAATATTATCAAAAGGTTTTGGAATGAGAGTGCGTCAAGCTTACCAGAGAAAACGTAAGCTTTATTAGAAGAGGCCAATAATGCCTCTTCTGCTACTGTAAGATATATGAAGGCCGTTGTTTTCACCCATTATGGGCCACCCGAAGTTCTTCACATCAAAGAAGTAGCGAAGCCTATTCCTGACATTGACGAGGTTCTGATACGAATATATGCAACTACCGTAAATCGGACAGATTGCGGCTATCGAAGTGCACAATACTTCGTGTCCCGACTATTTACTGGTCTAGTAAAACCCAAAAGGACAGTAGCTGGTAGTGAGTTTGCCGGGAGGATTGTTGAAATCGGTGCAAACATCAGGGCGTTTAAAGTCGGCGACAATGTGTTTGGATTTGAAGATATACATTCCGGAGCGCATGCGGAGTACATGACTGAAGCTGCTGTCGGCTCAATTGCGAAAATGCCCAAAGGTTTTAGTTATATGGAAATGGCCCCAGCCGCAGAGGGAGCTACGTATGCGATAAATGTTATTAGGGCAGCGGACATAAAGGAGGGCCAAAAAGTTCTGGTAAATGGCGCTTCTGGGGCGATCGGCTCGGCTGCAGTACAAATACTAAAGCATCTAGGAGTAAACGTGACTGCTGTTTGCGGTACGAAGAATACTGAACTTGTTAAGAGTATAGGGGCGGATAAAGTCGTCAGCTATGAAACAGAAGATTTTACTCGAACTCACGATAAGTTTGACTTTGTATTTGATGCGGTCGGTAAAAGTTCTTACGGCTTATGTAAAAGACTGCTCACTCCCAAGGGAGTATATTATTCCACCGAACTCGGGACTGGTTGGCAGAACCCATTATTGGCAGTCTGGTTCGCTATAACCGGCAGCAAAAAAGTTATATTCCCAATACCTAAAATCAACAAAGAAAAAGTGGAGTACATTAAAATGCTTATGGAAACGGGTGCGTACAAGCCGGTAATAGACAGAACTTACACGCTTGATAAAATCGTTGAGGCTGCTAAATATGTCGAAACAGGTCAGAAAACTGGCAACGTGGTCATTAAGGTGTCTGCGTAATCATTCCTAGCCACCCCGAAAGGTGTTGGAATGAAAGTGCGTCAAGCGCACCAGTTATGACTATAGATAGGGAGGACTCCAAACTTTGGAGTCTTTTTCATTTGCAATGTAAATCGTATCTGTTTTATGGTTAGAGTCCTTTCAGGTTCAAAATGTTAAAATTTGATTATGAAATTATCTTTGGGGTTAAGAAAAAGACTTAATAATGGTGATAAGATGCCACTAATAGGATTAGGTGTTTCAGGTATTGAACCCCTAGAAAATACTGTAAAGGTAGTGCAATGGGCATTAGAATCGGGATATCGTCATGTCGATACGGCCAAGTTATATAAGAACGAGTCCTTTGTAGGTAGTGCAATTCGCAAAAGTGGTATTTCTCGTAAAGACATATGGATTACTACAAAACTTTGGCCAACGGATTTTTCCCATCCAAAGAAAGCTCTTGAAGCAAGTCTAAAAAAGTTAAATATGGACTACGTTGACCTTTACCTAGTCCATTGGCCAACACCGGTCGAGATTCCTGGCTTTGAAAAGAAACTTTGGAAAGCAATGGAGGGACTAGCGGAAGCTGGGCTTTGTAAGTCAATAGGGGTAAGCAATTACCAGGTTCAGCGGCTGCAAAAAATACTTGCTGTTGCGAACATCCCACCTGCAGTAAATCAAGTCCGATGCTCCCCACTCACTTATCCAGCGGAATTACATGAGTTTTGCAAAAAGAATGACATTGCGATGAAGGGGTATGGGCCATTAACGCAAGGTTCGAATCTGCAGAATAAAGCACTTATGTCTCTCGCTAAAAAGTATGAGAGAACAGTTGCACAGATTCTGCTCAGATGGGCCTTACAGAACGATATTATTGTCATTCCAAAAACCCAAAATAAAGAGCGCATTCACCAGAATATTATGCTATATGATTTTGACTTGTCCGCTAGTGATATGCAGATTTTAGACTCTTTAGGAGGAGCTACCATCTAGCTAGGATCGTCAAATGGGTTTAATCCGAATTCATACATTAGCATTAGACTAGGGTAAAAAAGTCCCACCTATAATCCAGTAGGCGCACTAATTGCGACGTCTGCATTTCCGACATTAGACAACAGACATAAAATAGGTCATTTGCGTGTTCGACAAATTGGCCTATTTTGTTATTTGCGGACGGTTTTCCAACACTGAATCGTGTATGTTGCTGGTTAGATATTAATAGTAAGTATATTGACAAATAATAGGGTTACAATTAGGCTAAAGATATGAAGACAGTCAGTTATTCACTTGATGAAGAAACAGCCGAGGGCATTGAAGCGTTGGCCAGACAATCTAAGGTGTCACGGAGCGATATCGTCCGCTCCTTGTATACCCGCGTCCGACTAGAGAATAGCTTAGAAGAACTACAGGCGAAAGCAACTCCACTTCTAGAGAAACTCGGGCTGCATACCGAGGATGATATTGCTGCATATGCAAAATCCAAAACTTAGGATAGTACCAGACACTGGCTTCTATATTGCCGCAGCCTTGAAAGATGGTTTTGCGCGAACTTACTTAGTTGGAAAGGGCTCCAAGCTATTTGGCTATGAGCTATTTACTTCTGAGACTATTTTGCTTGAAGTGCAAAATAAGTTAGAAGATAAATTTGGCTTCGAGAGAGAAGAAGTCGTTAAGATTATACAAGATATTCGTCGGGTCGCTACGGTAGTCTATCCTAAGCAAAAACTTACTGTTGTACGTGATCCGGATGACAATAAAATTCTAGAGTGCGCCGTTGAGGCAAAGGCTCATGTCGTTGCTGCTTTTGACAAAGACCTACTTGATTTAAAGGAACAGGAAGGCATTAAAATGGTGCACCCATCAATGCTTAGTTACTGGTTTTCGCAGTCATAGGTTAACAACTCTGTCTAGCCACCTCAAAAGGTGTTGGAATGAAAGTGCATCACGCGCACCACGTTAGTAGAATGCCAAGAGCGCTTTAGCGGGTACTCGTTCGATATGTCAAAACAGTAAATGTTACTTTAAATTGACTTTTAAGTAACTACTTGATAATATCATTACATGCCTATAAAAAACACAATCAGTATTCAAGAAGTTCGTAAGGATCCCCTAGCGTTTTTGCGTCAAATCAATGAAGGTAAAACCCTTGTAGTTATTTATCACTCTAAACCTTATGCTACGGTTATGAGTGCGAACGCGGGCATTATGCAAGAGCATAAGAGCACGAAGCGTATGTTGGCATATGCAAAGTTAGCAAGAGAAAAGGCTAAGCCTACGCTTGATTCCGCCAAGAGCTACAAGGAACTTTACGCTGAAGACATGGCTAAGAAATATGATATTTCTTGACGCTAATATTATCCTAGAGATTGTCTTAAAAGACCGTCCTCATTTCGAGCAAGCACAGAAGTTACTGGAAGCGGTTGACGACGATACTGCAATCTCAATGTTAAGCGTACATTTGATTATGCATTTTGGAAGAAAAGAGCACATAGATGACGCTCTATTAGAGAACGTGATTGGCGAAAACGAATTATTGCCGATTAGTCCTGAGGATTACGTATGGGCCGTACTAAACGAACAAGGAAGAGATTTTGAAGATGCCTTGCAAATAGCTGCTGCTATTCGAAGTGGATGTGATACATTTGTGACATTTGATACTTCTCTAGCAAAAGCTTATTCTAAATTACCGATAGAAATAATTACTCCTTAGGGTTTCGATCCGCTAACTCATTATCAGAAAACGACAGACCAGCTTACTCTAATCTCTCCTGGAGTAGGTAAAGATTAGGTTCGAGTAGGTTCCAGAGGGCGCACCAAAATTGACTTTCAGCTGACCCACACTCACTTTTTTCCTCCACTCCGTGAGGTCACCGGAATCGGTGGCAGTAGCGGCGTACGTAGTAGCCGTTGCAGATATTCCCAGGCTTGCCTAAACCAGCTGAGCTTTTTCTTCGGATGCTCTTTCTTTCGGTGCAAGTCTTTGGCCGCGTAGCGCCAAAGAAGCCACCAGCCTAGAAAGACAAACAGTAGCAAGCTGCGAATAACCTCAGACTTTCTAACTCGCTGCCATTCCAATCGCTGGAGCCACTTGAGGTCTTTGAAGGCTTCTTCTATCTCGAATCGTTCTGCGTAGCGATGGAGAACCATTCGTCTAGTTATCTCCTCTGGAAGATTGGTCAGGAGGAACCATGGTTCCGGATCTTTCATGTCTTCCTTGTAGTCAGAACGAATGAGCCGGAGCTTATGGGTATGGTAGGTAATGGGTAACTCAGGGTGGGAGATATCGTGGATTGGTTCCTTCCACCAGCTCGGATCCCAGGGGAGTTGGACAAGCTTATCGCTCTTAGTTCGGGAAATAAAGTAAATTCCATAGTGCTCGAACAAGCTAAACAGTTTGTCTGAAGCAAACCACCTATCCATAACGAGGACAAACTGCAAGCGTGGAGCATTACTACGAAGGAACTGAAATAGTTCCTCGAGCGCCACTATGAGCGGTGCAATAAGCCCAGCTTCAGAGATGTTTACCTGACACCAGCTCGGTATGGCTCGACCTTTACGATGTGACACAGCCAGAATGGCAATACAGAACGGACCGAACTGGGAATGGTCCAAGGAGCAATACCATTGACCGGAATGCGAGGCTAACGCCTCGCTCACCAAGAGCCGTTGAAGGTGTACCGACAACGCTTCGTCAGTAATTGCTCGTCGAATCCGGTTCTCACCGGTCCAGCGATTCAACCCGAGTCTTCTGCCGGCGCCATTGAGCGAAGTGAACTCGCTCAAAGAGAATTGCTCTACTCCTAGGGAGAAGCGACGGGCTTTAGCGCTCGGAACGTACGTTGTACGCAACCGCTTTACAGCAGTTGCCATCTTTTGTAGTGTAGTCATTAGAAAACGACCCTTTCTTTGTTTTAGTTTTAGACAACCAAAACTGTAGGGTCGTTTTTGTTAGGTGTCAAAAAAGTGAGTGTGGGTCAGGCTAAGTTCTGAGGTCTTTTTGATATACTTTAATAAGCAGTACTTTAATGATTGGGGTTAATTGTGCACACGTGGTATTTATTAGGAATAATTCTATGGGTAATATTCGCATTTTGGCCAGCAATAGTTGCGAAGCGTAAGGGCTATAGCTTTTTACTGTTCTTTATATTTAGTATTTTCTTATTTATCATAGCTTTAATAACAGCCTACATTGTAAAGGATAAAACTCAGACTGCTGCTGATAAGGCTGCTGATAGAGCAGCCGAAAACATACTCGATAAAGAAGAAAATACTAGATAGTTGTAGTTTCGGGCTCGCCTAATAAGTTAAGATACGAATGACTTACTTTTTTAAAGTGACTTATGAAATCATATTGATGGCTACACAAACAGTTGGACTTACATTATAGGTTCACAACACGGGTAACCTATAAAGTGTCTAAATCAACGCTTCGTTTATCATAATGTTCTTGATTAAGTTATTGGCCGATCATCTCGAAAAGAAGTTGGAACGAAAGTGCGTCAACTGCGGGGCATAATCTTACTTAAATTGATTAGGTAGTACCTTTTAACGTCCCGGAAGACGTTTTGTAATTTCTTGTATAATCCAACCATTCCCATCAGGGTCACTGAAGGCGGTAAAAGATCTGTAGCTTGTACGTTCTGGATCTGGTCCTGGCTCTTGGACTGTTTTATTAACTTGATAAAACAATCCGTTCGGGTCGTGAAACACTTGCTCCACCTCAACTCCTTTACTAACTAGATCATCGTGAGCCGCTACTATGTCGTCAACGACCAATACCAAACCTTGTAACGATCCTGGCTTAGTGCGTGTTATTCCGTTACCAATGAAAATAGAAGCTGTTGACCCAGGGGGAGTTAATTGAACGACTCGGTAATCATCTTTAACGAGATCTATATCTTCTCTGAATCCAAGTTTTATGTAGAAGTGTTTGGCCCTATCAACGTCTGATACAGGCACCATTATAACCTCAAGTCTCATATCCATAAATTGCCTCCTCATATAGTTAGCTATTTCAATTATAACCATAATCGCTGTTAGTGGTGTAACGTACGCTTCCTATGTAGGTAATAAAGACTCTCGAAACAGGGCCTTTACTATTTCCTTATCACAGCTAATAGTCCTAATGCTATAATTTAAATATACGTAGGAGGCTTTGAGAGATGTCAAAAAAGAAGAACTTTAGCGATATGTCTGCCCTTTTTATTAACTGCTCGATTAAGCGGGACAAGACGCAGTCGCACACCCAACTCCTTATCAATAAAGTAGTCAATATCATGAAGAAAGAAGGAGTTAAAGTTGATCAGATCTATGCGCTTGACCATGACATCGCCTTCGGCATGATTGAAGACGCCAACAAAGAAGGTGTGAAAGACGAATGGCCTGTAATCCAAAAACAGATTATGGCAGCGGATATATTGGTTATTGGTACACCCATATGGCTAGGTGTAAAAAGCAGTGTAGCAACAATGGTAATAGAGAGAATGTATGCCTATAGCGGTGATTACAATGCAAAAGGACAATACCTGTACTATGGCAAAACGGGAGGATGTATAATAACCGGAAACGAGGATGGGATCAAGCACTGCGCGATGGACATTCTGTTCGCTCTACAGCACATTGGCTACAGTATTCCACCGCAAGCTGACTGTGGCTGGATCGGGGAAGTGGGTCCCGGGCCCAGTTATGGGGACAAGGTCGAAGGCTCAGTTACGCCAGCAGGCTTCGATAATGAATTTACAAATCGCAACGCCTCGTTCATGGCTTGGAATCTAATGCATATGGCCCGTATGCTTAAAGATAATAATGGGATCGACGCAACGGGTAATACGGTGGCAGGGTGGAATTTACTAAAAGATAGCGATTACTCTATTTCTGGAAATCGTGTATCAGACCAAGTCAGTGGAGGCTTCTAATGCCAGAGATCTCTGCACCGACAGACAGGATGGTATTGGCACATTTCATTGTCTCTAATGATGTCGAGAGGTCTCGTCGCTTTTATACTGAAGTTCTTGGTGGTAAGACGGTTATCTCTGGCGAGGGAGATGACAAGGTGACGTATGTTGCGCTAGCTAACACCTGGATTATTATCAATGTCGGAGGTGCCCCCACGGACGATAAACCGACAGTCACACTCGAGACGCCTCCAGACCCAAATCGGGTGAGTAGCTTCCTAAACATCCGGGTTGCAGACATACAATCTGTATATGCCGAATGGAGCGCCAAAGGCGCCAAATTTCTAACACCACCAAAACAGCATGAGACTGAAATTCGGTGCTACATCCGTGATCCCGATGGCTATCTAATTGAAGTCGGTCAAACGACATTAGCCAGAGGTTGGCGCCCACCCGCCTAACCAAGCTGCCCTGTTGATGCAAATGTTAGTGGAAAATATGCGTATTACCAGCTCAAGGAGTGCTTATTTTTTAAAATACCTTTGTACATCCGAGCCAAATGTTTAGGCTGGAGTAATATCTCAATAGCAGCATATATCCTTCAGGAGATAAGCGCTATAGATATTATCAGTATATAAAAGCTGATTTGTTTAATAATCTCCTGATATTATTTTAAAATAAAGATATGTTACTTGCTGCGGAGGTATTAGAGCACTACAATGCTGTACGCGAAAATAATATAGAGCAAATCCAAAACTTAGATACTGGAGATGATCTGGCTGCAGCTGATATCTCTCCGGACACATATCAAAGGTTTGTAGGAGAATTTCGTGGAGTCGACTTTTTTATTAGTCGCTTAAATATTCATATGTTTTCCAGCACCCCAAGACCAAGCCTCGCTCTCATAAAAATGGCGTTTAAAGATAATGAAAAGCTTAGTGATGAACCCTATCAAACTGAAAAACTACGTTTTATTAGCCAAATATTATTTCCTATGGCCGATATTACGCTTGGTTTGCCAATAGCAGAGGTGGGCTTAACGGGTTGCGGGGAGATAGAAGGCTGTAAAGACGCCGAGCAGTTCTTTGTTGATACGTATAGGCAATTACAAGATAGTACGTATAGGAGAGCGGATGACATTAGGCCGCAAGATAGTGTTACAATTTTTCACACTAAAAATGAGCAAGCACTTGGCGTACAAAAAACCTACTCCGAACCCTCAACGCTCATGCTAGAAACCACCAAAAGTGGTGAACTTTGGGTGCCCGAAGCAACTATAGTTGGAGTAGGGATTACTAAAACCAGGCAAACTGGCTCATATCGACGAGATGGTGTAACTGTCAAGAGTTATGAAATTGACGATCAACTAATGATCGTACCAATACGCTTAAGCGCCTGGGCCTACCCAGAACAAATTGATCGAGCACTTTTTTCCGTTTCAAATAGACATGGCGAGTACGATAATGAACGTGCAGCTATGATTGAATCCTGTAATATGGATGACTTCAGAAAAGTGGCGCAGAACGCTCTAGCAGAATGCTTGTCTAATGGAATAGCACACTAGGTGTTAATCCCCTGTTTAGTCCAGTATCTCCTCTTTTGGATTTCTGGATACGGAGGGGTGTCCCTTAATCCAAATATATCAATCAAATGTATATGCGCGGCACCAAATATAAGTACTATGATCTCCGTAAAACAGATCATTTTTTAATGATTTTGATAGAATAAAAGCATGAGAAAAATAATCGTTTTATCATTTATTTCATTAGATGGAGTCATGCAAGCACCTGGTGGACCTGAGGAAGATACCTCAGGAGGTTTCAAATATGGTGGTTGGACGTGCGCCTTATGGTGACGAAGTCGGTGGTAAGGTCATGGAAAAACAGATGAAATCCTGCAGACTATCTTTTGGGCAGAAAAACATTTGAGATCTTTGCCTCCTACTGGCCTGAACATGCAGACTTTTGGCCTGGTATCAATGATGGCACAAAATACGTTATGTCCAAGACCATGAAAAAGTCAGACTGGGAAAAAACAGTATTCCTTAAAAGTTTGGCAGATATCAAAAAGCTCAAAAATTCAGAAGGTTCTGACATTCAAGTTTGGGGCAGCGGTAAGCTCATGCAGCTGTTACTTAAGAATGATTTAGTGGACGAACTCTGGCTCAAAATTTATCCCGTGACTCTTGGTAAGGGAAAAAAGTTGTTTGACGATGGCACGATTCCAGCAGCATTTACGTTAACAGAGAGTTTTGTTACACCAAGTGGAGTGATTATTGCCAATTACAAGCGAGCTGGAGATCTCAGGACGGGTACCATTGGAGATTAGACGGAATAATAGTAAGAATGGGCCATATCAGCCTAGCTTATTATGTCAAGGATGGATACTTATAGATGCCGAAAGCCAAGCATACAATTACGCCCCTTAGGATACTTCTACTACTAACGGTACTAATTAGTATATATTTTTTATTACCTCAATTGGGCTCGTTCAAAAATACCTTTACGGTATTACGGCACGCTTCTTGGCTATGGTTGCTCGTTGGTGTACTAGCAAGCGGTTTAACTTTTTTGGCAGCCGCAGTTACCCAATTTGCAGCAGGTGATTTGTCAGGCAACTTCTCGGATATAACCTTGCTTCAGTTTGCTGGTTCATTTGTTAATCACTTTTTGCCTTTGAGTCTCGGTGGCGTTAATCTAACTTCTCGGTATTATAAAAAGCTTGGTAAACATCAAACTCAAGCAATAACCATGGCTACTATTCCCATTGTCATTGGGACTATTACCACAGTCATCATAATGGCAATTATTTCACCAATTACACTCGTGCATCTCATCAGTAGACTACATCCTAAACACTTCAGCTTGTGGTGGATAGCCCTCATAGTGGCTGTTGTCTTGATACTTGGTTTAGTCGTAATAAAATATCGACATAGGGCTGCGAAGCTAATACGTGAGACATGGGCTGCTATTAGGGGGATCAGGGGCAAAAAACAGCTAACCCTTTTAGTAACTGGATCGTTGTCTATTACCATACTGTCAGCCGTAGCCTTAGCAGCTTCAATTATGGCAATTCATGCTTCGATTGCTCTCATCGGTGTTTTTGTTATTTATGTCACCTCTTCTCTTGTGAGCAACATTGCACCGACGCCTGGTGGAGTCGGGGCTACTGAAGCAGTTTTAGTTCTCGCCCTTGTGGCATCTAGGCTTAGCCTTCCACAAGCAGTTGCAGTTACACTGATATATCGCTTCATAACTTTTTGGCTACCAATTATCCCAGGTGGCTTTGCTTATAAGCGCTTAAACCGGCAAAAAATACTATAACTCTCGGAGGTCCCTGTCATGGCTGTGGAATATTTCTGACAGTACAAAAGCGGCTCCTATTTAACCTATGGGTTTAGGTAGTTACCCCAAAAGATGTCAGCAATAAAGTGCATCAAGCGAATTAACACGGGCGCCGTGATCACGTTAAATCAGCGGAGTTTTGTTTTAAGCCATGAATTGACAGTATAATGACCCTACTATGACCGAAAATGATAAAAAATTATTGGATCTGGCCACGTCTAATGGAACACCATTATATGTATATTTTTTAAATAATCTGAGACAGCGAGCAGGTGAGCTATTGGGATTTAGTTTACCGTTCGGCTATATTCCGCGCTATGCAGCCAAAGCGAATATGAATCCGACAATAATAAAACTCTTTGATGAAGTAGGGTTGTCGTTTGATGCTAGTTCGAGCTATGAAGCAATGGGGCTAATAAGTCTTGGAGTTAACCCAGCTAAAATTAGTCTTTCATCACAAGAACCAGCACACAATATGGATGAACTATTAGATCTTGGAGTGCAATTTGTGGCTACATCTTTGCATCAGCTGGAGTTATTTATTAGCTCAAAGAAAAGCTATTCAGAAGTCGGTTTAAGAGTAAATCCGGGTTATGGTGCGGGAGGTAATAAACGGACTAGTACTGGGGGTATTAACTCAGGCTTTGGACTATGGCATGAGTATCTTAAAGACGCACTTGATCTAGCCTCCACGTCAAGTATTCGAATTACGAGACTGCATATTCACTTTGGTTCAGGCGCAGACCCAGATATTTGGGGGCATGTTATAGATACGGCTTTGAAAATCTTATCTAAAATGCCGGATGTGACCAGCCTTGGATATTGGCGGAGGCTTTAAAGTAAATCGTTTTGGCAGTGAGAAAGAGGCGGACCTAGGCGAAATAGCTAAAATATTCTCAGCTAAACTTGTGGCTTTTGCCAATAAGAGCGGTCGACAAATAAATTTAGAAATTGAGCCGGGAACATGGTTGGTCGCTCATAGCGGCGTTTTAATTGCTGAAGTTGTAGACATCATTGATACGGGTGGTGCTGGGCATACATTTATGAAGCTGAATACCGGTATGAATGATTTGCTTCGGCCAGCAATATATGGAGCTCAACATAAAATAAAAGTTCTCAATGATAGCGCAAATCAAATGGATTACGTCGTAGTGGGCCATAATTGTGAAACCGGCGATATATTAACACCAGCTGACGCTAATCCTGAAGAATTCTCCGAGAGAACCCTTAATCTGGCTAACATTGGAGATGTAGTCGCTATATACGATGTAGGTGCCTATGGAAGATATTTTTCGCTGAGCGGCTATAATTCTTTCCCCTCCGCTAAAGAAGTGTGCATTTGACATAATGAGTAACCGCTAAACCCTGTAGTCATACGAAATATTCTTAATGTAATTAGCTACAGCACCTCTCTATCCAGCATTCCCCTTAATACAAAGATATAGTCTAGTACAAGTAAGATTAGCATAGTTCATGCCGACGGCTATCTTGCTTGCTTTCGACTTTTCTAATAGGCATTATCAGACAGATTAAACGTTACTAGCGCGCGGCGGTGCAGTATACATCATAAGCAAAAGCGCAGCCTCAGCGTAGCTATAATGTGCAATCTCAAGCACTGCCCGATATACCTGTTGGAAGCTAGAGGCAGTTTTATGATAAATATGATCTCCAGTATATTTTTAAAGATGGTAGAGGTACTTCTTAATAATGAGTTCGTCCCTCGACTCTTCTTGATATCTTAGTATAATTAATAAAGATGTTTTACTACCTTCCGCTAATGGACTTTCACGGTCAGATTTGCTGCATGCCAATGAGCAAACAAGCGGTGTTTATTAACGGGGACTAATATAAAGCAAAAAAGCATGGTCGGTAGTCTGTGCTATCTTAGAGATTGTTAATATGGAACGATTTAAGCAGCGATTTTACGACAGCCATAGGTGGCTTCCTCTCGACCCCGATCCTGACCAGATAGCGCAAACCCAGTCAATACACTCTGATCCGGCGCATATAGCGGTTGTTGCTTTCGGAGCGTTTTTTGGCACACTTGCGCGCTATGAAATCGGTGTATGGTTACCAACCGGTAAGGACGACTGGCCTACCGCAACACTACTGATCAATATAAGTGGCGCGTTTTTACTTGGTTTACTACTACAGGCACTTCTCGAGCATGGGAAAGACAAAGGAAGTCGTCGTATTATGCGGTTAGCAATTGGAACTGGTTTCATGGGCGCCTTTACGACCTACAGCTCGTTGGCGGTGAGTGTCTCGACATTAGTAAGTGATGGAAAGATCAGCATGGCTGTGCTGTACGCGGTAATAAGTTTGGTATTTGGTGTGATAGCGGCAGCATTGGGGATTCAAACACCGGCATTGATTAAGAAATGGCGCATGAAATGAGCACGCCTATCGTACTACTTATCGCTTTTGCTGGCAGCATAGGTGCGGTAAGCCGTTTCGTGCTAGATGGAATTATTAGGCCCAGATACGATCAGAAGTTCCCCTGGGCAACATTAATTATTAATACTAGCGGTTCGCTTTTGCTTGGCTTAGTAGAGGGAATACTTTTAAAGCATACTGGCTTGAAAGATGTAGTCACTATTATGGGAGTTGGTTTTTGCGGAGGCTACACAACCTTTAGTACCGCGAGCTTTGAAACTGTTCGCTTACTGGAAGAGCATCGTTATCAAGCTGCATGGGGTAATGCGTTAGGTGGTCTAATCGCCACCATTTTAGCAGCCACTTTGGGTCTCATTGCTGGACGAATCATTTAAAAGTCTTGAGCTTTGCTTAGCAGTGATATGGGCGCTAAGAGAGACTATACAGAGGTAAAACATATTATAACATTAGTTTTTTATGTGTAATGATGCTCTCATTAACTTTTAATATAAATAATTGCGACAACCATTATCGTTATTATGCCATTTGTGATATATTAAATTTGGCATTTCAAAACGAAAAGATAATAAATACTTTCTGGTTTTAAATGTCACTGTGGGAAGTGGATTTTTGGGAGGTTTAATTAGCGTGCGGGTATATGTGCGCTAATTAAAATTAGAATGAGAGAATCGTAATCACGTTATCTGTTAATGAGTGCTATTTTTCGTGGACCACGTCGTTTATAAAGAATCACTAATACCATGGTTGTATCAGCAAGGAATATGTAAAGTGGTGATGCGACTGATATGAAGGTGTATTTTTGAATTGAGATGAGTGTGAGACTTCCTGCGATCATCGCGTATAAGAATGTTTGCCATGTTTCCGCACCCGGTGCTTTCCATGCATGACGCAGGGTAGGCAGCAGACCGACGAAATCTGTTGCAACATTGATCGCTACAGCTATCGCGGGGCGACTAGTTACTAGCCAAATTGAGAGGCCCAAGAGAGCAGCAACTTGGCATTCAATATCAAACTTTGTGTAGTGTTTAATGCCGCTTCTCAGGCTTGCTAGCATGATACAAAAAGTTGCGATCGCTGCCGCGGTCATAAAAATTGCTGTTTGATAAGCTCCGGCTGACCACGCTGCTGCCGCAGTAATGCTATTTAATAAAGTCCATGTAAGCCAGGTAACGAGATTCGGGTGTGTTTTACCGCTTAGAGAATCACGTATATAAGGTAAGGGAGATATAATTGCAATTATCCCAGCTATGAATACAAGGTCAGCACGCATATGGTATGTAGTGTAAGATACCGATCGATCCCTAACAAGGTGGCATAATCATGTGGTCTGTCAAAAAAGTTATTTCATAAGACGATTAGCTTGTTACTGTATAGCACGCAAGGCTTGTAGGGTCGGAATCGGCGCACGTGCTGGTAACTGCTGGGGCAGATTGAGATTAACAGTTGTGCCTTCGCCCTGCTGTGAAGTAAGAACAATACTCCCACCGAGATATTCCATAATTAGTTTATCGAGATATAGGCTGAAACCCATGCCCTCATGTGTAAATACTTCAGCACCTTCGGCTTTAGAAAATGGCTGAAACAAAAATAATTGCTTATCATTTGAGATGCCTTCACCATGATCGGTAATGGATATTGTTATGCTAGTTGCGGTAGCTGTGGCCTCTATCTGAATTTTGCCATTATCACGACTATAGGCCACCGCATTATCAAGGATGCTCGTAATAACAAACGCTAAAAGCTCGGGTTCCTGAGCGTAAACCACATGTAAGGTCGGACGTTCTATAATGAGTGCTTTCTTTGCTATTTCCGGTTGCACCGCACCGAGTTCGCTACTAATAATCTCTTGGAGATCAAAAGCCGAATATGGGCTCTCGCTCTGTGATCCCTGCAAACGTGTAGCAATAGCGAATTTAGTAACGACGTCATGGAACTGTTTCTGCGCATTTTTAATATTTTTAATAGCAGGAGTGTCATCTAATTGATTCGTTAAAGCCTGAAGGTTATTCATATCATTGTCGAGAGTGGCAACCGCGGTCGTGATTGTTTCGTCCCGTACATGTCCGATCTTTGATTCTTCATCGCTTACATACTGAAGCTCAAGAGCATCACGCCGCGCAAGTTGTCTTTTGCGGAGCATAAAGTATAGACCGAGGACTAAGGCGGTAAAAACGAGAGCTTGCGTGGTCCTTTCTACTGCATCAATTGAAAATGTCCCAGCTCTACCTACCAGATATTCGAAGGTAAGCCAAATGGCCGCAATTAATATAACAGGCAGAAAGAGTCCGCGTTGCCTCCACACTGAATTATTTCCTGTGCCAATATGTGCGATGTCTGATGCGGCATTGGTGCCGTCAGTTATTGATACTTGGGATTGGTTAATAACAAGCTCAATATCATTTTTCATACGATCCTTCAGTGCGCCAATCTTTTCAATAAGATCACTCGGCAATGTTTTATCGACTGCTAGTAATTCAATACCGCCCGCAAGAATAGTAAGCGGCGTTCGCAGGTAGTGAGATAAGAGCTGCGCAAAAATCTTTTTCGATCCATTTAATATCCGCGCTCGTTCAACAAGGGTTTGAAGTGCATTATATTCGCTGAGTTCTTTGCGGGCTTGGATAAGGACTAAGACAATATCAACGCCGAGTAATATAAACAATAGATACGGGAAGCTGTGGGCAATTGGAGCGGGGAGTGCCTTAACGATGCGGGTTGCGTTATTAAGAACTGCCGCAGTTGTGACCGAGACGCTTTTACTAAAATGCTGAACAATACCCGATAGACCCGTTTTTTTCGTGGTCGGTGCAGGACCGCCACTTGATTTTGTCGTTGACGGCGTCGGCATCGATGTAGTTTGCTGATTGGCAACCTGGACATTAAATTCCTGAGTGGTGGTATCGCCGTTTGTATCGGTAATGATAATTTTTACGTCTGCGTTACCGACTGATTGAGGTACCCAAAGCCAAGAGGCGGTGCCGTCACTAGCTGGGGTAACCGTTTGTAAAAGCACTGAATTAACGTATATGGCGGCTTGCTGAAAGGAAGAGCCGGTGCCGTTAAGCGGGGTCATCGTAATTGTATAACCTTTGAGCGGGATTACTTGATTATTCGTAAGGTTAATACTGACTTGCAGACCTGTTGGGGTAGTAACGGTGGTTGGTGGAGGAGGCGCGCAACCTTCATAAGTACATTCACCGTAGTCGCCTGTACCATACACGTCAGCGAACACGGGAGAAACAGAGCTGGTCACTAAAAGGCACACGGTTAGAAGACCGATTATGGTGGAAAGTAGAGCCTTGCGACGTATTACCATGAGCACCATTATAGCTATAATAATCAAATTTATGCTTCTATCAGTTGCAAACTAATAGAATTTTGTTCCTACGTCTCCTAATTTATTATTTGAAGTTTGAAAAAAGTATGGGTTCTTGTCTTATGCTTCTGTATCACATAGTACACAACTAACAAGAAGCGTTAGTTAACACTGATGTTGGACTTGGACTAAAAGTCCACCCGTAATAGGCTGCTGTAATTTGATAGGTCAGCGCTTCAATAAGGTTGCTGTCAGTTACGCTTTCGTCTGACGCTGAATCACTTGCGTCTGAGCAAAGGTCCGCCTGGACTTGAGCGATCGTCGGCGAATAGCCTAGAGTCATAACCTTAGGCTCTAAGGCAGATAATGCATTCCATTCAAGCACATTCAGGTCGCCATTAGTACATTGAAGAGGACCTGAAGTCCCATTGCTGTTGTAGGTTAGCGGAGTACTGCATTCAGCAGTTTTGGAGGGCACTGTTGCCGGAGCAAGGACGGCGTAACTATTGCTCGCTGATTTGCTGATATTAGAAGATGCATCCGCGCTCGTCATTTTTATATCACTCGCTTGAGAACTTTGATGATTGTTGAGCACTGCATAGATCGCAATTATTAAAACAACAAAAGCTGCGGCCGACGCAGCAAGTCGAATCGGAGTCATTTGTTTTATGTCTGGAAAAATTTTACTTTTCATATTTGTTAGTTTTATTATACCGAGGAGACTGAAAGCTTATACAAAATATAGCACACCATAAAAATGATAGTGAATAATTTGAAAATTATAAGATCGATGTGATAAAAATCATCAGCTTAATAGTACTGCAACAACCGGCACTTCGTACAAAAATAGTTTTTATTGTCTCTTCTATTTGGCTTGACTTACTTGCCTAGATGCTTAATCATATGGTGATGCAAATTAAATTACTATTGACCGGTGGAACAATCGATAAAGTTTATAATGAAATCAGTGGTGAACTTACTTTTGATAAGTCCCACATTGACGATATGTTGAAGATGAGCCGTATCACTCTTGACGTCAGCATTAATGAGGTCATGCGCAAGGACAGTCTGAATATGACGGAAACGGACCGTGAGCGTATTGCCGATGCGTGTAAGGGTTCTGAAGAAAAACGTATCATTATTTTACATGGCACTGATACGATGCCTGAAACTGCTCGATTTATTGAAACCTATAAGTTGACCGACAAAGTTATTATATTGACGGGTGCGATGGTGCCGTACAGTTTTGGGGTAAGTTCCGACGCGATGTTTAACCTCGGCAGCGCGTTTGCCTATGCGCAATCATTACTGCCCGGAGTATATGTTGCGATGAATGGTCGTTGCTTCAAAGCATCTGAAGTTAGAAAAGATCTCTCAATCGGTCGTTTCGCCAAGATTAATAAATCCTGAGTATTAAAATATAAAGCAGAACTAGTATAGTTCCTCGTGCTGTTCATTGAGAAAACGAATCCATTGACGAATTAATCTCAGCACGGTTTTTAAGGGAAGCTCAATTGCAATATCTAGAAAGCGAGCAACCGCGTTAATTTTACTGTATTTACGTGATAACCACTGCCCTGCCAGAATAAACGGCAAGTAAAAGAAATCACGGAGACTGGCGAGGAATCCAGTTTGACGAGTAATCAGTTCCAGTTCTCGTATTAGCGCGCTTAAACGGAAGCCTAAGAAACTGGCGGTTGAAAAGAATACGAAGAAGATAACCATCTGCACAACGTTAAATCCAATACGTTGCAGGATGAAAATGGTTATGGCAAACGGTATAAAGAAGCATAGCGTATAGACGAGCTTACTCAATGGAGATGATTTACGCTGTTTTGGAACGTGGGCCTCTGGGAAACTTGTGTCATATAATAGACGTTCCATGTAATTGTGGATGGTTGTTGCATTCGAGCGAGTCGGCAAGCGCAAATTTATTCTTAGGCTTGCGATATACAAAGGCGGGAAGGAGAGGTTTATAACTAGGGGGATAAGCGTCGACCGTACCGTTGACAATCAGGTCATAGGGCACTTCGACGGCCAAGCCGATTAAGACTTTAGTAATGAATAAAAAGCTGATACTTTTAATAAACAGTCGATTTAACCGCTGATGAACCTGGCGATACTCAAGGTTTATCTGCCAGTTATACGCATCGAGGAATAAATCCTTATCAGGGAGAATTTCAATCATATCCGCGCGTTCATTAATCATGCTTTTAAGTACCCTAAACGGAGCACCGTGGCGTCCTATAATGCGCTTCAGTTGTTGTGTCAGGCGGTCACTGAACAGATCGTCGATTTGCTTATTTAAATTCTTAAAGCCATCGGTATCTTTTGGTGATTGTTTATAGAGGGTATTTAAATCGTATCGGACGGTGTCAATATCAGACTTCAAGAGCGCTTGATGCACGGCGATGTACATACAAAATTCATAGCGGTCATTTGCTGTCATATCTTCAAAATGATCTTTTGGTATTGTCTGAAGGAAATGATGGTAAGCGAAGAACACTAATGCTTGCTGGGCATGATGCGGATTTAATAAGTTCTCGGCTTCACTAGACATTAAAGCTAGTACCCAATCGATAGCAGTGTCACGAGTAATATGCGACTGCCGAAGCGTTCCAAAAAGTGTCATGTAGTCATCAAAAAGTGTATCGATTTTTCCGGCTGTACGTTTGCTGAATTCTGTGCCTTGCAGGTAACCAGCCAGAACTAGTTCGACAATAAGTTCTTGCCCAAGACCCTGTGAGCGTTTCTTGGTTATAAATAGATTACGGTTACAAAATCGCTTGATTGCCCTTTGTAGTAGTAAATGTTCTTCGGCATATTCTGCGGCGTTTCGAAGCTGCTCATACGCGCTTGAGAGAATCTTGCCCGTTCGAGGTACTTCCATCATGTCTCCCGACGAATTGGCGGCAATGATTTTCTCGTCAAGATTATGGGCTACGATAAGTTGATCTCTGAGGAGTGTATTTAATGGAGATATCTGGTCGGACATAGTAACCTGCTCATTATAAGGCTTTTTGCTAAGAATGAAACGGAGCCACGTTTCTGATTGTATTTAAAAGTACATCTTACTGTCGAGTAAGTTGTAAGCCGCTCAAGTTTCATCTGGTATTATCTGTTGCCTAAAGATATAATCTTCTAGTGCGGCGCCTTGGCGGAGTAGTTACGCAGCGGTCTGCAAAACCGTGTACACGGGTGCAAATCCCGTAGGTGCCTCCATTTTATTCAATACGAATTGATTGCCTTTGATATAATCATATCAACTCACGGGCGAGTGGCGGAATTGGTATACGCGGCGGACTTAAAATCCGCTGGTCTTAACAACCTTGTGGGTTCAAGTCCCACCTCGCCCACCATTTTGCTTTTGTTTGGTATGAGATTTTTTGTAAGGTAAAACCAGGCCACTCGAATAACTACAGACACCTCAACCGTAAATTCGCTCAGTTTATTAGTAATTTAATACATATTATGTTAATGTATTTTTCATGCCTAAACTACACACGCTGAACGATTCTTCACCCTGGGAATTCCCCGGTGAGAGAACCCACGGGGTACGACGGGATGATGAGGGGTTAGAGATTACTTTTAGATATGGTCTTGAGGAAGATCGTCATGTTCCGGAACGAGTACTAAAGCGTCGGGCGCGAAGAATATCAAGTACCATGATTGTACTGGCAGGGTATGATAAGTTACCGGACCATATCGATTTATCTATAGCGACTGAGTATTCACAATGGCTAGAACGAGATGATCTAATAGCCCATCTCCACGCTTTACAAACAGAAGGTAGTAGAGAGGTTCAAAACCCAGATTGGGACCATTGGGGTAGTTGGTCGTTAAACCCTGCTGCAATCATTGAAGGTAGACTTGCCAGAGACAAAGCGGCAGGTGCATTAGATTCAGAAGGTTTTTCTGGGCGCCAAGCTACAACGCTTGAGATGGCTTATCGATTTGCGCCTAATATTCAAATTGACCAGCAAATACTTCTTGAAAGACCTGCTAATCAAGTTGCCTCAATCGCTTTTCTGAGTCAGATGGCAGTTTTAACCGCTACGTATTTGAGACAGGATAGAATAAATCTAGGACTATCTAGTTGATTTTATTATTAGTGTGCTTTAAGCCCCTTGAATGCTTGGATTAAATAAGTAAACGTAACATTTATTGATCTTCCGTATCTAGTCTGAAGGAGTTTACCCTTATTGCCACCACATAATATTTTTTCAAAAATCGAAGCTAGCTTGCTTCGAGACAACGGTTTCAACTGCATTAAAGTTTGACAACCCGACACCGAGCAGTCGTATGCCTTTTTTGACAGGGAAGACTGAAAGAGCCAATTCTGTCGCTATCATTTTAAACTCATCTTTGTCGGAAATTTGTGTCTTCAATGTTTTACTTCTCGTTGATTGCTGAAAATCTGTCCACTTAATTTTCACCGTTACAGTTCTGCCGTACATCTTTGTTTTCATAACCCAAACCCATATCTCATTAACTAATGATACGATGTTGCCTTCGACGCTATTCGTATTCTCTATGTCTTCATCAAACGTCGTTTCTGCACTTACAGATTTTCGTATACGATGTGGTTCAACGGGGCGTTCGTCGATGCCGCGCGCAATTTGGTAATACCATCGACCGAGCTTGCCAAAGCGTTCTTCTAAATCGTTTTGAGGCCATTTTTCTAAATCAGCGCCAGTTATAATGCCTAATTTACGCATTTTTTCAGTGGTTGCTGGTCCTATTCCGTGAAATTTTGATGTAGGTAGTTTCTTGATAAAATCTTTACCCATTTCTGGCAAGATAATGTATTGTCCATTTGGTTTGTTAAGGTTGGACGCTGCCTTGGCGAGAAACTTGTTATAGGACACACCAGCTGAAGCGGTCAATCCGGTCTCTTCGAGTATTGTGTTACGGATTGCTTGCGCGGTTTTCCAGGCTGTAGGTATGTGCTGTTTATTTTCACTCACGTCGAGGTAGGCTTCATCAAGAGCCACGGGTTCAATCAGGTCTGTATATCGTGTAAAGATGTCTTGAATCTTTTTTGAAACAGCCCTATAGGCTTCAAATCGAGGCGTAATAATAATAAGTTGCCGACATAATCTTTTTGCGGTACTCGTTGGCATCGCTGAGTGCACACCGAATTGCCGAGCTTCGTAGCTAGCGGTAGCTATGACGCCACGTTTGCCGTCATAGCCTACAGCCACCGGTAGACCTTTCAGCTCGTTTCGGTCGCGTTGTTCGACGGCTGCGTAGAAAGCGTCCATATCAATATGGATGATCTTGCGGATGTTGCTGCTAACCATAGTATTGATTATTCTTCACTCAATGTAGTATTAAACCCTATTTATTATAGGTATGAATAGTAATAAATTATTATGTAAGTCCTGTAACCCTGGCTCACCAGTCTGTTGATAATAATCCAGAGATTCTATTAGAGACGAAAAGGTTTATCAGGCTATAATGACACTATGCAAATTATCGTCGACGGGTTATTAGTGCGATATGAAATCTCTGGAAAAGGCAAATTAGTATTATTACTGCACGGTTGGGGAGATGATTCCCATACATTTGCAAAGTTACGATCTGTCTTAGATGGTGAATACCAAACTCTCGTCCTTGATCTACCCGGATTTGGAGGCTCTCAGGCTCCTACTTCAGTTTGGGATCTTGACGATTATGCAGTTATTTTACAAAAAATACTTGAAAAACTTGATTTGACTGAACTATATGCAGTAATTGGTCACTCCAATGGTGGCGCGATCGCGATCCGTGCGGTTGTACTCAATGTACTAGCGCCCCAGAGACTAATACTATTGGCATCTGCTGGTATACGAGATCGCCTAACCACACATCGATTATTGTTTAAATCTGCCGCTAAGATAGGCAAAGTAACAACGGCATGGATGCCTGAAAACCAAAAGAAATCGTTACGAAAAAAATTATATGGTGCCGCGGGATCAGACATGCTACTTGTCCCAACGCTTGAAGGGACTTTCAAGAAAATTGTGAATCATGATGTACAGAGCGATGCAGCTAAAATTACGATACCAACGTTACTAATTTTTGCTCAAAATGATACAGCTGTTCCGCTAGTAAACGGCAAAAAACTGAACCAACTTATTCACGGATCACGGCTTGAAATTCTGTCTGATTCGGGGCATTTTGTACACTTGGATCAGCCAGAGAAGGTCGAGTCGCTTGTCGTGGAGTTTTTGCGATGATTAACTCACTTATAAGTATCTACCGGCCTCAATATTTACGAACGCTTGTATATATGCTGCAGAGTACCGAATATCAGGTTGAGCCATATTTGAAATGGTACTGGCGCACACAAAATTTTAGTTCCATCATGGTGCGACGTACGCTGCAACCTACCAAAGCGGCTAGGTATTTGCTGCTTGCTTTAAGGTTAGGCGTAATCCTTGAAATACTTATCGGCTGCTTCTTTATATATCTTGATTACTTACATATTTTTCCAGGTGGTTTGGAGTTTGGAGCGGCACTTATTGTCGCGTATCCGGTTGTATGGGCGCACCTCATTGTGTTACCGCTACTTGGTGGACGTTTTTTCATAACGAAACCTAAAGAGCAAAAGATGGCTTCTATGGCTGAAAAAATATTTGCTGAACATCCTGGAATAAAAATTGCGGTTGCAGGAAGTTACGGTAAAACCACCATGAAAGAATTATTGCTTACTGTCCTTAGTGAGGGCTTTAGTGTGGCAGCGACGCCTGCAAATAAAAATGTGTCAATCAGTCACGCTCATTTCGCAAAAAAATTGAGCGGAAATGAAGACATTTTAATTATTGAATATGGTGAGGGTGCTCCTGGTGACGTCATGGCTTTTGCCAAAAATACACATCCAACTCACGCGGTTATAACTGGACTAGCACCAGCTCATTTAGATCAGTATAAAACCTTGGCTGCAGCCGGTCAGGATATTTTTAGCGTTGCAGCTTATCTTGACAGTAAAAATGTATACGTAAATGATGAATCTAGTGAGGTTAAACCTTTTTTGACAAAAGACTATCATCGCTTTGATTCCGCAGGGGCGCTTGGCTGGAAAACCGATAATATCGATGTAAGCATTGAAGGCGTACATTTTGATTTGGTAAAAAAAGGCAGACGCATTCACTTGCAAAGTAGTCTTGTAGGCCATCACCAAATTGGATTTATCTCGTTCGTGGCTGCGTTTGCACTCGAACTCGGTATGAGCGAAAAACAAGTCGTTGATGCCATCGCACGCACGAAACCTTTCGAACATCGTATGCAACCATATCAACTTGGCGGCGCATGGGTTCTAGACGATACATACAATGGAAATCTCGAAGGCATAAGAGTGGGGACGCATCTATTACAGACATTACCTGCCCAACGCAAAATATATGTAACGCCTGGTCTTGTAGATCAGGGGGAAGAAACGGAAAACATTCATCTGGAAATCGGAAAATTGATCGCTCAAGCCCATCCGAATGTAGTTGTACTTATGGAAAATTCAGTGCGTCGTTATATTGAACAGGGATTACATAACGCTCACTTTTCAGGCGAACTACGCGTTGAGCAGCATCCCTTAGACTTCTATACAAACCTTGCTCATTTTGTTGCCGCAGGTGATCTCGTAGTCATGCAAAACGATTGGCCGGATAATTACCACTAGTTTGATTATGCTAGACTAGTATTTCATTTTAATTGAGGTACATAATTGTATATACTAATTGTATGGAAACTGTAGCGGTAATCTTTGGCGGACGTTCCGCAGAACATGATGTCTCGATCGTGACTGCGCTTGCAAGTGTCATTAAGCCTCTAGAACTTAGTAGACGCTATCATGTTGAAGCTATATATATAGCTAAAGATGGAGCATGGTACTGGGATGACAAACTGAAAGACATTAAGTTATATTCCTCAGGAGCTATCCAAGAATTTCTCCATAAAGCTCAGCCTGCAAGTATTCAGTTCGATGGCGGCATGAAACTAGTGAAAGCGAGTGGAATTGCGGGCCGAAAAACTACAAAATCGATTGATATTGCATTTCCCGCAATGCATGGCACCTACGGTGAGGACGGCGCCCTCATGGGACTTTTAGATATGGCGGGTATCCCCTATGTCGGCTGTGGTCTGGGGGCTGCAGCTATTGCCATGGATAAAGTATTTTGCAAAGAGATTGCTCTTGCTTGTGATATCCCTATTTCGAAGTTCGTTGTATTTACCAAGTCGGAGCTTGAACGTGAGCCAATGGTCGCGGTAAAAAAAGCAACTTCAGCTTTGAGCTACCCAATATTTGTAAAACCTGCGCATCTCGGTTCAAGTATCGGCATAAGCTGTGTAAGCGGTGACGCTGATTTACGCAATGCGCTTGAAGTCGCCGCTCACTACGACGATAAAGTTATTGTCGAAGAAGCCGTTAATAATTTGGTTGAGGTCACCCTACCAATTATTGGTAATGATCGTCCTCAAGCCGCATTTCTTGAAAGACCGATGACGAAACCAGAAGACTTCTTTGATTTTGATGCTAAGTATCTGCATGGCGGTAAAAAAGGCAAAGGTGGAGGTAAAAAAGGCGCCCAAGGTTACAGTGAGATACCGGCAGATCTGCCTGCGGATCTATATGCGAAAGCCGAGAAGGTAGGCTTAGCGGTCTATAAAGCACTTGGTTGTAGCGGCACAGCCCGGGTAGATATGCTCATTGATCAAAAGACCTCCAAAGTCTACTTCAATGAGGTTAATCCCTTACCGGGAAGTCTATATGCACATAACTGGAATCGTAAGGGAATTAGTAATATTGAACTAGTACAAAAGCTCATAGCTTTTGCAAAAGAACGACACAATGAACGGCAGGCGTTAGCTACCAGCTTTAGCACTAATTATCTCCAACAATTTTAGTCGAGTTCGAACGCTACAAGGATGTCTTGAATTAGTAGGCACATTGAAAGGAGTTTTGTTACAATTACAGCTACTATGCAACGTTATAACCCGAAAGAAATTGAACCAAAGTGGCAGCAAGCGTGGGCTGATAGTAAGATTTATCAGACAACGGATAATCCCGATAAACCAAAAAAATACATTCTTGAATATTTTCCGTACCCAAGTGGCGCGGCCATGCATGTAGGACACGTTCGTAACTACACTATTGGCGATGCCTTAGCAAGGTATACACGCATGAATGGTTATAATGTTTTGCATCCGATGGGATGGGACGCATTTGGTTTGCCAGCAGAAAACTATGCCATCAAAACAGGTATCAGTCCAAAAGAGGCTATCGTAAAAAACACCACCCGTTTCAAGCAGCAATTGACGCAGATGGGTTTTGGCTATGATTGGAGCCGAGAATTTGCCAGTTCAGATCCGCTGTACTACAAGTGGACACAGTGGTTCTTTTTAATGCTTTTCAAAAAGGGGTTGGCGTACCAAAAAGAAAGCCTACAGTGGTGGTGCCCTATAGATAAAACGGTTCTTGCCAATGAGCAGGTTGAAAATGGTAGGTGCTGGCGTTGTGGTAGTGACGTTGAGAAAAAATCACTGAAGCAATGGTTTTTTAAGATCACAGACTATGCGGATCGCCTTGAAAAAGATCTTGATGATGTCGATTGGTCGGATGCAATTAAATCTATGCAACGAAATTGGATTGGCCGTAGTACTGGTGCCGAAATCTCCTGGGAAGTATGTGATAAAGACGGGAAAGAGGAAGGTACTCAGTTTAAAACCTTTACGACTCGCAAAGATACTATTCCAGGTGTTACATTTATCGTGGTTGCTCCCGAGTCACCACTGCTTGACGATCTGACGGCTTCTGATCATAAGGCTCGAGTTCATTCCTACCGAGAGGAGGCAGAACGCTTCACAGATGTTGAACGGCAGGAAAATAAAGAGAAGAGCGGGGTCTTTACGGGAAAGTATGCGAAGAATCCTTTCAATAGCAAGCCTGTCCCCATCTATGTCGCCACGTATGTTTTAGCTGGTTATGGTACTGGTGTGGTTATGGGTATGGGCGGCCATGATTTACGCGACCGCGAATTCTCATTGATGCATGATATCCCCGTCATACTTACAACTGAAGTTGACGCGGAATATCAAGATCTAAAGAGCCTAAAAATATGGACAGGGCCAGGAAAACAAATAAATTCAGGTGAAGCTTATAACGGTCTGTCAAATAGTGAAGCCGGTACGCTTATCTTTGAAAAATTGGTTGCTGCTGGGCAGGCAACCGAGCAGGTTAATTACAAAATCCGAGATTGGTTGATAAGCCGTCAGCGCTATTGGGGAGCTCCTATCCCTATTGTCCATTGCCCAAATGATGGCGTCGTCGCAGTTCCCGAGGATCAGTTACCAGTTGTTTTACCGGAAATTAAAAGCTATGAACCAAGTGGCGATGGAAGAAGCCCGCTCGCAAAAGTATCAGAATTTGTAAACGTTGTGTGTCCTAAATGTGGTGGTCCGGCTGAGCGTGAGACTGACACGATGGATGGCTTTGCCTGCAGCAGTTGGTATTTTCTACGATTTGCCGATCCTCATAATGCTGACGCGGCATTCGATAAAAAGAAAATAGATTTTTGGTTGCCAGTCGATGACTACATTGGTGGCGCCGAACATGCGGTCATGCACCTATTGTATGCGAGATTTTGGACAAAGGTCATGTATGATGAAAAATTAATTGATTTTCAAGAGCCGTTTACGACGCTCCGAAATCATGGCATGATCCTTGCTCCGGATGGATCGAAGATGAGTAAAAGCAAAGGGAACACCATCGAACCAGGAATTTTAATTGAGCAAGGTTATGGCGCCGATACCATTCGGATCATGGAGTTATTTATTGGCCCCTGGAACCAAGCGGCAAACTGGAGCGTTGAAGGCATGGGTGGAGCTCACCGTTTTCTGCAGCGAACGTGGACGTTAGTTCAAGAATTTAAAGCCGCTGATCGGACAAAAACAACTCAAGCTACAGACGAAGGAAGCCTTAACCGCGCAGTACATTATGCAATTAAAAAGGTTAGCGATGACCTTGGTAGTTTGAGCTTCAATACGGCAATCGCTGCCCTGATGGAGCTGGTTAACCAATTATATAAATTAAAAGACCAAGACGCGTTTGCATCTGAAAGTCAGTGGCGCTTTGCGCTCCAATCATTGTTACAACTAGTATCACCCTTCGCACCACATATTAGCGAAGAGTTATGGCAGCAACTCGGTCATGAAGAGTCGATTCATACCAGTACATGGCCTGTATATGACGACGCCTATCTTAAACAAGACACTATGACTATCGCTGTACAAATCAACGGACAAATTACGAGCTGAGATTGTTTTACCAACAGACTCCGATGAATCAAAAGTTTCTGAGACGGCTCTTGCGAGTGAGCGGATACAGCTACAGGTTAAAGGTAAAACAATAAAGAAAACAATCTACGTGCCGGGCAGATTAGTTAATTTTGTTATCTGAGTTTCCTAAATTAGCTTCATTCAGTAAGTCTTAACTTGTTTTTAAGGTGTTTTTGGGTTACTATAACTGCAAGATTTATTAAACTAAGCCTCATTAAGACGAGAAAAGATTACCTATGGGAAAACCAAAGAAACGAACTAGCCCGCGCAAAACCGGTACACGCCGTAGTCACCTTGTGCTGAAATTGGCTCGCAAGGTCAACGCAAAGTCCCCCGTCAAAGTTCGGACTACTTCGAGAGAGTCATCTAAAATCACGTCATAAACTGTGCGCCCAGCATAGCGACTGATATTTTATGAACGTCTAGGAAGGAAATTTAACAATATGGCATCAAACCGTCACCTCGGTCGAATCATTGCACTGCAAACCCTCTATGAGGTAGAATTTCGGCGCGAGGCCGGCGACGTAGACCTTGATATCGTTGAGGTCCTTGAACGTAATGTTGGCCGATATCGTGAGATGGTTGATGATGTCGATTTTATTCGACTGCTCGTAGATGGTGTTAGCACTAAAGCTGATGAGCTTGATTTGCAGCTTCAGCCTGTTGCGCCGGAATGGCCAATCGACCAGATAGCGCGCATGGATCGTATTGTTTTGCGAATCGGGCTGTACGAGCTTTTAAATGAAGCAGACGTACCTCCTAAGGTGGTAATTAATGAGGCGGTTGAACTTGCGAAAGCCTTCGGAGGAGAAAATTCTTCTAAGTTTGTGAATGGTGTTCTTGGAACGGTACTGCGCGATCGAGACGTAAAAAGCCCATCTACTAGCGAGGTCCCTAAAAAGAAAGCAGCAAAGACTGCCGCTAAGAAACCCCCGAAAAAAAACAAGGCTCCAGCTAAAAAGACGGCTAAAAAAACAACTGAGACGAAATAGGACACCATCATGAAACGACCCAAACCAATCCAAGGATTTAGAAAACTGGTGACCAAACATCGACCGGTGATTGATGAAGTTGTTCGCGAAACCACATCCGGGGGCATTGTATTTCGACACGATAAGCAAACCAAGGCCTTACAAATTCTGTTGATGCAAGATGCCAAAAACCGCTGGACAATACCAAAGGGGCATGTTGAACCAGGTGAAGAACCAGGAGCCACTGCTGAACGAGAAATACGTGAAGAGACAGGCTTGCAGGACATGGAAGTTTTTAGTTGGCTAGGAAAAGTCAATTTTCGATATAGGCGTGGTCACACGTTAGTTCTTATGACTATGCATATCTATCTCGTGGAAGGTCAGGGAGATACCGATAAACTGGAGCCGGAAGAATGGCTGAATGATATTAAGTGGTTACCAGCTACTGAAGCTGTCGATAAGATTGCCTATGATGATATCGGTAAACTGATTTTAGTCGGCATGAAAAAGATTCGCGAAGGGACCATGTGATGAACATAATAACCGATGACAGGTGGTTGTTTTATAATCAAAGATTCACGATCTGTAAACAATTAACATATACTAATTTATAGATTATGGACTCAAACATATATCAAGCATTTGCAAGCGATAGACTTCACGCTACGTTTGATAATCTTGAGCTTCTTATTACGGCTTTTACGCATCGATCATATCTTAATGAACATAAAAAGTCGGTCCACGAACATAACGAACGATTAGAGTTTTTAGGTGATGCTGTACTTGAGCTAGTCGTTACCGAGTATCTGTACACTAATTACGGTGATCCTGAGGGAATTTTGACTAACTGGCGTAGTAGTCTCGTAAGGACTGAAAGTATTGGAGCTGCTGCCGCTAAGTTCGGCTTTGAGCCACTATTGCGTCTGAGCCGAGGCGAGAAGCGAGGCACAGAAAGGGCGCGGGCCCAAATACTAGCAAATAGTTTCGAGGCGGTAGTAGGAGCCCTCTATCTCGACCAGGGCTACGAAGCAGCCAAACTATTTATTACTGAAAGCGTTCTAAGTACCTTTCAGAATATCTTGGCAAGCGGGTCATGGATGGATCCTAAATCTCATTTACAGGAACTTGCTCAAAGCAAAGAAGCTGCAACGCCGGTGTATAAGGTTATCAGTGAAGACGGGCCTGATCATGACAAAACATTCCGTGTCGGTGTTTACGTAAACGGTAAATTACGAGGTCAAGGTGATGGTCCGAGTAAACAAGCAGGACAACAAAAAGCTGCCGAGGAAGCGCTTTTGTATTATCAATCAAGAGATATTGCTTAAAAAGAGTCTAAGTTTGCAATTAGATAAGTGCTAGCATAGGCTTATTTTATGTCTACTGCTCAACGGCGATTATCAGTTGGCCAACAAGCACCCACTTTCAGCGTTACGGACGTTGAAGGCAACCGTATCGCGCTCAACAAGATCGAGAGCCGTTATATTTTACTTGTCTTTTTTCGATACTCGGGTTGCCCGTGGTGTAATTTAGCAATCCACCGCTTATCACTTGAGTATCCAACTTTAATTGAGAATGGCTGTGAAGTCATAGCTTTTGTCCAATCCGAAAAGCAACACATTATCGATAATATTTATGGCCGGCATACTGTGAAGCCAGAATTTTCAATAGTCGCTGACCGTACACGTCGAATTTACGAGCTTTACCACGTCAGAGATTCTATCTCTGCTGCCGTGCGCACTATTACGAAGATACCTAATTGGCTGCACTCGATTCGAAAACACGGCTTTAATCAAAGCAGTGTTGACGGAAATTTATTCTTGGTACCGGCTTCATTTTTAATTGATGGCCGCACTCGTAAAATTATCCAGACGAGCTACGGTTCGAGTTATTATGAAACAGAAGCTTTTATAGATATATATAAGTCAGTGTTTTTTAAAGAACTCTGAAGCAATCCCACAATCTAACGCTATTTTCCTGAACAGCCGAGAGCGTTAGGGGGGTATATTACTAGACAACCGAAAAAATATTTTAGTGTCTAAATTGAACAATAATTGGGCATGTAGACTGTATATGATTGACATAAGAGGTGGATATCTGTAAAATAGCATAGATTATCTTTAGTAACTCTAGGATTTAAAAGGAAAGAGAGATTTTTAGAATATGTTAGCTATTCGCATGCAACGTACTGGTCGCAAAGGACATGCAATGTTCAGGGTCGTAGTACAAGAATCACGTCGGACTCCCACCAGTGGAAAAGTTGTTGCTCTTCTGGGTAGCTATGACCCGCACTTGAAGGCCATTACGCTTGATAAAGAAAAAGCTGCCTTTTACCTGGAACATGGCGCGCAACCTTCTGACCGTAGCGCTCGATTGTTGAAAAATGAGGGTGTCAAACTACCTTCATGGGTAAAAGTTGAAGCCGATAAAGTACGGGTTGTTCGCAACGCTGATAAGCGCCGTTCTACCCAGCCAGCGGTTCCCGTAGAAGAAACCAAAGAAGAGACAGTAGTTGCAAAAGAAGCCTCAGTTGAAGCAATTCCCGAAGTTGAAGCTCAAGTGTCAGAAGAAACTGCAGAAGCAGCTCCAACGGATTCTGCTGACGAAGAAAAGACCTAGAAGTACTAGCCTTATCAAAAAAACTAGATAAACTTTCGGCAAAGACCGAAATTTTATTGGATACTGAGGATTATATTTGCTGATGCGGTTCGGCTGAGGCAAAATAGTAGCATGACTATTCCAAACCCGGCTCAATCTTCACAAAACACAAACAACGAACCTAGACAAAGAGGCTCACAAGTATTTGAAGCGATTGGTCGATTCTCAGTCAAATTTCGCTGGCTGATTGTCCTTGTCTGGATAGTTGGGACTGTCCTCGCTGTCCAAAATTTCCCATCACTTAGTAGCGTGACACAATCAAACAATACTTCATTTTTGCCATCGAGTGCTCCCAGTCAAAAAGCTATCAACTGGCTTCGGCCTCGGTAAAACAGCCAGCGCTCCCACTGTTGGCGTCATCGTTGCCACAAACAATAATTCTAGCTCGCAACGCAATGACCAACTATATGTCACGAACCTGCAGTCCGCGCTGAGCCGTGTTTCGGGTGTGCAAGGCGTACGATCCGGGGGCATATCGAGTGACGGCCAGGCAGAAGAATTTGACGTGGTAGTGAGCAGTAGCGTTAATACGGATCCGACGTCGATTATTAAGAGTATCCGTACTGCCATGGATAAGATAACGATACCGTCAAACGCGCAGGAGCATCTCGCCGGTGAACTCGCCGACGCGGTAGATAATAGCAAGAAATCCGGCTCAACGAATTCTCAAGATACAACTCGGGGCGGTTATATTTATCGTCATATTGCTGTTGCTCGTCTTCAGAGCACCACTTGCCCCACTGATTACTCTGATACCACCGTTATTTGTTGTTACGCTTTCCGGTCCGGTTATTGCTGAGGCTGCAAAGCCATGGACTCAAAGTTTCTTCTCTAGCTCAGCTGTTGCTTACGGTGCTTGTTCTTGGCGCGGGTACAGACTACGGTCTCTTTCTTATTTTTCGGGTGCGTGAAGAGTTGCGCGGCGGTTTGACTTCAAAAGAGGCAATTATTAAGGCATTAAGTCGCGTTGGTGAGACGATTACTTTCTCGGCGGCTACGGTTGTTGCTGCGCTTCTTTCGCTCCTCATGGCTACCTTCCAGCTCTATTCCAATCTTGGAATACCGTTGGCAATCGGCATTGGTTTTATGCTGCTCGCTGGTTTGACGCTTCTGCCGGCACTACTGGCTATCTTTGGCCGTGCCGTTTTTGGCCATCAAAACGCACCAATGAAGAAACGAAGTTCGGTTTTTGGGGGCGGGTGTCCGCATCAGTTATTCAGCGTCCGCTGCTGGTACTCATAGTAGGGGTGTTATATTTGGTGGGCTAGCGTTATTTCGTCACGCAGTATAAGTCTGCTGGTTTTGGAGGCACAACATCTGCGCCCGCTGGTACAGATTCCGCTAAAGGCGATGCGCTCATAGCTAAGCACTTCCCAAGCAACAGTGAAAATCCTACTGGTGTTCTTTTTGTACTTCCAAATTCAGTCTGGCAAGATCCTGCTCCGCTCGCAACAATTCAGTCAGAGCTTAACGCTTCGCCGGAATTCACACACGTCACCGGACCATTGGATCCGAATGGGGTAAAACTCACACCTGAAGAGATATCCACTATGTACAAACTATATGGTGCACCGGTGGGCATTTCGAGCCGGACGGTGCACCCGCATACTATAACCGGTTCAAAAGTAGCGGTGTCACCCACCGTGGTCCGCGAATATGAGGCGTATCAGATTCTTGCAAGTCTTATAAGTAAGGACGGAAAGACCGTAGAGTATGCGGTTGGACTTACGGCAGGCGCGCCCGGTTCGACGAGCGCCATGAATGCGACGCCCATTATTCGAACTCGTATACAACAAATAGCAAATTATGTACATGCCACTAATGTGGGGGTTATAGGCGAATCGACTGCGCTATATGATATCAGCAGCATCTCCAGCAGTGATCTGAAACGAGTGGTGCCGATTGCGATTGTTGTAATTGGCTTGCTGCTTGCAGTTTTGCTGCGTAGTTTAGTGGCCCCGCTTTATCTGATTATATCGGTTGCGCTCTCCTACCTTGCTTCGCTTGGTGTTTCGGTTCTGGTGTTTATGAAAATCGACCACAATTCCGGACTTACTTTCATACTGCCGTTTCTGATGTTCATTTTCTTATTGGCGCTCGGTGAAGATTACAACATTTTAGTTATGACTAGAATACGCGAGGAGGCACATAGCTTGAAGCTTCGCGAGGCCGTTACACAGGCGCTCACTACCACGGGCACTACAGTTACCTCGGCAGGTCTCGTGCTGGCTGGAACCTTTGCGGTATTTGCAGCCATCGGCGGAAGCGGTAACAGTGAGATGCAGGACATTGGTTTTGGTTTAGCATTTGGCATACTTATGGATACATTCTTGGTCCGCACGCTATTCGTACCGTCAATTGTCGTACTATTAGGCCGATGGAATTGGTGGCCAACAAAACACGGCAGCTGGGTTTCAGAAGACTAGCAAGCTTGTATTTACAGTTATCGTACATCACTTTAGTATGTGAAGTATGAGTTACGTGGAGGTTTCTTATAAATTTGGCGCAGTCTTAAATAAAAAGATTCCAGCCGGTATTCTTATGAATGCATTGGGGCATATGACGGCTGGGCTTGCTGCAAATTACCCAGAACTTAAGGAAATGCGTTTTGATAATTATATGGATGCTGATGGAAATTCGCACCCATATATATCTGATAATCCGTTCATTATTTTAGAAGCTACTAATTCTAATCAGATACGGAAACTTCGCATCGCTTTAAGCGCAGATAATATACGCTATGTAGACTTTACGAGTACAATGACCCAAGGAACCTATCAGGAGCAGCAAGAACGAACGCATCAAACGTCTGAAACTGATCTTGAATATTATGGCGTTGTCATATTCGGTAAAATCGAGAAACTTAATCATCACACCAGAAAGTTTTCGTTATGGAAAGGGTAGGCACTACAGCATGAAAATTGCAGTCATTGCAGCAGGAGGCAGATCAGGTCGCGTGTTTGTTCAAGCCGCGGTTGCTTCCGGTCACGTTATTCGGGCAGGAGTAAGAAATATAAAAGACTCGAAAGCAGATCCTCGAGTCGAAGTGGTGCAGTGTGACGCAACAAAACTAAAAGATTTACGCAATCTTTGTAAGGGCCAAGATGCAGTGGTGAGTTTCATCGGACATGTTAAAGGTTCACCATCAAATATTCAAACAAGAGCCACTGAAAATATTGTTGAAGTTATGCGTGAACTACAGCTCCAGCGTTTCGTTAGTTTGACAGGCACTGGAGTTCGCATGGCCGGAGACAATATTACACTCATGGATCGTTTTCTAAATGCAGGTATAAAAATGATTGATCCTAAACGAGTCAAAGATGGCGTTATGCATGTTGATGTACTGAAGGATAGTGATCTTGACTGGACTGTTATCAGAGTTTTAAAACTTCAAAATGGTGGTATACATTCTTTTGTTCTACGAGAAAATGGTCCCCCGAAGTCATTTGTCAGTAGACGAGAGGTTGCTCAGGCCTGCTTGCAAGTACTTGAAGATGAAAGTTTTATTCGGCAAGCTCCTATGATCTCTCCTCGCTAACCTATCTTTATTATATTATGGCTACCTCTTCATCAGAAAAGACCAGTTTGCGAAGTACTGGTCTTTTCATACATGTCTCTTCGGCGCTATCAATAACTAATAGCCATAATCAAGGTGGGCGTCAGGCCAAATCGAACGAAGCATACGCTTACCTTTTGAGCTTAAACTGACCCAAGATGGATGATAAGCGGTTTTTTTAATTGTCACAAGTCCTTTATGCTGTAGGGCCAGAACAACGTGCCATAATCGTTGATTTTCGACTTGCATTAAGTCGGCAAGATCACTAAAATCGTCTTCTCCATCTTCTCCAATTTGGAGCAGTACCATTGCGTAATCTTCAGGTAGTTGTTTCTTTGTCATTTTGTTACCTCCTTTTTAAAGGTTTAGTAGAGCCTGTACGTTAGTTAAATCGTAGAGCGACTATTACCAAATGACCTTCGAAACAGATCATATAGATAAGGTCTTGTAGTTGAGGGCTTGCGGCGTGGTTTGAAGGATTCGTAGTCTAGATCCATGCCTGTCTCTAAAGATAATGTTGTATACATATAATGAGCTCCTTTCTGCTGCTATTGACGTATCTTTCGTACGTTTATGTTGTCGTACGGGCTTATGCGTAAGCGCTTAACGTACTATTAGTAGCTTAAACTTTGAATCTTGGAGATGACTTAAAAATCCTTTATTTCAACCACGAAGTCCGATTATTAGTCATAGATTTGGTATAATAACCGCTACCCAGTTGCTGGTATTATTGAAATTAAGGAGTACGGATGTCTAATCATAGCGTGTTTTATTTTAATTTGAGTAAAGAATGACTATTCCGAATCATATACGTCGCTTTGCGGTCATGTATCCATCGGGGAATACAACTGCCGTGGTCTTCGACAATCTGCTTGCGGCCCCTCGAGGTGAATTAAATGACCGAATTATGCAGCGCTGGAAAAAATATGCCCCAGACAAGCCGGAAATAGAACAGTGCTGTTTTGTATTAACTAGCCAAGATCCAGAGGTACTGGCACGAGTTGAAATGTTTGGTGGAGAATTTTGTGGTAATGCTACCCGCAGCGTGATCCAGCTGCTCATAGGTGGGGAAAGTGCAGAAGGATACATAGAAGTTTCTGGGGCGCGTACAAGACTAGCTTTTTCTATTGATAAAGATGAAATTTCTGTAGAAATGCCACTTGCAAAAAAAAGTAAAATTGTTCAGGAGGTTAAAGAAGGATTCCTTATCCGGTTGGATGGTATCGTGCAGCTTGTCGTTATGCATGACGCATTAAGTTCGGGCGGTCAGCATCCACGACAACTGCTTGAATCGTTACTGGGCACAAATAATTATGGTTTAAAAAACGAACCTGCGGTAGGTGTTAGCTATTATGACTCACAAAAAGGCCACGGAACTTATGCGGTCTGGGTGAAAGACGTCAATACCATCTTTGACGAAACAGCCTGTGGAAGCGGAACAAGTGCTATCGGAATTGCGATGGCGCATAAGAAAAGAACTACGATACAGGGGCTCAATGTCTTGCAGCCATCTGGCGATTATATACGGACTGACGCAATATTCCAGCCTCTTCAGAATCGCGTAATAGCATCACGAATTTCAGGCGCGGTCACAAAACTACATGATGGTCCGTTTGATTTATAACGCTATAAAAATAAGAACTTCGTCTGTAAGCGTGGTATAATAATATTATCTAATCAAGAGAAAGAAAATGCAATGATTCCAGAGGTTGGGCGTGTTAAATTTGATAAGTTTACGTATCAAGACGGTACATTTAATTTCGTTTTTCTAGTTGATAATGAACCGTTTAACCTTAATTTATCGCATAGTATCCGGTCGAATTTGCCTGAGCAGACCATTCAGATAATTGGTTTCAATATTGGCATGTGCTATCTAGTGGATATTGCCGAGATTACGATGGCTCGTCGGATAGAGGTATACCGTTCGATGCCGCTGCTAGCTGCAAACTACTGGAAGAAACTTCACAAGGAAATGATCCTGGAAAAATGCTACGGTATGCGGTTGCCGACTACCTATAAGAACGTAACCTGGATTATGGATGATCAAGAGACGGAGCGCGCGGATTTAATCTCCCTTTCGGGCCAACGTGATCATGTGGCACTCTGTCTTACGGGTGGCAAAGAATCGCTTTCAATACTAAAGACCCTAGAAGATAAAAAACAAATGCTTCTTTTCTTCTTGGATCCTGAAACAAATGTCCATCGCCAAAGGGTTTATGAGATGATAAAGGATACTCATCTAACAACTGAATCTATTTCAAATCGTAAGGAATTGTTAGCTCCTTTAGAAGAGAAATATGGCGGTCTATACAGCGGTGTTGATATGGCTCACCTGGTGTTTAACACGATGTTATATGGCGATATCTGTGAATATGTTCTTATTGGGAATGAGTATAGTTCTAATTACCCGAATGATGTATATGAAGGCAGTATTGTAAATCATCAGTTCGTCAAAACAATTCATTTTGCTGAAGATCTCAATAATTACATTCATTCTTTTGTCACAAAAGACTTTACGTACTATTCGCCCTTCTTTGGCTTATATGAATATAAGATTGCTGATTTATTATTTCAAAATGAAAAATATCTGGATGTCTGGACGAGTTGCAATCAAACCACTCCGGATGTTAATTTCTGTAGCAATTGCTATAAATGTGCCTTTACGTATCTTATTGCGAGAACAAAAAAGAGCGATGACTATTTATCACGCTTTTTCTCGCGTAATATGTTGAGTGACGTTGCAATCTTTCGTCCCTTGATGGATTTTGTAGGTAAAAAGCCACTTGATTGTGTGGGTGATAAGACAGAGGTATGGGTAGCGCTCGAATATCTACTAGGAGAAGGTGTCAGTAACGAAGTGCTCGAGTATTATAAGGAAACTATACGGCCCCAAATAGAGCATGAGTTGCCAGGCTATATACAGCAAATTAATTCAGTTCAACGAGTGCCGGTTACGTTTCCTCAGGATCTTCAGGATATACTGTACAGTAGCCTGAACATTACACCCTAACAGATAGATCCTGGTTGCTTACTATATTGAAACATCAGTATTTTATGAACTTACGTTCTGAAGACTGCGTAGGTTTTCTCGACTCGAAAGTTCGATATTTGCCTGGGTCCTAATGTTTATTTTGAGGAGTTTGCGGACGGTATTTGTGTCTTTTTGTAATTTTTTAGGATCTTTATTACTAAGTACTCCGTCAACGACTGCATCACCACCATTCCCTGCAAAGAGAGCAAGATCTCCCTTTTTAGCATTCTGAGTTAGGTACACAACGCTTTCAACTTTTCGGGCTTCTTCAAGACCTTCGATTGAAGCTATCACACCTTCTTCTTTTGCGTAGATGTTAATAGCCGCCGAATGCCCGATTTGCTTCTGTGGCATAATCGGATCTTTACCCATACGTAAAAGTAAGTCATTGTAGAAATGCTCAATTCCATATGCTTCACGGTATAAATAATCACGATGACCGCCAATGCGGGCTGCAATTTCAATAATTTTCCACCCTTGTGGAGTACGGAATAATTCTGCATGGGTACTTGTAGAGCTTAGACTTAAAGCTCTAATTGCTGAACTGGTAGCAGCATATGCAGCTTTTATTTCGTCCTTATCTAGATTAGTTTGCGTTGTAATGTGTGCTCCATAAAAGCCTGGAAGGCCTATTGAGTGAGCAGTGATTACTTTCATGGGTGGCAAGTTTAAAATTTTTCCATCGTGCGTCACGTATGAATCGATTGAAAACATATCGCCTTTCATCATTTCTTCGACTAAAACACTCGGTTTTCCAGGGTACTGTTCCCGGGCATATGCTTCATGTATGAGCTGGAATACGTTCTCGAGATTGTCTTCTAATTCATTTTTTGTATCACAGCGGGTAACAAAAAGGGCTTTTGCAAGCCCGCTTGGTTTAATAATTACAGGGAAATGAAAATCCTTGACCATACTGAAGAGATGCGGAAGATCCTCCTCTTCGATTTGCTTATACTTAGGGCTTAAATCCTTATCATAGTTGCTAAGACGGTCTCGCATTTGAGGTTTTTCAGTGGCCCAGATAAGTGATTCGCTTGAAGGGGTATATAAATACGGCAGAAATGGAATAACCTTACCGAATGGTTGAATTGCTTCTTCGTAGCGGCATGTAACAGCCAATAAACGGTCAGCATATGGTTTTAGTACCCTTTGTAGTTCATCCTGGTTGTTGAAATCACAAATGATTTCTTTAAAAAGGCCTGTTGTATCCTTGGGGCGGTTCGTAAGTTTAGCGTATTCTCGGTGAACGAGTACTAAGCCCTTAAGTTTTCTGCCCATCGCTTTGCTGTGAAGATTTACAGCTCTAACAAGTGGTGGTTCCACCACGTTAATCGTAAGAATGATGTCCCGATTTTGTGCCATAATATTTTAAATACTTGCGTTAATCAAATTATCGGTCGATTCAACCCACTATTTAAACTCCAATATCATCAATAGTGAGTGACGTATATCACAAGCCATCCACTATACAGGAAAACGCAAAAATACGCAAGCATAAATTGAATAATGATGGTATAATCTCCCCAAGCTAACAGAGGAAAGAAACGCCTAAAAAACACCAATAAAATGTTCGGGCTCTAAAATTCTTAACAATAATTAATTGACATTTATTTAGGCGGATTAATATATAACAAAGTATGTTTGACTTGTGTATGGTGCAGGTATCATAATCATATGTAGAGTATCCAGCACGTACTGGGAATAATATTTCTTACATTCACGAAACATAGCGTTTGTTATAATTAGCATACCAATAACCGGGGGAGACCATAATCATGAGTAATATTGACCAGCAATTTATAGAATTTGTCGTTAAATCATTAGTAGGGAAGCCAGAAGCAGTCCAAGTTGATAGGCGAGTAGACGAAAAAGGTGTTTTGTTAGAGCTAACTGTTGATCCTGAAGATCTTGGGAGGGTCATCGGTAAGCGTGGTGCGACAGCGCAAAGCTTACGTACTTTGCTGCGTGCACTTGGCACAAAAAACGATGCTCGCTACAACCTCAAGATCATAGACAATGGCGTTGGCGGGCATGGCTACGGCAGCGACTCACAGCCATCATCTTCAGATAACACACCTCGTCAGGACCAGAATGATCAGACGCAGGCTTCTGCGCAAGTGTCAGATGATATGGGTGATGAAGAAGAATACGTTGCAGAGAAGCCTGCTGAGTCCAGTAATCGCTACGCACAGACTCGGCAAGAATTGGCTGAGCTTGATGATTTAGATGTGTAAAAGGCAAACAAATCGTTGTAATACCTACGATGCTCTTGTAATATGCATAGCTCTAACGGTATAGTATTCTCTAGTCAATCAATGACGTTGTATACAAAAACAAAAATTTAAAAGCTCTGCGAGCCAGTCTGAAAAGATTGGGAGCTTTATGTGATAAAACAACCCTGTAGTTTCTCAGGGTTGTTTTTATGTCTAAACGTGTAAGATATAAGAATGAAAATACAAATTATCAGTTTATTTCCTGAAATGTTTGCAGGTGTGCTCCAAACGAGCATGTTGTGGAAGGCTCAAGATAGAGGCATTGTGTCCTATGAGTATATTAACTTGCGTGAATATGGCCTTGGGCCTCGCAAACAAGTTGATGATACACCGTACGGAGGTGGAGATGGCATGCTGCTAAAACCTGAACCAATAGTAGCGGCAATTGAATATGCTAAAACTGTTGATCCGAACGCAAAGGTTATTTTGCCTACTCCCCGCGGGGATCTATATAAGCAATCACATGCAAAGCGCTTGGCGTTAGACGATCATGGTCTCATTTTGGTATGTGCTCGTTACGAAGGCTATGACGAGCGGATCGTAGCATGGGTGGATGATACATTTTGCATCGGTAACTATGTATTAACGGGCGGTGAACTAGCTGCAATGGTTATCATCGACTCGGTTGTTCGCCTTTTGCCAGGAGTATTAGGTGGCGAGCAGTCGGCCGAAATTGAATCATTTCAAGCAGATGATAGTAGCATTGAGTTTCCACAATATACCCGACCTGAAAACTTCGAGGGCATGAAGGTGCCCGACGTCTTATTGAGTGGCAATCACGCAGCAATTGACGCATGGCGGAAATCTAACAGCACAATGTCATAAGTTTAGGCTATACTGTTAATACGTTAATAGGGAGTGATGTAGCCATGAAATTATCTTTTATTAAGCCGGTTTACGCCCATTGCGATCTACCTTGTGGCGTGTATGACCCTGCCCAGGCACGTATCGAAGCTCAAAGCGTTAAAGCCATCATGGAAAAGTACGATAGTTTTGACGAAGCCAATAAGATCCGAGCAATCTTTATAAAAGAGGAGCGTGCAGAACTCGTTAAACACCATTTAATGGTGCTATGGGCAGATTATTTTAAACCAGAACATCTCGAAAAATATCCGAATTTACATGATAAATTTTGGAAGGCTTTAAAGCAGGCAAGTGAGTGCAAACATCACTTAGAACCTGTAGAAGGACAGAAATTACTCGATGCGATTGATGAAATCTCTGAAATATTCTGGGCAACTAAAAAGGCTTAAAGTGGTTCAGCCCAGACGGGTGGTAGGTGCTAGTATGAGCCCCAAGCTTCAGCCAGGGCAAGTCCTTTTGGCCACGCCCTTATTCCGGTTTCGACATATTCACCCGGGCGAAGTGGTTATTATAGATCACGACGGGAAGGAAAAAGTGAAACGCGTCGAGGAAGTCCAGGGAGACAGGGTATTTGTTATTGGAGACAATTTATCAGCGAGTACTGATAGTCGTCATTTTGGATGGTTGAGACGCGAAGAAGTCGTTGCGCGAGTCTTTTGGCCTAATCTAGCGAAGTAAGGGCTATATTTACGCCTGAATTCGTCTAAAGCGCTGGACTCCAAATATCATACATACGACTAGGGTTATTGCGAGAATGATTACGTCATGCACAATACCAAAACGACATTGTCCTATTAATGCCCAACGCAACGAATCCACTGCATACGATATAGGATTAACATCTGCTATATACCGAAGCCATGTCGGTACATGTGTTAACGGATAGAGTGCGCCGCTCAAAAAGTAGAGTGGGAAAACGAGGAATTGGTTAATGGCTTGAAAACCTTGCATATCTTCAACAATGGAGCCAATACCCGAACTAAAACAAGCAATTGAGAGGGAGAGAATTGCCATTAATCCGATTGCCACGGGTATCATCGCCCAGTCATGGGGGCGAAAACCGAGGGCATAAGAGATAATTAAAACAAGGGTGCCCTGCATAAGTGCAGTGGTTGCGCCACCAAGGGCTCCTCCAAGCATGATTTTTAGGCGCGACACCGGCGCGACCATTGTTTCTTTTAGGAAGCCAAACTGTCGGTCAAAAATAATCATAGCCCCGAAAAACATGGCTGAGAATAAAACGGTTTGAGCCATAATGCCGGGCACTAAGAATTGCAAATAATTTCCTTGGCCAGCTTCTTTGTAGACAGAACCTAAGCCGTAGCCAAGTGCCAACAAAAAGAGCAATGGCTGCCCGACTGCTCCTATAATTCGAGAACGCGATCGGAAATAGCGTATCAGCTGTCTTTTCCATAATATATAAAGAACTCTCATCGCATTGCCCTCGATCGGTGACGTTCACGCCAATTTTCATGAGCATTTGATTCTTGATCTCGAATTGCATTGCCCGTTAGCTGTAGATAAGCTCCTTCAAGACTCTTGGTGTGTGTCTGCTGCATGAGTTCGGCCGATGTACCAATTGTGACCAGTTTGCCGTGATCAATAAAAGCAATTCTATCAGCATTAGCTTCAGCCTCTTCTAGGTAGTGGGTTGTAAAAAGCACCGTCATATTTTTTTCTTTGCGAAGGCGCTGTACATAATTCCAAAGGAGATTGCGTGTTTGTGCATCAAGTCCGAGTGTCGGCTCATCTAAAAATAGAATCTTAGGATGATGTAGTAATCCCCGGGCGATTTCTAATCTTCGTTTCATTCCTCCAGAGTATGTTCTTACTAAGCTATCACGTCGGTCCCATATTTCAACGAGTTCCAGCAATTCCTGGATCCTTTTAGCTTGTTCAGATTTAGGCACGTTGTACAAACCCGCGTGTAGAAGCATATTTTCATAGGCAGTGAGCTCAGTATCGACACTTGGATCTTGAAATACAATGCCGAAACTCTTACGGGCTAAGTCTTGGTTTTTCACGACATTATGCCCGTTTAATTCAAGCAAGCCTGCGGTTGGCCGCAGGAGGGTGGTCAGCATCTTTATTGTAGTACTTTTACCAGCTCCATTCGGTCCTAGTAACGCGAATAGTTCACCTTCTTTCACGCTGAAAGAAATATCGTCAACAGCTAAGACTTTACCGAATTGTTTTGATACATTTTTTACAGTAATCATAGTACGCTTACATTTCCATCGGCGGTGGAGTATTAGTATGATCATGAGTAGTTACGCCCAAGGTTTTTTCCTGTAGGAAAAGGGCTACAGCGAATGCGAGTAGTGCGCACGGGATGCCGAGCAAGAAGATGTCATGAAATGACATAGAGAATGCTTCCAAGATTTTGTGTAGTATTGGTACTGGTATTTTATTAAGTTGACCAGTTCCAGACTGTAGATTAGCGGTACTAATATGAACTCCGCTGCTCGATGGAAAAACTTGTTTTAAATGATAGCCAAGTCGAGCAGTTAATACAGCGCCAAATATAGCGGCACCAAGCGCACTGCCGATACTTCGTGCGAACGTTACGAGTGAGGTTGCAGTCCCTAAATCCTTTCGTTCAACTGCATTTTGCACGGCAACTGTCATAATTTGCAGGAAAAGACCCATTCCAAAACCAAGCACAACCATCCAGAGCGAAAGCATCAATCTGCTTGTTGTTAATGTAATATGGCTGAAAAGCCAAAACCCAACTGCCATAATAAGCGTACCGATTATAGGAAACGGACGATAATGACCAAATTTGGAGACAAGCCGTCCAGATGTTACGACTGCGACAAGCATTGCAAAAACAAGTGGTAGCAGCAACAGACCTGATAACGTAGCTGAATCGCCTCGGACAATTTGCTGATACTCCGGCAGAAAAATAATGGCACCAAACATACCCATACCAACCAGTAAACTTAACAGGGTCGTCACCCGAACAATACTGTTTCTAAACAAGCGTAGAGGCATAAGTGGCTCAACAAAGCGCATCTCCTGGACAACGAAAAGGATTGACGAAATTACGAAAGCTATGCCTAAACTTAAAATTTGCACTGATGTCCAAGCGTAATCAGTGCCACCCCATACCGTGCCAAGTAGCAAACTTGTCACGCTAATGGCTAGCAATCCGGCTCCGATAAAATCAAGCTTGTGCTTGGTGATATGTACTGGCAGATGCAATCTTGCTCCAATAAGGGCTAAGGCAATCACACCAAGAGGAAGATTCACATAAAAGATCCACCGCCAGCTCAGACTATCAGTTAGAAATCCACCGAGTAACGGGCCAGCAAGGCTTGATAGTGCAAAAACAGCACCGAAGTAGCCTTGATATCGACCTCGTTGCCTTGGGCTAATAATATCCCCAACAATTGCGAGAGCCAAAGTCATCAGTCCTCCGGCACCAAGACCCTGTAGGCCTCGGAAGAAAATAAGCTGGCTCATTGTTTGACTCAGACCACATAGCATCGATCCGATTAGGAAAATAATGATTGAAATTTGGAATATCTTTTTTCTGCCGAATAAATCGCTGATTTTACCATACATTGGTGTCGATATTGCACTTGTCATTAAATAAGCTGTTGCCACCCATGAGAGCCGGTTTAGACCATGCAGATCACTTGCGATACGAGGAAGTGCGGTCGCAACAATAGTTTGGTCCAGCGCTGCCAAAAACATAGCGAGGAGTAACGCGGATAAAATTACCATGATCTCGGCATGTGTCCGTTCACGGGGTGCAACATGTGTCGCATCGGGATTTGTTTGGTCCATTAAAATTCCTTTACTTTATGACTTATTACTAGTTTGTAAATTAGCTAAATCAGAACTGAAGCGTTGAAATAATTTAATAAATTGTTTACGTTCAGCAGCTGGCCAAGACTGCAACACCTGACTAATCGTTTGTAGCTGAGCTTTCCAAAGGCGCGTATTAAGGATGCGGCCTTTCGATGTAAGCTGTAGACCAATTGCACGCTTGTCTTTTGGGTCACGCGTACGTTTCAGATATCCCGCGAGCTCTAACTCTTGGGTCTTGCGGGTTACTGAAGGAGCTTCGATTCCTAAATGAGCCGCTAGATCCTGGACACGAGATCCTTGCGTTGGTGATGAGTTCAATGCATGCAACAAATGCGCAGCAGGGCGGTCAATTTTGACACCCGCGCTGGCTGTTATTTGAGCCCAAGCTTGAGGACGCTTCATCGTTTGAAAGAATAGACGCATTGCATTCTCTAAATCTTCGATGTCTGGGTTAATAGCTACATCCATCCACCTATAGTAAATGATTACTTAAGTTAAGTAAATACATTATGTATAAGACATCGATTACATTAGACAGTTCATACCGTATAATAAGAACAAGCATTATAATGAATAAAATTACGAAGACCGAGATAGGGGCATACCCTCATAAAAAAGGGGTTAATTTTCGTGTCTGGGCGCCATTTGCAGAGTCGGTTGCTGTAACTGGCTCATTTAATGAGTGGGGCCGAACCCAAATGAAGTCTGAACATGACGGTTATTGGTTCGTGGATGTCGCAAACGCCGAAGCTGGGCAAGAGTATAAATTCATAATTAATAATGGCCAGAAAGAGTTATACAAGAATGATCCAAGGTCATTTCAGGTGACTACCAGCGTGGGAAATTCTGTTATTGCCGATACTACCTTCGTATGGGATCAGCAGAATCATCCAGAAATTGCATTTAACAAGCAGGTTCTTTATGAATTGCATGTCGGAACATTTTCAAGAATTGATGCTTCGACACCTGGGACATTTAAGGAGACAGCTGCAAAATTAGATTATCTTGCTGACCTCGGGATAACTACTATCGAACTAATGCCGATAAGTAGTATGTCGATGGATCGTGGGTGGGGATATGCTACTGATTATATTTATGCCGTTGAAAGTTTATATGGAGGCCGAAGGGCGTTCCTTGAATTTGTAAAATCGGCGCATGCGCGTGGCATAGCAGTTATTCTGGATGTTGTTTATAACCATTTTGGGCCTGATGATCATCTGGATTTGTGGCAGTTTGATGGTTGGAGCCAGGATAACAAGGGAGGCATCTATTTTTATAATGATTGGCGTTCAAATACTCCATGGGGTGAAACCAGACCGGATTTTGGCCGCGTTGAAGTTAGAGATTACATTCTAGATAATGTAAAGATGTGGATGCAGGACTGTAAGCTTGACGGTCTCAGACTTGACTCAACAATTTATATCAGAAATATCAAAGGCCACAATAATGATCCCGAAAACGATCTCTCGGAGGGATGGGAAATATTGCAAGGAGTAACGACGCTTGCAAGAAAAATTAATCCTAATGCTTTAGTTATTGCCGAGGATGTCGGTGCAAATGAGTATATAACAAAGCAAGTGAATGAAGGCGGCGCAGGCTTTTCGACACAATGGGGGTTACAGTTCCCGGCTGTTCTTAGAGATGTACTTGAAACGGTACACGATGAGGACCGTAATCTTACAGCGCTATGCAATGTCTTGATGCAACGAAATAATGGTAATGCCTTCCAAAGAGTTATCTATAGCGATTCTCACGATAGCGCGGCTAATGGTGGTGCTCGGTTAAGTGAAGAAATTGCTCCTGGCGATGCGGATAATGTCTACGCGAGGCGTCGGTCATTACTTGCTTGCTCAATTGTCATGACTGCTCCCGGAATACCGATGCTGTTTCAGGGACAGGAATTTATGGAAGATGGCAGTTTTAATGACTGGCAAACGCTCGATTGGGAGAAGACAAAACGTTTTGAAGGAATTGTTTTAGCTGCAAAACACCTAATAGCACTTCGAAAAAATGTTTACGATAATACTCGTGGTTTGATCAGTCATAACTTTAGCGTGCTTCATTTGAACGAGGAGAGCAAAGTTTTAGCTTACCATCGTTGGGACCAGGGAGGACCTAAAGATGATGTGATTGTCATAATTAATTTCGCTAATCGTTACCAAAAGGATTACACGATTAACTTTCCTCGGAAAGGTGAATGGGTTATACGTTTTAATAGTGACTGGAAAGGCTACAGCAGTGACTTTAAATCCCAAGGATCAGGTACGATCACGGTAAATTCAGGCGATGCAATAATAACGCTTGCACCATACTCCACTGTTATTTTGTCGCAAGATGCTTAATGAAACTACTATTTTAAAGCTATTGATTAACGTGTGACGCTAATAGTCGCTCCATCTTCAGCGTGAGGAGCAGAAATGGTAAATCGTCCGTTAGTTTGGCTTATTGTGTAGCCTGTATTATATATACCGTCACAGGAAGTCCCACTCGACGCAGAGGGATCCATTGGTAATGCCGCTATATATGTCGGTATCAGATCGTTACATACATTTACCGCTCCACTCCAACCGCCTATAGTGCATCCAGTCGCGGGAGTACTTGAACCACCCGAATCCGAAACTTCAATAGTTGTTGATGTGCCGCCCAATACTGACCAGGTGCCATTATCTCCGTTTTGACTACATGACGTTACAGTGACTGTTCCGTCCGTGATTATATTTCCAGAAGGAACGGTAAAAATTAGCCGGGGTGGCGATGCGTAGGAAGTGGTACTCGCACTAATATTCGCTAGGGTACCCAATATAGAGGTTGTTGATACATTTGCGACCGATGGCGGTTCATTTCCATTATTGGCTGATTCGTATTCGTAGATACCATCCAATATTGCACCGACATTAGAGGATCGTTGTGTATTCCTCACGTCCTCAAAGTGCTTGTTAGGGTTAATAGCAATTAAGGTGATGGCAAGCAAAATAGCTAGGATACCAATCACGACAAGTAACTCGATAAGGGTAAATCCATCCTCATTTTTTTCAATATTCATTTTTATTTTTGTTAGTAGCTTCATTTAAGCTTTCTTTTAAATAAAACCAAAGATCAGACGTTTTATCCTTTACCAGTAGTATACATAAACACAAGCAATATAGCGATGTTTTGTTTTAAATTGACCCAATTAAATAGCCACCTTAATTTTCACCAAGGTGGCTATTTTGAAAATCTTTGTTAAAGACTTTTCGATTAGCGGGTTACGCTAATGGTTTGTCCATCTTCAGCGGCAGGTGCGGCGATCGTAAATCGACCATTTGTTGAAGAAATCGTATAACCAGTTTCGTATGCAGTTGTTCCTACTGCACAGGGAGTGGTTCCTCCAGTGACTGTTCCAACCTTAGGATCTACCGGTAGATCAGCTAAGTAGGTAGGAGTAAGGTCACTACACAGGTCAACTGACGAACTTACGGTACAGGTTGTGTCGCTCGCTACACCGTCCGCGTTCGTGACGACAAGCGTTGAACCCGTACCACTAACAACCGGGAAGTCTCCATCGTTGGCCGTGTTAGAGCAGCCTGAAACCTCTACGTTGCCAGAAGTAATAGTATTACTACTTAATCCTGTAAATGTTACATCCGATGTTGCAAACGTGGTGTTTGTAGGTGTCTGAACCGTAGCTTTTCCGAGTGCCAGCGGTAGTGACCCAACGTTCTTCACTGATGCGGGTTCATTTCCATTATTGGCTGATTCGTATTCGTAGATACCATCCAATATTGCACCGACATTAGAGGATCGTTGTGTATTCCTCACGTCCTCAAAGTGCTTGTTAGGGTTAATAGCAATTAAGGTGATGGCAAGCAAAATAGCTAGGATACCAATCACGACAAGTAACTCGATAAGGGTAAATCCACTTTCGGTATTTGTCTCCAGATTTTTAATGCGTGTAAGTAGTTTCATTTTTGTTCCTTTTATTGGTTTAGATTATCGAGTCACACTGATAGTTTGGCCGTCTTCTGCAGCAGGTGCAGCAATTGTGAAGCGTCCGTTACTTGCGGCAATAGTATAGCCGGTATTATATGTTCCGCTACATGCAGTACCTGAGCTTGCAGAAGGATCCATAGGCATCCCGGCTAGGAAAGTAGGTACGATATTAGCACAGAGATCGACATGTCCTGTCCAACTTCCAACACTACAGCCAGTTGCGCTTGTAACCGAGCCACCCGCATCATTTACGACAATCGTCGATGATGTTCCTGAGACCAAAGCAAATGTTCCGTTATCGCCTGTCTGGTCACAACCGGTAACCGTGACAGTACCCACGCTACCTGTTACGGTGTTGCCCGAAAGCCCGCTAAACGTTAGGTCAGGTGTGCTGAATGACGTTCCAGAAGCCGTTTGGGCTGTTGGAACACTGGCGAGCGGCACGGGTGTGGAGGTGACGCCAGTCACTGCCGGCGGTTCATTTCCATTATTGGCTGATTCGTATTCGTAGATACCATCCAATATTGCACCGACATTAGAGGATCGTTGTGTATTCCTCACGTCCTCAAAGTGCTTGTTAGGGTTAATAGCAATTAAGGTGATGGCAAGCAAAATAGCTAGGATACCAATCACGACAAGTAACTCGATAAGGGTAAATCCACCCTGCGAGTCATTTTTTGTTTGTTTTATGTTTTTGAGTAGCTTCATCTAAGCATTACCTTTTTATATTAATATAGCAATAATGGGGCTTTGTGGTAGAAATGTCAACTGGGATTCGACAGGTGTGGAAAAGTAGTAGTACAAAATACAGATGTGATTAGTTATATAATCCTAGGACTTAACTTTTATAGCGGGGTTACCGATGCAAAATTATAGATACGACTGGCTTCTTTTTCATTAAGGAACTGATCAATAACTTCAGAGGGTTTTGAGGAATAATCTATCTCGTATGCCGCGGCAGGTGTAATGGCAAGTAATTTGCGTACATTGCATAGACGGAGCGACTCCTGAATGACCCCGTATAGATCTGCATTAGTTGCATATAACTGTAGACTTTTTTCTTCTCGAGCTTGGATACACGCGCGCTGTCCTTGTTCAAAAGGCATTGCTGCAATAAAATCATTTATTAAAGACGATACTTGTTCTTTGTCTTGATCCTCGATTGGAATAGTTTTTGAAAATACAATACTTTGATCCAGTACGACAAGTACTCGTTTTGATTTCAAATCGTGCAGATCAAAAAATGACTGACACGCGTTCACGAAAGCTTCATAGTTTAAAACTTCAAGGTTTTTAGTCATTGCCGGTGAGAATTTCATCTTAACCGCCGAAAGATGTTTGCCGCCAATAAATAAATCATTGCGTCTGAAATATACGAGTGCATTTGGTTTTAGTAGCATTATGGTGTCTCGCTCCAGCTTGAAAGCGTTATAATAGATCCTGTTTGTGTAGCTGTCGCAGTAACTGTTCGTTGGAAACGACCAACAGTAGCGACAGATACGATTGTAAGCGTTCCTGTTCCGCTTATGGATATTGTATCAGTACCATTATTCAACGACATAGTACTACCTGTATATGTTGGATTTCGTTCTAAGCTCAATAATGCATTTTCGATACCGCTATTGGCGGTAACAAGCGCAGTTTGTCCGTTTGATAACCCGTTATTTGACTGAATATTAATAATTGCTACTGCAGTCGCGGCAATCGTTACGGTCATTGCAACAAGCATAAATATAAGTAGCGCAATTAACGTTTGGCCGGCCTCATTAAGTCGTCTCATTAGTATAAACTCTCCGCGCTTGAAAATGTTTGGCTGGTATTAACTCCGTGGCTCTGAGCCGTACTAGTCAGTGTGAAACTATAGGCAATTGTTGGCTCTCCCCCTGCATTCCCGAGTTCTTGAAAGGTGACGTTCGAAACAGTTACATCTGCACTATTGAGGTTATCAGTACCCGTTCCGTCGGTCAGTGTCATATTTGAGCCGGTGGCATTATAGGCGTAGGTTGTACCGCTAATTGTTAATCCTAAGCTACTTGAAGTCGCTCCAAGAGATGCTGGGTCTGTAACTGCTGATGCACGGGCAATATCATAATCAAGTCGGGCCATCATAAATCGTCCGCTGCTGAGAGTGGACGAGTAACTTTGTGATTCTTGCTGAACATCAGCAGCCGACGTAAAAATTGTTGCTATTAGTACTAGCATTGTTGAGAGTAGCCCCATTACCACTAACATCTCAACAAGTGTTACGCCAACTTGGTTTAATCGATAAGGTGTATGCTGGATGGTCATGGTGAATAGGTTAAAGTTACATCATCTAAAATGGGTGTTGTTCCAGGCGAACCAGAAGCAAGGGTAGCTTGGTAGCTAAAATATTGGTTACTAGCGACCGAAATTGGAATGGTAGCTGGTGCCGTAAAATAAGTTGCACTCGTGCCATCAGGACCAACATAGCTAAATCCAGTATTTGTGGAGCTCGTTGCAATCTGGAATTTAATACTTGTTCCAGCTGGTTGTGTGGCAGTAGAAGTTAGATAATCAATTACTGCACTTGCCCCTGCGTTAAATGCTGAGGATGTGAGGACGCCACTTGTGCTTGATGGCGTCAACTCTACCTCTCCACCCGCAGTATTAGTAATTTGCGTATTTGTAAGTGTATCTCCAGTAAAGTCAGCAACTGATGTTTGAGTCCAAGCCGCCTGATTCTGCCAGCGAGTTAGGTATTCACTTTCTGATACAGATGATACGTGAGGTGTTGCCCATGAGACGGTTTCAGTAATGAGTTTGGTAGAGGTGTCAACTGTACCACCACTAGTCACTAAGTTAAATGAACTGTCTCGTTCTGCATCGCCAATGACTATTTGTTCGGTAAAATTGCCAGTTGTAAGGGGACCGCTTGCAAGTGTCCAGGTACTACCGCTTATGACTGGATGGTATGTGCCGTCAGAACTAATTGCAGACCATCCTTGTTCACGAATACTACGCGTGGCCGCAGTCATTTCTTGTAGAATGCCATTCGCAAGCAATTGTTGCGTTGCGGTTGGACGCGCATCGTTAGATGTAATGATTGCAGTAGCGAGGGCAGGTAACATGATTCCGGTGAGTCCAATAGCTACCAGAACTTCTACAAGCGTGGTGCCTCGCTGAGTATGTGAAAATGATAGTGAGTGAATATTCATTGGACTGAAGTCGCTCCGTAGCGGTCTAGAGTTATTGTCTGTGTTTGGCTTGTTCCGGTGATCGTAATGGTATTGTCGCCACTTGTAAACCCAGTAATCGTACCGTCACCAACTTCAAAGGTAACATCATTACCCGGGAACGTTGTCGTCAGAGTATCGGGAGATATATTCACTGTGTAATTATTCGTGTCAGCAGAGTTATAGGTGGTGTCGGCAAATAAAGTGTATGAATTTGATTGAAAATATATTCCGTGAGCTTGTTGTGTGGTATTACTTCCCATGTCGCCACTCATTGCTAGGAGTTGTTGCGCCTTTAGATCAGCAAGCAGTGTGTCGGTCACTGAATTTACCGATGCTGATGATTGAGCGTGTCCCAGGTTAATGGTACTAAGCACAAAGAGTAAAGCAATAATTACGATGACAACTAATAATTCGACAAGCGTAAAACCTCCTTGTTGTGACGCCTCGTCTTTTGATCTGAACATATAACTACTTAGCTGTTGAATTAATCTGAGATATCATGCTGTAAATCGGCGCAATGATGGATATCATAAGCGCACCCACTAGGATGCCTACAATTATAATCAGAACTGGTTCGATTAGGCTGCTCAATATTTTAAGACTTTCAGACACTTGTCCATCAAAGTATTCGGTTAGATTCTCGAGCGTTTGATTCAATGTACCGGAAGTCTCGGCCGTTTTAATTGAACGAGACATAATTGGAGGAATGACGGATTTAGTTTTTCGTAAGCTTGTAGCTAGCGGTTTCCCGGCTGCGATATCTCGCTTCATTTGACGGATAACTTCAACAATTGCTTTTTTCTGTACTACACGTTCAGAAAGATCAAGAGCTTCGAGTATTGGAACACCGGCTCGCATTAAAAGCCCAAAACTTCGCGTGAATCTGGTCAAATCAATATTTGTGCCGAGTTGTCTTAGCATCGGAAGCGACAAGATTAATCGTACGATTATTTTTTTATTTGCTTTTATCAGCATTCCAATGAGGAAGCCCGCAATAATCAGTAGAATAATGATAATCAGCCAATGTTTAGTAAATATATTGGAGGCTTTAATCATTTCCTTAGTAATCCAAGGCATAGTCACATTCAGAGAACTAAATACCTCTGAAACTCTAGGGATCACAAAGGACAACATAAGGATAACAATGCCTAGAAAAACCACCATGACGAATAGGGGGTAAATCATGGTCGAACGCAGTTGATCTGTAAATTCCATTTCTTTTTTTGTGGCGACGACAATGTCATGCAAGGTGGTTTCAAGAGTGCCTCCTGCTTCAGCGGACCGAATAAGATTAATGCTTACCGGATCAAAAGCACGGGGCATCTGTCTTAATGCCCGCGACAAAGGCTCCCCGTTATATAAGGACGCTCGCAGCTTAACGAGTACTTTTTTTTGATTGCCTTTCGCATCGTATATGAGTGATTCAGTAGCCTCGAGGATTGGAATGCCTGCAGTCATCATTGTCGACAAATCAGTAAATAGCCCAAGTCGTTCCTTAGTGCTGAGACGTATTTTGGCAGTTGGATTTTTTACCATAATTAAATTTTAGTTACCCTCATAATTTCAGATAGGGTTGTTTCTCCTGCGATTACTTTGTCCAATCCGTCATCGAGCATTGTCGTCATACCGTCTTTGACCGCTTGTGAAATTAGGGTTTCGGTGTCTGCTTTTGCACTAATAAGCTGGGCTAATTTTGGCGTGATTTCCAGAACTTCAAAAATACCAATACGGCCCTGGTAGCCAGTGTCATGGCAGGCACTACATCCATTGCCTCGATAGACACGTACACTTGGCTTGTTACCAAAGTGCTTTATGAACGTAGCTTTGCTTATATTCGTTAATAGAGATATCTGAGAGGGATCTCCTACCCATCCTTTGGCTGTGCGCGTCAGTTTAAGACTTGCTTTACAGTGATTGCATATTTGACGCACTAGACGTTGGCCGACAATAATATTGACAGTTGAGGCCACGAGGTACGGTTCGATGCCCATGTCAACTAAACGAGGCAAGGTGGTGACTGCGTCGTTGGTGTGCATGGTACTTAATACTAAGTGACCAGTCATAGCCGCATTAACGGTGATGGCTGCTGTTTCCTCATCTCTAATCTCACCTACAAACAATACATCTGGATCTTGACGCAGCAATGATCGTAAACCTTCGTCAAAGCTAAGATTCGTCCGGACATTAGCCTGAATTTGATTAGTTCCGTCAAGTTCATATTCAACCGGATCTTCAATTGTCGCAATATTTCGGTCACGAGTGTTGAGTATCTTAAGAATTGCATAGATGGTGGTTGTTTTACCGGAACCTGTAGGTCCGGTTGATAAAATCATTCCAAATGGTCGAGTAAACCCATCTCGAACTAAATCAAGGTCACCGTTACTCATACCCAGGTCACTTAAGCTGAACTGTCGTGTTTGGCGTGCCAACAAACGCATTACTACTTTTTCGCCCGCCACAACAGGTACAACCGAAACACGTACAGTCAATTCATTTTTACGGACCATGACACGCATACGACCATCTTGAGCGCTGAGGTGCTCATCAGTCCTTAAGCGCCCTAAAACTTTAATGCGTGCAACTATTTGCTCGTGGAGTTTCTTTGGGAAAGTCGCTTCATCATGCAAAACGCCATCAATGCGGAATCGTACGACCGTCTGCTCGCGGAGAGGTTCAATATGAACATCCGAGGCCATGGCGTCGTATGCGTAATCAAAAATGTTGTCAACCAGTTCAGCAATTGGTGCCGTTCCAGCCTCTATCTGAGCGACAATACTATTTATGACAGCTTGCAGCCCTTGTTTAAAGAGGTGGAGGGCCGATGAAATACCCGAATCGGTAGTATATGAAACATGACATTTGTTGGCACCGACTTTTTTAGCGAGCATTTCGAATAAGTCGATTGCTTGCGGTTGTGCTGTTGCAATATGTAAATCATTATCTACGAGCTGATAAGCGACAGTTTGAAATTGTTTTGCAATTTCTTCAGGTACGACGTTTAAGAGTTCCTCCGGTATATTAATCTTACTGAGCGAAACATACGGTAGTTTAAAATAGTAAGCTGCCACCTTACCAAGTTCATCTTCACTCAAATAGTCATGTCGTACGAGCGCATCGTGGAGACTACAATGTTCTCCTTGCGCAAGTGCTTGTGCGGCTTCAAGCTTTTGTACTGGCATATACTTTAGATCGGTCAAAACCTTAGCCAAGGCATCATCGGCGAGTATCATGCTATCACTCCATCATCCGGCATATTACAGTACGCATTTATGTCTATATAAGCCGCGCTCATACCACCCCTGAAATACTTTCTTTCAAAACGTTAGCTTCATTGTAGCAATAAGGGTTATGTTTTTCCAATAGTATTCATTAAATATGCATATTTAATAGAAAATCGTTCGTCAACTCAGCTAGAGAATCTTCTTGCGTGGTATACTATTTATATCTAAAAAGAGTATTTTGAAAGAAAAACTTCGAGCTAAATGAACGACACTCCAATTCCTAATTCTGGCAAAACGATTTTACTTGCTGACGACGAGCAGTTTATTGTAGTAGCATACCGTGATGGTCTTGAAAGAGCTGGCTACATGGTTACAGTTGCAAGTGATGGTGAGGAAGCACTAAGTTTCCTAAAGAAGACAAAGCCCGACCTATTATTGCTTGAACTTATGATTCCTAAAATGAATGGATTTGAGCTGCTTCAGGCAATGAAAGAAGATCAGTCCTTGCACTCAGTTCCTGTCTTGATACTTACGAATTTGAGCCAAGATAGTGATAAGGAAGAAGCGAAAAGTTATGGTGTTACTGACTTTCTTGTAAAATCCGAAGTGTCACTGCAAGACTTACTGCATCGCATTGACCAAATACTTGGCTATGCCTGAAACTCCCTATATGTCTAAATCTAAAATTGCTTGAGCAGAAGCGCGCCCCTTTTTAGTTGCAAAGACACCATGCATAATCGCATCTCGTAACGCTTTAGGATGTTCTCGATACATTTGCACGACTAACTCGTCATGACGATCGGCGGCAACATGGATCATTGCCTTTGTTTTAAATGTTTCCTCCCGATGCTTAAGTCGTTCACGGAGTGTGTATACTTCATCAACTGCATCGGCTAACATATCATAATCATATTGTGTTTTTGCTGCTGTTAAACCAAGTGTGGTGGTGAACATCTCATTATCAATAGCGATTGCTAGTTCACCAGGTTTTCCAACAAGGAAGTCAAGTGATGCTTTCTCTACGGCTGTGAGGTAGGCTGCACGGCCCTGCACGGTTTTAAAGCTTATTTGAGCGTTGTTTATTTTGAGAGCGTTTACATTATCACAATGCATTGTTAAAAGATCAATTTCAACTTGCATTGTCGCGGCTAGTCTAGTAGGTTTACTCGTAAAATGCCCCTTCTCAATTAATGCCTGCAGTTCTAGAGGCTTGCCAGCGTATTGTTTTATTATATCGGCGGGTGTATCTGACGTAGAAGGAAGGAATTTGGCCTTTTCTTCAGCGTTAATTAGAGCCATATTAAGACCTTGGCTTCTTATGAGTTCTCCGAAAGTTGCATTGGTAAATGCTGCCAATTTTGCGTGACTTTTTTGTAATAGTTCATTAGCCCTTGGCGTCGCAATATTACGATTTGTATCATTAGCTTCTATATGTTCAGAAGCGGGGATGAGCTCAGAATCTATTTCTTCGCGTGGCAGTTCAACAACTGCGGCAATAACATGATCAACAAGCGAATCCGTGGCCAAATCTTTGCGCATTGAAAGCCGTGTGATTTGAGAAATCAAGTCACTCCGTACGCCTGCTTGCGGATTTGCCTCGTGCTCAGTTTTCAAGTGTGTCCAGTATCCAAAAAACACCGCTCGCTCGGCAAACGATCTTAGTACCGGATCGCTGAGCGCAGTGTTTACGCGATCCCAAGCACCTAAACTTACTTCTGGAATTACCTCGTCAGAACTGAGACTCAGTGAAACCTCGTCTCGCAGACGCTGATTAACGATGACTTCGGCATCAGTCTTAAGTCTCGGGTCTGCGAGTGAATTAGTCAATGCCATTCGGGTTGAAGCAATACTACTTGTATATGAAGGGTCAGCTAAAGATTCTGGATCTACTGGACGTAATAGATAGTCGACATGTGCGAGGACTGTGGGTTGTAGTTCTGTTTGTGGCATAGGTTCGTAAACGTTTTGTTCGCTGTCCATTTAAAAATTATACGTATAATATCATATAATCATTGAGATTACAATATACGCAAGGATTTACTAACGCACGTATTAATGTTATAAAAAATATATATTATGACATTTGAATCTCATGATTTCGATCAATTTTTTGAACCCCTCGTCGGTGACACGAATGCTCAGGCGCAATTTCGGAGTGACCTGAGTTCCAGTGTAAAAATCGGTTATGGCGATCAGAGCCCGTACCAAGATTTAAAACAAGGATATCGAGAAATTGTAATGGCAGTACTCGCTGATCAAACTGGTACACAATTTAGTCCTGAAGAGCGGGCTAAAAGAGAGATAATCGCTACAAATGCCACTGTTACGGGTATAATGGCCGTAGAAATGTTGAGAACGGTAGGCGGAATTTATAGTACGCACACAGGCAAAACTAGAATTCGGCAAGAATCAGCTTCAGTGCATAAAAATACAAATCGGACACTACAAATTTTATTAAAAATGGCTTTTAATTCGGATGAAGCAACGTTAAGCATGAATTTCGATGCTCTAAAATTAGGTTTTGACCCGAGCAATCCTCGTACGCCTAAGCGAATAGAAGCATACAACCGACGACATCCCGAAGATAAAAATACGACGCGAATTAGCCGTCGGTCATTAAAGGTAGAACAAATAGAGCACGGACAACTCCTCGTTACTCCACGTTTTAAATTAAGTAGTTTGGTGGAAGCTATTCATTGTCCTGCAGCACTAAATACCGTTCCTCGTCCGAAGCATAGACAGTCGGCAATATTTGCAGTAATGGACTCTCTTGCTGGCGCTGTTCAGGAGAGTATATATCCTTACGAGTTTCTAATTGATAATAAAAAGTAGTCAGTGATTGTTCCGTAATTAACATACCGAACGGTTATTGCAAACATTTATAGTCATCTCAATGGTGTAACAAGGTATCATGCTTATGTATATACTATAATTTACCTATTGTCATATTTATGTAAATGATATATAAATGAATGACACCATATAATATAAGGGGTACTAAAGTGAGGAAGTTACTACAAATCTTAGCAGTTCCAGTAATATGTGTAGGGTTTGCGTCAGGCATTGCAGCTGCCGACAGCATCACTACAACAGGCGCTGGATCAACAAACACGATCTCTTCATCATCAAACAACAATACGTCCGTAAATTGCGAAAATAACACAAACGTTAATTCAAACAATTTGCAAAATGCAGGCTCAGGTACTGCAAGCGCAAACGGTAACACGACAAGTGGTAATGTCGGTTCTGGTAATTCAAGCAATAGCAGCAGTACAAATGTCAATGTCAATACTGGCTGTGAAACTTTAGGTACATCAGGTTCTATGGGTGATACAGCGGGTACAACTGGTACTACTGGGTCTGGTCAATATACTACAACTCCAGCTACTGGGCTCGGTGCAGCAAGCGCGGCAAACCCATCTGTCTCAGCTCTACCTGATACCGGTAGCGACACAGTAGCTAAAGTTGCAGTAGGTAGTGTTACTGTTCTTACAAGCATTTTAGCTCTCTCACGCTTTGGCCTTGGTGCTTTACGACGCCTCGTCTAAGCTTATTAAAAGAAAGCGGTATGTCATGCAACCACCGCAATCAGCTTTCACAAAAATTAGATTTTACGTTACGATCGGCTTGATATATGGCGTAACATGTCTCTTTATTGGTTATGTTGGTAGGCCCTTGTCACCACTTGATAAAAGTCGTAACGTTTCGATCACGAGGCAGTCACAAAAACCTCGTGATCCCATTTCTAACCTAAACCCAGTAATTTCAGGGCTTCCGATACGTCTCGTAATTCCTGACTCCTCAATTGATCTGCCACTTCATCCTGGTTATTACGACAGTGCAAGCAATACCTGGTCATTGAGCGGCTATTATGCTCAATTTGCCATGATAAGCACGCTTGCCAATAATACTGCAGGCCAAACTTTTGTATACGGTCATAATAATGATTTTGTATTTGGCGCATTGCGACATCAGACCCCGGCCGTTGGTGCAATAGCGTTTGTGTATACAAGTAATGGGCATATTTTTGAGTATGCGTTTACCGCTGCTACCAGTCTAGGACCGACTGATACATCAATATTAAGTTATGTAGGTTCGCCAGAGCTTCTTATTCAAACATGCACCGGTAGTCTTAATGAGTGGCGAACCGAATATAGTTTTTCATTTGTAAGGGTAGTGCAATAATGGCAGGCGCACTAGTACTTATTGGCTTGCAGGTTCTCGGTGTCATGGGAGCATTAGTTTTGCTCGACACAATCATTGGTGCAAATCTATACGATGCTCGACAGATTTCATACGAACGCCAGCAAAAAACTATGGCACATGGTGTGGCAAAATCGAAACGTTCGTTGGTCACCATACTACTGTATGCACATAATGATGAAGCGTTTATTCAGTACTGTATCAAAAGTATTGCATGCAGTTCGTATCGTACGCATCAAACTATTATTATTGATTACGCATCAACTGATAATACTCGTAAGTTAGCTCGAGAATTGATTAAGCAATATCCTAAAAAAAATATGAAAGTAGTGGCTCGTCGGCAGGAAGCCCATACTTTTTTGTCGGAGTACGAAGTATTTAAAAAATATGGTCAGGGTGATCTTATTTTACGCTTGGATGCTCGTAGCACACTTGATATGCATGCGCTTAGTCGTGCGGTCCTACATTTCACAAAGGAATCAAGGCTCACAATGTTGCGATCTAAGAACGTAATCCGTAACTCATGGATAGTCGCTGGGCTTTTTGCGATATATCAAAATTGTCTTAGAGAGATTTCTCTCAAAGCCGCGAGTGTTAATAATGCAGATTTATACTTGCAGGAGCAGGCATTTTTTAAGAAAGAAACGTTTGCTGAGCTAGCAAAAGAAGCTATTCGGCATAAACAAGATCTCGATAGTTTACTGCTCCCAGCTAATCGGTATAACCGCAGTGAATACGCAGAAGATGTGATCGTCGTACATATGCCCCAGTCAACAATTTATGAATTTTATATAAATACCTATAATCTGCAGGCTAAACGCGTGCGCTCACTGTTCTCTCAGCGCCGGATCATTTTCAAAGCAGGCTCAAGTTATACGAAATATCTGAGCTGGCTTAGATTACCAATGGTAATATTGACCGGTTTTGTGGGATTATTAGTGCCGCTAGCGATCACTTACTTTATCTATTTAGCAGTTAAAGTTGAAGACCCGGTATTCCTGATTGTTAGCTGCCTTATATTGGCGGTGATTTTACTTTTCGCGATATGGGGAGAACGCCAGTTTAGTATTAAGCAGAAAATTCTCTATAGTCTCGGTATACCTATGACGTATGCAGTATTTTTTGGTATCTCGTTCATGCAGTACATTGTAATTTTCGGTGGTCTTTTGTCGAAGCAAAACAGGCCAGTCTAAAGATTTAGAGATCTGAGCTAGATAGAGGGTTATACTGTAAGCTAGAATACTTCTATATTCGTTTACACATACAAAAGGAAATTAAAAAATGAGTGATGCAATTACTACTATCGGCCTCACAAAAAAATATGGCTCCTTTGTTGCACTTGCCCCTCTTGATTTAAATGTTCGAAAGGGTGAAGTACTCGGTTATTTAGGCCCAAATGGTGCTGGGAAAACGACGACAATACGTATGATCCTAGGACTCATTAAACCATCAGGCGGAAGTGTCCAGATATTTGGAAAAGACGTTCAACATAATACGATCGAGACACATAAGCATGTAGCTTACATTCCAGGCGAAGCAGCATTATGGCCTGACTTAACCGGGACGGAAACATTACATTTATTGGGTAAAGTTCATGGCAGTATTGATCCAGACTATCGCGATTTACTCATTCAACGCTTTGAATTTGATGGTAATAAGAAAGTGCGTACTTATTCTAAAGGTAATCGACAAAAAATAAACATAATTGCTGCCTTCATGACTCGAGCAGATTTGCTTATTATGGATGAACCGACAAGCGGTCTCGACCCCCTTATGGAGCGAGCATTTCGACAAACGGTTGATGAAGCTAAACAGAACGACCAAACTATCTTTTTATCCTCTCATACACTCGAAGAAGTTGAAGCGCTCAGCGACCGGGTAGCTATACTTCGAAATGGAAAACTCGTTGAGCTTGGTACATTGCACGATATGCGACACTTATCTGCATTGACTGTTGAGGCAACCTTTGAAGGGCAGCCACCAAAAGTTGATAACCTATATGGTGTGACCGATGTCGTAATTACGGGGCATCAATTGAATTGTCAGGTCCATGGATCAATCGATCCGCTGCTTCGAGTTATTACGGAAGCGCATCCGAAAACTTTATTGAGTCGTCAGCCTTCACTCGAAGAATTATTCCTATCACTGTATGGTGACGAACTACCAAAAGTTGCTGAGGCTTCACATGGAAAGCACTGAAAAATTACCTTCGACACAAAAGAATTTTCGTGCACCGCAAACAACTATCGTGTTCTTTGTGGCAAGAAGAACGATTAAAATTGCGATTGTAATTAGTGTGCTTTTTTCGGTACTTTTAGCCGTTAAAGCTGATGGCATCGCGACTGCATATCCTACCCAGGCGGCTCGCTCGAGACTTGCAATAACATTTGGTAACAATCTAGGTTTAAAAGCACTGTTCGGGCAAACTAATCACCTCAATGCATTCGGGGGCTTTATTGCATGGAATATGTTAAGTCCAATGCTTATTATCGGTGGACTTTGGATTGTATTGCTTGCTACGAAGACATTTCGAGGCGAAGAGGACGCCGGGCGAACCGAGTTACTTATGTCAGGTATGACAACAGCCAAGCGCACTGCCTTCAGTATACTTATCGGATTGAGTTTTTCTTGTCTGGCGCTTTTCGTGTGCACAGCGGTATTATTTACTCTGGTCGGAAGAATACCGGCAATACACCTTGCTCCCGAAGCTATGGTTTACTATGCGCTATGTGTATCCAGTAGTATTGCCCTATTTATGTGTATCGGTGCACTAGCTTCTCAATTAATGGCTACGAGAGGTAGCGCGGCTAAAGTAGCGGCGGCGGCCTTTGGAGTTTCGTTCTTAGTTCGGGTGATGGCTGACGTAACCAGTGCTCATTGGCTGGACTACATTACGCCACTTGGCTGGATTGAAAAGTTACAACCTTTGTATGACCCACAGCCAGAATGGTTAATTCCGGTCGCAGCCACCATTATCGCCGTAGGCGGTTTGGCCATTGTGCTAGCAGGACAGCGAGATCTGAACGCTAGTATTGTCAGCGACCATGTGTCTGCTTCACCGCATACACGCTTGCTTAATAGTCCAATCCAAGCTCTTTTTCGGTTAACGCGTTCTTCAAATCTAAGTTGGCTTGCAGCAGTTATGGCGGTCGCAGCATTCTTCGGATTTCTCACAAAATCCGCAGCAACTGCAATTAGCCAGTCAGCAGGATTCGGACAGAAGCTAAGTAAAATTACCAATTCAGCTCAGACCAATAAAGCCTTATTATTTTTAAGCATTGTATATTTCCTACTTAGTCTTTTTGTTATGGTTTACGTAGCTTCTACAGTAAACTCGATGCGTAGCGATGAAGCAAATGGCTATCTTGAGAACTTTCTAGTCCGATCAGTTGGTCGTTTACAGTGGCTATGGGATAGGCTTGGTTTGTGTACTATTTTTATCATTGTAATTGGAGTCTTCTCCAGCTCAGTTATTTGGCTTGCTGCAAATCAGCAACATTTAGACATTTCATATCGTACACTGCTCGAAGCTTCATGCAACATTATTGCGGCAGGCATATTTACGCTTGGACTAGGGACATTTGCGATGTCATTTGCTCCACGTAAAGCTTCAATTATTGTCTATGGTAGTATTATTTGGGCTTTTCTTTTAGACATTGCTAGCAGTGGAATTAATCTAAATCATTGGATATTGGATACATCTATAATGAAGCAACTTTCGGCAGTCCCATCAACTAGTCCAAGCTGGACGCCAGTAGTTGTTATGATAGCCGTTGGATTTATCTTTTGCACTTTTGGCTCAGATCGTTTCTCTAATCGGGATATTGTAAATGAGTAAAGTCACTTTTATTACAGCACATGGTTAGATTACCAGCGTATAATTGTTAACAGATTTTAAATAAAAATAGTTAGAGGTGCTTGTGAAGAATGCTTTAGGGCGAATTTTTGCTTCGTTTGAAATTCGAAATTATCGATTATATATTTTGGGCCAAGGTATTTCGATGTGTGGTACGTGGATGCAGACCATTGGGCTAACATGGCTAGTTTTTGAATTAACTCATTCAGGTACTCAAGTTGGTTTTGTGGTAGCAGCACAATATGTTCCCGTCCTCGTTTTTGGTGTATGGGGCGGCGTAATCGCGGACCGATTTAATAAACGACATGTCTTGTACATGACGCAAACATTATTTGGCATATTGGCGTTGGTGCTTGGACTGCTCGTGGTCACCCATAGTATACATTTATGGATGATTTATATTCTTGCCTGCGGACTTGGTTTTATAACAGTCGTCGATAATCCAAGTAGACAGACCTTCGTTGTTGAAATGGTGGGTCAAGATCGGCTAAGGAACGCAGTTACACTTAATTCAACGATTGTAAATGGTGCGCGAGTTATTGGTCCTTCTATTGCTGGTATCCTGATTGCGACTGTCGGCGTTGGCCCGCTCTTTCTTATAAATGCTGCATCGTATTTGGCTGTACTGACGGCTCTATTATTGATGGATCAGAAGCAGCTGCGCCCCGCCCCAATTGCCATCAAAGAAAAAGGGCAAATCCGCGCCGGATTGCGCTATGCATGGAGCGTGCCAACGCTTCGCTCTACATTGATTATGATGTTTATTATTGGTACGTTTGCCTACGAATTCCCAGTAATATTTCCACTCTTTGCAACGCATTCACTCCACGGTAATGCCAGTACCTACTCGGATATGATGGCCGCAATGGGAATTGGTGCAATTTTTGGCGGACTGTATTCAGCTGGGCGACAATCCATTAGCCGGATGCAACTAATATGGACAGCAATTTTATTCGGTATCAGTATTTTAATAACCGCGTTCATGGATACGAAAGTGATTGTGCTTCTTATTTTAGTAATAGTAGGTGCTCTCTCGGTTCTCTTTGTCTCTCTCGGAAATACAACCTTACAACTTGGTAGTGACCCAAAAATGAGGGGACGAGTAATGGCATTATGGTCAATTGGATTTCAAGGTACAACGCCGATTGGGGGCCCGATTATAGGATATATCGGTGATCATGCTAACCCTAGGGTGGGCTTGGCCGTAGGTGGTTTTTCGGCGATTGTCGCGGGTATTGTGGGTGCATTTATTTTGAGGAATAAATACGTATCAGAGCCTACTATGAAAGTTCAGAGTCTCGAGCGGTAATCTCGGCCACCAGGCGGATCACCTGTTAGTAGCGCGATAAGAATAAAGAGTAACGTCACAAAAACAGCGCTTGTTATGCCGACAATAGAATTATGAGAATATATTAGTACTGCAATTAACAGAACTATGAAGAAAAGCAAAACCACTGCTCCTTGCCAACTGGTAACCCGCCATCCCCAGCCAAAATACTTCTTTGGACCGAACCATGGCTTAGTTGTGATGCGACGAATCAAAATATCCTCTTAACATTTTTATTATATCAAAAATAGCAAGCTAAACTTAAAATTGACTAAAGAAATAGCCGGTATATCATCAGCGGTTCGTATAATTTTTACAACTACCTTATTGCTTGGATTTTTGTACCCATTTTGATCGAGCGGGAATTTTAGTTTTATCAATACGATTACTGTATTTCTGAGCAATGTCTTGAACTTCTTCTAGTAAACCTTCAGAAAGAGTTGTGGGTTTAAGACCAAGGGCGAGAAATTTATTATTTTGAACTAGTAACTGGTTTTCTGCAGCTTCCTTACGAGGATTGCTGACATATTCAATTTTAGCGTTTGTGATTTTAGCGATTAGTTCAGCAAGTTCTTTGACTTTAAAGGTTTCAGTTACCTGATTAAAAATAGTTGGTCGATCACCATTTTCTGGGGGATTAAGAACAGCGAGTTCGATACAGCGTACCGTATCACGGATATGTATAAAGGCTCGTGTTTGGCCGCCAGATCCGTGCACTGTTAATGGATATCCAATAGCAGCTTCCATGAGGAAACGGTTTAAAACGGTTCCGTAATCACCATCATAGTCGAAACGATTAATAAGCTTTTCATCCATAATAGTCTGCGGAGTTTGTGTTCCCCATACAATTCCTTGATGCAGATCAGTGACTCGTATACCGTCGTTCTTTGCATAAAATGCAAACATTAGCTGGTCTAAGGTTTTAGTCATATGATAAACGGAACCGGGATTGGCTGGGTGTAGAATTTCTTTCGCTATTTTGCCTTCCGGAGTATTTAATTCCACCTCTATGTAACCTTCTGGAATTGGTGCGGAGCCCGACCAGCCATAGCCATATACGCCCATTGTGCCCAAGTGAACTATGTGCGCATTAACCCCGCTGTCAACAATTGCGCACAGTAAGTTATGGGTGTTATTAACGTTATTATTGACCGTATAACGCTTAGTTGAAGCGTTTTTCATAGAATATGGTGCTGAACGTTGTTCCGCGAAGTGAATGATCGTATCCGGCTTATATTTTTTCAGTAACGTCACTAAACGATCATATTCAGTCGTCAGATCGAGCGCTTCAAAATTAATCGTTTTCCCGCTCACACTATGCCATGTTTTAAGTCGAGTACTGATAGGGGTGATCGGTGTCAGTGACTGTACTTCAAGTAAGACATCAATTTGGCGACGGCTTAGATTATCGACAATTGTAACGTCATGGCCTGCGGCCGAAAGATGTAGTGACGTTGGCCAGCCACAGAAACCGTCGCCGCCTAAAACAAGAATTTTAATGATGTACCCCTTCTTTTAACTTAACTTATACAAACATATCTAAAAATTAGAATCAAGCGCAATGACTATATACACTCATATTTTTCTCAGACAGAAAATATTTTTAAAACCACGGTGCTATCTTTGGTAGTAATGGCATATCAAGTTTCACTGTAGGTAGAGCGTTATTTTTTGGCCGTAGAGAGTAGTCGCTTAAAATAGACATCAAGGTTATGAACGAGGAGCGGATTCGTCGATGACAGCGCAAGTTCAGCGGTTCCAACTCGTACGCCACTTAGAGATAAGTTATGCGATCCCATAAGTATGTAAGCCTCGTCGACAATCGTTAATTTTGCATGCACCATATTATTTAATAGATGAACCGGCATAGTTTGACGCTTGAGGACAATTGCAGCTCGATTGAGTTTGTATACGCCAGATAGCATAGGACTGAATGAATTTTTGTCGGGTGAGACTACGTTCACAGTTAGATTATGAGAGTGGGCCGTATGCAGTGCTCGCAGAAATGCTCCGTCGGGCACGAATTGGCATGTGTGTCCGATACTTTTTTTAGCATTTTTTGCGGCTTGGATTGCCTCTTCCAGAATAATAGATTTTCCAGGTTTACCAGCGTCGATAAATAAAGCAGTTTCTTTATTAATTGGTATCTTTTTATCACTTAATGTTCCTGCCTCAACACTTAAAAATAGATTCTGAATGGCATCAACAATATTTTTTTCAGTAAATTTCACCATAAAGTCGTCGAACTTAAAATCAGCGTCCGCGTAATTCACTCCGCCGAGGTAAGCAACAGAATCAACGATCGTCATTTTCATATGATTGCGGCCTTTATATGGAAAAACATGCTCCAGTTTGGTCGGTTTATTTGTAAAAAGTAATTTAACCCCAGACTTCTTAAGGGGGTCAAACAAACCGATTTTATTTCTAAAAGTCTCAGAACCGGAGCGTATGTATTTTTCGTCACTAAACTTTAAACTAAACCAATCTACATGGAGACGAACATCCATATATTTCGAAGCTGCGGAAATTAGAAGTATTTCAAGTCGTTCAAATATTTTGCCTTTTTCAAAGTACATTGCTTGAGTCCAAATTCGATTTTTAGCTTGAGCTGCTTCTTGCTCAAAATCATCAATAAATTCATTTGGGCTTAGTACCTGATAATTTTCTGCAATAGTTTTTTTGTAATGTGTAGATTTTAATACGCTGCGTGGCATGGTTACTTATTTTAAATGAAATCCTGTGGTTTAAAAGCAAGTGAACTATTGATTTAACATCCAAACAATATTACTATCAATCATGATCTGGCTTATTTGAAAAGTATATGTACATTAAGCCCTCCTTCGCTGGGCTTTCATATGTGAGCATTTCTAAGAGTTAGTGTGACTTTCAAGATAGTATCAGATGCCCATGATGGGCTATTATTACAAGTGGATAAATTCGATCAGTGAGCGGCTTTTGCCGCTTAATAAAATACGAAACGAGACATGATGATAAAACTTCACGAATTTACGGATATACCGACGCAAACGCAGACTGCGCTTACGGTAGCTGTCCGTGCTGCAAGTAAAGCAGGGGAGATTATTCGTGAAAGCTATTTACAGGTTCAAGTGGTCGAGGAAAAAACTCATGGTGATCTCGTCAGTCAGGTCGATGTAAAATGCGACCATGCTATCCATGAAGCAATTCGATCCGCATATCCTGATGACATAATAATTTCTGAAGAGCTCAGTCCTGAAGTTATTCCTGAAGACCAATATTGGATTGTGGATCCTCTCGACGGAACATCAGCGTACCTCTTCCGAGTTTCTGAAGATATGCCGTCTGTTATGATCGCCTATTGCGATAAACAAGGAGCCCGATTCTCAGCTGTCTATTTTCCACTGACAGACGAAATGTTTTACGCAGTTCGAGGACATGGCTCATATGAACGGCAGCGCCGTTTACAGTGCAAAGATACTGAGCTAACAAGCGCATGGATTGAGATGAATCAATACTCAAACGTTGAATATGAGTCCCCACAATTTAGGCTGCTTAGAGAACGTTTGAGACAACCCGGAGGGGCTCAGCTTATTTCTTGCAGCCCGCCGCACTCTGGGGTAGCATTACGTATCGCGGAGGGAACTAAACGATTATCGGCCGTCATACACGATAATGGATCAGACTACCTTAAGCAAGGACCATGGGATGTGCTGCCCGTGGCACTGATTTTTAGCGAAGCAGGCGGGGTCGTCGTTAATTTTAAGGGTGAACCGTATGATCCTTTTAAACCAGAGCCATTCATCATGGCCTCATCAAAGAAATTGGCTGATCAAATCTCGGCTCGGCTTGTTGTCGAGAATTAGATTGTCTTCAAAGCATTCAGAATATTTGATTCAATGCGGCTCAGAGCGTCTGTGTTATCAATTGGATTAAAAGGTTGGCCGGTAATTTGTTGGTAAAGTTCCTGGTATCGTTCAGATATCTCCTGAACAAACGTTTCTGGAATGGTAGGCATGATCTGTCCGTCTAATCCTTGAAAATTATGAGCCATAAGCCATTCACGTACAAATTCTTTTGAGAGTTGGCGCTGCCGCTGACCCGTTTTCTGGATTTCATTGTAAGTATCGGCATAAAAATAGCGCGAAGAATCCGGTGTATGAATCTCATCCATGAGGATCAGTTCATTATTTAATACTCCGAATTCATATTTTGTATCGACGAGAATTAACCCTTTGTCAGCGGCCATTTGGGTGCCGCGCTCAAATAATTTACGTGCATACAATTCTATTTGCTCATAGTGATCAGCCGGTACGAGGCCGCGAGACAGTATTTCCTCTTTAGATACGTCTTCATCATGGCCTACATCAGCATGTGTAGCGGGCGTAATAATTGGTTCAGGAAACGCTTCATTTTCGCGCATCCCATCAGGTAATTGAACGCCACATAATTTACGATTTCCTGACTGATACTCTCTCCAAGCGTGTCCGGTTAAATAAGCACGAACGACAACCTCGACCTTGTATGGTTTGCATTTATAGCCGATCACTACATTTGAGTCAGGACTGCTTATGAGCCAGTTAGGTATTATGTCCTTAGTGGCATCGAGGAAGTATTTTGCAATTTGAGCGAGCACCTGACCTTTATGGGGAATAGTAACAGGTAAGACGACATCAAATGCGGATATTCGGTCGGTTACGACCATAACTAAAAAGGTATTAGAGATGGTATATATATCACGAACGCTTCCTCTGGCGAAAGCCGTTTGACCTGGCAAAGTAAAGTCAGTTTTAGCGATTGTTTGTGGCACGTGATCAAGTATAAAGAACATCTTCTTCTAGCGCAAAGACTGAGGTGCTAAAGATGTTTCCTCGCTAAAATTACTGTATGATAATCATATGAAAGGGCAGAAAACGATTGGTATTATTGGTGGTGGCCAACTTGGTCGGATGCTGACAGAGGCCGCCCTACCACTCGGATATAACGTTGTCGTCGTTGATCCAACTGTGGACTGCTCTGCGTCGCAAGTCGGTGCAGAACAGATTGTAGGAGATCTATACGACGAAAGTGCGATTAAGCAACTTGCCGAGAGATCAGACTTTATAACGATAGAAATAGAACATGTTAATTCAAAGGTACTGGAAGCAATTGCGCAACAGGGCAAACCTGTTAACCCTTTGCCTCGAACTATTCATATTATTGAAGATAAGCTGAAACAAAAAAAGTTTCTAAACGAAGCTCGAATAGCAGTCGCTCCATTTTTAGCTATAGAAACGTTTGAAGATGCTTGTAAGGCACTGAAGGATTTTGACGGTAAGATGCTTCTTAAAACAAGAAACGGTGCTTATGACGGCAGAGGTAATAGAGTAGTTACGACTGAAGCCGATATCGAAAAAGCTTTTGTCGACTTCAAAGGACGAGCACTTTATGCCGAGAAATTCGTTTCGTTTCAAAAAGAACTTGCTATTATGGCGGCTCGCAGCATGGACGGAGATATCGCCCTCTATCCCGTTGTTGAAACAGTACAGGAGCGCAATATATGTCTTGAAGTTTTAGCACCAGCGGAGCTTGATTATAATGTCCGCGAACAAGCTGAACAATTGGGACGTCGAGTTGCCGAATTATTTGATGGTGCGGGTGTGTTCGGTATTGAGATGTTCTTAACGAATACTAATGAGGTGCTGGTTAACGAAATTGCACCTAGAGTTCATAATTCTGGGCACTATACGATCGAAGCATGCAAAACATCTCAATTTGAACAGCACATCCGTGCAATTGCAGGCTTACCACTTGATGAGACTAGCCTGATTGTTCCGGCCGCAGTTATGATCAACGTATTAGGGGAGAGAAACGGACCAACGCAAGTAAAGGGCGTAGATAAAGTACACAAAATTCCGTATACTTATTTGCATCTATACGGCAAGTCACCCACGAAAGTTGATCGTAAAATGGGCCATATAACTGCAACCGGTCAGATATTGGAAGAAGCTCGCATGCGAGCCCATAAAGCTCGAAAGGAGCTCGATATATGAATGAGACGGAGAATCCTCAGCCACTTGTCGGTGTTATTATAGGTTCCGATTCCGATTTAGATATTATGGGCCAAGCAGTAAAGGTGCTTAATGAATTTGAGGTACCTCACGAGGTGCATCTCGTCTCCGCTCACCGTACACCTGATCGTATGTCAGACTATGCAAAAAGTGCGAAAGAACGGGGTCTGCAAGTTATTATTGCAGGCGCAGGCGGGTCAGCTCATTTGCCAGGCATGACCGCCTCAGAAACGCTACTACCGGTTATCGCCGTCCCAATTAAACGAGAAAATCATGGTCACGAGGCATTTTGGTCTAATATTAAACTGCCTTCAGGGGTTCCTCTGGCGACAATGCCGGAAAATGGTGCTCGGAATGCGGCCCTTTTAGCTATTCGAATACTAGCTTTACACAGTACCGATCTTACTGAAGCCTACATAGCATTTATGCAGCAACAATACGATGAGGTTTTGAATGCCGATGCGAAGCTCCAGCAAAATGGGGTCGAAAAGTATCTTGAGCAAGCAGGTTAGTAGGTCTGATTATTTATTTTAAATTCGGAAGGATACGAGATATATGGCAAAAATAGTAATCGTAGAAGATAATATTAGTCTTTCAGATATTTATAAAATCAGACTTGAAGCAATCGGATACACATGTTTTGTGGCATACGATGGAGTTGAGGCTTTGGCTATCATCCAGCGAGAATTGCCGGAGCTTGTCTTGCTCGATTTAATGGTACCAAAAATTGCCGGTGATCAGATTCTGCAGCAGATTCGAAAAAGCGAATGGGGTAAAAACATCAAGGTTTACATCATCTCAAATCTTAATGAAGCAGATGCTCCAGCCGGTCTTAGGCAGCAGGGGATTGAGGGTTATGCCGTCAAAGCAAATCTCTCGAATGATCAACTTGATCAACTCGTTGATAACATTCTTAAACCTCCGTATCAACAAGAAGATATTTCACTCGAAAATACTGATCCGCCCGTAATCCCTGCCAGTTGATCTGAACCTTTCTTTTTACGAGTATTATGGGCTGAGGTTCCGGCAGTTCGAAATACACAGTCCCTACCGAGGTAAGCGATAAAAAAGCATAGCTTATCAATGCTTTCATGCTCTGGTTACAGAAATCTAAACGTGTAATCGTCTGCCAATATCAGTACGATAATGCATACCATCAAAATGTATAAGCTTCATGGCATCGTAGGCCTTCTCAAGGGCTTCGTTGAGTGTTGCACCGGTAGCAGTAACATTCAAGACTCGGCCGCCATCGGTTACATAACCTGATTCATTTTTCTGAGTACCTGCATGAAAGACAACGACATCTGCTTGTTTTTCTGCATCTTCGATGCCTGAAATTGGTAAACCCTTGGGGTATGATCCCGGATATCCTGGAGAGCAGGCAACAACACTGACTGCAAAGCCAGGCTTCCATGAAATTTGAGATGGATCCAGTTTTTCATCGACGCAAGCACTGCAAATTTCAAACAGGTCACCTTCTATGAGACGCATATAAACCTCTGCCTCGGGATCACCAAAGCGCGCATTGAATTCTAGAAGTCTAATATCATCTCTGTCTATCATTAAGCCAGGATATAGACAGCCCGTAAATGCCGCTCCATGATGAGCTAACCCGTTGAGGGCTGGTTGAATAATGTACTTACTAACGTCTTCGAGCTGCTGGTTTGTGACCCATGGTACGGGTGCAATGACCCCCATGCCACCAGTATTGGGTCCTGTATCACCGTCATTGATTTGTTTATGGTCTTGAGAGGCAGGAAAAATAACTGATCTTTTACCGTCACACAGTGCGTGCACCGACACTTCTTGACCATTCATAAAATCTTCAACAACAACGTTATTGCCGGACTCTCCGAAGATTTTCTTAACCATGATAGTATCGATTGCGTCGCTTACTTCTTCTGCAGTTTCGGCGATAACTACGCCTTTCCCAAGTGCAAGCCCATCTGCTTTTATGACAACAGGAAGCGGTCGGCTCAGTGCGTATACTTTTGCGGCTTTTGCGTCAGAGAATGTTTGGTACTCAGCAGTCGCTATGTGTTCCTCAGTCATTAATTTTTTTGAAAATACTTTCGAGGATTCTATTTGAGTTGCAGCCTTGCTGGGCCCAAAAATGCGAAGGCCCGCTGTTTTAAATGCATCGACAACACCTGCGTCAGAGGCTGCTTCCTGGCCAACAACCGTGAGAGTAATAGTGTTATCCTTAGCAAACTGAAGAAGCCCCTGCACATCTACAAAATTTATTGCCACATTTTGAATGATACCGCTACTTCCACCATTACCAGGAGCAACATATACTTTTGTTACTTGCTCTGATTGCGATAGTTTCCATGCGAGTGCCTGTTCGCGTCCGCCGCTGCCGATAACGAGTACTGTTGCCACTATGGTGTCTCCTTTGATTGTTTATTGTATGCTTCTTGTTCGTTGATAAAATGCTGAATGTCTAACGGAAGCGTTTGCTTTTCAATGGCTTGAACCCGGCTAAAAAGAGTCTCAGGAGTATCATCAGGCATTACGGCCACTTTATGTTCGACTACAACCGGCCCGTCGTCATATTTTTCGGCCACAACATGGAGTGTTTGTCCTGCATAGGGAAGATGATGAGTTAGTACGTGACGTTGGACCAGTTCACCATATAGCCCTTCTGTTTCAGGAAGTAGGCCGGGGTGTGTATTGAGCATATGGGCTTGATAAATACTGGTGTATTCTGGACGCCAGCCGAATGCATGGACGATGGTAGATCCACTCCTTTTCATGTATCCCATTTGTGTAACGAGTGAATAGTCACCCTCAATCAAAAGTTTTAAGATAGCTGCTTCTTCCGCTATTGTCTGTCGGCCAATATGCTCTGTTTCTCCCTCTGAAATCGGGTGAGTTTTACTGTTAATTAGTACGATTTCAATTTTAAGTCCGAATTCTTTATTAAGTTTTTTAATACGTTCAAAGATACCTGCGTCCTTGCGGTTGCATATTATTAAACCTATCTCGGTAGTTATGGAACCTGATTGTGCTGCATGTATAAAAGCTTCAGCGGTTGTACCGCTACCTGAGGCTAAGACCGCAATACGTTTTTTCATGATAGATACAAGCCTGTTATTTTGGATAAAAGTATAAAGTAGTACTGAGTTTGTATAGGGTGCATGAATCCTCTGATAGTTTGAAATTATACTGATCGTGCGTTTGCGAGCAGCGTAGGCTTATGGGCGGATTTTGGAAGCGTTTCGCCTGGCTTCAGCAGGAATATCTCTTTATTGCGCTTGCCAATTGAGCAGGGATATTCGCCGGTAAAACAGGAGGTACTGAACATGTGTGTCGGTAAACCGGTAGCTTTGATCATATTATTGAAGGATAGGAAGCGAAGAGAAGTAGCGCCAACATATTCGTTAATTTCAGCCTCAGTCATATATGCGGCGATTAGTTCAGACTGTTTTGGTGTGTTGATACCGTAAAAATCTGGATAGCGAACCGGAGGACAGGTAATAAGAAGGTGAACCTCTTTTGCGCCTGCCTCAAATACCATTGATACTAAGTGCTGCATCGTTGTGCCCCGTACGATCGAATCATCAACTAAAATGACACGTTGATCTTTCAACGTGTCAATGACTGGGTTTAACTTCATTTTGAGATCTCGTGCGCGGAGCTGCTCGGTTGGTCGAATGAAGGTCCGATGAATATAACGATTTTTAATGAGGGCCATTTCAAACGGTATGCCGCTTGCTTCCGAATAGCCAAGGGCCGCCGGGATCCCCGAATCAGGGACAGGGACAATAATGTCAGCTGAAATATTAAACTCTTCAGCCATTGCGCGACCAAAGTTGCGTCGTACTGTGTCTACTCGTTTTCCAAGTAATAGGCTATCTGGTCGGGCGAAATACACCATTTCGAAAATATCAAGTTTTTGTTGACCTTCGACAATCTGATGAGATGTGATTCCATCTTGATTGATGGCTACCATTTCTCCGGGCTCAATATCTCGTAAAAATTTTGCTCCAACTGTATCAAATGCACAAGTCTCTGAGGCGATTACGTAGCCATCATTCATAGCGCCCAGTGAAAGCGGCCTGATACCATACTGGTCACGGAATGCTACAAGGTTATTCGTGTCCATTGCGACAGCGGAAAAGACACCGGTGAATAAGGGGTATGCTTGTTTTATTGCATCAATAAGGTTGAGACCTTCGTCAACATAACTACTGACTGCCGCAGCCATCATCCCTGTATCGTTTAACCCCTTTATTTTTATCCCGCGTTCAGTCAAAAATTCTTCGAGTTTTGTAGTGTCAGGCAGATTACCATTATGTGCAAAGGCAATCTTATTCTGATAGTCAACAAAGGGTTGGTTAAAGCACTCGTCGTTGCCCCCTGACGTTGAATAACGGTTATGCCCAATTGCAATATGTCCCTTGAGTTGCTCAAGATCTTCTTCACGGTACACTGTTGCGACTAGGCCATTTGCCGAATGACGATAGATGTCTTTGCCGTCGCTGCTTGCGATTCCCGAGCTTTCTTGTCCCCGATGTTGAAGAGCCCATAGTCCATAAAATGTTAAACGGGCCGCTTCGAGGCCCGTTTGATCATCATGCTGCTGTCCTATAATTCCGAACACTGCGCACTTTTCGTGCATTTCGCTGGTAAGATCCCCTAAAGGCATACGCATGACCCCTTTAATGTTACGAATGGTAAATTTAAAAGTGACCTTTTATTATACATCATTTCGTTAGAAATTGAAATAGCTGCCCTTTCTGCTTTGTTAGTGTTTTGGAAAAATAAAACCCATTCAGGGAACGGCTTATATATGGTCTATAAATGTATCCTAGACGCTAAATGCATGAATGGCAAGACATAAAAGTATGATGCTTATGCTCAACCCTGTCAGTAACGTTGTAAAATTAGCGCCCATGATTTTGCACAAATAATAAGCTTTATTTACATACGTATTACGGCGATAAGGTTGTAGTTTTCGTAATATGAAGTTCTTGAACGAAGCAACTCAAAAAAGTGCGCTCAATATGCTGATCCATGGCTGTATCTTGCGGTATACTCCTATAAGGCCGGTAATAGCAGTGAGGCTCGGATTGCAGTTGATCATGCCGATGAGTTAGGCGGTCAAACTGATCCAGAATTGCTGCTTATTCTCAGCAATTATTGATGACCAGGAATTGTCGGAAGACGTAACACCGTGAAAAGCAATATTCATAGCCTCATTTCCAGACTAAATAAACTTTCCAATTGGCAGGTTGCTTTGATAATTGTAGTAGTTAGTTTTGTTGTTTATGCTTCAGGTTTTAGTAATCCATTCCAAGGCGATGATTACGGTCAAATTGTCGACAACGTTCCAGTACACTCAATAAGTAATATCGTTCTTTTTTTTAAAGGCGGCACTTTCTATAACGGTGAAGGTCTAGAACCTTTATCAGGAGTTTATTATCGCCCGCTTATGACGACTGTTTTTTCACTCGTTTATAGTCTTTTTGGTGCACATGCAATATATTTCCATATACTGCAGCTGCTCTTATTCACTGCCAGCGCATTTTTTGTGTATCTGGTTTTTGCTTACAGTTTCTCTCGCTGGATTGCTTTGTTTCTCTCGCTGCTATTACTTGTGCATCCTATTGATTCAGAGATAGTCTATGCTATTCCTGTTATGCAGGACACACTGTATTTCTTTTTTGGCATGCTTGGGTTGTACCTACTGATTAGATTCAAATCAAATTGGTCACTGATTTGCGCAGAACTATGTTTGTGGCTATCAATATTTGCCAAAGAAACAGGAATTGTTTTCATAGCCATGGCTGCATTTTACCTGTATTGGTATAACAGAAAAAGAGTGTACACCTTCCTCGCAATTATCATCCCTGAGTTGATTGTGTATCTGATTCTGAAAGCACATGCTGTTGGATTAGTCGGGACTAATCCGCGCACTGGACCAATAGATAATGTAAGTCTGTGGAGTCGTTTACTTACCGTACCGTCGGTGATGCTTTTTTATTTTGAAAAATTTATATTCCCTTGGAAACTGGCAACTAGCTATTTTTGGGTGCATACAAATATCACTTTTGGAGGAGTTCTTGTACCTCTAACTATAGACGGAGCTTTGATTGCGCTTATTATCTATGGTGGTATTTGGATACGAGCACATGCTTCAAGAGCAACTCTTTATTCGTATAAATTCTTTGCCGTTTGGCTTTTTGTAAGCTTCATCATTATTCTGCAAATAATACCGCTCGATGATACTGCATCTGATCCTTGGTTTTATGCGTCAATGGTTGGTCTACTCGGGATATTGGGAACTTTTCTGAGTAGTATTAAGTCAGAAGTCATCTTACGAGCTGTACTGAGTACGGCCGTTGTTCTACTACTAATTCTAGGAGTTCGCACGAGCATACGGGGATTAGATTGGCGAAATCCTGTTCGTTTAGCTAACGCTGACATAGCAGCATCACCGAGCGATTACACAGCATACAGTACTTTGTCTAGTTACAACCTAAGCCATAATCACATTAAGACCGCTTTGGCTGAGGCTTCGAAATCGGTTGCTCTGTTCCCTGGAGCCAGCAACTATAATGATCTCGGTGAAGCGTTACTTTTGGAACAAGATTATCCTAGGGCCTATAAAGCATTTATGAATGGCATAAAGTACCAGGCCTACTACCCGCTCTACGATAACTTAGCGGTGCTCAGTGCTTATTATGGTTCGCCTCAAAACAATCAAAAACTGCTAGATAAGGCAGCTACACTCTTCCCAGATCAATTACAAATTTGGTTTTACCTTGCTTTGATTGACTACAAGCTAAATGATATTTCGGGAGCTAAAGTAGCAATTAGCAATGCCTATATCCTAGGTAAATCTTATTCCTCGGTGGCGAATGATTACTATGACATTATGAATGGCATTCCACTCTCCGGGACCTAGTATTTCTTCATTGTGATGATGATTTATCATACGTTTCATATCTAACTGAGGACTTATATATTATATATAAGACTTCCCGATGCCTCACTGTCGAGCAGGTTAGTAGTTTCTAATATATAAGGTCTCAGGTTAACTAACATCTCATGTTCAGCCTGCAAGCACATCACATTGCAAAACGATTATGCTAAGCGTAATCTTTGATTATGGGAATTAAATAACGTATGGGGAGTTGCGTATGAGATTTCTTAGACTAAAACTGTTAGGCGCAATTATAATTATTTCAATGTCGAGCCTCTTTTCCTTGAGAGGAGTAAATGCAAATTCTAATACTCTTTCAGGGAGTGTAACTAATTCGTCTGGAGCACCTGTAGTCGGAGCAGTTGTGTCGGTTAACGACGCCAACTCCGACAGCGCAACAACTGATAGCTCAGGGAATTATTCTTTATCAATACCAGATGGTACTTATAACGTTCAGGTAACTCCACCAAGCAGTAGTAGTTTTTCATCTGCCGTGGCTTACGGTGAAGTAGTATCAGTTAATACCACTTTGAATTACGTTTTAACCCAAGCTGGTACTGCATCGCTAAGCGGTCATGTGTATGATGCTGAAGGTAATCCTGTGAGTGGTCAAACAATTTTAGCAGTTGCTGGTTCTACGCAGGTTTCTGCTACTACTAATTCTTCGGGCTACTACTCACTCTCGACTTCACCTGGAACTTACAGCCTAATAATCTATGGAACTACAAGCGCAGATGTCGGACAGAATTTACCGGCTGAATATTCTCTTGAATCTGATGGTTACTCGCTCGCTGAAGATACGATACAAAACATAACAATACCAGCAAAACAAGTCACATTTCATGCTCAAGACTCTTCAAACAACCCCGTCTCCAATGTAGAGATTACGACTACTGATACGGGCTTAGGCACCCTATCTCTCGGTGGAGGGCTCACGAGTTCGGGCGACAGCACAATACCCTGCGGGTAACGGACCAACGACAGACTCATCCGGCAACGCTACCCTATGGTTATTACCAGCAAGCTACACCTTTAATGCAACACCGGCAAGCGGGAGTGTTTACTCGGCCTTTACGTTAAGTAATATCTCAGTGTCAGGTAATCAATCTGAGTTAATATCACTTCAGTACACGCACAATACACCGACAACTATAGCTTCGTTGTCTCCGAGCGCGAATGCTGATGGTAGTTATTCAAATCCTGTGACTGTTTCATTTTCTGCTATAGCTGCAGCTGGTTACACAATTGCAGATACTTACTATACGGTCGATAACGGCTCGCAGCAAACTTACAGTAGTCCTTTTACGGTATCAGGAGACGGATCTCATACAATTACTTTCTATTCAGTAGATAACAGTGGCGTCCAAGAATCGGATAATAGACAGGCTTTTACTATTGAATCAGGATTATCCGCCCCCACCACCCTCATTGCCCCCACTCCTACCAACCAAGCCCCATCCTTAACCTGGACAGCAGTCACTAATGCTACTTCCTACAATATCTATCGTAATGGTGTAAACATAGGGTCGAGTACCACTAACTCTTTCACTGATACTACTCTTCCTAGCGATGGTACCTATTCTTATTACGTCACTGCAGTGAATGCTTCCGGAGAAAGTAGTCCCAGTAACACTATCTCAGTTCTTGCTGACACCACTCCACCAACTATTACCTATACTGTTAATCCTATAGCCAATAGCAATAACTACAATACCGGCAATGTCCTTGTTACTTTCCATTGTTCTGATGCTGGTTCTGGAGTAGCAACGTGCACGAGTCCAGTCACTGTACCTAATGAAGGTGTTGGCCAATCAGTCACTGGTATGAGTACCGACAATGCTGGTAACACTGCAACCGTCCAAGTCAATCCATCGCTCTTAGTGCAAGCGGTGAATGCCGGCGGAGACGCTGAAGGAGCCTACACTGCTGACACTGGCTTCAGTGGAGGGGCAACCTACAGTACGACTGCAGGGGTAAACACATCCAATGTGAATGATCCAGCTGCACCGCAATCTGTCTACCAAACCGTTCGATATGGTAATACCTTTAGCTATACCTTCAGTAACTTAACTCCTAATGCCAACTACACCCTCATGATGCACTTCAATGAACTATATTGGGGTACTTCTTTAGCTGATGGTGGAGGCGTAGGCAGTAGAGTCTTCAATGTAGCCGTGAATGCACAGTCTGCTCTAGCTAACTTCGATATCTACAATACGGCTGGAGCAGCTAACACAGGCTGTAGTAGAACAAGTACCTGCCACCGCTGACAGTAATGGTAACGTCACGGTCAAATTCACCAGTGATACTGATAATGCTATGGTCAGTGGCTTAAGCTTGTACAATGGAACACTCCCTACTGAATCACCGAATCCCATACCACAACCAACCACCTCAGCCATGATTGATGCCGGAGGAGTAGGTTCAGGATCCTTCACTGCTGATACTGACTACTTAGGAGGCAGTACCTACACAACCAGTAGTGCTATAGATACAAGCAACATAACTTCTAACCCTGCTCCCCAAGAAGTCTACCAGTCCGATAGATACGGTAACTTCACTTACACTATTCCCAACCTTACTCCTAATACCAGCTACAATGTCCAATTAGACTTTGCAGAACCGTACTGGGGAATCAATGGTAATGGTGGTGTCGGTAGTAGAGAGTTTGATGTAGACATGAATGGTGCTCAAGTACTAAATGACTTTGATGTCTATGCTACTGCCGGTGGAGCCAATAAAGCAGTGAGCGAAGACTTCACTACAACCAGTGATGACAATGGCAACATCGCTATTCAGTTCCAGTCAGTCATAGACAATGCTATGGTGAGTGGGATTGAGGTGGAGCAGAATTAGGAGAAAGTAAGAGACAACCAAACAAAGACAGTACAAATAGTACAGTCCTGATTAACTAAGCTAAAAGGTAACAAATACAAAGGCTAAGATTGTGATGGGTGTGTACCTTTATTATATTGACAGATAAGCTCAAGCCAGCCGAGTATAAATACCTTGCTGGCGTCGAACGTGAGACGCTCAAAGTTATGGTGAGTATTCTGCGTACTGACGAGAAGACAAAACGAAAACGTGGTGGTAACAAGAGCAAGCTGAGTATCGAAGTCCAACTCGGTGAGTTTTGAAGAAGCCTATTTGTGTAAGGACTTTTACGGAGCTGCTTGTGTTGCAAGAGAACATTAGTTGATTAGTAAAAATGTGGTCAAGTATATTGGTGTTAGATTTAATGTAGCTTATACTATTCCTATAGAAGCAAGGGAATCGCATGATCAAGTGTAATCCGTTATTAATTTCGGAATTGAGAAGTATTTAATGGCGCAAAAATTATCGTATCATGACACAGTAAACTATACGCAAGCGGATCCTATGAAAGTGCTTGCTCAAAAACAAGGTTTTGCGACAGCTCAAAACATGCCATTTGGCTATCAAGAAGTCAGGGGAACTCGAGGTGAGTCAGCCTACGTATTTTCAATGGGTGATATATGGGGTGCTTTAGTGCAAGAAGGTCTTGGTACCAAGAGTCTGATCGCACAGGCCGTATACGAGTCCACGCAGATATCTTTTTTGCCTGCAATTGCCCAAGATACTGTCGCATGTATTATTAATGACTTAATTAGCGTGGGTGCAACCCCGGTAGTGTTAAATGCGTACTGGTCTTCGAGTTCTTATCAGTGGTTGGCGGACCAAACGCTTGCTGAAAGTTTCATAACAGGCTGGCGAGAAGCGTGTGACAAGGCAAGGGTAGTATGGGGCGGAGGTGAAACGCAGTCATTATCAGGCGTTGTGGAACCGAATAAGTTAGAGTTTGCAGGTTCGGCTTTTGGTGTGATACACGACAAAAAACGTCTTATCAGTGGTGAGAATCTAAGATCTGGAGATGTAATTGTTTTAATTGAATCAAGTGGTGTTCACGCAAATGGTATCAGTCTCATACGAGAAATTGCCTCAGGATTGCCTAATGGTTATCAGACTGAGCTTACTGATGGAACGATTTTTGGTGATGTAGTTCTCAAGCCAACTCATTTATACGCTGAACTCGTTGAAGCAATCTTCAGTCATGGCGTCGATGTCCATTATTTGTCTAATATAACCGGCCATGGCTGGCGAAAAATTATGCGTGCTACACAATCTTTTAGCTACATTATGACGATGACACCAGATGTCCCTGAGGTCTTTAATTTTATTGCGCAGCAGAGTAACAATGATGAACATGAAATGTACAGTAATTATAATATGGGTGCTGGATATGCGGTATATGTATCAGCTGAGGATGCGCAAAGGGTTGTTGATATTTCAGAAAGTGTTGGTTTGAAGGCATGGATTGCTGGCCGAATCGAAGATGGCCCCAGAAAAGTCGAAATTATATCAAAGAATATCATCTATAATGCTGATGCTTTGGAGGTGCGCTAGTGCAAGTTTTCCGAGGAATCGATGCACTGTCCAACTTCCGAAGAGCTAAACTCCTTACACGTCTGCGGACCGTTAATCCCGATATCACCAGTGTATCGGCCGAGTACGTACACTTCGTAGATTCATCTGGAAAATTATTACCGAGTGATAATAATAAGTTACAGCAACTCATAAGTTACGGATCAAAATATATGGGGGGTCGTTTAGGCAGTCTGTATATAGTAATACCGCGGCCTGGGACTATCTCCCCATGGTCGAGCAAAGCAACTGATATCTTACATAATACCGGCTTACATTCAGTTGAACGAATTGAGCGTGGTGTGGCCTATTACATTGAAGGAGATACTATAAAAGATCGTACTGTAGTAGCAGAATTGCTTCATGATCGTATGACTGAAAGTGTTATAGGGGAAATTAACGAAGCAAAGATATTATTCCAAACGAGTAAGCCAAGTCCTCTCGAAAGTATTACGATCCGTAAAAATGGACAGCAGGAGCTTATAAATGCCAATGTTCGACTCGGGCTTGCTTTAGCAACAGATGAAATTGCTTATCTATATGATGCCTACACAAAAAAGCTTAAACGTGATCCGACGGATGTCGAGCTCATGATGTTTGCTCAGATTAATAGTGAACATTGTAGGCATAAAATTTTCAATGCCGATTGGCTGATTGATGGTAAGAAACAAAACCGTTCACTACTTAAAATGATCAAAAATACCTATGAAGTAGGCGGTGAAAAAGTACTCTCTGCATATAGCGATAATGCTGCCGTACTTGCAGGACCGCAAGCCAAAATGTTTGGGAGTGATCCAAATACGGGGATCTATGAATATCAGGACGAGCCGATCAACCTGGTGATTAAAGTTGAAACCCATAATCACCCAACAGCTATTGCTCCAGAACCTGGAGCTGCCACAGGAGCAGGCGGTGAAATTCGCGATGAGGCAGCAACTGGCCGAGGTGCCAAATCGAAAATGGGACTTGCTGGATACACTGTCTCGAATTTACAAATCCCCGGTTATAGGCAGCCTTGGGAAGTTTCTAACGGGAAACCAGATCGAATCGCATCAGCACTAGATATTATGCTTGAAGCTCCGATCGGTGCCGCATCTTTTGCGAATGAGTTTGGACGTCCTGCATTAGCCGGGTACTTCCGGACATATGAGCAACAGATTGACGATGACATTTGGGGCTATCATAAGCCGATTATGATTGCCGGCGGGCTCGGTAATATACGTAGTATGTTAGTCGACAAGCGACAATTACCCGTCGGATCTCTTATAATTGTTCTTGGCGGTCCCTCGATGTTAATTGGCTTAGGGGGTGGTGCAGCATCGAGTATGCATTCAGGTTCGTCAAACGAGAGTTTAGATTTTGCATCCGTTCAGCGCAGTAACGGAGAAATGGAACGACGGGCTCAGGAAGTTATTAATAGTTGTGTTGCACTTGGAGACAGTAACCCAATTATTACAATTCATGATGTTGGCGCGGGAGGTCTTTCAAACGCACTACCCGAACTCGTGCATGACAGTGGACGGGGTGCGGTATTTGAATTGAGAGACATACCAAACGCTGAGCCTGGATTGTCGCCACTGCAGATTTGGTGTAATGAAGCTCAAGAACGGTATGTACTTGGATTGTCGCCGGATGAACTTGATCAGTTTGAGCGTTTTTGTAGACGTGAGCGCTGTCCTTATGCAATTGTTGGTTCAATCACTGAAAAACAGCAACTTATCGTATCAGATCGTCTGTTCAAAAATAATCCCATTAATTTGCCCATGGACATTTTATTTGGTAAGCCGCCAAAAATCACTAAAGATGTCAAAACCAATACATCTAAGTACTCAAAACTTAGTATAGATGATATCACTGTCGATGAGGCGGTGGAAAGAGTCATGCATCTGCCGGCAGTCGGGAGCAAAAAATTTCTCATTACCATTGGTGATAGAACAGTGGGCGGACTTGTCGCGCGAGATCAAATGGTTGGACCTTGGCAAGTACCAGTGGCTGATGTTGCGGTTACGGTCAGTTCGTTTATAAGTGATTACGGCGAGGCAATGGCGATGGGTGAACGAACTCCCTTAGCTCTTATAAACCCACCTGCGGCTGCTAGAATGGCAGTTGGTGAAGCGATCACAAATGTTTTAGCTGCCGACGTACGAGTATTATCAGATATAAAACTGTCAGCTAATTGGATGGCTGCGGTTGGTTATAAAGCCGAAGATGCAAAACTTTTTGACGCGGTGAGGGCGCTAGGATTAAAATTTTGCCCAGCACTTGGCCTTACGATTCCCGTCGGAAAAGATTCCCTTAGCATGCGAAGCAGCTGGCGTGAGCACGATCAAGAAAAAAGTGTTACTTCACCTCAATCGGTTATCATTAGCGCCTTTGCGCCTATAGCATCTTCACAGAAAACGCTTACCCCTCAGTTAGACCTTACGATTGAGACAAGCCTCATACTTATTGATCTTGGTGAAGGTAATAATAGACTGGGTGGATCTGCGTTTGCCCAGGTGTTCAATCAAGTTGGTAATGAGAGCCCAGACATAAAACCGGAACAATTACAGCGATTATTTGGCGCAATTCAAACACTGAGAGATGAAGGAAAAATCCTTGCGTATCATGATAGATCTGATGGCGGACTCTTCGCTACGGTTTGCGAGATGGCTTTTGCGAGTCGCTGTGGTCTTACAATCAATGTTGGAACTCTGGAAGGGTCATTACTGGCCGAATTATTTAATGAAGAGCTTGGGGTGGTTATTCAGGTACCACAAACAGACCGAGACGAAATCATGAAGTCATTGAAGACGATACTGCATACTGGTATCTATGATATAGGAAGTCCACAGGTCGATCAGAGTATTGCTATCTACGAGGGTAAGTCCAAGATGTATCAAAATAGCCGTTCCAAACTTGAACGGTGGTGGAGCGAAACAAGTTACGTACTGCAAAAAATGCGGGATAATCCTGAGTGTGCTGACCAGGAATTTGCAATAATTCAAGATAATGCTGAAATTGGTTTACAGGCAGTAAAAACCAGGAATATTGTAAGGCGTAAGCATTTTAACCACAATCCAAAAATCGCGATTCTACGTGAAGAAGGTGTGAATGGACAAATTGAAATGGCAGCAGCTTTTCAGAAAGCAGGTTTTACTAGCGTTGATGTTCATTTGAACGACTTGCTAGAAGATCGTGTTAATTTGAGAGATTTTCAAGGCATTGCAGCTGGTGGTGGCTTTAGTTACGGAGATGTGCTTGGGGCCGGAGAGGGCTGGGCGAAGACTATCTTATTTAATCAACAGTTAAGGAGGAAGTTTAAAGACTTCTTTGAGCGTGATGATACATTTACCTTAGGGGCTTGCAATGGCTGTCAGATGCTAGCGGCTTTAAAGGAATTAATTCCCGGTACTGATCTCTGGCCTAAATCATTTTTGAAGAATATTTCAGAACAATTTGAGGCTCGAGTATCAATGACTCGTATTAACAAGACGCCTTCTATACTCTTTAAGGGGATGTCTGATTCGATACTTCCTGTCCCGGTTGCACATGGTGAGGGACTTGCATATTTTGACTCGCCAGTTACTCTGGAAACCGTGGTCTCTGAAGGCTTAGTTGTCGCACAGTATGTGGATAGCCAAGCAGTTGCGACCGAGAGATATCCGTTTAATCCAAATGGCTCTCCCCAGGGCATTGCGGCAATTACTTCTCGTGATGGACGCGCTACAATTCTTATGCCGCATCCGGAACGGGCATTTTTAACCCGTCAGCTTTCATGGCATCCTGCTGATTGGGGTGAAGACTCACCGTGGTTTCAGGTATTTCTAAACGCTCGTGATTGGGTAAGTTAAACAAGCACCATTAATTAACAGGCAAGACCTTTAACATGTCCCACGATATGGGTGCAGTCGAGACGAATCGACGTTGTAGTTCTATGGGTTTCGGTATCAATTGTATTAACCTTGGTTTCTACACGATGTATAACAATTGCAAGGTAAATAAAACCAACAACTAAAACTATGATAAGAAGCGTCAGTAATTTCACGATTGTACCCAAAATCTCTTACCTCCTCAAACCGGTTGCTGGTCGTTATGTTAGTAGTGTAGATAATTTATTTGCAGCAACAGCATTTTTTACTTCGCGCGCTATGCGTTGGCCCGTTCCTATCGTTTCGCCATGCAAATAAGCACTATAAGGTGTGAACATAGTTCCCGGACTGCCTGGTATTCGCATGCTTACGTCGAATACTTTAAATTCTTCTTTTGGTGGCCCAGCAGTAAATGCTCCTTGTAAAGCAAATGGACCAATAATACCCGGTTTATAATGTTTTTGAGTAGCTTGTACAAAACCTTCACCGGCAGCAAAAGCTTGTTCAAGCAGTGATTCTTTAATTGTCACCGCTTGGTGACCGTTCTCAATATACTTTGGCTCGATGTGCTTAAGGACTTCTTCTTGTTCAGGAGCAGTCAGGCGTAATAAGCCATCTAAATTTGTTTGACGACGAGTATCGGTTCCGAGTAGTTCAAGTTCTTGGGTAAGCGGCGAATAAAAGAAGTTAAGATTAAGTTGTGGTCCGACTACGAATTCTTCAATAACTGCAGAATTGAGCGATTCACGGGTTACTGTTCCCGAAGAAAGCAAATCCGCGCAGCGTACCTCATATTCACTCTGACTATTCACTAGAAAGAACGCTCGTTCATAACCTCGGCTAGCCTCATTGGCTTTAACGATAACAAGACGATCAATATCTTTTGGAGATGTATATTGGCGCGGAACGGAAACATTACCTTCTTTTAAAAGAAAATATTGATTATTTTTTTCGTCGCGCTCTTCCTTACGCACTAATTCTCGTGTGCCAATAATAGGGACCATAAATTTATTTTCAATTTCATTAAAATCACAATAGACCCAAAAATATCGACTATGAACAAATAAAACATTTAAATCACGCAATTGTTGTTGAACTTCAGGTTTTGCAACATCCTTGAAATTATCAACTTCTATAATATGGTCAACACAGCCTCTTCCATCACGAGTTTTATAATATTTGGAATAGGTTTGAGCGCGATCCTTCTGAACAACTACTACTGTTTCAAAGCCTTCTTTTTTGGCACCTAGACATACATCAAGTGCGCTATGCCCACCCAGTGAACCGATCCGTAGATTATTAGTATCGTAGTTCTTGAGGATGGACTCAATATCTGATGTTGAAATCATAAGCTGAATACCTTATCAAGTTGATTACGCTCGTAGGCAAGTTTAATCTCCCGACTGATTCTTCGACCTGTGCTCATAGGCTCATTATACCGTAGAGCGGTATATGGTGATCCATCGATGAAAGGGTTAGTACCTGCAACGATTCGTGCAGATATCTCGAACACAATAAATTCAAGTTCAGAAGTGATAACTGTTTCGAGACAAAATGGGCCAAATATGCCACGTCCATCAAAAGCTTTTGACGCTTCTACGACACTTTCTCCCATTTCGAATATCTCTGCCAATAATGATTCTCGAACCACAATCGGTATATTACCAGTAATAGTATATGAAGATTCAATAGCCATATCCATTTGGTCCTTAGCGGGGATACGGCCGATAGAATCCACATTGCTTTCGTAGCGTTTATCGAAGCTCATAACTTCAAGCTCTTCACTAAGCGGTGAATAAAAGTAATGAATATACAAAGGAGCACCAACAATATACTCTTGGATCGTGTAGTTCTTATCAGTATGGGGCTTGATTTTTTCATTAAACTCGTCTTTGGAACTCGCGAGAAAATAGCCCCGACCCCCGCCAGCACCGTCGAATTTTACAATTACGGATCGATCAATATCTTCTGGCTGATTGAATATGCGGGGCATGGCAAGTCCGGCATTTGTTAGCCATTCTCGTTGCTTTGAACGGTCAGCTTCCCACGGTAAGACATGTTTATTTCCAAAATAGTTTGTTTTTAAGCCAACAATTTCATCAAAACTAAGCGCGTTGAGAAGTGAACCATGTGGTATAAGAATTGCATTTTTTGCTTGCAGTTCACTATCCAGGGATGATAGTTTTGAAAAACTATCGACCGTTATAATTTCGTCGGCTACTTTAAACGATTGATAAGGACGAATATGACGTTCTTCACAAATCGCGATCGTACCGTAGCCTTCATCGTGACCACCTTTAAGGATCTGAAGCGCTGAATGACTAGCAAGCGTGCAAATTTTATATGGTAGAGTTTGTGACATGGTATTTAATCTGTGCCGATCCGTTATTCATTAAAGTATACATGGTCATGACAATTTTTATTCCCACTCTGTGGTACCCGGCGGCTTTCCAGTCATATCGAGAGCGACACGAGCAATACCTGGTACTTCTTTCATAATGCGCTTTACGATTTCATTAAGTGCTAATTCAGGGAAGCCGTTCTGTGGGCCAACTGCAATACCAGTCATAAAGTCGGGTGTTTTAAATGGTCGTAGTGCAATAGAACGAGCACCGTTTAGCCCAAAGTTAACGGGAAATAGAATGACTGGCATTTGGCTTACTAGATTCATTAGTTGATGAGCCTGTAGTTCTTCGGTTACAATTTCGTCGGCCTGTCGTAATTGGTCAAGAACATCCGTAGTGAGGTGCGTCAGGGTAATTGCAAGTTCTTGTCGATTGATCGGGGCACCAAATAGGTAGATTACTCGGTTTACGCTATGGTTATGATTTGGTATAAGGACAGCTAGCTCATGCAAGCGCTGCCAATCCTGAGGCCCAGTTACGGCAACTAGATATTTATAGCTTCTACCATCACCCTGGACGCCTACAGTTTGAATTGGCAACAAGTCAGCCTGAAAATCATTAAAGCCACTTGCTTTTAGAAAAGTGTCAAGCTCAGCCTGTAATTGATCATGGTTTTCGAGTTGAAAAGGTTTTTCGGCACATATAACTCTGATTGCAAGCCCAGGACCGGGAAAGGGATGACGCTGAACGAGTGTGTCGGGTAAGCCTAGTCGTTTTCCGAGTGCTCGAACCTGATCTTTATACATTTGCTGCAACGGTTCAACAACGTGGTTCTTATCTCGAAGCTTTCGAACTTCCTCGGTATCGTTATGGTGTGTTTTAATAGTATCGGCTTTACTGCTCGCTAGACTCGATCCACTCTCAATAAGGTCGGGTCGAAGTGAGCCTTGGGCGAGGATACTGTCTTCTGCGAGGTTATAATCTCTAAGAATTTTCGCTCGAACCTGAATAAATGTGTCGCCTATTATTTTTCTTTTTGTTTGCGGGCCAGTCACCTGATTAAGCGGTAATGTTTCGATACCTTCAATAAATGTCGTTGCCTGCGAAAACATTTTGGCCATATCAAGCAATGTGACGTTTATACCTGCTGATTGGAGAGCGCTAATTACTGTCTTGCTTTCGTCTGCTCGCATAAAACCTGTGTCTATATGAAAGGCATGAATTTGCCCTACAGGAACTGATTTAGCGATGAGTGCTGCAACAACTGCCGAATCAACACCGCCACTAACAAACACGACAACATCCTTTTCGCCGACTACTTCTTGAACGTATTGAATCGCTTCGTTTTCTTGATCTTCAAGTGAATAGTCCGCGCTTAGTCCGGTTATTTTAAACAGAAAATTCCGAAAGATCTCTGGCCCACATTCTGTTTGAAATACTTCTGGGTGAAATTGAATGCCGTATTGTTTGCGCTGGTCATCTTCGATTGCAGCAATCAGATCTTCGCTTTTAGCAGTAATCGTAAAACCGACAGGCGCTTTCAAAACACTGTCACCATGTGCCATAAGCACATGTTGCATTGTAGGTAGACCATCAAACAATGATGATTTTTCTATAACACGTATATCTTGTGCTCCGTCCTGTCGTAAGCTTGTGGGACCAACGGTGCCACCATGTAGTTTTGCGATCAATTGTAGGCCATAACAAATGCCAAGAATAGGTTTCTTAAGCTCGATGAGCCTCGGATCGCATGTATAGGCATCTTCGGCTTCAACACTTTTTGGACCTCCAGAGATCACTATGGCATCAAAATCATCTAATTCTTCGATTGGAGTATCTAGGGCGAGAAGGGTAGTTCGAAGTCCAAGTTCACGAATGTTGCGGTCAATTAAGCCGCCAAATTGCGAACCTGCATCCAAAATAGCAATACTGTGCGTAGCCGGACTATCGGTCGCACGCTTCGTTGTTTTTCCCATTACTCTGATATTTTACCAGCTTAAGAATTATCCGGCTACTTATTTATACCGGGAGCGAGCGCTACAACTATAATAAATGGAATGAATTTGAAAACGTTTTAAACTGGGCCTGCGAAATGCCACTGCCCAGAACCATATAGAGCTTATCGTTATATAGAAAGGCAATTATTTGAGTTGCGCTGTTGTTCTTATCCTGTGGAGTTACTGTGACGCTTGCGGCTAGTTGATTATCAAACGTAATGAACTTGGCATGACTAAGACTACTCGAATCAGCCTGGGCAATTTGATCAATATCACCTTCTAGCTGAGATTCTTTCTGTGATTTATTAAGCGTATTAGCGTTAAGGTTCGAGTATTGGTCAATGTAAACGGCGTAATCAGTATGGGCTGAATTATTATCTACACTGTACAACGTAGTTGTTTCTGTACCGCCGGTACCATCGCTTCTCGAAGGAGCATTCTGTACACTTGGTGTATTGCTAAATGTAACTTTGAAGTTATCTTTTGTTGATGTGTAGACAGTCTTATTCACATGATTAGTTGTTTTAACTGAGTGATAGACCGCAACCGCTATGAATGAAATCACGATTATACCTGCTAGGCATAACAGTCGTACAGCTGTACTCAAGTTGTCTCGCTGTGGTTCATCCATTTGAGACGTATTATATACAAATACGCGTTAAGGCATAGTGCTTATGGACGGATTGAATTTTATGATCGTGGGGAGGGGTGTGATAGTTCACGATGTGCAAGAGCCTCGCATGCAGCTTTGGCTTCGTTGTATGTCATCTGTAGCGGCGGTGTTTTTTGGGTCCAGGCGCTTGGCCCCCGAAGTGCTCCTACGACGCCAAGTTCTCGGGCGACTTGTAAATAACGGATTGCATCGATTACAACACCTGCACTATTTTCGGAGTCCTGGACCGACAGTTTGATGTCAACGTTAATTGGGGCATCTCCAAAACCTCTGAGACGTAGGTTAAAGTATGCAACTTTATTGTCTTTTAGGTATGGTATATAAGTACTGGGACCTGCAAATAGGCTATTTTCTGCAACTGGTATACCGCGAATGTCATTTTGAGCACGAATCACATTTTCTTTTGATTTTTTCTTTGACTCAAGTCTGGACTGAACCATCATATTATTGAAATCCGTGTTGCCGCCAATATTGATTTGCTGGTGAAAATCAACCGTACACCCTCGGTCGTATGCTAATTCTTGCATAACTTGCGACACAATACTGGCGCCAAACTCGCTGCGCATATCATCGCCAACAATAGGGAGCCCTGCTTTGATAAACTTCTTTTCCCATGAAGGATCACTGGCGATGAATACCGGTATGCAATTCAAAAATGCTACTTTTGCATCTATGGCTGCCTGAGCATAAAATTCTGTAGCAGCCTGCGATCCGACTGGTAGATAATTCACGAGTATGTCGGCTTTACTCGCTTTAAGAGCAGCAACGATATCGACTGGTTTTTCATCAGCTATTCGAAATGATTGAGCTTCAGGTTGCGCGAGCATGTAGTCCGAAACGCCGTCTAAAACAGGACCCATTTGAACAATGGGACCTTTTGGGACATTTGGCATAAAAACTCTCGCGCAGTTGGGAAGTGAAAAGATCGCCTCACCAATAGGTAGGCCAACTTTTCGTTTGTCGACATCAAACGCAGCGACTACCTCAATATCCTCCGGCCCATAGCCTCCAATATCTTCAAACATGAGTCCGTGGAGTTCTTCTCCATTTTTTTGTTTGTAATATGAAAAACCTTGATAGAGAGCCGAGAAGCAGTTGCCGACGCCGATAACTGCAATGTTAATTTTTTTTGGTGCTACATTCATATGTGTCTTCTTCCTTTACGATTACATTATTTCATCTGGTAGTAAATTCATTAAACGTATGTACGTGCTATTTTGGAATCGCGATTGTGCGGGTAACGGCTTGTTGAAGCATCATCGTAAAAAGCTCGTTTGGGGTAATGCGATTGTTGTATCGAAAAATCATCTCATCAATGTATGACTGCAAATACTTCTGTGAGATAATCCGGTGCGTTTCGTCTAGGCTGCGTCTTAACTCAGGCCATATTTTTTCACGATTTTGCGAACGCATTTGCGTATTAATATAACTTTGTACCTGATTCATAATTTTTTGAGTATGATAACCTCTTGAGGCAACTTTGGTTTTAGAATTCGAATTTTCGGAAAATAGCGGTGCATGGTTTTCAAATACCGGATATTGGTCCATTGGAGTGTTGCTAGCTGAAATCGAGGGGTAGGGCTGGCTTAAAAGAAGTCTAATTTGAGTGGATATACGCCAAGCAGTTTTATAGGTAACGCCGAGCTGCCTTTCAAGTTCTTTTGCGGCCACACCATTCGGACTGCTAGAAAATATATAGATTGCATAAAACCATAATCTAAGTGGCGTCGCAGATCCATGGAATATAGTGCCCGTCAATGGGTAAATACCATAACCGCATTGACAATCAAAACGTTTACGCCGAGCAATCAGGCTAAATTTGCCTTTTTTATGGCAAGCCGGACAGATAAAATGATGACCGTAACGGCTATAGAAAATTAGTTCTAAGCAATCTTTATCATTCTGAAAATGTCGCATACTATAACATCGCATACCTTCACTATACGTATCATTTACCTGCAGTCAAGGGATAATTAAATCAACTAAATGTGAGTAACTAAATTTAAGGAAAAATGCTATAACCGATAATGTATTAATTCAGGAGATAAGAACTAACTTTAGGACAACATGCTTTTGTATTTTTTGATGAGCGAATTGGTGGATGCATCATAAGATGTAACTTCCTGGATAGACTGATCAGATTTTAGCGTCTCGTAAATATTTTTTGCGAGAACTTTCCCAAGTACTACTCCCCATTGATCAAAAGAATTTATATCCCAAATTGCGCCTTGAACGAAGATTTTATGTTCATACAGTGCAATTAGTTGTCCCAGTGCATTTGGTGTTAGTTTTGGCAGCAACAATGTATTTGTTGGTCGGTTGCCACTGAAAACTTTATGAGCAACAAGCTTTTCCGGTACGCCCTCAGCTCTTACCTCATCTGCGGTTTTACCGAAGGCCAAAGCCTGGGTTTGCGCAAACAAATTCGCATTCAACTTTCGGTGATGCTCTCCAAGAGGGTTCAGTGATTGCGCAAAACCGATAAAATCACACGGGATGAAGCGAGTGCCTTGATGAAGCAGTTGATAGAAAGCGTGCTGACCATTAGTTCCTGGCTCACCCCATATTACAGGGCCAGTGTCATAATCAGTTTTTTGGCCTTCTTTAGTGATCGATTTGCCATTACTTTCCATATTCCCCTGCTGAAAATACGCCGGAAATCGACTTAAGTACTGATCGTAGGGCAGAATGGTTTCACTGGCCGAGTTAAAGAAATTCACGTACCATACTCCAATCATGCCGAGGATAACTGGAAGATTTTGATTTAATGGTGCAGTTTTGAAATGAATATCCATCGCGTAAAAACCTTTGAGCATGTCATGAAATGCATCAGGGCCGATAGATACCATTATTGCTAAACCGATTGCGCTTGTAAGCGAGTATCGCCCACCCACCCAATCCCAGAAGCCGAACATATTCTTAGTGTCGATACCGAATTTTTCAACTTCTTCGGTATTAGTTGAAACGGCCACGAAATGGCGAGCAATAGCTTTCTCATCATGTGCAACAGCCATAAGCCAATCACGGGCACTGTAGGCATTTGTCATTGTCTCGTCGGTGGTGAAGGTCTTAGAGGCAATAATAAACAAGGTTTCTGCAGGATCCAGATCGCGTGTTGCTTCAACAAGATGTGTGCTGTCAATATTTGAAACAAAGCGAATATTCAAATCACGCTGACTATAATATCTGAGAGCTTCGGTGACCATGACTGGTCCTAAATCTGATCCACCTATACCTATATTAATAATTGTTTTAATGGGTTTTCCGGTATAACCAAGCCAGCTTCCATCTCTTACGGAGTTTGCAAAACTGCCCATCTTGGATATAACATCGCGAACGGAGGGTAGGACGTCAATTCCATCAACGACTATATGATCGTTGGGATTTTGATTACGCAGAGCAGTATGTAGTACGGCTCTATTTTCCGTTGTGTTAATCTTTTCACCGGCAAACATAGCATCGCGTAATCCTTCTACATTGCGTGCGCGGGCGAGAGCAAACAGGAGTTCCATAGTTTCACGAGTTAGTCGGTTTTTGGAAAAATCTACATACATTTCTCCAACTTGCAAACTAAAATCATCTACTCGTTCAGGATCGTCTTTAAAAAACTCTCGCAAGTGAGTATTTTCTATGATTTGATAGTGTTTTTGTAGTGCTTTCCACTCATCCAATTCCGTAATACTCATAATGGTCACCTCCTAAAAGCATTATCCCTGACGTAAGCAGTATAACAAGTTGTAAAGGGCTTTGCTGAAGATCGATACTCGAAATATAACCGACTGGTCTGCATCAAAATAAGCTAGTCGTGCTGCCAAGTAACACTAAAACCTGATCCATCACTTGAGAGTGACCCAGTTGTAGCCTTTGATTGAAGACCGTTCGAGGTCACCATATTAATAGCTTGGTTCTGCCATGCTGTATTTGAAATTGTGCCCACCGTCCCATTCATATTTACGGACGCATGAGTAAATGTATCGGTGCCAAAATTTGCGAGCGGAAGAATACCAAAGAAGTTAGCGGGTGCCTCTGCTATCCATTCGGCAGAGGTTCGTTCTGCGCCAGGTGCCTGTTTGGTAATCGTGAAGGTCTGATTTGTCGTCACATTAGTGAGTGTCAAAGCAAATGAATTTCCACCGACATACTTCACGTCTGCGCTCACGGTATTACCTGGTTTAACAGTGAGCTTAATTTCGTATGAATATTGCGGATAAAGCTCGAACCAAGCGTAGTATTGAGGTTGTCCATGGTCGCAGTCCTGTTCGGTACCGGTTTGCTCGACGGTGTTATCACTATATCCATCAATTCCAATCCAGGAAGCACTGTAGCTCGTTGAGCGAAGTGGGCATGTAACTGTCGGCACAACCCATTGGCCTGATGCCTCATTGACACTGTTAGCTTGTGGTGACGCAAGGCTCAACTCAACTCCATATCCAGCCCAGTTCGTGCTTGTGGCTGAAGTGCTTGCGCCGTGTACTATATGTCTACCAATACCTTGGATAATATTAAGTTGTTGATATTTTGAGCTATCTGCGTGAGCGGCAGACGTTTTATTGATACTAACGAATGAGATAATAAGAACTACAAATAGAATTTTAAAGATTTTTTGTTTCATAATTTTTATTTTGCATCTGTAATCATTATCTGTCAATAAGCTTGTGCTTTTTTAAAAACATATAGAAATTCAATTAAATTAATAAAAACAGGGGCACTATATCAATATTTCGCTTGTGCTCCCGATTAATTAAAGTATAATTGCAGCGGGAGAAAAATTGTATAGATAGATAGGATTGAGATAGACTTATGAAATTTTTGAATGACAAATTACCACAGACAGACCTTACGTACAGCGACGTATTCCTTGTTCCGGGTTATAGCAAATTAAATTCGCGTTTTGATACTGATCTTCAACCTGCAGATAATTTAGGTACATCAATTCCGATTGTTATTGCAAATATGAATGCGGTAGCAGGTAAGCGTATGGCAGAGACGGTTGCGCGACGGGGTGGGCTCGTTGTGCTACCACAAGATATACCCGTCGATCATCTCGAGCAAATCGTGAAGTATGTGAAAACGCGACACGCAGTCTATGAAACTCCGCTCATATTAAAACCCACGAGTACTATTGCTGACGCGCTTAATATTATTCACAAACGTGCTCATGATGCGACAGTAATTGTGAATGACAAAAATGAGCCAGTCGGCATTTTTAAAGCAAAAGATGCGGCTGGTTTCGATGCGTTTACTTCACTAGAAGAAGTAATGACGAGCGATGTTGTTACGATTCCCGAAGGGTTAACACCTCGGGAGATGTTTGATTTTCTGCATAAGAAACGGCTTACACTCGCTCCGGTTGTTAATGATCATAAAATGGTCGGCATTATGACACAAAAAGGTGCGGTTAGATCAGACATCTACAAGCCGGCATTAGATAGTAAAAAAAGACTGCTTGTGGCTGCGGCTATTGGTATTAATGGGGATATCGAAGGACGGGCAGCTAAGCTCATTGAAATGGGGGTAGATATAATCGTGCTCGATACTGCTCACGGCTATCAAGAAAAAATGATCCAGGCCGTAAAGACAGTACGTGCTGCGCAGCCTAAAGTTCCGATTGTAGCGGGCAATGTCGTAACCGCTGGAGCGACTCGAGCACTTGTTGAAGCAGGTGCATCAATTATCAAGGTGGGTGTTGGCCCTGGAGCTATGTGCACTACTCGCGTAATGACAGCTTATGGTCGACCACAATTCAGTGCAGTACTTGAATGCGCGCAGGCTGCCAGTGAAATGGGAGCGCATGTATGGGCGGATGGCGGAATCCGCTATCCAAGAGACGTAGTCTTGGCTTTAGCTGCAGGAGCAAGCAGTGTCATGTGGGGCTCGATGTTTGCAGGAACTTATGAAAGTGTCGGAGATGTTCTAAAAGATAACGCAGGTATGCTTTACAAAGAAAACTTTGGTATGGCAAGCCGACGTGCAGTGAAAAACCGTAATACTGGTGGTTCTGCCTTTGAAGTTGCAAAAAAAGAATTCTTTGAGGAGGGCATTAGTACGAGTAAGCAATATATTAATCCAGAACGCCCAGGCGCAGAAGATATTATTGATTATGTTACGGCCGGCCTTCGAAGTGCAATGGCATATAGTGGCGCCAATCGACTAGAGGATTTTCACGAGGTAGCCATTGTAGGCTTGCAGAGTGCATCGGGATACCAAGAAGGGTTTGCATTAAGCGAAAGCTGGGAATAGTCGATTCGTACCGTTTTAATAGCGATAATAATCTGATTTGAATGGGCCATTATTGGGCAGATCGAGGTATTCGGACTGAGAATCACTCAAATGGCTGAGGTGACCTCCACGAGCTATAAGATGGATGGCTGCGACTTTCTCGTCGAGTTGTTTCGGCAAACGGTAAACACCAATCTCGTGCGGTTTAACATACAGCTCCATTTGAGCTAAAACTTGGTTGGAAAATGAAGTTGACATAACGAATGAGGAATGACCGGTTGCATTCCCTAAGTTAACGAGTCGACCTTCGGATAAAATAATAATCCTGCGTTTATTAGGTAATGTATAGACATCAACGAGAGGTTTGATCGTGAGCTTTTTAGCTCCTTCGAGTTTGTTAAGTTGAGCGACTTGGATTTCGTGATCAAAATGACCAATATTACATACTATGGCCGTATCTTTCATTTCAAGCATATGCTCAAGTGTTATAATATCGCTGGCACCCCGTAGCAGTCACAAATATATCTGCCAGTGGTACGGCTTCTTCCATGGTCACTACTTCGTAGCCTTCCATAAGCGCCTGCAGCGCACAAATAGGATCGATTTCAGTTATAAGCACCCGGCACCCATACGCGCGTAAGGACTGTGCGCAGCCTTTTCCTACATCTCCGTACCCAGCAACTACTGCGACTTTACCGGCAATCATAACATCTGTAGCGCGCTTAATGCCATCCATTAGAGATTCGCGGCAACCATAGAGATTATCAAATTTTGATTTAGTGACACTGTCATTGACATTAATAGCTGGAATTTTAAGCTTACCTTCTTTAAAAAAGCGGTTAAGTTGCTTAACTCCAGTGGTTGTTTCTTCACTGACACCGCGTATCTCTTTAAGTAATTCCGGATACTTATCGTGAACAAGCGCAGTAAGATCGCCACCATCATCGAGCAGCATATTAGGTCCCAAACCTCCAGGGAAGGTAAGTGTTTGTTTGATGCACCACCAGTATTCTTTTTCAGTTTCTCCTTTCCAGGCAAAAACGGCCGTACCTGCTTTGGCTAAAGCCGCTGCTGCGTGATCCTGGGTAGAAAATATATTACATGAAGACCAGCGTACTTCAGCACCAAGTGACTGTAGTGTCTCCACTAACACCGCGGTTTGAATAGTCATATGAATAGACCCGGCTATACGCGCACCTTTTAGAGGCTGAATTTTGTTTAATTCACGTCGCAATGACATTAACCCAGGCATTTCAGTTTCAGCCAGTTTAATTTCATTTCGACCCCATTCCGCGAGGCTCATATCATTGATTTTGTAATCAGTCTTGCTCTTGTTCATGGTCTCCCTTTGGTTATTACAATGTCAGTTCTGAATGGAACGCATCACGATATCGATCTTTAATCTGATCAATCGTGAATTGATAACGCGTGCCATAGTGCTCAATGATGAGCGAAGCAACAACTGAACCTAAACTACCACACTTCTCAATACCCCATTGTCGCAAATAACCGTACAAAAAACCAGCTCTGTAAGCATCACCGGCCCCAGTGGGATCGGTAAGTTCTGAAGCGTGTGCGGCAGGTATCATGACTGGTTCTAATAGACTAGTACCATCATAAAGCGATCCTTGGCTTCCGCGCGTAGTAATCAATAACGGAACTATGGCCCGTAGATTTTTGGCGCTCAATCCTGCTTTTTCGCACAAAAGACTATGTTCGTACTCGTTCACGATTACCACTTCTGCAGCTTCAACCCCAGCCCTAAGATCTTCGCCGCTCACATTATTAACTTGTTGTCCCGGATCGTACAATAAACGTATACCGTACTCTTTGGATTGTGTTACTTGAAAACGCATAGCATCAGGATCATGCGCAGACAGACACAGAAGTGCACCTTGGTGTGCCCACGGCTCAAGCGTGAGGCTAGCAGCATCACTCATCGCACCAGGATAAAAACCTCCAATTTGGTTATGATCACTGTCTGTCATCACGTTGAAAGAGGCAGTTGGCTTTGCGCTTATATTGACATGAGAAGTATCTATACCAGCATCATGTAATTCAAACATATAAGATGCTGCGTCTTTGCCAACCGAGCCAAGTAAGATTGGCTTTTCACCTAGTAAGGCTAAGCTATAGGCTATATTGGCACCGACACCACCATTGGCTACTTCCATTGAATCAAGAAATACACTGATCGATAAAGCGTCTAATTTTTTACGGTGAATAAGTTCTTGGTAGCGACCTTTAAAATTCATAATTCGATCAATAGCAATCGATCCTGCAATAATGATTTTTGGTGTATCCATGCGCGCCAAGTATAAGAGTTTTATAGGTTTGTGGTCAAATTAAAGGTTTATTAAAACATTCTGAGAGTTCAATATAGTAGCATGAGCAATGATTATTTTTCCCATAACGGTACGGTATTACCGAGTAAGCAAGCAATTGTACGTCTCGATAACATTCAATATTCCTATGGCTTTGGCGTCTATGAAACACTTCGCGTAACCCGCGGCGTCGTATTTTTTATGCGTGAACATGTAGAGCGACTATTTGAATCAGCACGTATAATTGGTCTAGAACACCACTTCGATGCTACTTTGATTAAAGATAGTATTGCTGATGTTTTAAAAGCAGGGGGAACAACTGATTGCAATCTCAAAATGTTACTTATTGGTGGCCAAAAACCTCAATCAGCAGACCTCTACATTCTTGTTTTAAATCCTCTGTATCCGGATCGCAAACTCTATCGTAATGGTGCTCATTCTGTCTCATACCGCTATGAGCGCTACTTACCACACGCAAAAACACTCAATATGCTTCCGAGCTACCTAGCCTATAGAACCGCACGTATGGCAGGCGCCTACGACGCCTTACTTGTGAATTCAGCTGGTTGTATTACTGAAGGCAGTAGAACGAATTTCTTTTGCATTCAAGGTAAAACAATCGTAAGTCCTCCAGAAAGTGAGCTGTTGCTTGGCGTCATGAGGGCTGCCGTTTTAAAAGTTGCTCACGAGAACAACTATACATACATTGAGCGAGACATACCGATCAGTAGTTTAGAAAAATACGATGGCGCATTTTTAACAAGTACCTCTTCGAAAATAATACCCTTACGTTCTGTTGATAACTTGAAATTACCTAATCCTCCAGAAGCGCTACACGTACTTGAAGATAAGCTCGATGAATTTTTAAAAAGCTGTAATGGGGAGATGGATTAATAACATCACCGCTGCTCCATCTCAAATGAAGCGAAAGATGATACACTAGAACTTTGGTTAATCTGTTGCATGAGGCATCTAAGAGGCTATGTTTTGGCAAAATATTTCTAATTGGTATCATCGTACATTCAATGTTCCGTACAAACTGTCAGTTCGCTACGATGAGGGTTCGGGTTTGCCGGTAATTTTATTACATGGAATTGCGGCGGATTCTTCGAGTTGGCTTCCACTAATACCGTTACTGTTACCAGCATATCGCTGCGTTGCGATCGATTTGTTAGGTTTCGGTCTTTCGCCAAAACCAACCTGGTCATCATATTCGATTGATCAGCATATCAAGAGTATTCACCGGACTATTAAATCACTACATTTAGATGGCCAATTTATTTTAGTAGGCCATTCAATGGGGAGTCTCATTGCTGCCCATTATGCGCGTCGCTATCCTGAAGATGTCAAGCGCTTACTTATGCTCAGTCCTCCTATAATGGCTAATCTAGCAATATCTAAGAAGCCCCGGATAAAATTTTCCTCAAATTCCTATGCAATAATATATCGATATCTGAGAGAGCACAAACGTTTTACTCTCACGGCCGTACAAAGAATTAGAAAATTGCTTCACTATCAGTCATTTACCATGAGTGAAGAGTACTGGCTATCATTTGTTCGTTCACTTGAAGAATGCATAGAAAAGCAAATTGCTATTGGCAACGATATAATGAAGATAACTTGTCCGATTGATGTGTTTTATGGGACCAAAGATCGGATCATTAGCAAGACTAATGTTAGGTCACTTGTACTTATAAAAAGCGTTACATTGCATGAAGTTGATGCGTGGCATCGTTTAAATCAAAAGTACGCACAAGCGGTAGCAGTCCGGCTGTCATTTGCTCGATAGTAGTTGTCGTTAAGATTTATTAACTTTAGTTGTTGGAGTTGCCTTAATCGGTTTTCCATCGACGACATGCAATCCGCATTCCATAATGCTTCGTCCTGCACGACCTTGGCCGGCTTTTGTGGTTTGACGATCACCTATCGAACCAAAGCCTTTTTGATGTAGGGCATTTCTCGGTAACCCATGCCCATCAATGTAACTTGCCACTGCATCAGCAGACCAATCAATAAACGGCCTAACACGTAGCTCACCGCTTGTACCATATCCAATATATTGAAGTGTTGCTCTATTGTCAGTTTGGTCACTGCGAACTGCAGTTAGGAGTGCATCAATCGTTAGTTCATTTATTGCGCGCTCTAACGGAGCTATTTTAGTAATTTTGCTGTATTCAGAGAGGTTAGTATTCCATAGTTCACGATCTGTAATCTCTGTGATTTGATCACGACTTGGACCATACTCAAAAATGCGAAGGTCATATAGCATTTCTAATGTGTCACGAAAATCAAGTGTCTCTTGGGGTAAAAATCCAGTATTGATATGGAGTACGGGTATAGAATTACCAGTTTGCGCGATATGGTCAAGCAATAATGCTGAGTCCACTCCTGCGCTGGTCATGGCATACAGACCGCTGCCAAAATTTGTAACTGCCCAATTAATTCTCTCGATAGGCGTCATGTCGCGTAGGATCTTATTTGCAGTATCTAAATCAAGGTTTGATACGTGCTTGGGTCGTTTCTTTTGAATACCATGTGTAACTGCCATTAGTATGCTCCATTATAGCTTATGATTTATGGTGTTTGAAACCAGTGTATTATTAGCTTCTTTGTTAGGGCTGAAGAATTATTAATAAAATAATAAGTACGACCATAACGCACTGTTTCGTTATACTTATTGATAGCATGGAACAAAAGTATTTAGATTTTGCATTCGAAATTGCTCGATCGGCGGGGAAAATGATACTTGGTGGTTTCGAAACGAACGCCGAAATTGAATCTAAATCCGACGATTCTCCTGTAACAGAAGTAGATAAACAAATAAATGCACTTGTGATTGAACGTATTCAATCTGCATATCCGACACATGGATTATTAGGCGAAGAAGCAGATATGGGATCGGGTAATGAAGAATTTCGTTGGATTTGTGATCCCCTTGACGGCACGAAAGCATTCATTCTTGAAGTACCGAATAGTGTTTTTATGTTGACGCTCATGAAGAAACAGGAGCTGATATTATCAGTTGTCTACAACCCATTTGCGGATCGAATGTACCACGCCATAAAAAATGGTGGCGCGTATTGCAATAACAAACCAATGCATGTGAGTAGTCATCCACTTAACGGTGGTTATATCCTACTGGGAACTTCCTCGTATCCTTTTATTGAAAATATTAAAGCTGTCGGAGGGAGAGTAGAGTCTGTTTCAGGAGGAGGTTACAAATATATGATGATCGCGAGCGGTAAAGCGGTAGGGACAATAAAGCATGGGGCAGATTTTCATGATGTTGCGCCCGGGGCATTGATTATCACCGAAGCAGGTGGAATGGTAACAGCACTCGATGGGTCGGAGCTCGCATATGATAGGAAAATCGAGGGGGTAATAATGTCAAATGCCGTTTCACACCCGTCTTTGATAGATATTGTAAAACAAACTCTTCCGGACATTTAGTGAATTATTTACAGACATTACTCAGTGTCAATCCATATGCTAATGTTTCATAGCATATAATGAAGCTAATTAATTAAATTGTGAGGCATATGGCACGACCAATATCACGTAACCATAAAAATAGTAACCCGATTAGCCATGATATAAGTACTCAGTCCCGTGTAAGACAATTGCAAAAAGAGTCAAAATCATTCATAAGCCTAGATCTTAATCAGAGGCAGTTATGCGATCTTGAGCTTCTCTTAAATGGTGGATTTGCGCCTCTTACAACATTTATGGGTCGGAAGGACTACGAAAGCGTCTGTGAAACAATGCGCTTAAAAGATGGTACCTTATGGCCAATGCCAATAACGCTTGACGTCGGTGATCAGTTTGCGGGAAAAATAAAAATTGATCAAAAAATTGCTCTGCGCGATCTTGAGGGTGTCATGCTGGCGGTACTAACCTTGAGAGAAGTCTACCGGCCTGATCTTTTAAAAGAGGCCCAATCGGTATTTGGAACTTCTGATTCAGCACACCCAGGCGTTGCATATCTAATGCAAGAAACAGAGCCTAATTATATTAGTGGAACCTTGGAAGGCATTCAGCTTCCGGTACATTATGATTTTTCAGATCTACGACACACGCCTCAGGAACTAAAAGCGATATTTGCACAACGTGGGTGGAATAAAGTCGTGGCATTTCAGACTCGCAATCCGATGCATCGAGCGCATGTTGAGCTTACGACCCGAGCGGCGAAGCAGGCAGAGGCAAACTTATTAATACATCCTGTTGTAGGCATGACGAAACCTGGTGACGTTGATCATTTCACGCGAGTTAGAATTTATAAAAAGCTCATGGATCGTTTCCCCGAATCAACTACTACACTCTCATTGTTACCGCTTGCCATGAGAATGGCCGGTCCTCGCGAAGCGGTATGGCATGCTATAATCCGCAAAAATTATGGTGTTACACATTTTATCGTTGGGCGTGATCATGCAGGTCCAGGCAAGGACTCTAGCGGTAAAGACTTTTACGATCCCTATGCGGCGCAAGAACTGGTTGAGCAATATGCGGTAGAAATTGGCATTGAGGTTGTACCGTTTAAAATGATGGTATTTGTACCCTCACAGGATCAATACGTACCGATTGACGAGCTCAAGAAAACAACAGAGTATCTTTCTATATCCGGCACAGAACTACGAGAGCGCCTCAATGACGGACGACCCATTCCAGAATGGTTTACCTACTCAGAAGTTACGCATGAATTACGCCAAAGGCATCCTGAGCGCAGCAGCCAAGGTTTTACAGTATTTTTTACCGGGCTGTCCGGATCGGGCAAGTCAACGATCGCAAATGCGTTAATAATTAAATTGCTAGAACTTGGTCCACGCCGAGTTTCCATGCTTGACGGTGATATTGTACGTAAAAATTTGTCTTCTGAACTAGGTTTCAGTAAAGAACATCGAGATATTAATATCAGACGAATTGGATTTGTCGCTTCAGAAATTACAAAACACGGTGGAATTGCAGTATGCGCACCAATTGCGCCATATACAGTAACAAGAGAGTATATTAGACAAGAAATTGAATCGAACGGTGGTTTTATTCTAGTGTATGTCAACACGCCTCTTGAAATATGTGAAGAGCGTGATAGGAAAGGTCTGTATCAGAAAGCGAGAGCAGGAGAACTTAAAGAATTTACAGGTATTTCCGATCCATATGAACCACCAGAAGATGCCGACATAATTATTGATACTCAAAAGTATTCGCCCGACCAAGCTGCACAACAAATACTTCTACACTTAGAAAAAGAAGGATATATAGGCTCAAGTCGCAAATTTAGTGCCTGATAGATTATTTAGTAGTAGCTAAACCACAAACAGATTTTTATATACGTTTCTTGACAAACAGCAGCCGAGGCGTATATTTAACCATATGGTTGAATATAATATACAACTTGATTTATTGTTTAGTTCCCTTTCTGATCCAACCCGGAGGGATATCATTAGTCGGGTAGCTCAAACTGAACAAACGGTAAATCAAATAGCTGAACGATATAAGATGAGCTTAGCGGCAGTGTCGAAACATTTAAAAATTTTAGAAAAAGCTCATCTTATAACCAAACGTCATAATGGTCGCGAACATATTATTAGCGCTCAACCAAAAGCTCTAAAGACGGTCCATGACTATGTAAGCCAGTACGAAAAACTATGGAATGATCGATTCGATGCATTAGATAAACTGCTAAAGGAGGAACAATAGTCTATGAATGATTCAAGTATTAAGTATGGAGAATTTACAATAGAACGCGATTTTAAGGCACCGGTCGCAAGGGTATTCGAGATGTTTGCGGACACTGAATCGAAAGAAAAATGGTTCAAGGGTCCAAATGGCAAAACAGACCATCGAATGGATTTTAGAGTTGGCGGTGAGGAGTTTAATAGCGGTGCATTTCATGATGGGATAACTCACATTTTCAAAGCGCATTATTACGACATTATTTTGAATCAACGCATTATCTATGCCTATGAGATGTACCTTAATGAAAAGCGTATTTCAGTATCGCTTGCAACAATCGAGTTTATAAAAACCAACGATGGTACACGTCTCATTCTCTATGAGAATGGAGCGTTCTGGACGGTTATGATACACCTGAAATGAGAGAACGTGGCAGCCATGGACTAATGGATGCACTTGAGCACGCATTAAACGGAGGTAATAGCTAAGATGGCTGAAACGGAATTTTACATTGATAAGGAGGCGCTTATTGTTGTGGCATCAAGAATCTTGAAGCGACTCCAGAGCGAATATGACGAGCGTTAACGGAAAGAGAACAAATACCAAAATGGTGGGGTCCGGCTGAAGTCCAGGACTGTTATTGACACGTATGACTTCAAGGTAGATGGTAAATGGAGGTTCGTGCAGACCGGTGCAGA